>CAZEXK010000064.1:0-1509 GCA_964516815.1 uncultured Helicobacter sp. | reverse complement strand
TCAGTAACAATCAAGGTGAGATAGTTTGGGAAGCTGAGTATGCGACTTGGGGAAATACCACCAAAGTAACTTATAAACAAGTAGATGCTAACATTCAATAGGTTTAGGTATTATAACCCTGACATAGGAAGATTTATAAGCCAAGACCCTATTGGGCTACTTGGTGGTGCGAACCTTTATCAGTATGCTCCGAACCCTGTTGGGTGGGTTGACCCTTTTGGGTTGATGAAATGTGAATGTACTATAAATGGAGAAACTGTTGAAATTGAGATTCCTGATTCAACTATTAAACATGCTAATATTGGAGAGTTTACAAAAAATCCAAGAACAGGCGAATTGAGTAAAATGAAAGGTGGGGGACATGGGCAGGAAAATATTAAAACTTTAGAAGATAATGGATTTGACTATAATGTTGAACATGAATATCCAAATGGAGTAAGAACTGGAAAACCTGCAACAATCTTTCCTGATGCAGATAACCAACCATAAGGATATTTATGAATAAAAAAGAGTTATTAACAGAAGTTATAAGGATAACAGAAGAGAAAAAAGAATTACATATTAATGACCCAATCATTAATATATATTGGGATAAATTAACAGAGTTACTCTCTAATAATTTAGAAAATACTAAGTATGTATTAGAGCATGTAGGAGAAGGAACTTTATATCATATAAGTGAAATATTTGAAGATATATCCTATATATATCAATCTACAGAATTTATTCTATTTTTAGAAGAGCTAGATAAAAAATATCCTCAAATTGATTTAGGAAATGATATTAAATGGGCAAAAGAAGCATTGGATGAAAAAATATGAAAATTTTAAATCGGCTGAGCAAGTTTATTTAGAAGATGGAAAAATCGATTTAGTAACGAATCAATCAGGTCATTATCAACCAACGGTTGATAATACCGTAAAAGCAACAGAAACATTTAAAAGTAATAATCTAACAACTTCAATAGTAGATGTACAAGATGAAGCAATGCCTGAACATTTGAAAATAGGAAAATAGTTTATGAATAATATGAAAGACTACATAGATAATCAAATAAAAAGGGGAAACTATAATATTTATGCAGATTTTTCTTTTTTTTAAATCTTTACTTCAACCTCTTAAATTAGATAATTTCCAAAAGAAAGATTTAAATATTTGTAAATTTAATATTTATTTAGGAAAGTACCGTATAGGGGATATTTTTCTTTCTGAAGAAAACATCATTATATTAATTAGAAAAGGACCAATTAGAAAAATGAATTTGAATAAGAATTTTTTTCTTTCTTATGACGGAACTTTTTTAGAAATTTTTCATAATAAGAAAAAGATTATTCAGTTTTTGGTAAGTAATGAAAATTTAAATAAATGTGATAAAATTTGTCCTGTCCACACGGACAAATAAACTTCTTCCTAAAAAAATGACTAATTTTTTTAAAATTTATCAGTCATTTTTTAAAAACTAGAGAGTAAAAAGCAAAAGTTTCTCTCTAAGTTTTGGCTTAAACAGCC
>CAZEXK010000063.1:0-1514 GCA_964516815.1 uncultured Helicobacter sp. | reverse complement strand
GTAGCTTCTCTTCAAAAACAATTGGCCGTTATTTGTCAGATATACTATTTCTTGTCTGAAGATGAAAGATGTATTTTATGTCAAGAAACACTCTGAGCATTAAATATTTGCTTTTAACACTAGTTAACCTATTTTAAAGCTAGCGTCCCCGACTATGACTATTTCTATAGAGAAACTGGCCCTATTTAAGCTTCCGTTACCGTTTTATGCCCCATATGTCATATCTACCACAGCGGGGATACCTCATCGGTGAGACACAGCTGATCATTTCTTTTGATTTGAGCACAATACTTCTTGCCTAACTTTGAACGTTTGGCATAATGGTTGACATCAAATTAGGCTGTTATGTTATATCCGTAATAATTATAATACTCCTAGCCTATGGGACACTGGTGTGCCAATATTCAAAGACAAGTGTCCTGTGAAGATTTTAAGTCCAAAATAAATTCACATAGATGAGAATTAAAGAGAAAAAATATATGTATATATATATATACAGGGTGTCCCCTGAAAACTTCAAATATTTTAGCCAAAGTTAAAGTAGGGCCTGATAAACATATTTCATCAAGCAAAAAAGTTGTTATCCAAAGAAAGAAACATGAAATGAGGCTTACAATGAGGATTTCCAGGCCTTTAGCGACGCATAATGATTAATGAGCCATAACTTATACACGGCTTGAACCCAATAATTCCTCTGATTACGATGCGTACAAATAAGATGTGCCCTCAGAGGAAGTATTACGCGCACTAGCACCCAAGCTCCACGTATACGACATTTGTCTTTTGCTTGCAACGCATCTTTGCACGCTTGTAACTTTTTAGCTATACATTTCTGACCCCTAAATCCTTGAAAAAATTGATCTACGACTCGATATCTACCGTTAGTTAAAATACTTTGAAGTATTCAGGGGACACCCTGTTTATATATCTATATATAAAAAAATAATAAAATAAACAATATTGCTTTAGCTTACTCCGTTTTTAGAATGCGAATATCTTTATGATTAAGCAAAATCATAAAAATAACGATTCTCGTGAAAAAGCTCCCATTTGATCTATTGTACTGATTAAATCAAATTTGCTGTTGCTATAAGTTTTTGTCAGAAATTACTAATGAAATTTATAAAAGTAGGCATTTTGTTAGAAAAAATAAAACTAAATGATAAAGTAATGGTATCATAATATCAAGACAGTAATTCAAAATTTTATAACATCAAAAGATCGCATTGGGTCAACATGTTACTAAAAATTTACTCATTGGTTAACTCAATGGATTGCGTATAGTTCATGTGGTCTAGTGAAGCTGATTCTACGAAATAGTATGCACCAAATAGACCGTTTTAGAAATCCTAAAAACTTACTAACGATACATGCGCATTGTGCAGCTTATGAGTGTTCGGAAACAAAAAAATATACTTATCTTATGACCGGTTAAAATATTTCGAGTTTAGTCAGTTGAACCCTGTATATCATCCAATAATCCCGTAGTTCGTATAAAATATTACACAGTTTCG
>CAZEXK010000062.1:0-1528 GCA_964516815.1 uncultured Helicobacter sp. | reverse complement strand
CTGATTTAAGTGGAAAAACTAAAACTGACAAAAAAGAAATTAAGTAATTTATTTTACTAAATAATATAAGGAGACAAAATGTTATTAAAAATAGCAAAAACTACTGTACTATTAGCAGTTGTAGCAGTTGCATTAAATGCAGGTTCATTTAATGATCAAGCAGAAAAAGATAGAAAAGCATTAACGAAGTATACAATTGATAGATTCTCTGATCCAGTGAAAAATCAATATACTTTTTATCCACATAATTCAGCAGAAGAATTAGCGAAATGGAAAAAAGTAACAACAGCTGAAGGATTTGTAGATGGTACTTACGCATTTGATCTTATTGGTAAAATGTCAAGAGATGATATGATGGATATGCCTCCATTTGAAGAAAATATCGAAAAAGGTGAAGCTTTATACAATAAACACTTTAAAAAATGTTTCCCTAATCCTGCAATTGCTGGTGAATTTCCAAAATTTGATGAAAAATCTGGTACAACTGTAAGTTTGAGTGAAAAAATATTGACTTGTGCTAAAGCTGAGGGTTTAAAAACTGGTAAAAAAGATTGGAACTTAAAATCTGGTATTATGACTGATTTACAAGCATATTTTGCTTATGAATCACAAGAAGCTGGTAAAAAAGTTAATATTCAAATTAATTCACAAAAAGCTGCTGATGCATATGAAAAGGGTAAAAAGGAATTTTATACTCAAAGAGGTTATTTAGAATTATCTTGTGCTTCATGTCATGTACAAGGTGCTGGAAAAAGAGTTAGATTACAATACTTATCTCAAACTTTAGGTCATACAACACATTTTCCAGTTTATAGAACAGGAAAAGGTAAAATGTTTACTTTAGAAGGTAGATTAGATGGATGTAATAGAAATATGGGTGAAACTCCTCATAAAGCAGATTCAGATTGGTCATCAGATGTATTATACTTTATGGCATATATGAATAACGGACTTAATTTAACTGGTCCAGATGTTAGAAGATAAGGAGTAACATTATGAAAAAGATTTTAAAAAGAACATTAGGAACTGTAGCTGTTATAACAATGATTAGTTGTACAAATGCAACTGCAAATACTGGTAGTATATCAGATGCGGTAAAATTGGATGTTAAAACAGCTTGTGCTCCTAGTATGAGTCCTGCTGAACATTTAGCAATGGCAAAAAAATTCAACCCTACTGCTGTTAAGCATGAAATTGAATTTATGAGATTTAAAGTAACTAATTCTAAAGCTATAGAAGAAACTGAAAAAGCTTTAAAAGCTGGTAAAAAATCAGTTGAGTTATTAAAGAAGAACAAATATACTTTACACTCTGTTAAAGATGCGGCATGGAGAACTTGTGTATTTGCAATTCGTCCATTACAATTAGCAGCAAATGCGGAAAGTAATTACCACTTAGCTGTTCCAGGTGATAAATTTACATATTAATATTTTATTAATCTAATAATTAAAAGCTTAGATATTTTATCTAAGCTTTTTTTATAGATTAAACAATGAATAAATACTCTTTATATGTACAAAATAATTTA
>CAZEXK010000061.1:0-1531 GCA_964516815.1 uncultured Helicobacter sp. | reverse complement strand
CAAGTCGTAATTTTGGTTTTTTAAAGCATCATAGTTTGTATAATAATATTATAATTGTAGCAACAGGTGGTGGAATAGCACCTGTTATTCCTTGTTTAGTATTAAATAAAAAAACTAGGATTGTAGTTATATGGATTGCACACTGTGTTAAAAAATCATTTGGAGAAGAACAACTTAGCAAATTAAATAAAAAAATATCAGGACAAGACATTATTTTTCATGTATTAAATACTAGATTATCTACGGATAAAAAATATACAAATGGAGATTATTCTAATTTAATAGTTGATGCAAGTAAGCATTATAATAGTGAAGCTGTATTTGTAGTTTCAAACAAGAATTTTACCGTTGATGTTTTGTATTGTTTAAGACAAAGTAAAGTAAAAGCATATGGTGCTAATTTTGATTCGTAATATTAATAATTTTTAAATACTAAGTTTTTTAATGATTTATTTTCATCTATACATATAAATTCTTCACAATTTGGAAGTCTGTTTTTAAAAGTAAAACTAGGGCAATGTTCATTAAATAAGTCTATTATAAATTTTTGATCTAAAAAAGGTGAATTTAAACAAGATAATATTGTGCAATTACTACTTACAACTTCTTCTATCCTTCTTATTATTTTTACATAATCTTTATTGACTTCAAAGCTATTTTTTTGAAAAGTAGGAGGGTCTATAATTATTATATCATAGGGTGCATATTTTTTTATTTTTGAAAATGATTTTAATATATTGTATGGTCCAAATTGTATATTTGAAGTTGAAAAGTTATTTAGATGATGATTGGCTCTTCCTTTGCTTAAAGCACCTTTACTCATATCCATATTAAATACACTTTTTGCATTTGCTTTTACTGCACTTAGAGAAAAACCACAAGTGTAAGCAAAAAGATTTAATACTTTTTTATCTTTTGCAATACTTTTTATAAATTCTCTTCCTTTTTTCATATCTGGGAAATATCCATTGTTTTGAAATGATAGCAAGTCTATATTAAATTTTATATCATTTTCAATTGCATATAAATTATTTTCAATAGTTCCATATATAACCTCACTTGGTGCTTTACTTAAATATCTTCTTTGTAAATTTATAGTTTTATGTCTTGTTTGTTTTATAAACTTAAGTAATATTTCAATTAATTTATCTTCATCATTTATATCTATTTTATTATAAAAAGCTACATTCAAAATTGTATCAATTGAATCAATAGTTAAAAAATTAAATCCTTCATAATAATTTCCTCTTCCGTGAAATATCCTTTTAAATTCACATGATAAAGCTTTAGAATTATTTTCTAAAATATTTGTTAATGTAGAAAAATTCACAACTTTAATCTATTAGCAAAACTATATAATACAGGTAAAAATATAAGATTAAGAACTGTTCCCCAAGCTAAACCAAAACCTAATGCAATAGCCATTGGTTGAAAAATAACTGCCTGTCCTGTAGGAAAAAATATAAGAGATGAAACACCAACCATTATTATAAATGCCATTCTCATATTTATTAACAATGCTACAATGAGG
>CAZEXK010000060.1:0-1557 GCA_964516815.1 uncultured Helicobacter sp. | reverse complement strand
CTCTAAACTCTCGATCTTTTCAGATATATCAAATTCATCATCAACATCATTCCATGTTGTATATGAAACTTCTTTGTACTTTGCAAGATTATATTTGTAACTTGTCATAACATCACTATCTGAAAATTGACCTAATAATAAAAATGTACCACACCTATCTAAGAATGATTTAACTCTATCTTCAAAGGTATTTTTATTTATATTATATACGCCGTTCCATTTCCAATGACTCTCACAATATTCTGCATTAGTTAAATTTGTTGACCTATCCAATCTATTTAAAACTATGTTTTCTATTAATTTATTTTTATCATCCGATGCATTAAAAAACACATCGATGTTATTTGATGATATTGGATTTCTTATGCTGAATTTTGAGCTCACCCATAAACACCCCTCATATAAATTCTACGTTGCGAAACTGGTACTTTCCCCCCTTAAAATCCCCCCACTTATAAAAACATTAATCGAACAACTGTTTTTTTTCACAATATTATTTTAAATTAGTTACTTTTTATAAGTCTACAAATTAGCTTAATGATCTTGGTTTAAAAACTTGTTTTTCAGTAAGTTTAGCTATTATATTTAGAACAAATAGTACAAGTTGATCTAAATCCGTCTCTTTTAGTGGAATCCTTATGAAAGAAACCCAAGTTACAATCTTTGAATTCTCCGCATTTAATACATTTTTTATAGTTACTATCAGCCGAAACTCTAACGGCTCCGCTAGTATATATAAAATCCTTGTATTCAGCATCGTTTTTTTCAACCACTTTTAGTGATATAAAATCCATCATCTTGTCTAATAGAGAAGCTTTAAACCCAAACATGTCACATATATCAGATGTAGTATACCCTCTTTGATAATAATCTATAATTTCTATCTGTTTATTATTAAAACCACACTTAGAAATCAGCCTATCCAAATCAGCATAGATACAAATTATATTTTGATCTACATCAAATACTGAACTACTTATAAAAATATTACTAGGATTGTCATATAAGTTAGACTCATACAATTTATCTAGAGTACTGCGGTTTTTTATCAATGCTTTAATCACAGCTTTGTTGCTATATGACAACTTACTGTATATGTCATTTTGAATTGGCATGATATATTTTCCCTTTCTTCACCTTCTTGGTAGATTGCTTTTCTTTCTTCTTAACAAAACATATGTTCTATTAATGGGCTTTTTTTTTTACGTTTTAGATTTTAAATATGCTCTCGCTGTGGCTTCTTTGAGATACAAATTTCATCAAATCTCAAGACCAAATTATGGCAATAAAGTGAAATGGCTAAATTAAAGCATTTAGACACACTTTAGAATAATGTTAAAGAACTACATCTGACTCTATATTACTATTATGAGCATGATAATCAAATAATATCTATTTATTTTATGTTATATTTTATATTACACTTATTTTTATTAAATAAAAAATACCCCTACAAAGCACAAGAATACCCCAAAACGAAATATAGTATACTTAACTACCTTTTTGCAAATTAAACCTCAAATTCCATAAAAATTTTAGCTCTGTGTGGATATTTGA
>CAZEXK010000059.1:0-1608 GCA_964516815.1 uncultured Helicobacter sp. | reverse complement strand
TTAAAACTGGACTACCCTAATTTTCAAATTGTTGTAGTGGATAATAATTCACCTAATGATTCTATGCCACATATGCTAGCATGGGCAAAGGGTGAAATAACTGCGACAGTTGATAACCCTCAATTGTCGCAGTTATCTACACCACATATTTTGAAACCAGTTGAATATATTTTTTATGATAAGCATACGGCAATAATAGGTGGTGATATAGCTCAAGAATCAGAGTTAATTAATCCAATTATCTTTATTCAGTCAGGCGAGAATAATGGTTTTGCAGCAGGAAATAATGTTGGTACGGAGTATGTACTTAAAAAATCCGATAGTCAATTTATTTGGTATTTAAATAATGATACAGTTGTCGAAACTAATTCTCTTAGTGAATATATTAAAAAAGCCCAACAATATAAAATCAATAATAACAAGGTTGGTATTATAGGAGCAAAGTTAATGTATTATCATCAACCGAAATTGATTCAGGCGATAGGGGGTAAATATAATAAATGGTTGGCTATAAGTAAACACATAGGTGCTTATGAAGAAGATAAAGGTCAATATGATAATGAAGAAATTACTAAAATAATAAGCTATCCAGTAGGTGCTAGCATGTTCGTTAATATTGACTTTATTAAAGATGTTGGTTTAATGTCTGAAGATTATTTTCTGTATTTTGAAGAGTTGGATTGGGTCTGTCGAGGAGAAAATAGAGGTTGGAGTGTGGGGTTTTGTTATTCGTCAAAAATTTACCATAAAGAAGGTTCTAGTATCTCTGGCTCTAACAATAAAGTAAGTCTACTGTCAGACTATCATAGTCTTAAAAATAAATTTAAATTTACAAGAAAATTTTATCCTAATTTTATGATTTTAATAAAAATAAGTTATGTTTTCGTTTTATTTAATAGATTGAAAAGGTTAGAATTTAGGAAGTTAATACAGGCAGTAAAGGTTTATTTTGAAAACTAGAATCGTATCTTTTTTCTTTAATTTGTACATTGTTGTATTCGTGTTGTTTTTATTGATAATAGTTTTGTATGTATTTAAGTTATCAAATATTTATAACCCTAATTTTTTGTATGTGGCGTATCTTATTTCTGTAGTTTTTCCGCTATTAATTTTTGCATTTAGTGTACAATCAAAAAAACTCTTGAGAGGGTAGGTAATCTTTCGAATAGAATGAACCAAAAATTGTATATATGGGTGTTCATGTGGTTATTTTTTTTATTGGGTACATTAGCAAATATTTATGAGTATGTTCATGTAGGCTGGCCAATTTTTTTACAAAATAAAGTAGGAAGAGGAGAGGTTTTACACTACGTTCATTATATTACAAATTTATTAATGTATGTAATGCCTGTATCTTATTATTTATTTAGAAAATCAGATTCTTTTTACCGGAAAATAGTTTTATTGTTAGTATTCTTATTATCCTTTGCTCAGTTGTTTGTTTGGTTAAATCGTGGGTTTATAACATTAACGCTGCTTTTTATAGTTTATAATGAGCTAATTATAGCCTATAAAAACAACACGTTAGCAGGGTTCTTAAAAAAGACTCTAATGTTATTTGTTTTGTTTATTGCTTTTTTTGGCTATTTAGGTGACATGAGGGTTAGC
>CAZEXK010000058.1:0-1609 GCA_964516815.1 uncultured Helicobacter sp. | reverse complement strand
TCTCTAAGTCAAGCGCAAACGCATTCGCCATATCATTCTTATTACTAAGATACGGTATTTTACCTATAAGCATTGCAGTGTTTTGCATTTCTTGATTTATTTTTTTCAATGTCTTGTAATCTTGAATATCATATATATCTAAAATAACTCCAATAAATGGAGGAAGTGTTGAAGATATTGTTTCATCAAGCTTGATGCAAATTGTTTTATTGCTATTTAATTCTTGATATCTATAATTACTCTTCTCTTTACTACTTGCATTTTTATATTTTTTATACCTAGATTTAAACTCTTCTGAATATCCATTAAGAGCAAGCTCATTTCCAGTAAAATATGAAAAATCAAACGCAAAATTAAAAACCCCGTCCTCTATGCTTTTTATGACACAGTATTTGGGATTTAATTTTTGAATAAAATATGATTCAGTAGAAGAATGCTCATATCCAAAGAATATCCCTTCTATATAAACAATTTTCATAATTTTAGAAAACTCATGTTCTATATTCATATTGTCCATACTATTGAGAATATTAGAATAGGCTTTTTTAAAAGCGCTGATATTAACTTTCTCAATATTAAGTCTAAATGGCTCTATATACCAATAGAGATAGGCAATTTCGCTATAGTAATTGCATAAACGCCTATATGTGGTGCTTGCTACATATAAAAATTTAGATAAACTACGAAATTGTTCTTCATGTTTTTCAGGATTCTCCATCATTACTGATACTTTTCCCTTAGAATATGTTTTAAAAATAACATTTAAGTTTTTATTTCCAACCAAATCCAACTTTATAGCGTTGGCTATACCTTTAAAATCAACCTTATAACTATTCAATTTCATCTCGCCTTTTGCTTCTTGCTCATCTTTAATTTCAATATTAGATTTTAGATCCTTATTCTCCAGCGTTATCACCTACCCTTTCTTCCATAAGCGTTTCCAATTTTTATTACGCTCAAAAGATCATTAAAACAACTATTATTAGTTTCGGCTTTTACTAGCTTGTTTTCGTATTCCATGATATAGTAACACCCATAAGCTACAGCAGAATACCTGTCTTTATCAACGCCTTTAGTTTGTTGTGTTACTGTTAAATTTCCATTATTTAATCTTGCTAATTTTAAATTGGCAATTTCATCAATAAAAAAGTCTGTTTGAATCATAGGTGCAACTACATCTTCAATGTATTTCTCATCTTCTACTTCATAAGAACCTTCATGTTTTGATAATAACTTTATTTTTAATGTACTGACCAAATCTATAAAGTTTACAATAATATCTGTATTTGAACTCGCAGCAGTCATGCCATAATAACATCTATCAAAATCAGTAGGGTCGTCTGGTTTAACCTCTGGATAATCACTTTGATTTATCAAAGCCCAACATGGATATATATTTCCTGAAACTGGATCTGTATGTTCTTTTATTAATTCGTCCTGAATACCCTTTCCTAGTCCAGCAACATCTACAATAACAGCTTTTGCATCAAATAAATATTTTACTTCCTTTAACTTTATAGCCTGTGCCTCAAAGTTTAGAAAATTTGGGATATGCATTATGTTCACTATGTGTATCTGTTTTATTCTATTATTTTTTTTATTACGAATA
>CAZEXK010000057.1:0-1652 GCA_964516815.1 uncultured Helicobacter sp. | reverse complement strand
GCATTTAGCTCAAATGAAAGATAATCTAGGTCTCATAAAGTGTTGACACTTCAATAAGACAAGAAGAGAACTAATTAAATTTTGTAAATTACCTATAAGTGCAAGTCCACTTGGTCCTATATATAGAGAAATTATTTTGTTAATTATAAAACTTGAAATAACTTTTATTATAGTAGAAATAGCAGTAAGTATTGATGTTTTAATTAAGGTCATTGATCTCTCACCAAAGTTAACAGTTCTTCAACTTCATTTATATCAACTAATGAATTGGCATGAATACTATCATGAAATGAATTTTTTGTAAGTATATGTACTAAATTTACTTGCGCTATATCTGCCATAGGCTGAAAAATATAATAATTTGAAGCAACTGTATTAGGAGAAAGAATAATTGCATGTGTATTTTCTTGCATAAATATAATATTAGAAAATGCTGCCCCCGAAATTCCAATAATAATTTTAGATTCACTGAAAAGTTTTAATTGTTCTTGGAATGACAATCTTTCTGGTAGAATAAATTCAAACCCTTGAGACTTTAATAATAACTCTAATTCTACAGTATTAGATAAATATCTTCCTTGTGATTTTTTCCTTTGGAAATATACTTTTCGAAATGGTTTAACATGGTACGGCTCAATTTTTTCTTTTATTACTTCAATAGCAAATTTATCTACAAAAAAATCTTCTTTAACAATAGAGTGAAACATTGTATTGTCTAAAGAATTCCAAAAATCTGTACAAAAGACAAGTGTATCTACATTAATAATAGAATGATTTGTAATGTATTCAATTTTATAATTTATATTTGAAAAATATTCTATTACTTCTATAAATTGCTTTGGAACATTTTCATCTATTAGTAATAAATATTCAAGCTTAGAAAATCTTTCATCATTACTTAAAAAATTACTTATTAAAATAAACTTTGGCAATATTTCAAAAAGTAAATGATAATAATTGCTTGAATGTTCATTCAGTAGATGTATACAAATAATATTTTCAATAGTCTTATGATTATTTACGTATATTGACACTTTTTTAGAAGATATTGAATTTAAAAACTGTCCCAATGGATTTTTAAAGTCATGAAATATTTTCATTAGTGATAAATAATTATTATATATATATTTATCACTAATAATTGAAGATGTTTTAGAAACAATTTTACAATCAGTTAACTGTAATATATTTATATCAGGTACACTACCTTGTAACTCGAATAATTCCCTAGTGTTTTTAAAAATATTTGGCTTCTTAATGATATTTTTTCTATCACTCTTACAATAAAGTGTTGTCTCTTTACATTTCAGATTGTTTATGTCGTCAACCAGCTTATAAGTAGATTCTTTTTTTAATTTTAATAAAATTCTTTTTAGAAGCACTTTAATATTTTTTACTGTAAAAGTAAAAAGTTGTTTTAATTTTTCAAAACCTTTTACTTCTTGTTCGAGAACAAACCGAATATATTCTATAAAGTACATTGATAATTATTTATTATTTTTGTGATTTCTACTGTTTCATTCAATTTCTGCACACCACTAATTGGTAAGCTTAACACTTCATGATGTATTAGTTCACTTATTGGATGGCTCTCATTTTTCCACTCTTTATAAGCTATTTGCTTATGAGGAGGTAATGGATAATGTATCAAA
>CAZEXK010000056.1:0-1708 GCA_964516815.1 uncultured Helicobacter sp. | reverse complement strand
AATATAATCTAGTTACAATATTATTTGTATCAGGACTACTTCTTAAAGCATTTATATTTTTATCATATCTAAAATGATACCCCTTATTAGGGAAAATCTCTTTTAAATTAATAACTTTAACCCATTTACTAGTAGAGGCGTCCCATGTAACAGTGAAAGTTAAAACACCATTGAATTTCTTTGCTATTTCACCTAAACAAAATAAGGCGGTTTGCCATTCAAATTTAAAAGTTCTAGATTTAATTAACAATCCAGCATCTACGACTCCAACGCTCCAATTAGAATTAGACGCTGTTAAAACTTGCGCCATAGCAATATCTGCTGTTGCTGGCACGCTAGTAGGAGGCGTTATATCAAGAACTCCAGCTATTTTGTCCGAACAAGACAGCTCAATTGCCATATGTTTAGCTTGAACCTCTTTAATTATTTTCCCATTAGAATTCTTATCTTTTGAAATAAGCTTTATAATATAAAAATCATTATCAAATTCTATAATTCTTTCATTCTTAATGTGTTCCCATTTTGGATTTTCTATTGGAGAATCATTAACGTCTAGTACTACAATTCCTGAATCCATCAAATATTTAGGAAAGTTAAATTTTACCATAGCTACGCCAGCTAAATCAAGTGTTAATATCACATTAGTAGCCTCGTTCATGTCACATATTTTCTCATAATTGTATTTTCTTAAAATAGGTATTGGGCTTTTCTTCGTATTAAGGCTAATGGAGATCAACCTCCTTTTTTTATATATATTTATAATGAAATATAAACCGAACCGTAGAAAGATTTAAATTTGTTCCTGATATATGAATTTGATTTATTCCACGAGTTTTATCTGGAATAAACTCTCCTTTACTAAGTATAAAACTTTCCCCTATTCCATTCAACCTCATAAAATCTCCTTCAAATGAACTGTTATCCATAATACCATTTCTATATACATTCTTATATCTGCTATCAAACTCCAATACGTCATTATTCGCACTTCCATAAGTAAAACTTTCATTAGTAGATATATTACTAATGCTAAGAGAAGTACAACTACCAGTAATTTCTATGTTAGGTGTAGCTAAGTCTGTATTACCACCATGATACACGTCTACTGTAACTGGAGCAAAAATACTATTATACATAGAAGGTACAGGTACATACATATGACCCGAATCATAAAACAATCCAGTGTCATACCTAATTGTATCAATACTTCTCGCTACAGAATAACCAAAAGGATCATATGCAATAAAACCTATTGAAAACATTCCATTGTTTTCATACCTCTCTAAGTTAAACTCACCTTCAATCATTACATTATAAAATTTATAAGGATCGTGGTTTAAAATAAGGCGCCTTGTTTTTTTTTGATTTAACCATCCTGATATATACCTTATTTGTGATGTTGTTATTTTCTTAGTAACAAAACATTTTAACTCTATTCTACGCTCGCCATATTTTGTACCAAAGAATCTTCGCCCATCATAAAAGGGCGAAGATTCAGTGACTGATTCTTTTTTTATTAATAAGTTACTTACTAAAGGCTTCCCTCTTTGATTTACAACATATATATTAAAGTTTCTACTATCAAAATCGTCTAACGTAAAATAATCTAAATTGTTAGCCATCTAAATCTCCACCCCCACAGACTGCAATCCGTCTTTTATATTCCTTACAAACATGTTTCCGAATCTGTCAAAATCATAACCTTCAT
>CAZEXK010000055.1:0-1965 GCA_964516815.1 uncultured Helicobacter sp. | reverse complement strand
AAATTAACTAATATATTAAATCCACAATTTGTAGGATAATTAAAAATGTATTTTAAGGAGGTATTTCAATAGCCCTGAAAGTTTGGTGACCGTAGAGCTATTAAATATATGATACTAGATACTCAACCAAGTTCAAGGCAAATTATCTAAGTCTAGTCATTTTAATCTTACATTGACCCACAAATCATTGATATAAATAAATAACAATAATGATATGATAATATATCGGATAGCATTACCCACGATGAAGCCTTATTGTATTAGTGCATAAAAGTACAATTAAGTAAACGACAAACTCATTCCATGGGTATATTTCTTGTAGAATTTGGAAATTTAAACAGCCAAATTCTACTCGCTTCACTTCTAAATCTAAATCCTGGGTATATAATTTAAGATATTAATAGCTAGGATTTTTACAAACACCTCCCATAAATTGCTTATGTTGAAATGTTTGACCATTTATCATTGATTCATCTTGTAAATCCATTTTATCAAATTCATCAAGATTTTTATTTGAAGAAGCACAGCCAGTTAATAAAACTATAGATAAACAAAGTGCAAATATATATAATAAATTTTTCATAATTAAACTCCTTATTGTTTTTCAGCTTCAGTCATACCAGTACCAACTGTATATGTATAGATATGGTCAAGAACATCACCTCTTGGATACCATTTGAAACTTATTGATTCTAGTTCATTACTACTTGTAAAAACCATATCTACTATTTCAATAGTTGTTGTTCTAGTTCTTAGTCCACTGCTTTTAACTAATTGATAACTTGTACTTCTAGGTTTATTTAAATTCCAACCATAACCAGCTGGAAATTTAATATTTTTTCCATCATACCACCTACCACCGTTATATCTATTATCATATACTCTACCTATCCCCATATCATTAGCTACAAAGTATTGAATTTTACTCCCTCTTAGTCTAGTGTATATATTAAACTCTTTATCAAATTCTTCATTGAACCATTTTGTAGTACCAATTATGCTTAAAGGTGTATATCTAATTTTACCTTTTCTTTTAAAAGGTGTTTCTGTTTGCATATTGGCTTGATGATTTTTACTATTAGCTTTGTTACCGTCATATTTAGCTCCACTCCATAGTTGATATGGAATAAAGAAACTTTTATCCTTACAGTCGTATAGATTACTTATATGCCATGGTAATTTAGATTTAATAGAACTATTACATTCTTTATTTGCTAATTTATTTATTTGTAGTGCATTTTTTGATGCTGTACAGCCATTTATTAATATTGCTATTGCAATTATTATACTTAAATTTAGTATTTTATTTTTCATTTTTTATCCCATAAGGTAAAGATTTATATATTGTATCATCGTAAACTTAATCAATTAATTAACTCCATAGAATAATACATTGAAAAGTGATTTTAGTAATTCATCAGAAGCAGAAATTGAACAATTCTACAAAAACATATCTGCAAAAGTAAAAGAACTTAGAATTAAAAATAAAATCACACAATTAGACCTAGCTTTAGAAATTGGTATTGAATCAGTAGCCTTTTATTCTAATTGTAAAAAACTTCGTTATATCTGTTGAAGACTTTACAAAGTTAAATATATTTTCAATAGTTGGATTATACTTATTAATTTTTACTTCAAAATCATCATGTAAAATAGTTTTATCTATACTATCTATTGTTGCAAACATTGATTCTAGTGACTTTAGTGATGAGTGTTTTAATATATCAATATTTTTACCCCATGGTTTACCTATCTCATAAACTGTTACTAATTTTTGTTGTTCTTTTGCTATATGTTTAACTTGTTCATGTAAATTACCTTTAAAATCATATATTAATAATACGTGATTTAACTTCATTCTATTTTGTATATTTGGAAGTATAAAACCTGTTGTTTTTCCTGAACCTGTTTGTCCATAACATATTACACTTGTAAAGGTTTCTTTTACTAACAAATTATTTTCCA
>CAZEXK010000054.1:0-1985 GCA_964516815.1 uncultured Helicobacter sp. | reverse complement strand
ATGGTACTTTTGTAAAAGTAATTTCTGCGATAACAAAAGGGAAAATATATAAATCAATTATATTGAATGAATTATATAATAAAGAAACAGACGTCTTTAAAAAACAGTTAAAAGGTTTAAATAATACTTGGATAAAAACTGATGATATTAATAATTTAAAAGATATTCAGTCTGAAAAAAAAATACAAAATTATTTATTAGTTAATTTAGAAGGTGTATCCTTATTATCAACTCAAGCACAAAAAATACAAAACTTTTGTGATAAAATATCAGATATAATAAAAACTAAATATGATATAAATACTATATTTACTATGGAAAAGATGAATAGCATCCAAACAAAAGAGTTAAGAGATCTTTTAATACAAAAAAATATAGTACAAGAAGATGTTGAACTAACTTCTGATTTAACCAAAACAATATTTATTACTTTAAGTGAATCTGTCTATGTTTGTGCTAGAAAATCAGATGGACAAACTAAACTTATAGATTTAGTAAAATTAAAAGTTGATTGCTTAGGCAATACGATAGATGAAATAACATCTGAAATAAGAAGACCACTCAAATGAATTTTAGAGTAGTTTACATATCAAATTCTTGTAAATTAGCTTATAAAAATAATAACTTAGTAGTTCATAATGACAATGGCGAAACACATATACCCTTATGTGACATATCTGTTTTATTGATTGAAAACTTAGCTTCAAATATCACCACAAAATTACTTTCAAATTTAACACAAAATAAAATAGTAACAATTACTTGTGATGAACATCATCTACCAAATGGAATACTACTACCCTACAATGGTAAAATAAGGATGCTTGAAAGTTATAAATATCAAGCATCTTGTACTCAAGAGTTTAAAAATAAACTTTGGGATAAAATAATAAAAAACAAGATTTATAATCAAGCTAGTATTTTAGAGTATGCTTCGCAACAAGAGGAAGCTACAGTCTTAATATCTATGATTGATAAAGTTAATAATGGAGATAAGTTTAATATTGAAGCACATGTAGCTCAAACATATTGGAAGACTATATTCCGTGAAAGTTTTCATTATTTTACCCGAAATATGTCAGATGTTAGAAATGCTAGTCTAAACTATGGCTATGCAATAATACGAAGTATTATATCCAATACTTTGTCTTGTAAAGGTTTTATTCTATATGATGGAATACATCATAGAAGTGAGCTAAATCAATTTAATTTAACTGATGATATTATCGAACCATTTAGAGCATTTGTCGATTTTGAAGTATATGAGATATTTGAAAATGAAGGCTGTGAAAAAAAACAACTTGATAGCGAACTAAAAAAAAGACTTTTAGGTATTGTGGATAATGAAGCATATATAAACAAACAAAAATTTACTTTGATAAATGCTATAGATAAATATTGTGATGGTATATATAACTGCTACAAGTTAAATTCAGATGAAAAACTTATAGAAGTAACTATAAATATATGGAACTAAGTTTTTTGTATATTATCATTATGTTTGATTTACCTACAACATCTAAAAAAGATTTGAAAAAGTATACAAAGTTTAGAAAACTAATGCTAAATGATGGTTTTTCTATGATTCAATACAGTATTTATATCCGTATTTGCAAAAGCAATTATTCTGCAAATGCTCATATAAAATATATAAAAAAAATAATACCATTAAAAGGGGAAGTAAGGATTTTGAAACTTACTGATAAAGTTTATAACTCGATGGAGATACTTAGAAGTTTTGAAAAAACAAATATAGAAAAACTTGGTGTTCAAACTGTCATAGAATTTTGACATAAAAAAAGCAAGAAGTAAAAACTTCTTGCAAATTTACCAGCATACTATTAATAAAAATAGTCGCCGTTAGTATACCTGATCCCACTCAAAGTAAAAATACTATAAAGAATTCTATAGGGTTTTTACTTAAAAGCCTATTATACAGTATTCTTACTTTGAGTGGGGGTATAACAACACAAAGTAATGATAAA
>CAZEXK010000053.1:0-2113 GCA_964516815.1 uncultured Helicobacter sp. | reverse complement strand
TAATTATCCATACTATGACTATTTATCTAAGTTTGGATGGATAAAGGGTAGGTTAATGGTGTTCAACCATATGAAAACCATTAACTCAAATTATCTTAATTGTATAGCTTGTGCCGAAAGTATAAGTAAAGAGTTTGAACAAAACAATTTACAATTAGATTTTATTCAAAATGGAGTGGATGTTGAAAAATTTAAACCTTTAAGTCATGATGAAAAAACTAGTTTAAAAATGAACTTTAACATACATAAAGAGAAAGTTTTTATAACGGTTGGAAGCTTAATACCAAGAAAAGATGTCGCAACAGTAATAAAAGGTTTTAAAGCATATAATAAAAATAATGATTCTCTATTGCTTATTGCTGGAGCTGGTTTTGAAGAGAGTTCCTTAAAGTCTCTTTCAGATAATGATAATGACATAGTATTTTTAGGAAATGTTTCAAATGTAGTTGAGTATTTACAGTTAAGCGATTGTTTTATATCGGCTTCATTAGCAGAAGGTTTACCAAACACTGTTCTTGAAGCAATGTCTTGTGGTTTACCTACTGTATTATCTAATATCCCATCACACCAAGAATTATATAGGGATAAACAGGGCATTTTTTTTAACAAAAAAGATTCTAATAAATTGAGTGAATTATTATTGAATATATCAAATGATTTTAATATTCAAAAGAAAATATCTTTAAGTTTAGTAAGTAATAATTTTAGTGCAAAAATGATGTCTGAAAAATATCAGGAAAAATATCAGGAAAAATTGAATGGCTCAATATAGTAGAACAGAAAGAAGGATTGCGTTTTTACTCACGAAGCTCCCAAAACTTAAGTTAGCTATAAAAAAGCTATATCAAAGAGTTAATTATTTTAAATATAAAAAAAACTATACTTATAAAAGTAATTACCGCATAAAAAAAATATCCTTATCAGGTAAAGAGTCATATTTTGGTTACTATGATAAATCACCTATAAACATGACCAATGAGTATATTGTTTTCCAAAGTACAAATATTGATACTAAAAATATACCAGATAATAATATACCAGTTGATATTGTTATATATGATGTGGTAAATGAAAATTATGAAAAAATAAGCACAAGTAATACATATAATTGGCAACAGGGAGCGAAATTAATGTGGATAGATAAATATAAGTTTATCTATAATGATTTTGATTATGTTAGAAATAAATATATATCTAAAATTTTTGATATTAAATTAAAAAAAAATAGTGTCATAGATTATCCTATATATGATTGCTATGAAGATGAATTTGCAATTGGTTTAAATTTTGAAAGGCTTAATATAGTTAGAGCTGATTATAGTTATAGCAATATGGGGTTAGATATCGACTGGTCTAATAATTATGACGGGCTTTATTTGATAGATTTGAAAAGAAATAGTTCGAAATTAATTGTTACTATTGAAAGTATTGTTAAATTAAACTTTAAAGAAAGTATGAAGGGTGCTAAACATCAATTTAATCATGTAATGATTTCACCTGATGGAAGAAGAATGATGTTTATGCATAGATGGTTTTTAAATGATGGTAGAAGATATGATACTTTATATGTTAGTAATGTTGATGGAACCGACATAAGAGTAGTCGCAGATAATGATATGGTGAGCCACTGTTTTTGGTATGACGATAAGCATATATTTGCATACTTGAGGGATGCCTCTATTGGAGACAAATATTATATGATAAATATCGATAGTTTAAAGAAAGAACTAGTTGGTAAAAATATTATTGATAAATTTGGAGATGGGCACCCTAATATATCTGGTAATAAAGTTATATTTGATACCTACCCAGATAAATCAAGAATGAAATCTCTTTACCTTTATAATTATGATGATAAAAATTTAGAAAAATTGGGAGAGTTTTTAGAAAGTTTTAGTTTTTATGGTGAAACAAGGTGTGATTTACACCCTCGTTTTAGTTATGATGCTAAAAAAATATTTTTTGATAGTGTCCATACAGGAAAGCGACAATTATATATGCTAGATTTTAAACTATGAAACTCTCGGTTTTAATATCTATCTATCATAAAGAAAAAGCAGAATATTTTAATAGAGCAATGCACTCTATTTGGGATGAACAAACTGTAAAGCCC
>CAZEXK010000052.1:0-2290 GCA_964516815.1 uncultured Helicobacter sp. | reverse complement strand
CTAAAGTAATATTCAATTTATTTTTAGATATAATACTAAAAATATGGAAAAATAAAATGAACTACTGGACGCAATTAAGTCAAGAATTTGCAAATCAAAGAAATTATTTAGATGAACTATTCCAAGTTTATCCAACTATACCAGATGGAATAAGAGAAATAAATCAAGGATTATGGCAAGAAGTAGAAACTGCTTTTAACACAAATAATAATTTAATACTTTTGAATACTTTATTAAAATTTGATTTATTCCCAATCAAAGATTCTTATGTAGCATATTTCAAACGAGACCATACTTCAATATCAAGAAATCCAGAAACTGTAAATAGATTATGTGGTAGATTATATGAAATGGGATTAAATAAGATTTATGAAAGATGTACTGAGCCAAAAGAAACCAATAGACAAATTGGACCTTTATTTAAAAGATGGGTTGTTAGAGGCAGTTTAGGCATTTTACCTATAAGAGAAAATGAGTTTTTATCTTCTCAGCAAAATGCAATTCTAAATGGTAGTGATGAAGAGATGAAACAATTTGCTACTAACCATTTAGGATATACAGGCAGTAAAGGTTTGGATTTTATTGCTAGATTTAATAATAAATATATAATTGGAGAAGCAAAATTTTTATCAGATTTTGGAGGACATCAAAATGCTCAATATAATGATGCTATAGCAACTTTAAATACACGAGTAGATGAAGGCGTTATCACAATAGCCATACTAGATGGGGTTTTATATATACCAACTACAAGAAGAAATTCAATGAGTATTGATACAGAGCAAAATATTATGAGTGCGTTGGTACTTAGAGATTTTTTATATCAAGTTTAATAATGTACTTAGATTATCCAAATAAATTATCAGAAGCCGAAATCCTAAATAAGAGTATTAATATAGAATTTACAAATAATTTTAAATATAATAATACACTAATTCAAGGTAATAATATTGATATTTTAAAAAAACTTCTGTACGAAGAAAATATGAAAGGAAAAATAGACCTAGTGTATATTGATCCCCCTTTTGCTACAAATACAAAATTTAAAATTGGTAAAAATAGGGTTAGCACAATAAGTAGTAGTAGTAATGATGATTTAGCCTATGAAGATACACTTAAAGGCTTTGAATTTTTAGAATTTTTAAGACAAAGATTATTTTTAATTAAAGAACTTTTAAGTGATAAAGGGTCTATTTATCTTCACATTGATTATAAAATAGGACATTATGTAAAAATTATTATGGATGAAGTCTTTGGAATAGAAAATTTTAGAAATGATATAACAAGAATAAAATGTAATCCAAAAAACTTCAATAGAAAAGCTTATGGAAATATAAAAGATATGATTTTATTTTATTCTAAAACCAATACTCCAATATGGAATGAACCAAAAGATAAATATACGAAAGATGATATAAATAAATTATTTTCAAAAATTGATAAAAATGGTAGAAGATATACAACTATACCACTTCATGCACCAGGTGAAACTAAAGATGGAGAAACGGGGAAAGAATTTAAAGGAATAAAACCACCAAAAGGAAGACATTGGAGAAGTAAACCAGAGGTTTTAGAGCAATTAGATAAAGATGGTTTAGTTGAATGGTCAAGTAATGGAAATCCAAGAAAAATTATTTATGCAGATGAACGAGAGGGTAAAAAAAAACAAGATATTTGGGATTATAAAGATGTTCAATATCCAATATATCCAACTGAAAAAAATTTGGATTTAATTCAAAATATAATTCTTGCTTCATCAAATAAAGATAGTATTGTGATGGATTGTTTTTGTGGTAGTGGAGGAACTTTAAAAGTAGCAACAGACTTAAATAGAAAATGGATAGGTATAGATAAATCTATCAAAGCTATTGAAGTAACAAAAGATAGATTAAAATATTATAGTGATAATTTATTTATTAATCAATTAGAATATGATTTTATTGAAGCTAAAAGTATAGCAAATCATAGAAAACGCACCACTAGCAAGAGAGTTATACAAAAAGTGCGAGATAGATGAGATGATACCTGAGACTATGTATAAGGCGGTAGCAGAGGTGCTCGCTTTTGTATATAAGAGCTCCAAAAAATCAAGGATATAAGTTATGAGCCACATGAAACTATATTGGTCAAATTACCTACTATTTCTGTTCTCCTTGTTGGTTATTTATCTTGTATCTTTTGCCAAACTTGATTCTGAAGCAAATGCAAGAATTGACTCCTCTTTCAAGCAGTCATTAGGAGTTTTTGCTACGGCAAAAGCCCTAAATGGCATCATTTCTGTAGCTCAAGG
>CAZEXK010000051.1:0-2679 GCA_964516815.1 uncultured Helicobacter sp. | reverse complement strand
CACTTAACTAAAGAAATAGATAAAATATTAAAAACAGAATTGAGTTACGAATCTACTAAATGTGAATCTGATGATTGTAACTTTTGCAATTATTCCACTCTATGTAAATATAAGCCAGTAATTAATGAATTAGAAGAGATAGAACCAAGCGAGTATGCTCTCGGTGCTCATATTAACAAAACTGGTGCTCTCGTTGGTAAAACTGGTACTCATGAGATTAGGTTCACTAAGTCACAACAAAAAGTTATATCAGTAAATGAAGGCATATTTAGAATTAATGGGATACCTGGTTGTGGGAAGACATTCACAATTGCAAGGCGAACAGTCAAATTAATTCAAGAAGGATGCTCTCCATATGATATCTTAATGATTACATTTACAAAGAAGGGAGCATCAGAATTAAGAGATAAGATAAAATATTGGTTAAATTATTATAAACTTTATAATATTTCTATTGAGAGTATGAATATATTTACATTTAATTCATTTGGTGAAGATATTATCTCTAAAGAATGGTATAAAACTAAAACGTTCACTGCAAAGCCAACCTTAGTTACATCAGTAGATACAAACGATATTATAAAAGATTTACTGCATAATCATGAAAATATAGAATGGTTAGATTATAAAAATCCATTAATGAATTTTCCTAATGCACAAGGAGCATTCATCACACTTAATAAATACTTTAATCTTATTAAGAGCTTTGGATATGACCATAATAGCTTTATAACTAATGTAATTCTAAAAGAAAAAGCAAGCGCAACAATGTCAATTGTCGAAATTGATAACAAAAGTAAGAAGGTATTTCAATTATATTTAGAATTCAATAATGCATTAAAGAAAAAAAATCTACTTCAATACCAAGATCAAGTATTATATTTAATTGAATTATTTAAAAACAATGATTATTTAATTAAAAAATATGGGTATCAGCATATAGTTGTTGACGAATATCAAGATACAGACTTTGCTCAAGTGGAATTATTGAAATTAATGTTAACGTTTGAACGCTTTAAATCCTTAATTGCAATAGGTGATAGTAGTCAAAGTATATTTAGTTTTAAAAATACTACAGTTGAAAATATTATAAATTTTCATAAAGTATTTGACAATGTAAAAGATATTTATTTGTTAGAGAATTTTAGGTCTACTCCTGAAATATGCTATGTAGCTAACCAGCTTGATAAAATAAATACAAATAGAATAAACAAAGAAATGGCAAGTACTAAACCTAGTGGCTCCGATGTGGTGGTGATAAATTCAGTATCATTGTCAGAAGAATATAAAGCTATCACATCTATAATCAAAGATAAGATTTCCAATCAAAACTATAAGCCACAAGATATATGTTTTATAAGTAGAACTAGGAAGGAACTTTTAGAATTAAAGCCATTTTTAGATGATGCTGGAGTCCCTAATATTATCGAAGTGGGAGAATTGTATCTTGATAATATTGGTGTAAAACATATAATAAATATGGCTAAGTATATGTTAAATAAAAATGAAGGTAATAAGGAAAATGACTATTACTTAGCAGAACATTTTTACATTGAAGCAGATTTACTCAAAACTAGAAATAAAGATTGTATAATACAAGAAGATTTTGATATAAAAGATGCAGTGGAAAACTTAAGAAAAACCATTATCAAATATGATGAAACAATGGATAGTATTACTAATAAAATTGGAATACTAGACAATAAGAGAAAAGAAAGTTTAGACATAGAAATGTTTTTAGATTTGATTCAACCATTAATTGATAACGATCCAACAATTAAATCGTTTATAGAAGATTTAAATCCAAAGGGCTTTAAGACTTATAATGAATTATTAATACACTTATCTAAGTTGGAATTGTACCATGACAATAAAATAGCTGAAAGAAATAATATCAAATACAAAGCAGTGTCACTCACAACAGCGCATAGTAGTAAAGGTAAGGAATGGAAAGTAGTTTTTAATTCAATTAATAAATATAAACACCCAGAAGAAGAAGAGAGAAGATTGTTATTTGTCAGTATTACAAGAGCAGAGGATGAATTGTATATTACTTACAATACAAACCAAGATAAATTAAGAAATAAAGGTGTATATAATTTATTTGCAGATGAAATCAATAATATATTGAAAGAAGATGATTTTATTGTATAAATCTAAAGGAACAAAAGTAAGATATGATAATATTAATTTTGATAGTACTATAGAAAAGAATTACTATATTAAACTAAGGCGATTACAAAGAGAAGGTAAAATTAAAGGCTTTGAAGTACATGTAAAAGTACAATTATTTGAAGAAGGTAAGGATTTTAGGAATAAGAAAATACTAGAAATATTACACTATCCAGACTTTAAAATCTATCTAAATGATGGAACATATGTATTGGTGGATGTAAAAGGTAATCCTGAACCAATAGCAATACTTAAACGTAAAATATTTATGTTAAAAAATCCTGATGTTAGATATTTCTTTATATCTACAACTCCTAAATATTTAAACGAACAATGGGTAGAAGTGTCTAAAGGAACTGATTTTAGAGCAAAATTAAAATTAAAATATTCGAAACTTCATGGTAAATGGGGGAAAGGTAGTCCTAACTGGACTTTTGAAGATTGGGACGAAGGTTTTAATTATGAGTGTTATAATAATTTGTTTTATACTTGGATTTCTACTAAGAA
>CAZEXK010000050.1:0-3048 GCA_964516815.1 uncultured Helicobacter sp. | reverse complement strand
TTATAATGGGTAATGCGTTCATCTTTTGTACCAACGGATTCTGTTTTTTGGGTAACAGCTCCTATGGGGTTGTACTCATAGTTTGTTATGAGTCCATCTATGCCTATCTCTTTGCTTAGTCTGTCTAAAGCATCGTATTCAAAGTGGTAGTTTGAACCGTTTTCGTTTATGAGGGCTTTTACTCTTCCTGCTTGGTCTCCGAAATATCAAGTAACTTCAATAACGCCTCTCTACTTTGATTTGAATTAAAACTTTCATCACTATTGAACTGTTCATATCGTATATCTAAAAGTTTAAGTATTGTATTTAACTCTTCTTCTGTTTCAAGTTTTTTAGGAAAGTTTGTATCAGTAGGATAAACTCTTCTTAAATCATAAAAAAGATTATACGCCCAATTCGTAACCGTTAAATATCCTATAGCAAACTCTTTTCCCTCTTCTGTAAAATAATCTGTTGTTACTTTTGTTCCTATTGTACCTTTCATCATCTCTATTAATTTTTCTGGAGACAAAGGTAATATTTCTTCTTCATATAGATTTATTACTTTCATTACTGCTTCTATTAATAATTCATTTTTGTAGCACCAGTAAATGAAAAGTGCTATCTCTACTCCATCATATAGATATTTCTTATCTTGATATTGTTCTATATCTGCCAAGAGATAGGGTTTAGAGTTTTGATTTTCGTAGATGATGTATTTGTCTTCTTCTTTTGGAGTTAGTTTTAGGTAGGGTGGGTTGTTTGGATTTAAAAGTTTATAAAGTTTCTTATCAAATATATATTTTTTTTTATTTTTAATTAGAATTTCTAATAATGTTTCATTGTCTTCATTTAATATTGATACATCAAGTCCATAACTAAGCAATAACTCAATCATATGAATATCACTATTGTTATTAATGATTTTTTCTACTAATAGACAATTACAATATATTCCAAACTTTTGATTTAATAACACATGTCCTCCATATTTTAAAAGTAACTTTGCAACATAAAGACCATCTTCCCTTATCACAATATCAAATAAAGGGATAGTGTTTTCTTCATCCAAAATATTAGGATTTGCTCTATTCATCAATAGATATTCAATAACTTCTATATATTTTTTTTGTCTGAGATCATCAAATAAAATTGCTGAATGCAAAGGTGTAACCCTTTTACTTTTAACATTAGCATTTATATCTGCTCCATATTCTAAAAGAATCTTAACTATTTCTATAGTACCACCTCTACATATTTCCTCCACACTAGAAACCAATAAACTATAATGATCTAAATCATAAAGATTTAATATATTCGGATTTGCTCCTTCTCTTAAGCAATTTTCAACCATTGCTATATTATGCTCTTCTATTGCATCGTCAAGCTTTTCATTTATATTAACCATTTGAGTTCTCCTATTAGCAATTAGCTAAATTATTAATTTCTGATAAATTATTTAAACTAGAATTTAAGTCAGCTTCTTCTCCTGCATGACTAGCATCTTTTCTGGCTTGTAAGCACTCATTAATAATATTTTGTTTTCCTTTTATTTGCTGACACAGCATACTATCTTTTATTGCATCTTCTATGTTTGTAATATGTTTACCACCTTTTTTGTATGCTTTTGCTATATCACTTTTTATTTTACTTGGTTTCTCCCCTTTACCTTTAAAATTTAATTGCTGAGCACCTTTAGTACTTTTACAGAAATCATTTTCTATTCTTGGCATCGTTACAAGGGTCTCCAGTTTCAGTAGCTTCTCCAGTAACTGCTTTTGTACCTTCTTTGGTTTTTGCTTCACTTTTCGTTGCTGCCTCCCCAAAGATACTACTCCAAGTGTCACTTATTGCATCTCCAGCAATCTCTAATCCTCCGACTATAGCTTTACCAACATGACAAGCAAGAGCAACACCTCCACCAAAAGTTTGGTACGCTCCTCCTAATTATCATTAGTTGTTACGCCTTCTTGGCACACGACGGTTGGACAGGAAAATATTATAATATCAAAGTTATTTCTATTACATTGTAATTTTAAGATTAATTTATTTTTTAAACTATATATATATATATAACTTTCTTGAAATCTATACTCTAAATATAAATTATTAGGCGAAAATTTCAATTTCATATAATTTATCTTTGTTAAGGATACATATATATATTTTTTATTAAATATTATTTTCCCTACTTTACTTTTACCAATTACAATATTAAATATAATAGTTTCTTTGTATTTTTTATAAAATAATAGTTCTAATGGATAAAAAAAAGATTTAATAAAAATCAAAGGATATAGGAAAGATATGAGCCTCATTCCTTATTCTCACTATTCTTTTTATCAAAAATTATAATATCATAATATCCCATTTTAATGACTTCCTTGTTATATTTAGATATAGGAATCTTGTGAAAAATAAAATTCCTACAATAATCACATTGATAGTAACCTCTTTTCTTATCTATTTTATATTTTAAATATTCCCAAAGACGGGAAGTAAAAAGGTCACTAACTTTTCCTTTGTTAAAATTATATTTAGAAGTTAGCCACCCAATATATATAATTTCATTGCCATTTTTATCTAAGATAGTACTTAAATCATTTTTGTACATTTAATTTCTTTCTATTTTACTTTTAACGGGTCTGTAAAAATAGATAATAAACTTGATTTATTATTCATCGCCTTTTTTACAGCCCCTGAGTTTTCACTAAAACACCAAGCACATATACTTCTATCTGAACTATTAACAATGTTTTTTAATTCTTTATTTGAAAGTGTAGTAACATCAATAACATTAACATGTTTATCATTGCTCCATTTTTGAGCATCTTCATAATAAAAGTTTTTTTCAGGATATAATTTATCACTTTGAGAACTTCCATGAGTTCCTGTTAAAACATTTACTTTTTGATTGAGGGGACAATCATCTACTAAATCTGCAAAATCGTTTTGATCAATTGCTTCTGTAGATAAAAAAACATCTCCTCCTTGATTATTCTTTTTTGAATAAATTGGTCATAATATTGACCTTGAAACCTAAGTGGCTGAAACGCTACCTCTTCTTGA
>CAZEXK010000049.1:0-3066 GCA_964516815.1 uncultured Helicobacter sp. | reverse complement strand
TCATCAACTGCATCAGCATCAATATGACCTGCATTGTACCAAGCATTCAACTCCCTTAAACCAAGTTGTCCAAATCTAGCCCATGCTAATAAATTTGTTCTTGATAAAAATGTAACCATTTCACTACCTGAACGGATGTAAGCATCAACCCCATCAATCAAACAAAGTGTTCCATGACCAACTAATAACATTCTTCTTAATTCTGGAATATTTGCATTAGGAATGGAATCTTTCCAATCTTTTTCATGATAAAAGTGTGCTTTCATTGTGTACATAAATCTAATTAATAGTTCTGTAGTTAGCACTGGTATAGCCATTGCCATTGCATGTCTGGCATCATAACCATTTTCAAAAACCTTAGTGGTTATTGTTGCAAATGTTTGTTTGTTTTTTCCAAATTCTCCAAAATTCATTAATTGAAATAAGTTAAAAAATGGTATTGGTATGCCCGTGCCTCTTCCTCCTTGTCCAACTATTCCCGATGAACCAGACCAATCAGATATAATATGTCCAAACCAATTAGCAAAACCACAAAAAACTTTAGATATAAAATTATTACCTTGTAAATCAAATGTTTCAGTATCAATAGTAATTATTTTTCCATTACTTACAAAAGTTGATGTACTTGTAAATTGATTTAATATTGAGAAGAATAATCCTATTAAGTCAGGAGAGTGTCCTAAACTTTTCAAATGGTGATTTTTTAAAGATAAATTTTTAACTGCACCACCTGTTGCATGCGTTGTAGCTTGGTCATAGTTGATTTTAAATTTTCTTTCTAAATATCCAATTGCACTGGCTGTTGTATTTTTACCTTTTTCAACTGCTTTGTCTTTATCCCAACCAACAAGTTCTGCAAATTTTTCTGTTATTTTGTTTGCTTGTTTATCTGTAATATCACCTAGTTTACTATCCCCTGGAGCACCTACAAATAAAATATCAATTAACCCACCAATTATACCACATGTTCCAGCTATCATATAATCATATTTGTCACAATTAGCATTTTTAAGAGTAAAATCATCTTTTATTCGTTTTTGAAGTTCAACTTGTTGAGATTTTGTCATTAGATGTTTAAATGGGTCTTCTTTTAAATTAAGATTGTGCTTAAAACCATAATCTCCAATTAAATCAGTATATTCTTCCCAACTAGAATTTTCATCTAATTTTATATGGTCTATTTCTGGCAATAGAGAAATATTTTGCTTGTCAATATTATTATTTAATTCCTTTTCAATAAGCATTATATTTTCATCTATAGATTCACTTGAAGCTGTAGATGAAGTATTTTGTAATAAACTTTCCATACTAGCCATCATATCATCAAGAGATTCATCATTGCTTGATTGCTCTTTTTGTAAGCCTGACAATATGCTGTCAATTTCAGATAATTTATCATCTGTATTATTTAATTGATGCTTTTGTACTCGTAAAGCATTTCCTTTATCTTTTAAATAATCTTGTTTCATCCAAAAGCACCTTTTAACATTCCAGAAGTTTTTGATTTCAAAATATTATTCATATTAAAATAACCCAAGGCTTTAAAAATTTCTGACATCTTGTCTAGTGTTTCTGTTGCTATATTTTCTTTTAAAACAAGTTTTTCAACTTTTTTATTATCAATTTCAATTACTTTTAATTCATAATTTACAATGATAAAATCATATAAAGGTTTCTTAGTTGGCTCTTTAGTTAAAGATTTTAATCTTTCTTCATCTAAAACTTTGGGGCAGTGAAGTCTATTAGCTGTATTTTGATATATATTTGCTTTATTATCAACACTTTTTAAAGCTCTTTGAAATTGAGCCATCATGTGAGTAAGTTTTTTGATTTTTTCTGTTTGGTCGCTATGATTTAAAATAGTATCATTTAATTTTTGAACTATATAATTTACATCATCAATGATTAATGAAATTGTTTTTTGAGTTTGTTTTATTACATCATGAAGCATTAATTCTCTAGTTTTATATTTATCTAATTCATTTGCTCCTGTCAAGTGTTTTACACCTTTATATGATAAAACACCAATAATACCAATAACCGCTAATCCACCTGTCATCCCCATTCCCATACCAAGAGCTGCGAGTCCAGATGTTATTCCTGCTGCTGACATTCCAACTACTGACCCTGAAATATAAACAGCAGCTAATGGTGCACCTGCTGCTGCAGCTGTCGATGCTAATTTTTTTGCATTTTTCTTTATAGCATCATCATCTAAATCTTCTGTTAACAGTTTATAGTCGTATTCTACAGTTTCGTAAGCTAAATTGATTTCATCATCTGATAATTCAAATAATTTTTTATTTTCATCTAAAAATTTAAAATCTCTATTTGTAGTATCTTTTGTACTAAAATAAACATTTATTAAATCTTTAGCTAATGAAATCATTAATGATTGATAATGACTAGTTTCTGAATTATTTTTAATTATTTTTAATAAATTTTCAATAGATTCTATATTCGCTTTTGATATTTCAGTAATATATGCTCTTACTGAAAATCTTGATTCTTTATCTAGAGTAAGTCTTGTCATAAGTAAAAACAACTCAGCTAATTCTTTTTCATCAATTTCTTCATCATCAACAAATGTCATATTTATGATTATTTTTAAATATGCTATTTTTAATTCATCTGGCATTTCTGAGATTGTTTTAAGTTGGTCTTCTTCTTCATAATCTTCAAATTCTGTAATAATTTTGTTTAAAAATTCTGCAAGTTTCTCTTTATTGATTCCAACAAGATGTTCAAATTTATATTTTTTATTATTTTTTGATATATCAATATATTCCTTTATTTTCTCTTTGCCCTTATCATCAACTTTTACATTTTTAATATATTCAACTGATTCAATTTCTGAATAACTAAATTCACCATGCTCATGATGAATCATTTTTTCACCAGTAAATACAAATCCTTCTTTGGAACTTCCAAATATTGTACCATCTTGAATAGCCAAAATAGATTCATAAAAACTTTCACATTTAAAAGCTTTAATTGCATTATTTAGTTTCTTTTCTGGAATTTCAGGTGCAATATATACATTTTTCCCTATATCCTTTACATTGT
>CAZEXK010000048.1:0-3078 GCA_964516815.1 uncultured Helicobacter sp. | reverse complement strand
ATTTGTATATAATTATCCCTCTGTATCAAATCAATTAGGAGTTTAAATGAAAAAAATATTATACATAGTTAGTACGCTTAAAAAAAGTGGTCCTACAAATCAGTTGTCATATATCATAAAGTATCTTGATAAAAATAAATTTGAACCAATGGTTTTGACATTATCTCCAGAGCCAAAAGAAGATAGCATGAAAAACTATTTTGAAGAGATCTTAAATGTAAAAGTAAACACACTTGGACTTTCAAGAATTAAAGGTATATTTAAAGCTAAAAGTAAAGTAAAACAGTTTATAAAAGAAAATGGTATAGATATAGTTCATTCTCAGGGGATACGAGCAGATGGAATTATGAGTTCTATAGATATGCCTAGAGTTGCAACACTTAGAAATTACCCATACTATGACTATCCTATGACTTATGGGAAATTTAAAGGTTTATTGATGGCTAAAAAACATTTGAAATATTTAGAAAAAATCAATAACCCTGTAGTTGTTTCAAAATCCATTTCACTTATGCTAAAAGAAAAAAATAGTTATAGTATTGACTATGTACGAAATGGTACAGATTTGGAAAGATTTCAAGGTTTAGATAAAACTGAACTTAGAAAGAAGTTTGATATATCTAGTGATATTATTTTATTTGTATCAGTAGGACATTTAAGCAAAAGAAAAGATCCATTGTTAGTAATAAAAGCTTTTAAAGATGCAGAAATTAAAAATAGTAAATTGATTTTTTTAGGTGATGGACATTTAAAAGAAAAGTGTTTAGAAACTATAGGTAGTGATAGCAACATAATAATAGTTGGAAAAGTAGATAATGTTCATGAATACTTGGGAATGAGTGATTATCTCATATCCGCATCACATGCAGAAGGACTACCAAATACAGTTCTTGAAGCTATGGCTTGTGGATTACCTTGTGTGCTATCAGATATTCCTCCACATATTGAGATAAACGAATTGAGCAATGAGTCATCTATTTTATTTGAAACCAAAAATGGGAAAGAATTATCGACTAAACTACAAGAAATAGTTACAAAGAAGTATGAATTAATGAGTCGTGCGAGTAGTGAAATAATTAAAAATAATTTAAGTGCTAATTTAATGTCTATGCAATATCAAAAAATATATTTAAGTTTATTGGATTCTAATCCGCCTAAGGAATAAAAGATGAAATTTTCAGTATTAATGTCAATATATCATAAAGAAAAGTCAGAATATTTTAATAGAGCTATGCAAAGTATTTGGGATGAACAAATAATAAAACCAGATGAAATAGTTCTAGTACAAGATGGTCCGTTGACAGATGAATTATATAAAAGTATAGAGAAGTGGAAAAATAAAATAGTTAATGTTTTCAAAACTATACTTTTAGAAAAAAATGTAGGTCTAGGAGATGCATTAAATATTGGTATCAGGCATTGTACCTATGAACTAATAGCTAGAATGGATACTGATGATATATCGTTACCAAATAGATTTGAAAAACAATTAAATTTTTTTGAAAATAGCAATATAGATATTTGTAGTTCTTGGTTAAGTGAGTTTGAAGATGATGAAACAAAAATCAAATCATATAAAAAATTACCAGAAGATCATGATGATATTGTTAAATATGCTAAAGTTAGATGTCCCATCAACCACCCCGTAGTAATGTACAAAAAAACTGCTGTAGAAAAAGCAGGTGGTTATCAGAAAATGATGTTGATGGAAGATTATTATTTATGGGGCAGAATGATAGTAAGTGGTGCAAAATTTTATAATATTCAAGATACTCTTTTAAATATGAGAGCAGGTGATAGTATGCTTCAAAGAAGAGCTGGGACAGTGTATGCCAAAAGTGAATTGAAATTACAAAATGAATTTAAAAAGATAGGGTTTTTATCTACAGGTGAATATATAAAAAATTTATTTATAAGGGTACCTATTCGATTAATGCCAATTGGGATTTTAAAGTTTGTTTATGGATTTTTGAGAAGAAAATAAGGAGTAGATTAAATGATACTAATAACGGGAGCCGCTGGATATATAGGTAGTCACATCGCCAAAAAATTGCTTGAGCAAAAAAAAGACATCATAGTAATAGATAATTTAAGTACCGGTTTTCAATCTACAATTGATACCTTACAAAAAATAAAGAAGTTTAAGTTTATTAATTTAGATTTAAATAAATTTGACGAAGTTGAAAAGATATTCCAAGAAAATAATATAGATACCGTAATCCATTTTGCAGCATTTTCACAAGTAGGTGAATCTATTAAGTTTCCTATAAAATATTATATGAACAATACAGTAAATACTATTAATTTAGTTAAATATTCATCTAAATATGGTGTTAAAAAGTTTATATTTAGTAGTACGGCAGCTGTATATGGTGAGCCAAATTTTAAATACAATCAAAATATCATAGATGAAAACTTTAAAACAAGTCCTATAAACCCTTATGGATATAGTAAACTTATGAGTGAAAGAGTAATTATTGATGAGTCAAAAATAAATAATACTTTTAAATACTGTATATTTAGATATTTTAATGTTGCTGGTGCAGATATAAATTACGATAATAATATACTTAAACCTAGAATAGGTGAATCTCACAATCCTGAAACTCATCTTATACCATTAGTGTTGAAAACAGCACTTAATAAAAGAGAATCAATCACTATTTTTGGTAATGATTATAACAGCAAAGATGGGACATGTATAAGGGATTATATACATGTAGATGATTTGGCTGATGCGCATATAGAAGCTATAAGTTATTTAGATAATAATATGAGCGATACTTTTAATTGTGGATATGGGCATGGATATAGTGTTAGGGAAATTGTTGATAGTGTAAAAGGTATTGTGCCAAATGATTTTAATGTTATTCAAGGTGAAAGAAGAGTAGGTGACCCATCTATTTTAGTTTCTAATAATACAAAAATTATGAATAATATGAACTGGATTCCAAAGTATGATAACTTGAGTTTAATTATAAATAGTGCTATTGAATGGGAAAAGAGACTTTAATATGAAAAATGACAGGGTCAGAGCTTTACCTTTTAATCAAAACAAGTTACAATAGATAAAAAAGA
>CAZEXK010000047.1:0-3225 GCA_964516815.1 uncultured Helicobacter sp. | reverse complement strand
ACCTTTTAAGAATCTACTTACGCAAGGTATGGTTTTAAAAGATGGTGCTAAAATGTCAAAATCAAAAGGTAATGTAATAGATCCTGATTCAATTGTAAGTAAATATGGTGCAGATACGGCACGATTATTTATGATGTTTGCGGCACCTCCTGCAAAAGAATTGGAATGGAATGATAGTGCAGTTGAAGGTGCATTTAGATTCATTAGAAAATTTTATGATAAAAGTTTTTGTTTTAAAATTCAAAATCTTGAAACAATAAATAATATTGAACATAAAACTTTAAATAAAGAAGAAAAAGAAGCTAGAAAAAAAGTATATGAAGCATTGATAAAAGCAAATGAGGTAATGAACAAAACATTTGCTTTTAATACATTAATATCATCTTGTATGGAAGCATTAAATGCATTAAGTGCTCAAAACAATGAAAAAGTATGGAGCGAAGGATATTATATTTTATCAAATATATTAGAACCTATTATTCCACATGTTTGCTGGGAAATTAGTCAAAACTTATTTCAAAGAGAAAATTTTAATAATACAATTGAAGTAAAAGATGAAGTATTTACCTTAGATACTATAGTTTTAGCTATTACTATAAATGGTAAAAAAAGAGCTCATATTGAAGTTAGTCCAGATGCTAGTAAGGAAGAGATTCTTAAACTTGCTAAAGAACATGAAATAACAAAAAAATGGATTGAAGGTAAAGAACTTATAAAAGAAATTGTAGTTCCAAATAAACTTATAAATCTTGTAGTAAAAGCATAATTTTGAAATTTTTTTATTCAATTTTATTGATATTTATTATAAGTATTTTTAATGCTTGTGGTTATAAACCAACTGCTCTATACACTACTAAATCATTATCTGGTAAAGTTTATATAAAGGTTGACACCGATATCAACAATTCACGATATGCTGTGTTGGTCAAAGATACCTTAATAACATTATTAATTGATAAATTACATTTACAAATAACAACAAATAAAAAAGAAGCTGATTCTTTTATTACAAGTAATCTTTTAAATGTTACTCACACTCAATTACAATCAGACACAAGTGGTTTTGTTAAAGTATATAGAGAAAGTATAAACATAGAAGTTCAATATTATAAAAAAAATGAAAAAATGAAAAAGTTTGTAATGAGTAATTATTATGATTATAGTGTTGCTGATGATTCAACATTAACTCAAACAAGAAAAGAAGAAGCTATTAGTACAGCTATTTCAAAGGCATTGAGTGATTTATTTTCAAAAATAGCTGTAAATGAAAATTAAAATTAAAAAAAAATCAGAGTATAATTTATTTTTAGATTCCAAAGCTCTTTATTATGATAAGATAGATTATTGTATTATCAAAGAAGCGTGGAATACTTTAAAAGAACATATAAATTTACCCTATGTTATACATATTGTGGGTACGAATGGAAAAGGTAGTACGGGTAGATATATTGCTTCTTTTTTATATCAATTGAACAAAAATGTTTTGCATTATTCTTCTCCTCATATTTTACATTTTAATGAAAGAATATGGATTAATAATAAAAATTCAAATAAACAAGAATTACAATATGCACATGAACAACTTCAATTACACCTAAATTCAAATATATTGAATATGTTGACATACTTTGAATACACAACTTTAATGGCTTTAATTTTAAGTAATGATTTAGACTATATTGTTTTAGAAGCTGGTTTGGGTGGTGAATTTGATGCTACTAACGTACTTGTAAATGATCTAAGTGTTATTCCTTCAATTGGCTTAGACCATATGGAATTTTTAGGTACTACAATTGATGAAATTGCAAGTACGAAACTTAGATCATGTAACAACAGCTATATCCTAGGTTTAAACGTAAATGAAACTATCTTAAATATAAAAGAAAAAATTTTATCTTCTAAAAAAGAGATTATATTAAATAAAGAAATTCGATTGCCAGATGGTTCAAAAAAATTAGCAAAATATTTACAAAACAATTTACTTTTAGCAGTAAATGTTATAAAATATTTAGGTTTATATATTAATGATTTAAAACTTGTTGAGTTATTTGCAAGATTTCAAAAGATACAAAAAAATATATATTTAGACCTTGGACATAATGTATTAGCAGCACAAGCTATAGCTGATGAATTACAAGGAAAAAAAATAGTTCTTGTTTATAATACATATAAGGATAAGCAATATGAAGATATATTATATATATTAAAAGATAATATAAGTGAATTAGAAATAATTAATATTTATGACAAGAGAATGCTAAAGCAGGATATTTTGATAAAATATTGTAAAAAGTTAAATATTTATGTTAAAATATTTAACTATGACAATATTGAAGAAAAAAAAGATTATTTAATATTTGGTTCTTTTAAAGTTGTTGAAGAATTTTTAAATTTAAAGAGAAATAATGAAAACAATTAAATTATCAAAAGTAATATACTTCATTCTAGCAATCATATTAATAAGTATTTTAATAATTGTTTATCTAAATTCTAAAATTCTAAAATTGAATGCTGATATTGATTCTATAGAAGATAGAATAGGACTTGGACATCCTTACAATGTTAGTCATGACTTAAGATTACGTTTTGCAAACAAGGTCCTAAAAGAAAGAGAAAATGTATTACAAATCATACCAAGTGGTTATCCAATGAGAGGTAGAAAAATAACTTCAAAATATGGATACAGAATCCATCCTCTAGATGAAACAAAAAAATTTCATAGTGGCATCGATTTTAAAGCTATAGAAGGTAGTGCTATTTATGCCACTGCTAATGGTATTGTAAAAATTGCAAAAAATTCTGGTAAAAAAAATTATGGAAAACATATAATTATATCTCATAATTATGGATTTGAGTCACTTTATGCACATATGAATAAAATGAACTTCAAAAGTGGAGATGCTGTATACAAAGGTGATTTAATTGGTTATTCTGGAAGTACTGGAAAAAGTAGCGGACCACACTTACATTATGAGGTTAGATTTTCAGGAAAAAAATTAAACCCTGCTAATTTTGTTAATTGGAATTTAAAAAACTATATAAGTATCTTTAATGACGAGCCAAAAGTATCTTGGGACAGTGTTTTAAATCAAATAAAACTACATGAATTAGTAAGTTCAAAAAAAATCTTATAAAATATAAAAATTAAGTTTTTTCAAAGTATATTTTACCTATAATTCCCCACACAAAACATCAGGACATTAAAATAATGTAAGGTAGTTATGT
>CAZEXK010000046.1:0-3231 GCA_964516815.1 uncultured Helicobacter sp. | reverse complement strand
TTGTTTGTATTGCAGAGGGCAGAGGAATAACGATTGGTGAAAATACTCTAATTGGATTTTCTTGTGAAATAGTGGACAGTAATTTTCATGACCTAAATCCTTTAAAGCGTTGGGGAGGAGGTTCACCTATAACTTCTGCTGTAAATATAGGAAAAAATGTATTTATAGGATCAAATGTGAAAATACTGAAAGGAGTCACTATTGGAGATAATTCGGTAATAGCAAATGGTTCAGTTGTAACTAAGTCTATTCAAAGTAATGTCATAGCTGGTGGTGTTCCAGCAAAAGTCATTAAAAATTTATGACGCTCATAAAAACATCTATTTTATCGGCAGTCTCAACAATTATAAAAATAATCAGTGGATTTATTATAACTAAAGTTATTGCTGTTTATGCTGGCCCATCAGGTTTAGCATTAATAGGGCAACTTCAAAACTTTATAAATATAATTTTGGTGTTGGGCGGTGATTTTTTGAAAACTGCTATCACAAAATATACCGCTGAATATAGTGCTGATGAAGATAAAAAATACAAGTTATGGTCATCGTCCATAAGCATAGTCATTATTTTAAATATTCTAATGTTTACAATTTTATTTTTGTTTTCGGACATTGTATCTGAATATTTATTAAGGAGTACCAAATATAGCTATATTCTAAAGATTCTTGCCATTAGCCTACCTTTTTTTGTATTAAATACTATGTTGTTATCAATATTAAATGGTCAACGACAAATAAAAAAATATATTGGTTTGAATATATCTTTAAGTATAGTATCACTTATCTTAGTATCTATATTGAGTGTTAATTATGGATTAGATGGAGCATTAGTTGCTTATGTTATAAATCAATCATTAGTGTTTTTTATTACATTATTTTTTATTAGGAATGAATATTGGTTTAAGCTTAAAAACTTTTTTTACGGTTCAAATTATAAAGATATAAAGAAATTGTTGGGTTTCGCAATGATTACACTTACAGCTATTTTATCGTCAAATTTTTCATTAATTTATATAAGAGACTTTATATCTGAAACTATATCCTTAAATAGTGCAGGATATTGGCAAGGTGTCTGGGTATTATCTCAAGCCTCATTAATGCTTATAACGACTTCCCTAGCTACCTATTTTTTACCTGTTATATCTCCTTTAAAAATAAAACATGAAATATCAAAAGAGTTAAAGAAAATTATAGTTTTTGTACTTCCTATAGCTATTTTAATATCATTAAGTGTGTATTTATTAAGAGATATTATTGTAATTCTTTTGTATACAAAGGAATTTTTAGCAATGAATGAGTTGTTTTTATGGCAAATGATTGGCAATGTTATCAAGGTTGTTGGTTGGGTGTTTGGGTATCTTTTGGTCGCAAAGGGAATGATTAAGTATACAGTATCAACAGAAGTTATTTTTGCTCTTTCCTTTGTCGGGTTGTCAGTGTATCTAATAGAAGAACACGGAGTAATTGGCGTAACCTATGCATATGCTATAAATGCTATGTTGCATCTTATAACTGTGTTTTGTATTTACAGATTTAAATTTAAGGGAAATTATGAGTAAAAAAGTATCGATAATCATACTAGTATACAATGGTAGTAAATATCTAAAAGAAACCATAGATTCATGCTTAAGCCAATCTTATAAGAATATTGAAATTATTGTAGTCGATGATTTCTCTAGTGACAATAGTGTAGATATATTGAAATCTTATGGAGATAAAATAAATTTAATTACTAATAAAAAAAATCAAGGAATAGTCAAAAACATTAACAGTATAGGTTTAGGGTTAAAGAGTGAATATTTTATATTTTTAGGGCATGATGATATTTTGCCCACAAATCATATTGACATTATGGTTAATGAGTTTGATGGTGCTACTGTTGCCGTTCACTGTAATAGTATAGGCATAGATGGAGATGGTAATGAAACAAAAATAAATAGAAATGACGCGGTTCAAATAAAGAAAACAAAAAATTGTATGTTTGAATTATCTATTGATAATTTTATTAGTAGTTGTGGAATGTTACATAAAACTGAAATATTTAAAAAGGTAAATGGTTGGGATGAAGAATATAAACAATATGGTGAATGGTTGTATTATATAAGAGCATTAGAATTTGGTGAGATTAAATATACTACAAAAACAAAATCTTATTATCGTAGACATGAAACAAATATTACAAATAGCTTTAAAAAAAAAGAGGTTAAGGTTTTTTTGGATAGGTATAAAAATAGATGTAGGCATTTAGCTCATTCTATAAATAAAAACACAAGGAGTGAGAATATAATCTATCATTTTAATAGATTTAAGTTATTCTTAAAGAGGTTTAAATGAAATATAAAAAAATTTTAATAATAAATGAAGGTCACTCTGATAACTTAGGTGATCAAGCTATAAATGATAGTTTACAGTATTTGTTAAAATGTAATGCTATTGAAAACATAGAGTTTCAAGATTTTACAAAGAATACAGATAAGCCAATTGAAATATATAAAGAGGGTGAAAAAAGTAACAAGAAAGACAGTTGGTTAAGGATGTTTAAAAAACTTATTCCATCTAAAATAAAATGGTTAATAAAGAACATAACTAGAGTTATTAAAATCTCAAAAAATAAGTATGATTTAGTGATCATCGGTGGTGGGCAATTAATTTTATCAAATGAAACATTTTCTATAGCTATGTTTTCATGGGTTTTGTTATTAAAATTATATAGAAACGAAAATATAGTTTTATTTGCAGTTGGAAGTGGCACAAAGTTTACTTTTATTGATGGGTTTTTATATAAACATCTTTTAAAAAAAGTTTCTAAGATTTATGTAAGAGATGAAAAGTCTAAAATGATACTAAAAGATACTTTTAATGTTGATTCTAGCTTTGTTTATGATGTTGCATTTATCCATAAGAATATAATAAATAAGGTGAGCAAGGACAAGAAAAGTATATTATTAGGTGTAATCTCGTTTAATGTATACACTAGATATAATAAGGGTAATTTATCAAAATATAATTTTTTTGAAACTTGGATAACATTACTAAAAGAAAATGGTCTAAATATTGAAGACGTAAAGTTATTTTATACAACGCAAGAGGATAGAACGGCTTCTTTAGAATTCCAAAAATATATTTTAGATAAATATGGGGTTTACTTGACCTTAGTTGAAACAAATACTAAAGAAAAATTAATTGAATTACTGTCGGGTTCAAGTGTAGTTATCTCTGCACGAATGCATGC
>CAZEXK010000045.1:0-3266 GCA_964516815.1 uncultured Helicobacter sp. | reverse complement strand
TTTTAAATTTGAGTAGTGAGTTTTATTAAACTCACTACTCATTATTATAGCAATTACTTGCTTTTGTTAATCATAAAATCAACTACTTCTTTCATCTCTTCATCACTTAAATCAGTTCCACCTCTTGGAGGCATTCCATTGATTCCATTAATTGCATTTTTAAGTACAACTTCATTACCTTGCTTTAATATACTAACCCATTGATCAATATCTCCAGGAACAGGAGCTCCTAAAGCTGGATTGTCATGACAAGCTGCACATGATGCAACATATGTTTTTTCACCTTCACTTATTTGCTTAGTATCACTAATTGGTAAATCTCTTTTTGTACTAGCAGGTGGGAAGAAGTTGTCTATATTCCCTTTTATATCTAATTTTTTATAGTCATGACAATTTTTCATACATCTTGTACCTGTACCATAATTTTTTGGATCACTTAAAAATGCTTTCATTCTTTCTTGTCCACCAGGAGCATCAACTTCTGGAAAAAAACCATCTTTATTTGGCATATCTATTTGATCAAAATTTGCGTGTTCTAAAACAAAGTCATCGTCTAATTCTGTACCATCTTTAAGTGTAATATCATTAACACTTAACAAATAAGCAGTAATCGCATATGTTTCACTATTACTTAAACTTTTAGGATGAGGGAAAGGCATAGCACTTTGGATATACCAAAATAAAGTACTAGCATATGGCCAATTTGTTCCAATTGTTTTTTTAGGAGATTCATCATTTGGATGTTCATCCGCAGGATTTAAATGCTGGATTTTTAAAGATTCGTTAGTAGCACCGCCACCAGCTAATGGAGGATAACCTGTACCTCCAATACCAAAGTCTCCATGACACATTTGACAATCTCTTACATATAATTCATCACCCCATTCAACAGAACCTTTAGCAACAACATCAGTTGGTTTACCATTTTTATCTACATCAAATTTTGGTAAACCAGTACCGTCTGGCATTACATCTTTATCCCATGCAATTATTTCATTTTTAGTAGCAACTCTACCAAATGCATAAGTACCTTTTGTAAAATCTTTTTGTGTGTTTACATGATACGATGTATACTTACCATTTACTTCTGGATATATTACTGAACCATCGACAGCTTTTTTACCAGTTGTTTTGTATATATCTGCCGCTGCTAAGTTAGCTGTAGCAAAAAGTGATGCTACAATAACTAAAGACTTACTAAGCTTTAAATTTTCTAAAGTGAACATTATTAACCTTTCCATTTGCTTTAACTTCCCAAGTACATATAGGATTTCTGTGATAAACTGACTCAACACCAACTACTGCTGTTTCTTGATCTATTGTAGGTTGAACATTTCCTGAATCATCATATGATCTAGAAGCGATATAAGTATCTTTACCTGTCCATTTAATCATATATGAAAATCTAGTCCATGACTTTGGCAATACTAAACCTTTTAAGCTAGCCTCTACCCAGTTTTTACCACCATCGAGTGAAATATCAACACCTTGTATAGTACCTTGACCAGACCAAGCAAGTCCTTCTATTTCAAGTGTATCTCCTATATTAACATGTTCCCATCCTTTTTCAGGACAGGGCGAAGTAATAATAGAATTAACTTCCATTGGCCAGAAAAATCTAATAGCTCTACCATCTGCTTGTGTCATAGTATATTTAGATGTTTCTTCTTTTGCATGCCATGGTTTAGTAGCAAATTCTAATCTTTTTAGCCATTTAACTTGTAAGTTACCTTCCCAACCTGGAACAAGTAATCTTAAAGGATAACCCTGATCTGGTCTTAATGCCTCACCATTTTGTGCCCAAACAAGCATTGCATCATCTAAAACTTTTTGAACAGGAATTGTTCTTCCCATTTCAGAGTTATCAGAACCTTCAGCTAGCATCCATTCAGCACCAGGCTTTAAACCTAAATCATCAATAATAGTTTTAAGTCTTACACCAGTCCATTCAGCAGAACTCATCATTCCTTTTAAAAATTGCAAGTTATTAAACTGTGGCCCTCTCCAATCTGTAGATCCATTTGCTGGACATTCTATAAAGTATATTCTACTTTCTCTTGGATATTTTTTAATTTCATCAAGAGTTAAAACTATAGGTTTTTTAACAAGTCCATGAATCATTAGTCTAAACTTATTAGGATCAATTATACAAGTACCTCCATGAGATCTATTAAAAAATAATCCATTTGGTGTAATTATCCCATCAGCCTCATGTATAGGACACATTGCAACAGATGCATACTCATCACCAGATGCTAACAATGGTGTAGTTCTTCTAACAACATTGTGTTCATATGGAGAAGGTATACCATAACCACCATCAGCACTAACTTTTTTTCCAAGAATAGTACCCCATTTTGCATGTTCTGTAATAGCAATATCGTCAGCAAGTGTACTAACTGGTATAACCGCACCAGCTGCAGAAATGGCACCAACTGATACTACAGTTTTTTTCAAAAAATCTCTTCTAGATGAATTTTCTATATTTGTATTTTCTATATTTTTAGATAATACATCAATGTCTTTTTTCATTTTTTCTCCTTTTTGTTTAACTTACTCTATAATAAATAAAATTAATTTCACTTTAATAAAGTACATACTATTAATTATTTTTACTATTTAAAATAAAAGATAACAGTAATGGTCCGTAAATTATGTTCATTAAAAAAATAACCTTATAGAATAATTATTATTTTTATTTAATAAAATAACTTATAGTTATTATTAACTTAAGTTAAAAGTATATAATGAAAACAAGATGGTAAATTTATATATTTTAATTTATATCGAAATATATTTGATATAGAATAATTATGTTTTGGTTTTTAACCAAATGAATTATAATTATTTACAAATGTTTAAATAGTTAAATAAAAAAGGAGACAATAATGAAATTAACAAAAGAATTGTTTTTAGTATCACTTATGACTAGTTTACTTACTACTACAAGTATTGCAATTGACAACAAAACTGCAATGATAAAAGAAGGTGAAAAAATATTTCACACAAAAGCAATAGGTAACTGCTTAGCATGTCATGATATAAATGGTAAAGAAGTTGATAATCCAGGAAGTCTTGGACCAAAATTAATTGGTTTGAAATACTGGGATGAAAAAGATTTATACAGCGTAATATATGAACCATACGCAACTAGAAGTAAAATAGGTGCAATGCCTTCATTTGGTAAAAATGGATATTTAACAGACCATCAAATAAAAGCTCTTGTTGCTTATTTAAAAACTGTTGACTAAACTCAATTATAATAT
>CAZEXK010000044.1:0-3663 GCA_964516815.1 uncultured Helicobacter sp. | reverse complement strand
CATTTTGGAATAAAATTTTTGCTTGCTTTGGTTCTTTTTGTTGGGGACATTATAAGATACTGTAGCACTAAAAAGTGTTACTAAAAGAATTACTTGACACGGAATTTTAAACGCTCTCCTATAACACCAATTTACAGTTATTTACCATAAAATCATCAACCTCTTTTTGTGTTTCAAATTGTAGTTTTTTACCATACATCTCATTTATTCCAATAAGTCCACAAATAACATTATCAATATCGTTTGTAGATAATCCCTGTTTAAATTCATCAAATGATTTTTCAAAAGATAGTTTTCTCTCACGATAAGTTTTTTCAATAAGCTCTTTTAATTCTTCTCTTTCTTCAACAAGTAAGGGTAATAGCTTTTCATAGAGTTCTCTAATTTTTTCAGCTGTCATCTTAGCTATATCTCTTTGTGCAAAAACTCCAAAAAGTGTATTAAGTGCTAAATCTATACTTCTACTCATAACTACAACTGCAATAGAACCTATTATTATAGATAATGCAGGAGCTAAAAATGAAGCTACTGTAGGCGTAACAATAGGAGCTAAAAAAGCTTCTAGTTTACTTTCTAATGCAATTGTACCAACAATCACAACTGCTGATAAAAGCCCTTTTATTATAATAGAAGTCAACTCCTTATAACTTTTTATTTCACCAGTAATATAAGAATAAATTGCATTATATATTGATTTAAAAGATATTCTTATTTTTTTCCACAAATGTTTTAATTTACTAGAAATTGATTTAAAGATTTGGGATAATATTCCAACTCCTACATCTATGGCACCAAAAGATGCCCCTCTTTTGAATGTCTTGTTAAAATCCTCTAAAACTTTTTTTAATAATCTCTTTATTCTTGTGTTTATTGAAGTATTTGAACCTTTATCGCTAAAAGCATCTTTGATTTCCCATATTGCTCCATTTGCAAGAGATGATAATGCAACCACTATAGCATCTGATAATCCTGCTTGTGCAATATGTCCTGATGCCGCAATCGACTGTGTTATAATAGCAGTTGTTTTAGGGTTTTCACACATTAGTCTATTTGTTACATTGTTTTTATTTAACATAGTTAATGCTTTTTGTGCTTTCTCTTTTTGTTCTGGTGTAACTTTTGGATCATTAACCATTTTTTCAAGATTTTCTTTATGTTTTTTATAATCATCAAAAGGCATAGTTAATACATCATTATTTTCTAAATATCTATCTTTTAACAACTCTTTTGTATCTTTTGTTACTTTATGTTGAGATTTTTCAACTACATTCCCGTTATCATCAAGTGTTACCGTATCTGTTGAAGCATCGTTTTTATTTGCATTATTTAGCATATTTTGGTTAGTATTGATAGAGTCAACTTCATCTTTATAATTACGCATAACAAAATCAAATTTAGCTTTATCTTTGGAATTTAAATTTTCTATCTTCTTATCTGAATTAAGTATATCCGCAACTTTTTTAATATCTGCTAATTCATCTGTAGTATAAGTTTTTTCACCTTTATTAAACAATTCACTTGTTATATTTTTCTGACCTACATCTAAAACTTCAAAATAGTGTCCAAATCCTTGTTTATTATTTTTATGTCTATTATAAGAATCTGAAACAATATTTGTAGAAGTAACACTTGCATTATAAGCACCATAAGTATTTAAACTAAAAATATTCAACCCAAGCCTTGCTAAGGTTTGGGTTCCTATTTCATCGATAACTTCTTGATGTAATGCTTTCACTTCTGACATTTTAAATCTCCTCTAATTTTGAAACAAACTCTTTTGCTGTTTTTAATGCCCTTTTTGATTTTCTAGTAATCTTACCATTTTCATCTATGATTGGTACATCACAAATGTTTTTAACTGTTTGTGCAATAGATACGGTTACCATTACTACTTTTTTATCTTCATCACTATAAACTGAATAGTCATCACTATTATCAACTATATTTTCTAATTTATCAATAAAGTTTTCAAATTCAGTATTTAATGGTTCAAGAATATTTATAAATTCTGTCACTCTTGTATTGATCTCTTCAACAACAACTTTAGCAGTTTCCATCTCTTCTACATAAGCTTTTGACTTATCAAGATTTGCTTCTGCTTCATATTTTGCAGTTTCTGCTTTTGCAGCCATCATTCCACCTGCAACAGCTATAACTGGTCCTGCTACAATTCCACCTAGAACTGCCATACCACCAGCCATACCAAATCCACCTGCAGCTAAAGAACCACCACCAAACCAAGCAAGAGTAGCATTAGTTGCAGCAACACCTGATAAGCTACCTATTGCAGTACCAGTTGAAGCAGTAGCCAACATACCTGCTCCACCAAAAGCACCAAATCCTGCTAATACACCACTGCCTATAGCCGCAGTTGTACCACCAACAAGCTCTGTAATTTTTAAAACATCTTTTTTAATCTCTAGTACATTTTTATAGTCTTCATCGCTAATTGATAAACTTAAATCTAAATTATCCTTAAAATCAATATTTTTAATTTTTGAAAAAATATCAACAAAATCAACTAAACTTTCTCTGTAAATAATTACTTTTAAATCTCCAAGTGTTTCCATCTGTAAATTGGTTTGTTCTCTTGAGGTATTTAAATTATTTTGAGCTTCTTTATAAATTCTTTTTGCTTTGCGATTATAATAATCTGCATCATCAAAATCACATTTTGCATCATAACCCTTTTTTGCTCCATACCCTGCTGCTGCAACAGCAACTCCTGCTATTATAAATGGAATTGGCATACTATTCTCCTATATTAATTCTATAAGATATATCAAAATGATATATATCTTGTATATCATTACAAGCTTTTGCATTTAATTTGTAAAATTCTTCTTTTGAAAACTCATTACCATATTTTATGTCAAACATTTTATCTACTTTGCAAATATCAGGTCTTGACTCATAAATCGTACAACTATTAGTTTTCATATCAAAAAACTTACAAACACCATTACCTAAATCAAACTCTTTTAGTTCTTTTACTGTTGCAATATTTTGACAACAAAGACCACATCCAGTACATGGAAACATTATATATGTAGTAATGCCTCACCTTGGGTTGTTAAAGCTAAAATTGACTTTGACCATTGTTTATAAACATCTACAATAGCATTGTTTAATTCAAATCTTTCTATCATTGTATTTAATATTTTTTTCTCTTCTTTGTGTAATATATCATCAGAATATATTAATGCCATTACTTCTAATAGAATAATTTTTTGACTTTGTGACGAATTAACTTTACTAAGTGTTGTTTCTAAATTAAAATCTTTATCATTATATTTAATATCTGAAATTTGCATCTCTACACAATAACCATTTATTATTTCTTTCTGTAAATTACTAAAATCTTTATCACTTCTTGCAATATGATGTGCCAACTCTAAAAAAGCTACTTTTTCCTCTGGGTTTAGTCTAATTAAAAACATTTTATCTCCTAATTTAATTTTATCTACTAAAATTGTAGATTTGATTGTTTTGAATCTGTATAACACCTTATACTGTAAACAACATGAATAAAAAATCTATCATAATGCAGTGCATATTGATAGATTGACTAAGTATTATACACAAGATACCCTTACAAAATATTAATCTAAAGAGCCACTTGCAAATTACCAAAAAACCCCACAATTTAAGCTAAATTAAATC
>CAZEXK010000043.1:0-3906 GCA_964516815.1 uncultured Helicobacter sp. | reverse complement strand
AGCTTTTTAATTTAGTGAATGATTTGAGATAAAAATTCTTTTAATCTATCACTTTTTGGATTATTGAAAAACTCATCTGGAGTATTTTCTTCAATTATTTGTCCTGCATCCATAAAGATAACTCTATCCGCTACTTTTTTAGCAAATCCCATTTCATGTGTAACACATATCATTGTTTTATTTTCTTTAGCTAGTTCTACCATAACATCAAGTACTTCATTAATCATTTCTGGATCTAGTGCTGAAGTTGGTTCATCAAATAGCATTATTTTTGGATTTGCACATAAAGCTCTTGCAATTGCAACTCTTTGTTTTTGTCCACCTGATAATTGATTTGGGTATTTATCAAATTGATCTGCTATATTTACTCTTTCTAGATACATCATAGCTGTTTCAGTAGATTCTTTTTTGTTTATTCCATGAACATGCATAGGAGATAAAATCAAATTATCTAAAATAGATAAATGAGGGAATAGTTCGAAATGTTGAAAAACCATTGCAACATTAGAACGTACGTCTTGTATTTTTTTAACATCATCTATTAAATCAGTTCCATCAACATTTATTGTACCTTCTTGAAATGTTTCAAGATAATTCACGCATCTGGTTAATGTTGATTTACCTGACCCACTTGGACCACAAACAACAATAATTTCACCTTCTTTTACATCTAAATTTATATCTTTTAGTACATGAAAATCACCATACCATTTATTTAAATTTTTTATTTCTATAATATTATTCATATCTTTTCCTATTTGTTTTCTGTGTTAAATCGTTGCTCTAAAATCTTACTATATTTTGACATTGCAAAACAAAAGAACCAATAAATAAATGCAATAAATACATAACCTTCTACGTCATATCCTAACCAATTTGAATCTTCTGCTGTCAAATGTACCATTGCTAGTAAATCAAACAATCCAATAATTAACAATAAAGTTGTATCTTTAAATAAAGAAATAGAAACACCAACTAAATTAGGAATAGATACCTTTAAAGCTTGTGGCAATATAACCATAAGCATTTTTTGCCAGTATGTAAGTCCTAAAGAATCAGCAGCTTCATATTGTCCTTTTGGAATTGCTTGCAGTCCACCTCTTATAACTTCAGCTACATAAGCAGCTTGAAAAAGAGTAATAACTATCAATGCTCTTAAAAGCTTATCAAAATCAATACCTTCTTTAAAAAATAAAGGCAAAACAACTGACCCCATAAATAGCAAAGTAATTAAAGGTACTCCTCTAATAAATTCAATATAAACAACACTAACATTTCTAATTATTGGCAATTTAGACAGACGACCAAATGCTAAAATAATACCAATAGGCATGGATAGTATAATACCAGTTGAAGCAACAACTAATGTTAACATCAACCCACCCCATGCATCAGTTTGTACTATAGATAAACCAAAGTAACCACCTGAAATTAAAATAAATGAAATAATTGGATATGAAACTAATAAAAGTATTTTAACAATAGTTTTTTGTACAAAAAACTTAAATATAAAAAAGTATACAATTAATAATGCATACATTGTGTTAATTCTATATATCTGATCTTCTGGGTAAAGTCCATACATAAACATAGTTATTTTACTATAAATAAATACCCAGCAAGCTCCTCCATTTACACAATCAGCTCTTGATGTTCCTACAAAGTCTGCATTAATAAATGCCCAAGATATAAAAGGTGGTATAACAAGAAATAAAAATGCTAATACCAAAAATGTGATTGCAACATCAAACGGTGTAGCAAAAAGATTACGTAATAACCATCTAATTGGTCCTTTTAAATTAGAAGGGGCTAATCTTGCTTGTTTTTCTTCATAAACTGCCATTATCTCTCCTTAATTTGCATTTTTTTATTAACAATATTTAACAATCCAGATATGACTAAACTAAAAAATAAATAAACTGCCATGGTAATCATAATAACTTCTAATGCTTGACCTGTTTGATTTAGCACTGTTCCTGAAAATACTGTAACAATGTCTGGATAACCAACTGCCGTTGCTAGGGAAGAATTCTTAACAAGATTTAAATATTGATTAATTATAGGTGGTATAGAAATTCTAACTGCTTGTGGTAAAACAACTGATTTTAATGATTGATAAGAAGAAAGACCCAATGAAGCAGCAGCTTCTTTTTGTCCTTTGGGAACTGCTTGTATTCCAGATCTTACTGCTTCAGCTATATATGTAGCTGTATAAATACTAAGTGCAAAGGTTAAAGCTAAAAATTCTGGTGAAAAATTCATTCCACCCACATAGTTAAAACCTTTTAAATTAGAATAATCAAGTGTCATGGGTGAACCTACTATATTAAATACAATTAAAGGAACACCAATTAGGATTAATATTGCCATAGGAAATACTGTAGTATCTTTTCCTGTTTGTTCAAATTTTCTTTTAAAGTATTTAAATAAAAAAATAACAGCAATAATTGAAATAAATATTGCAATTAAAACAATAAAGAAATTATCCTCAAAAATTGGCTTTGGAGTAATAATACCCCTATTATTTAAAAAAATTACATCGAAGATAGATGTACTATTCCTAGTATTTGGCAAAGCACCTATAACAACATTGTACCAAAACAATATTTGCAATAATATTGGTATATTTCTAAATATTTCGATATAAGACATTGCTAGTTTAGAAATCAAATAATTTTTAGATAACCTTGCAATCCCTACAATTAAACCAATAGTTGTAGCAAAAAATATTCCTACTCCTGAAACTATTAACGTATTTACTAATCCAACTAAAAATGCTCTAAAGTATGATGATTCAGTATCATAAGAAATTGCACTTTCGGATATAGCAAAACCAGCATTTTCACTTAAAAATGAAAATCCAGTTTCTATACCTCTTTTGTCTATATTGTTTAGTAAATTTGTTGTAATATACCACAAAAATAAAACAAGACCCAAAACTAGTAAAAATTGAGAAAAAAAATCTCTGAATTTTTTATTATAAATAAATGACACACATTTCCTTTGGCTTGTGATTTAAAAAAGAAGCATAGATACAAATACTTTTGTATCTATGCTTCTTTTTATTTTATTAATTTCTAAGACCCGAAGGTCTTAAAAAAAATATTATCTAAATGGTGGAGAATATAAAATACCACCATCTTTCCAAAGTGCATTAATTCCTCTTTTAATTTTTAAAGGAGAATCTTTACCTACATTTCTATCAAATGATTCAGAATAATTACCAACTTGTTTAATAATATTATACGCCCATTTAGCATCTAAACCTAAGTTTTGACCCAATGTAGATTTTTTACCTAACAATTTTTGAACTTCTGGAACTTTAGAATTTGCATATTGATCATCTACATTTTTACTTGTAATACCAAATTCTTCAGCTGTAATTAATGCATTTAATGACCATTTAGCAATATTAAACCATTTATCATCACCTTGACTAACTAGTGGCCCTAATGGTTCTTTTGAAATAATTTCTGGTAAAACTTTAAAGTCATTTGGTTTTTCTAATTGTGTTTTAATTGCATACAATTGTGATGCATCTGAAGTAATTAAATCACATCTTCCAGCTTCTAAACCTTTTCTTGTTTGAGAACTAGTATCATAAGTAACAGGCTTAAATTTCATTCCATGAGCTGTAAAATAATCAGCAAGATTTAACTCAGATGTAGTACCTGCTTGAATACAAACAGATGCACCGTCAAGCTCTTTTGCAGAATTAACACCTAATGATTTATTAATTAAAAAACCTTGTCCATCATAATAAGTAACACCTGCAAAATTTCCACCAAGTGTAGTATCTCTACTTTGTGTCCAAGTTGTATTTCTTGATAAAATATCAATCTCATTACTTTGAAGTGCTGCAAATCTTTCTTTAGCTGTTAAAGGTACATATTTAACTTTTGATGC
>CAZEXK010000042.1:0-3964 GCA_964516815.1 uncultured Helicobacter sp. | reverse complement strand
TTTTCTTTTTTGTTTTTTATTATTTTATTAATTTCATCTAATGAAAATATAAATATTGCAATGCAAATTAAAATAAATGTTATTATTTTAATATATCTTTAAATTCTTGAGTAACAATTAAAATACTATTTGAGTTTTGAGAACTAAACAATTGTAATTGTAAGATAATAACTAATAAAATTATTACATGTAATATAATGGAACCTTTAGTTCTTATATTATCTTATCAATATTTGCTTGTTCTTGTATTATTTAAATAACTGATCCAATATTATAAAAATAATAAACATTATTCCTAAATATCCGTTGATTGTAAAAAAGGCTTTGTTTATTTTTTTAAAATCTCTATTTACAAGTACATGTTCATATATAAGAAAAATAGCACTTGTAAAGACTGCTGTATATGCAAAATATCCTAAGCCAGCTATAATTACAAATATAAACCAAAACAAAATAGCCCAAGTATGAAAAACTTGTGCTATTTTTAAAGTTTTTTCTTTACCAAATTTTGCTGGTATTGAATGTAATCCTAATTTTTTATCTATATCAATATCTTGCAATGAATATAATAAATCAAATCCAGTTACCCAAAACATAACGCCAATACTTAAAAATATTGACCAAACACTTATTGTTTGAGTAACTGCAACTACCCCTGCAATTGGTGCTAATGCCAATGAAATACCTAAAATAAGGTGTGCAAAATAAGAAAACCTTTTAAAATATGAATAAGATGCAATTATAAGTAAAATTGGTATGGAAAGGTTTAAAGCTAATTCATTTATCATATAAGCAACAAATATAAATATAAAAGCATTTATAAAAGTGAAAATTAGCATTTGGTTTGTATTTATTCTTCCATCAACACTTGGACGATTTTTTGTTCTTGGATTTTTTGCATCTATATCTACATCTAAGTATCTATTAAATCCCATAGCAAAGTTTCTAGCACTAATAGCAGCAATAGTACCCATAAGTAATAAATACCAGCCAAACCAACCATCGGCAGCTACAATCATAGCTATAAAAATAAAAGGTAGAGCAAAAATAGAATGTTTAAACATCACAAGTTCATTAAAATTATTTATAAGTTTTAAAAGTTTATTCATAAGCAAATTCTACTATAATTATTCTTATGAAACAAATTGCAATAATAGCACCAACAGCTTCTGGTAAAACAGCATTATCTATAAAACTTGCTCATAAAACTAACTCTGTTATACTTTCTTTAGATTCATTGGCTATTTACAAACAAATAAATATAGCATCTGCTAAACCAACATTGAATGAAAGAGATGGAATAGTACACTTTGGCATTGATGTTATAAGTCCCAATGAAGTTTTTGATGTAATGAAATTTATAAATATTTATGAAGAAGCAAAAAGTTATGCACTAAATAATAATAAAAATTTAATAATAGTTGGTGGGACATCATTTTATTTGAAAGCTATGATTGAAGGCATATCCAAAACTCCAATAATCTCAGAACAAATTCAAATACAAATAGATGATAAAATGGCAAATAATACTATAAATGAAATTTATGATTTTTTATATGACATAGATAAAGAATATATGAAAAGTATTAAAAGTAATGACTCATATAGGATACAAAAAGCTTTGAGTATTTATTTATCATGCAATGAAAAACCAAGTGTTTATTTTTGTAATAACAAAGCAAAACCTATTATACAAGATATTAAACTTTTTGAAATTATTTGGGATGTTGAAGAACTAAGAAGTAGAATAAAAAAAAGAACACAAAATATGATTGAACATGGACTTATTAACGAAGTTATTTATTTAGAACACAATTACAAAAGGAACTTGCAATGTATGAAGAGTATTGGAATTAAACAAGCCCTTGAGTATTTAGATGGAAAATTAAATATTTTAGAACTTGAAGAAAAAATAAGCATTGCAACTGCAGGACTTGCAAAGAGACAAAGGACATTTAATAAAGGACAATTTAACAATGTTATAAAATTACCCTTAGATAAAATGTATGATAAGATATTGGATTATTTTAGAAATTAAAAACATGATTTTATATAAATAAAAGCTTATTTAGATAATTTATGTAAAAAAATATAAGGCTTTAAATGAATTCAAATTCTAACACTACTATTGTATTTTTTAGTTTTTTAACTGCAAGTATCGCAACTTTGGGAAGTTTATTTTTTAGTGAGATTATGAATTTTGTGCCCTGTACTATGTGTTGGTATCAAAGAATATTTATGTATCCTCTTGTAGTGATATTTTTAATAAATTTACTTTATCCAAATGACGATGTATTTAAATATACGATTACTTTAGTTGTTATTGGATTATTGTTTTCTATATATCATAATCTTTTAATGTTGGATATCATTTCAAAAGATATTGTACCTTGTACTAGTGGAGTTCCTTGTTCTACAAAATATATAAATTGGTTTGGGTTTATAAATATTCCACTTTTATCATTACTATCATATATAATATTATTAAGCTTAGTGATATTACAAAATAAACAAGCAAAAAAATAAATGGAGTTTCATCATGCAAAATAAAAAAATAGTTCTAATTTCTGTCCTACTTATTCTAGGAGCTTTTTTTGTAAGTATCTTTTTTTATAAGCAATCACAAACACAAAAATCAGTTAACTTATTAAAAGAGCAATCATCTCTTTTTCAAAGACCATATTCTGTCGTAGTTGGAAATGCAAATGCAAAAGTACAATTAGTAGAATTTTTTGATCCTGCATGTGAAACTTGTGCTTTACTTCATCCTTATATAAAAGATATGATAAAAAAGTATGATGGAAAAGTAAAACTAGTTTTAAGATATGCAGCGTTTCATAAAAATTCTGATCAAGCAGTTAAGATGTTAGAAGGAGCTAGAAAACAAAATAAATTTAATGATGTATTAGAACTTATGTTTGCTACTCAAAAATACTGGACACAACATCATGAAGTAAAACCTAAAATACTTTGGAATATTTTGTTAAAAGCAGATATTTTAGATATGAAGAAACTAGCTACTTTTATGGATGAAGGTAAACATGATTACGTGATAGCCCAAGACTTAAGTGATGCTAAGAGTTTAAATGTGACAAAAACTCCAGGTTTTATTGTTAATGGTATGCCCTTACAAAAGTTTGGACTAGATAACTTAAAACAATTAATACAATCACAAATAAATAAGTAGAAATAATTATGAACAAAAAAATATTGCAAATTATTATGATAGTGTATAGTTTATTTTTCGTTTCATGTCAATCTGAAAAAGAAAAAATTATTAGTAACGCTGTAAAATATACACTTACAACAACTTCTAATAAAGAGATAAAAATTGATGCTTCTAAGGAAATATTTTTATCAAAAGAGTTCAACAATAAAATTGTATTGTTGAATTTTTGGGCTACTTGGTGTAAACCATGTATAAAAGAAATGCCAAATCTTGTGGAGCTTCAAGAAAAATACAAAGATGACTTTATAATTGTTGCTGTTTTATTTGAAAAAAAATATGACAAAGATAAATTAGAAAAGTTTTTAAAAAAATTTGATGTAAATTTTCCTGTAACTGTTGGGGATGAAAATTTTATATTAGCTGATGTACTTGATGATATAAAAATGATACCAGAATCATTTTTATATGGAAAAGATGGAATGTTCATACGAAAATTTACAGGTGAAATTAGTAAAAGTAAATTAGAAAAATATATTAAAAAATATCAATAAGATATGAGTTTAAAAATAATTTTTATTGATTTTAGAAGTTAATATTCAATAATATTATTATAATATATGAACAAAATAAACTTGAAAAAAAATAATTTTAATATACATATTATCTTTTTCCATTATTACTAGTTTATTAATATATTTATATCTTCACAATATACAGAGTTTTAAAAAGAATTTATACTTTAAGTCATTTATTATTTGTTAATATTTGTATAATCAATTTTTTTATCATACATAT
>CAZEXK010000041.1:0-4087 GCA_964516815.1 uncultured Helicobacter sp. | reverse complement strand
TATAAAAAGAATATTGAATTAGTTTTTGGTGTGACTTTCAATAGATTTTGAGTAGAAGATGATTGAAAATATTCGATTTATGTCGTATAATTTTTTTTAAAAATTATTTATCTTAAGGTAATAATAAGTTGTTTTTTATAAGCCTATAGAAAGTAATCCGTATTGAAATTAGTAAATTTGTAAACTTATCAAGGTAAGTTTTTGATAGGTTATCAAATAATATCATTTTAATTATATTTTTCCCCTTAGTTTAGGGATTTTAATTTTCTTATGTTAAAATTTAAAACAATGTTTTTATGAAAATAAATAAAAAAAATATATGGATATACTAAATCTAAACTAGTAATTTATATTAGTTTTTATTTTGGTTATTTTTTGTCTTATTAACTTGACTATATTGGGGGTAAGTAAATATTGGGCATTAATAAGGACAAAGAGTTGATTCTTAGCGACGAAGAAAAAAAAATGATACATGATGTAGGAGTATTAGTATATTATCCGAAGAATCATACTATTTTTTCAGCTGGAGATCTAGCTGATAGAATATACTTAATAAAAACTGGCTATGTTAAAATATACCGTATTGCCAATGATGGGCGAAGAGTGACGGTAGGCTGTATTCGCAAACCAGGAGAATTGATGGGGTTGGCAGAAACTTTGTACCATGGAGAGCGTACTTGTTTTGCTGGAACGATAACTGATGTAAGTGCAGTAATAGTAAAAAAAGATAAGTTTGAAGAGTTGTTACTTTCAGAACCTTGTCTGGCAATTAAAGTAGCTAAGCTATTAGGAGCAAGAATGCGTGAAGCTGAATCAATTGTACATGAGATGGTGTGCTGGCATGTTCCAGGTCGACTGGCATTGTTGCTGCTCAAAATTGCAGAATTATGTGGTATAGAAACAAAACAAGGAACTAAAATAGATTTGCGACTTACACATGAAGAAATGGCCAATATGATAGGAACGTCTCGACAAACAGTTACTTCCACGTTAAATACTTTTAAACAAGAAAACAGTATTCATACTGACGGTGGGGAGATATACATAAAAGATATAGAAAAACTTTCGAAGTGGATAATATAAATCTAAAATAAACTTTTAAAACCAGCTTAAAACAAGCTGGTTTTTTTTTGTAATTATGTTATGTCGTTTGTATGACAATTATAAGTCACACAAAAGACATATATCAGTCATAAATATGACATATTTAATGTCGTATATATGACTTATTTAAATTTTTATATTTATTAGAATGAATAAAGGTGAGTGGATTTATGTAATAAAAAGTAAAATAAGTAACAAACTAAAGCTGGCTTGGTTATTTAGCAGAAGGGGTGGTGTAGTTTGTGAAAGTGAAAAAAACATCAAACTTTTTACACTAACTACTAATAACTTTACAGAAATGGAGGGAATAATATGAAATGTGCATATTGTAAACAAAATCCTGTAAATCGGTGTGATAAGGATGGTTTTGATTGTACTGGTGGCAAATTGGATTTTTCTGATTATTATTTGGAAGAAAATAAAGGACCACATAGAATTAGCGGACAACTGCAATATGAGTATGGTAACAACCTTACAAGACTTGAAGAATTAATTCATTATTGCAAAATGATGGAATACAGCAAAATTGGACTGGCATTTTGTGTTGGATTAGCTGAGGAAGCTAAACAAATTTCTGAAATATTGGAAGACAGAGGTTTTAAAGTTTATTCTGTTTGCTGTAAAGTAGCTGGATTGGATAAAAAAGATTTTGAAGTTCCAAATGTTAAATCTGATAAATTTGAAGCTCTGTGTGATCCAATAGCTCAGGCTGAAATATTAAGTCGTTGTCAAGTAGATTTGAATGTAGAGCTAGGTTTATGTGTAGGGCATGATATTTTGTTCCATAAATATTCCAAAGCTCCTGTTACAGTATTTGCTGTTAAAGATAGAGTACTTGCGCATAATCCTTTGGGAGTTATTTACTCTAGTTACTGGAAGAAAAAAATGAAAAAAGCTAAATAATTGCTTAGTAGGGGTTTTTAGTATGACGTTTTTGTTTAAAGTATTTTTCGAAAATCCTCATAAGCACAAAAAAGAAAAGCTATTAGAGGATATCAAACGATACAATCAATTGAGTAATGATGCTGTAGAACTTGGTGATTATGAGGCTTATAGGGCTGTTCAATCAAAAATGAAGGAGGCTTATTTAGAATTTTTAGCTGCTTCTTTTTGTGATAGCATGATCTTTATATTGCCTCATGTTCTTATAATGTGGTTGTTGAGTTTGAAATACAGATATATATCTTTTGGAGATATAAAGATTGAAGTTATAGTTTGGTATCCTCTGTGTATTTTAATGTACTATATTGGGAAAAAAGTTTTTTGTAAATACAATAAACTTTTTAAATTTTAAAAATTTAAGGAGGAAATTTAGCAATGTATTTTGAAGTAGCTGGTGTTACTGTAAGTCCAATTACGTTGATTTTATGGTCTATATTAACGGGTTTTGTATTTTCAACTGTAGGTGCAGCTGGTGGTATTTTGGCTGGTGTGGGTCATATTACTATTTTTGGAATCAAAGATGCTAACATGATTAAACCTATGAATCAAGTCTTGACTACTGTTACTCCGATAATTTCCACACCTATGTACATGAGAGAAAAAAGATTGCTTTTACCAGTAGCAGTTGCTTTAGCTTTGGGTGGTATTACAGGTGCATTAATAGGTTCATATTTATCACACACATATTTGTCTGACATTAAAGATTATAAAATTTTCTTTGGAATACTTACTTATTTTATAGCAATTCGTTTATGGTATGAGATAACACCAGGTTTCAGAGAAAAGCAAAAGAAAGTTAAAGAAGCTACTAAGAATTTTGAAAATAAAGTTAAAGAATTAAAAGCAAAAGGTAGAATGGATGAACTTAAAAAGATAGGTGTAAATTACCAAAAGATAGGTATTGGTAAAAATGTGTTCACTTTTGGAGGAACGACTTTTGAATATAATGCTTTAGTACCATTTTTTGGAGGATTTTTAATTGCAATTGTAGCATCATCAATGGGAGTTGGTGGAGGATTTTTATTGGTTCCGTTGCTGACCAGCTTACTTGGATTCCCGATGTTTATTGTAGCAGGTACAGTAGTTCTTGCTATTCTCATTACTTCAGCTACTAGTGTTATAAATTACATTAGCATGGGAAGTGTTATAGATTATGCAATGTTGAGTTGGGAAATAATTGGAATTGTTATAGGTAGCTATCTTGGTGTGCGTTTTTCTAAATACTTTAAAGCTGTATATTTAAAAGGTGCATTAGCATTTATACTTACTTATATAGGCACTAAATATGTATTTGGTGCTATGATTTATGAAATGACAGGCTTTAAAATGTAGCTTTTAAAATAAGTATTTTCCTTAAATTTCACAATTAGTCCCCCTCGAGATTAGTCAAGGGGGACTAATTATTTATTGGGATAAGGATATTTTGCATTTTTTTAAGTTATATGGTAATATATGTATGTAAATACATTTAGTGGAGGAGTTATTTTGGTGAACTGGAAATGTGAGGTAGTAGGAAATGTATTGATAGTTAGGTTGATTGGCGAATTGGATTTACATATTACTGATGATATGAGAAATACTTTAGATACTTTTCTCGATGATCCACAGATCAAGCATGTTATTTTTAATTTATCACAGGCCAATTACATTGATAGTTCTGGTTTAGGTGTAATGTTGGGGAGATACAAACGCGTTGTTCAACGTGGAGGTAAAGTCTTGCTGGTGAATCCTAAACCACAGGTAAGGGAAATACTAGAGTTATCTGGGCTAATGACAATAGTGGAAGAATGTAATGATGAAGAAGAGGCATTGGGCAAAATATAAATAAAAAGTTAATTTTAAAGGGAGCGTGCTTATGTTGGTACGGATTAATCATTTTAATATGCAATTTAAAAGCATAGCTAGCAATGTTGCTTTTGCACGAGTTGTAGTGTCAGCTTTTGCTAGTCAGTTAGACTATACTTTAAATGATTTAGAAGAGATAAAAGTTGCTGTTTCAGAAGCGGTAACCAATTCTATAATACATGGATATAAAAATGAT
>CAZEXK010000040.1:0-4192 GCA_964516815.1 uncultured Helicobacter sp. | reverse complement strand
TGAGATGAATGAACTTATTAAATAAAGAGTATATATGAAAAATAATCATTACAATAATTTTAATTTATTAAGATTATTGGCGGCCCTACAAGTTGTTTATACTCATAGTTTAGAGCATCTCAATATTACTAACGAATATTTAATGTCGTTTGGTCATTTTATTGCATATTTTCCAGGTGTACCTGTCTTTTTTCTAATAAGTGGCTATTTAATTACTATGTCCTATGATAAAAATAGCGATATAAAAGAATATAGTAAAAATAGAGCTTTAAGAATAATTCCAGGGCTTTATGTAAATTTTTTTATTGGTGTAGTGATACTATGGTATTTTAATCAATTTAACGGAGTGAGCTTAAATAGTATATTACCTTGGATTGTTGCACAACTTACATTGTTTCAGTTTTATAATCCAGAGTTTATAAGAGATTTTGGAGTTGGTGTTATTAACGGCTCATTATGGACTATTTCAGTCGAGTTAGTTTTTTATATCATCTTACCTTTTTTGTATGTTTTTTTAAAGAAAGATTTTACTAAAAGATTTATTTTACTTATGATTTTATCTTTTATTTTTTATTTTTACATTACCAATATTAGTACAAAAACTCTTATATATGAAAAGCTAATTGGTGTTAGTATTATGCCCTATTTATTTTATTTTTTAATTGGTTTATTTATGTATAAATATAAAGATATATTAATGAAATATTTGGAAAATAAAGTTATTGTATTTGCTTTTATTTATGGAGCTGTAGTCTATCTTAGTATAGATAATTTTATATATTTAATCTTTAAACAATTTATTTTTTCATTATTTATTTTCTCTTTTATTTTTTCATACAAATCACTAAGTTATAAACTGATGAAACACAATGACTTTACATATGGTATATATATTTATCATATGCTTATCGTGAATGTGTTTGTGCAAATAGGCTATATAGGGGGGGTATTAAATCTATTTTTAGCATTACTTCTATCTATAATTTGTGGAATAATGAGTTACTTTTTCGTAGAAAAGCCATTTTTAAAACTAAAAAAGAAAAGTTTATTTAATGAAATTATTTAATAAGTTTAAATCAATACTAGAATATATCAAACTTATGGGATTTAAGTGGTTTATATTTAGAGTAAAATATGAAATATTAAAAAAAATAAACTTTTTTGATAAAGTCAATAAATCTATCTTAGAAGAAGTAGGTAGTTGTGATAAAAATTTATTTACTTATGAAAAAATTGAATTGATTAAATCAGATTTTAAAGGTAATGATAGTTTCATAGAAAAAGCAGATAATGCTATGAAAGGTAAAATATTTGCTTTTTCAAATGAATATTTTGACTATAGTGATGATGGTAAAATAAACTGGCAGATGAATCCTGTGTCAAAAGTAAAAGCGAATGCTGATTTGTCTTGGAATAATTTACCAGATTTTGGAGAGTATGGAGATATAAAGCTTATTTGGGAAGCTTCAAGATTTCCTCAAATTTATTTTTTCATCAATGCTTACTCAATAATAAGAGATGAAAAATATGCAAAATTTTGTGTATCTCAAATCATCGACTGGATAGATTCTAATCCATATCCTAAAGGTGTAAACTATAAATGTGGACAAGAGATGAGTTTTAGACTTTTTTCTTGGATAAATGCTTTGGAGTATTTTGGAGAATTCATCTCACCTCAAGAAGAAAAAAAAATAGTTCAAAATATATACATTTCACTTTTAAGAATAGATGCAAATATTGACTATGCAGCAAAGTCAGTCAAAAATAACCACTCCATAAGTGAAGCTGCTGGATTGTTCATAGGTGGATTACTGTTTCCTCAGTTTAAAGAGTCACAAAGACTAGTAAACAAAGGGGTAAAGTACTTACTAACCGAAACATTCTATCAGATATACAATGATGGTTCATATATACAACACTCTTTTACCTACCAAAGATTAGCCTTAGATGTTTTGTCATTTGTATTTTTAATTGCAGATAAAAAGATTTTTTCATTGCCAGATATACTGATACAAAGACACTCTAGTATGATAGACTTTTTAAACTCATTTATACAAGAAAATGGTTTGTTACCAAACTATGGATCTAACGATGGTGCAAATTTATTTCCTGTTGATACTAGTGATTATAGAGATTTTAGAACAAGTTTAGATTTTGCATGTAGCAAATCAATATTTTTTGATACAAAGAAGAATAGTTCATTAAGTATGAATAAAAAGATAGAATTTAATAATGGTGGATACTACATCTTAAAAAATAAGAATATATTTAGTTTTGTCAGATGCCACACTTATCGTGATAGACCAGCACACAACGATATGCTTCATCTTGATGTATGGCATGAAGGTAAGAATATATTTTGTGATGCCGGAACTTATAGTTACAATACAGACAAACAATTTAAAAATAATTTTACAGGTGTAGTAGGACATAACACTGTAATGATAAATAACAAAAATCATATGCAACAAGTATTGAATTTTGGGTACTCAAATTGGACAGAGGCAAAAAAACTTCATTTTGACAATAATAACTTTGTGGGTGAAAACTATGCATATCAAAAAGAGTTCAAAATAACTCACAAAAGAGTTATTGTTTTAGATGATGATAAATTAACAATAGTTGATAGCATAAAAAATATTAGTCATGAAACTAATATTAAACAGATATGGAATACAAAATCTCTAATAGAGAAGGTAGATAAATATAGCTTAAAAGTAGATAGTTGCATAATCTCTTCTACTATAGCATACAGACTAGAGAAAAGTTATATATCGGATTATTATAACTCATATGTAATGGGTACTAGAATAATCTTTGAACAAGATACAGACAAAGATATTGAGATGAAAACTACAATACAATTTAAGGATACTAAATAATGAAAATACTCTATTTTCATCAGCATTTTTCTACACCTAGAGGGTCAACAGGAACTCGTTCTTACGAGATGGCAAAAATGCTAATAAATAATGGTCATGAAGTAACTATGGTTTGCGGCTCTTATGGCGGCGGTAATACTGGTTTAAATGCAACATTTAAAAATGGGAGGAGAGAAGGTAATGTTGATGAAATCCATGTCATTGAGTATGACTTATCATACTCAAACTCTGATGGATTTTTAAAAAGAACTTTTCTATTTTTAACATTCTCATTCAAAGGCATTGGTATAGCACTTACACACAAGTATGACATTGTTTTTGCTACTACAACTCCTTTAACTGCAGGAATTCCTGGTGTTTTTGCTAGATGGCTTAAAAGAAAAAGATTTGTATTTGAGGTAAGAGACTTATGGCCTGAACTTCCTAAGGCGATGGGAGTTATTACTAATCCAATCATATTAACTCTGATGTCAGTCCTTGAATGGATTACATATCATTCAGCAGATAAATGCATAGGTCTCTCACCTGGAATAGTACAAGGAATAAAAGATAGAGGAATAAAAGAGACAAATATAACACTTGTGCCAAATGGGTGTGATTTGAATATTTTTGACAAATCATCTGATAAATGGAGACCGGAAGGTGTTTCATCCTCAGATTTTATGGCGGTTTTTGCAGGTACACATGGAAAAGCAAATGGACTAGAGTCTGTACTTTTTGCAGCTCAAGAGCTAAAAAAAAGAGATATTAAAAATATTAAACTTGTTTTGATAGGACAAGGAAAATTAAAGCCTTTTTTAATAGAGAAAGCACAAGCAATGAGTTTGGATAATGTTGTATTTTGTAATCCTGTTGATAAAAATAAACTTGCAGGACTTATGAAAAGTGCAGATATAGGCTTACAGATACTAGCTAATATACCTGCATTTTACTACGGTACATCCCCAAATAAATTTTTTGACTATATTGCAGCAGGTTTACCAGTCCTAAATAACTATCCTGGATGGTTATCAGAAATTATTCAAGAAAACGAATGTGGATATACTGTTGCACCAGATAGCCCAAAAGTATTTGCTGATGCTCTCATGGAAGCATCAAGTAACCCTGATCAATTAAAAGTAATGGGTGAGAATGCTAGGAAATTAGCATTTGAAAAATTTGACAGAAAAAAACTTGCTCAAACTTGGATTAATTGGGTTACACAAGATGATTAAAAGAATATTTGATATTTTACTTGCATTAGTATTGATTGTTTTATTTTTACCTATTTATATCTTAGTGTCGTTGTTGATACTTCTTAAAATGGGAAG
>CAZEXK010000039.1:0-4691 GCA_964516815.1 uncultured Helicobacter sp. | reverse complement strand
TATCCGGTTAGTTGTCCATTTGTACCAATTATTCGATGACAAGGTATAATTATGCATAGCATTTGCTCCATTTGATTTGCCACTGCTCTTACTGCTTTTTCATTTTAAATAGATAAGTAACTAAGAAATAACAGGACTAAAACCCTTTGTACTAACGCTTACAATATTTCCAATATTTAAATTCAAACTTTGTTCTTTAGATATTACAACTTCAATTATTTGTTGTGAAATAGCTACAATGGCTATATATAAAACATCTGACTTTTTTATATCTAAAATTTCACCTTCTAAGGTAAATCTTTCTTCTTTATTTATATTTAATAATACATCTTTAGGGTACCCATCTTTTATAAGCTTTCCTTTATGTATTACTAAAACTCTACTAGCTAGTTTATATATTTCACTTGGGTCATGGCTTACCATTATTGTTGTTGTATTGAATTCTTTGTGTAAAGCTAATATTTCGTATTGTAATTTTTTTCTTATATTTATATCAAGGGCTGAAAGTGGTTCATCCATAAGTAGTAATTTTGGCTTGTTCATAAAAGCTCTGCACAAAGATACTCTTTGTTTTTGTCCACCACTTAATTTGTTTGGATATCTATGTCTTAATTCTAAAATTTGCGTTTTTTGTAATAAATAGTGGGCTAATTTTATATCTTTATTGACATATAATAAATTTTCTTCTACAGTCATATTTTCAAACAATGCATAATCTTGAAAAACGAAGCCAATATTTCTTTTTTGTACTGATATTTTTGTATTTGAATCTTGCCAAACAGCATCATTTATTGTTATATTTGCTTTGGCATCTTCAAGACCTGCCAATATTCTTAAAAGTGATGTTTTTCCACTTCCATTTTCACCATATAAGCATACAAACTCACCTTGTGATATATACAAATTTATATCTAAGTTCATGTTTCCATTTACACCATGAAGATTTTTTTGTATATCTAAGTTTATCATTTTTATACTACCTTATAAATTTATTTTTTTGTTGTGCATTAAATATGTAAACACTAAGCAAGACAAAAAAACTAAAAATTAGCATAATAGCACTATAAATATGTGCTGCACTATAATCCATAATCTCTACCATTTCATATATAGCAATCGATGCTACTTTTGTTTCATCATATATACTACCACCAATCATTAATACTACTCCAAACTCACCAACCGTATGGGCAAATGTAATTACAAGAGCTGTAAGCAGTGCTGGTTTTATATTTGGTAAAGCAACTTTAAAAATAGTGTCAAATGTATTTTTTCCACTAATATAAGAAGCTTCTATCATATTTTTATTTAAGCTTTCAAAGCCGCTTTGTAAAGGTTGTACCATAAAAGGTAAGCTATAAAAACAACTAGCAATTACAAGCCCAGTAAAATTAAAGACAAGTTTTATTCCAAATGTTTGTTCAAAAAATATACCAAGCTGTGAATTTGAAGATAAGGCTACAAGTATATAAAAGCCAAGAACAGAGGGTGGCAATACAATTGGTAATGCGGTTAATGCTTCTAAAAAAGGTTTTATTTTATTTTTTGTTTGGGATAAAAACCAAGCTAAAGGAATACTAAATATTAATAATATCAATGTAGTTATAAGTGCTAATTTAAAAGATAATATAAAAGGATTAAAATCCAAATTTTGGAATACTTCAATCATCTGAAATACTTTGTATATTTATATGACTAGCCTTTATTAATGCTACTACTTTATCATTTTTTTTCAAATCAAGTCTTTTAGCTGATTTTGCTGTAATAACAGATTCAATTATTATATCATTAAAAGATAGCTCAAAACTACATAAAATTTCACAATACTCACAAGATGTTATTGTACATTTAACTTGATTTGAATAAGATATATCTTTGCATGTATCTTTAGCTATTGCTACATTGACAGCTTGTATGTTTAGATTTACTATTGTATTTACTTTTATGTTTTTATTTAAAGATAAACTCATCATACTTAAATTGTAATTTGAACATAAAAGTTCTAGCAAGTATACACCTTGATTTTCTTGTATTTTAGTTACTTTGGCACTTATAATACTCATGGCTTTATATATCCATATTTTTCAAATATATTTTGAGCTTGTGGAGATAATATAAATTCATAGAATTTTTTTGTCATTTTTTTGTCATTTAATCTTACTATACCTTGATTTATTGATGAATATAGATTTTTATCTAATTGTTTGTGATTTATATTTTTTTCATATTTTTTCATATTTTTACTATATAAAGATGATGTTGCTACTATACTTATATCTGTAGCATTTATACCATATGAGAGCGTTTGAGCTATAGAATTTGCATATACAAATTTACTAGAAGTATTGATATAAATATTTGCATTTTTTATTGCTTGTATACTTGCAAAACCATAAGGTGATATTTTGGGATTTCCAATTGCTATTGTTTTTATATGTTTTTGTAATAACAAAGATATTCCTAATGAAAAATCTTGTTTTTTAATACTAAAAAAAGATAAAGAACCTTTAGTGTAAACTACTGGTTTACTCACATTAATTTTTTTGTCATATAAAGTTTTCGGATATATCATGTTTGCAGACATAAATATGTCATATGCAGCACCATTTAATATTTGAGCTGTTAAGCTTCCACTACTGCTAATTGTTATTTGTATTTTACTTTGAGGATATTTTTTTAAAAATGCATTTTTCAAATCATGTATAGCATAAGAGACATTAGTAGCAATAGCTATATTTATTGTATGTGCATATAAACTAATGTTAAAGATACAAAATGCAAATAATTTTTTGAACACTTCTTTAATCCTTGTATACAATTATTTAAAAATGATAATATCCTTATATCTCTTAATATGTAATGAAATAATACAAAGCATTTTAACGATATATCAACAAGAATTAGATAAAATAACATGCATATAAATATATGTATAAATAAAAGGATAATTTTGATTAATTCATATGAACCAAGAAATATAGAAAAAACATGGCAGCAATATTGGAATGATAACAATACCAATGAACCTTTAAGCGAAGATTCAAAAAAAGAAAAAAAATTTATCTTATCTATGTTTCCATATCCTAGTGGAAGAATACATATGGGACACGTTAGAAATTATTGTTTAGGTGATGCTTTTGCTAGACACTTTAGAAAAAATAATTTTAATGTCTTACATCCTATTGGTTGGGATTCATTTGGAATGCCTGCTGAAAATGCAGCTATTAAAAATAAATCTCACCCTAAAAAATGGACTTATGAAAATATTGATTATATGAGAAATGAGCTTGAAGGTTTGGGTTTAAGTTTTTCAAAGACTAGAGAATTTGCCACGAGTGATGAACTTTATACAAGATGGGAACAAGAATTTATAATTAAGATGTATGAAGAGGGTATTTTATACCAAAAATCAAGCACAGTTAACTGGTGTGAACCTTGTCATACTGTTTTGGCAAATGAACAAGTAGAAGAAGGTTGTTGTTGGAGATGTGATAGTGAAGTTAGTCAAAAAGAAATGCCTGGATATTATGTATCTATTACTTCTTATGCCCAAGATTTATTGGACGATTTAAAAGAACTGGAAAATAAATGGCCATCTCAAGTTCTAACTATGCAAAAAAACTGGATAGGAAGAAGTGAAGGTTTAGAATTTTATTTTAAATTAAGCGATATCTCTGCAAAAAAATTAAATAACAAATTTGATAAATATTCAGTATTTACAACAAGACCTGATACTATTTATGGTGTTACATACACAGCACTAGCTCCAGAACATCCAATAGTAAAAGAACTTATTGCTTCAAACAAATTATCTTCAGATAAAATAAAGATAATCAAAGCTATGCAAAAAGTAAGTGAACGAGATAGATCTTCTATGGATAAACAAGGTGTTGATTTGGAAATAGAAGTTATTCATCCTCTAACAGGTAATAAAATACCAGTATGGGTTGCAAACTTTGTACTTGTTGGATATGGGGGAGGTGCAGTTATGGCTGTGCCTGCACACGATGAAAGAGATTTTGAATTTGCTAGTAAATATAAACTTGACATTAAAATAGTAATAGATAAAAAAGATGGTATTACAAAGCTTGAAGAAGCCTTTACAAATGATGGAATATTAGTAGATTCTGCTGAGTTTACTAATATGAAAAATACTGATGCTAAAAAAGAAATAATTAAATATTTTGAAAACAATAAGTTAGGTAAAAAAACAATAAATTATAAATTAAGAGATTGGGGTATTTCAAGACAAAGATACTGGGGTGCTCCAATTCCATTTGTTCATTGTGATAAATGTGGTCTTGTACCAGAAAAAAAAGAAAACCTACCAATTTCATTACCAAATGATGTACAAATCACAGGTGAGGGCAATCCTTTAGATACACATGCTACTTGGAAATATTGTGCTTGTCCAAAATGTGATGGTGATGCCATAAGAGAAACTGACACACTTGATACTTTTGTACAATCTTCTTGGTACTTTTTAAGATATGCTACAAATCCTTCTAAATGGAATACTGAGGGTATTAGTAAAGAAGATACTTCATATTGGATGGATGTAGATCAATATATTGGTGGAATTGAACATGCAATATTACACTTATTGTACGCTAGGTTTTTTACAAAAGCTTTAAATACTTTAGGGTATATAAATTCAAAAGAACCTTTTAAAAATCTACTTACACAAGGTA
>CAZEXK010000038.1:0-6316 GCA_964516815.1 uncultured Helicobacter sp. | reverse complement strand
TATAACGACTGACTTGAGAGACAAGGCGATTTTACACTTAAAAATTTTATGAAAAATAAAACTTTATTATCAACTAAAAGCTCGAATAATCGTAGTATAGCCTTGTTCTCTCCTAGGTTTTGTTGTATCTGCATTACTTAAAAGTTATATTCTATCTTAAATTGTATATTATCTTGTTTCCCAATATTTTTGAAGTATGTATTGTTTTTATTTGATGGGTTTATATTTAAATATGAAAATTCTATTTTATAATCACTAAATAATCTTTGTTTAAAAGTTGTTTTAATCACTTTTTCTTTTTTATCATCTAAATCATTTAATAAAGACAATGTTAATGATGAGTTATTTTGATTATTAAATTCTAGCTTTAAAGCAAAGAATAGGTCATTTTGAAAAACTATATTTAAGTCATTGATAGATTTTTTATTATCATTAAGCTGTTTGTATTTATAATATTCAGCTATATAAACCAAGTTAAAATCATTAATTTCTTTTGTATATTCAATACCAATACCAAATTGTAAATAATCACTAATGTTATCATAATCTTTTACTTCTGTATAAGAAGTTTCAATTTTATATAAAATATTATTGTTTTGATATGTAGCATATCCCATATATTTATTTACTAAATATAAATATTGATTTATTGTATCTACTGAAATAAACTTTAAATCTCTTTGATTATCATAACCGTTCATGTAGATTAATGAATAATCTATATTTTCTAAATAGCCATTATATTTAATAAAAATGCTTGGTCTTTTATTATTATGTGTATCAAAATTATTATTGTAATTAAAATTTACAAATGGGTAGTATGGGTTATTCTTAGATGGATATTTATCTTTTACTTCATCTAGTTTTGTAATAAATTCAATGCTATCATCATTTTCAAAAAAATATTTGTATGTTAAATTTATATTTCCAATTTTATTAGTTTCAAAAGGATCTATTAAATTAGAATTTATATTAAAAATATTTACTATATTATATTCTTCTAATATTCCCCAATGCTTAACTTCCTTTCCCAAAATTATAAAACTACTGTTAAATTTATATTTCAAATATACCTCATTTGAAGATATAAAAGTCCTTTTACTATCTTTTAAATCTTTTTGTAAATACAAATTTGCAATAAAAGATATATTATTTACTTTATATTTTATTTTATTAGTGAAACTTAAAGTTTTTGCATAATTTATTTTAGAATCATTGTTATTGTTAAAATAATCATATTCTAATTTTATTTTATTGTTTGTATTAAAATCATTTGAATATAAGAATACAAAACTAATGATTATGTAAAGTATTATTTTCATATTAATCTATAGGCTACAATTTATACTGTTTTTAATACATTTATCTGAATCAACTTGAATTAATATATGATTAAAGCCAATATGTTCTAATTTATGTCTAATCTCATCAGTGATTTTTTCACTAGTTTTTAAATCTATATTATCATTATTTAAAACAATATGAAATGAGATAAAATTATATTTTGAGCTTGGCTTATGAATATGTAAGTCATGATATTCCACTATTTTTTCATTTGAATTTAAAATAATATTTTCTAGCTTTTCTTGTGATATATCTGTAATATTGATGTCCATTAAAGAACAAAAACTTTTTTTCAAAAGTGGATATGAATGGTTTAAAATATAAATTGAAAAAAGAATTGTTAAAATAGAATCTATATAATAAATTTTAAAGAAATATATAAATATACCAGCAACTATAACTCCAACAGAAATTAAAGTATCACTTAACATATGTAAATAAGCAGATTTAATATTTGCATCCTCTTCATGATGATGGTGTGAATGGTCATGATTGGGACAACTTGAAACTTGCATTTTTAATAAAATATAAGCACTGATTCCATTAGCAATAACTGCTACAAATCCAACTATTATCATATAAATAGGTTCTATAATTTCTGGATTTATAAATCTAACTATAGCCTCATATATCATATAAAACATAGTAATAAATAAAAATAGTGTATTTACAAAAGCAGCCATCATTTCAGCTTTTAAAAATCCGAATGTAAATTTAAAGGTTTTTTGCTTGGTGCTAAATTTTAAAGCGATATATGTAATAGCTATAGCTATTACATCTCCTGCGTTATGTAAAGCATCTGCTATTAAGGCAAATGAATTTGATATTAACCCAAAGGTAATTTCGCTAAAAACTATAATTAGATTAAAAATTATAATAAATAGTATCTTTTTTTCTTTTGTCATTCTTATTCTCCTAAAGCCATTTTACTAAATTCTTGCTTTTTTAGATTTGCAAAAATCTTTTTTTCTTTTGTAATCAGTAGGCTTTCTTTTTTGGTTAGTATATTTTTCATATGAATTTTATAAGGACTATAAATATTATCTTGCTTTTTATAGTTACTAAAATTACATATTTTAAAAAGTCTATTTTGTTTATTGAAATATTCTATTTTTTCTAGTAAAAAGCTTTTTTTATTTATATACATAATTTGTTTTTTATAGCCTGATGTAGAATCTTTAGGTATTCTAGTAACTATATATACTTTTGATATTTGTTTAAAATTATCTTCGTATTGATACTTTTTATAATGACTTTTCATAATATCTTCATAGGTAAATTCACTACCCATAAATGAGCTTGATTTATTATTATTTGCTATTTTTTTAGTTCTTTTAATAGCAGATAAATAAAGCCATTGTTTATCGCTTTTATCTAAAAATTCATAAGTTAAAAGTTTTGTTCCTAATATATCTTTTGGATATAAGAATTCTATTAAATTTTTATTACCATTTTGTTGTTCTAAAATTTTTGATTTAAAAATTCTATTTGATTTAGTTCCTGAATTGTTAATTAATATTAAATCTATATTTGAAATACTGCTTTTAAATCCACTTGTAACTTCATAATTCTTTTTTGCTATGCTTTGTGATGATATAGCAAAAAGATTTATTGCGATTAAACACAAAACTATTATATTTTTCATTTTATTTTCTCCTGAAAAGTTTCTTGATTGATTGAATACTTATAAATTTTGGTGTTGTATTCTTGTAATTAGCAAAATCTTTACCAAATAAATTTACTAAAATAGGCTCTTCTGCTATTGGAGCCAACAAAAACCATAAGATTGCCATTGGTCCAATAATATATAAATATACAGAATTACAAAATATCATATATCCAAAAATCCATAAAATATCACCTGTGTATTGTGGATTTCTACTTATTTCATAAATACCTGTAGTTTTTAATTTAATTATGTCTATGCCTAATGTTTCTTTTGTTTTAAAAAATATAAATCCAACTATACCAATGTATAAACCTATTAAAATTATTGGCAAGGATATTATTTGGAATATTGCAGATTTGATAACAAATGTATTAAAGTCAAGATAACCTATTACTACAATACCGCCCATAAATATATACGTAGGAACCCAATTTAAAATTAATTTAATTTTTGAGTTAAGTGGTGGCCAAAATTTTATTTTGCTACTTATTGTTATAAACATCATAATATTTAAAATTACTAAACTGCTAAAAGTAGCATAAAATATAATACTAAGCATTTTTACTCCTATAGCTAAAATATAATAAAGATGGGAGTAATAATAAATCAACTATTAATGCCATGATTAATGACAATGATGTAATTATTCCAAAATATTTGTTTGGTGTAAAATCGCTAAATGAAAATATTGCAAATGATAACGATATTATAACTGTAGTTAAAATTATTCCAGTACCTGCATAAGTAAAAGCATAATCTATAGATTCTTTTGTTGATTTATTTTTATTTTTATATTCATAGAATTTAGATAAAAAATGGAGTGTATCATCTACAGCTATTGATAATATAATAGCAAGGCTAATAGCAATTCCTAAATCCATACTAATACCTAGCCAACCCATAAATCCAAATGCTAATGCAACTGGCAATATATTTGGTAGAAGATAAATATAGAGCTTATTAATTTTTTTAAAAGCTACCAATAAAATTAAAATTAAAAACCCTAAAGTAAAATATAAGGAATATATTAGGGTATTAGATACCGAATTTTGCATTTTTGCAAATAAAGCATAGCTTCCATTAATTTCTATTGAATACGATTTCTTACTCCACCAGTCTTCAATCCAATTTAAAATTTCTAAATCTTTTTGAGTTCCTAGTAAGTTTACGTGTAAAGTTAATTTAAGTAATTGTTCATTAACATTTTTTAAGTCTTGAATATTACTTCCACTAGGCATAGATAACTCATATAAAAGTAAATATTGTGCTATTTCATTTTTTGATTTTGGAATAACATAACTATCTTGGTTATTATTATTAAAAGCTTTATTTGTTTGCTTTATAACATTAACTAAAGAGAAAGTTTTTGTTATATCAGGAAAATTATTTTTTAAATCTAAATTAAAACTTTCTATAGTTTTTAAAAATTTAGGGTCTTTTATTCCACCTATTGTTTTGCTATCAACTACTATTTCATATGTAACTGGTCCCGTGATATTCTTTTGAATAAAAGATAAACTTTTTTGTATATCAACATCTCTATCAAAATATTTCATTAGATTACTATCTATTTTAATATATTTTATTCCATACAGAGCCAGTGATAACCCTATGATAAAAATTAAAATAATTAATTTATAATTCTTTCCAATAAATAAATTAAGAGTATTAAATCTTATCACTGAAATAGATTTTGTAGTAATAGATTGTTTAGTTTTTAATAAAAATATTGGAACGATAGTTAAAGTAAGAAAAAAAGCAATAATTACTGCAATAAAGATACTTTCACCCAATAATTGTACAGGCTCAATAGGACTAAACTTTAAAGAATAAAAACCTATAGCAGTTGTCAAAGAAGTTAAAAATAGTGGTTTTATATTTTTTGATAATGCTATATGAACAAGCTTAATATTATCACTACTTTTATCGTAAATTCTTAAATATGTAGAATACATATGTATTGTATCAGCCAATCCAATAGCAATAATGAAAAGTGGAATATTAGCGGTAAAGTTATTTAATTTATGCCCCAAGAAACTTTCAATAGATATTGTTAATATTATTGTCAAGAATACTATTGATAGAGGAATAACAATACCCTTTAAACTTCTGAATATTATATATAACAATAAAATCATAGATAAAAAAATTAATGGTACAAAAATAGCCACATCATATTCAGCTAATCTTTCAAAAGCCATAGTTATTTCTGGTCCACCATGAATATGAAAAAAATAATTATTATATTTGTTTTCTTCTTCAATGATATGATAAACTTTATTCATCATTTCATGAATTGTATCTTTTTTGATTCCGTTAACTTCACTACTAATTCTAGCTATTATCATAGTAGAATTTAAATTATTACCAATTAGTCTATTCATAATATTTAATTCTTCTACAACTAAAGATTTTTTATATAATATCTCTTTGTTGTCTATGTTTTTAATAAAATTTTCTACAACAAGCTCATCATCTTTAGTATATACATGTTGATAATTAGTTAAAGAATCTACCTTACTTATATATTTAACCTGCTCTAATTCTTTTGTTAATCTCATAATTGAACTTAAAGCATTTTTATTGAAAATTCCTTTTTTATCTTCAAATGCTATAATAACGGCATCATCATAAGAAAATTCATCAACATATTTATCATATTTGATTAAGGTGTCTTTGGTATACCAAATTCTCCAATTTGTATCAAATGCAATATCTTTTAAAAAATATCCAAAAAAAAGTGTAATAAATAGAATAAATGCAATGACAACCTTGTAATATTTATCTAAAAAATTGATATATTTATTTAATAAAGTATTCATTAACATCTCCTTGAAAATTACTGTATCTTTTCATATATACTGTCTGCATAAATATTAATATTTTATTCCAAATTTTTTCTATTAAAGAAAACTTAAAAATTATTTTGTAAATTTTAGAAAAAATATCATTTCTTTGCTTGTCACATTTATTTAAACCTTCGGTTATTGATTTATCAATTTGTATTAAATATTTGAATCTTATTGTTTTTCTATCATTTTGCTTTAGCTGTGCGTAATCAAGATTACTAGAAACATCAATAGTATTGGAAAAATTAATACAAATTTTTCTAAATACAATTAATAGGTAACATAAAAGGTAACATAAGATAATGGAAATATTATACATTAAAAGGAATTAATAGGATATTATAAAGTAAGTGTTTAAGGGTTTTGTATATTAAAATGTAATTAAAGGAAACATAGCTTAACCGACTCATAACCCGTAGGTCGCTGGTTCAAATCCAGCTTCCGCAACCAATCA
>CAZEXK010000037.1:0-6366 GCA_964516815.1 uncultured Helicobacter sp. | reverse complement strand
GGTGTTAAAGTACTTGGCCAAGTCATTGCTAGTTTCCATTTTACTTTTTTCTCAGCATGTAATGATGTTGAAAACATAATTGTAGCACAAGATAAAAGCATTAATTTATTAATATATTTCATAATTCTCCTTTTTTTATAATAAATTCTAACACAATTAAAATAAAAATACTTATCTTTAATGCTATTTAACTTTATAATATAAATTATTTATAAAAATGCTACATATTTTAGATATAATACAAAAAAAACAAAGGCATATCAGATGAACTTAAATGAGTTTGAAAAGACAAGTTATCCAAGCTTATATATTTCAAAAACTTCACATAAAACATTTGGTAAAAAATATATCACACGCTTTCAGCTAAATAAAAAAAGATATTTAAAAGTTCTGGGCTTCACATTAGCCGATAAGTTAAATGATAATAATGCCTATAATTTGATGCAAGAATATAAAAAAACTTTACAAAAAAATAAAAAAGAAATATCAAACAATAACTCAGAAATTAGTAAAAATACACATGAAGAAGAAAATAAAATCATGAAATCTTTACTAAAAGACTATAAAACTCTTGATCCTTTTGCACTTGAAAAAGGTATACAAAAAATATTTGATAATGAAGAAATGAAATCTTATCAAATAGAATTAATAAAATTACAAACTCATCTTGATAAAACTAAAAAGAAAATGATTATATTATTTGAAGGTAGAGATGCAAGTGGAAAAGGTGGAGCAATTAGAAAAATAACTCGATATATGAATTCAAGACATTATAGAGTTGTAGCTCTTGGTAAACCAACAGAAACACAAAAAAATCAGTGGTTTTTTCAAAAATATATTGAACATTTTCCTACAGGCGGAGAAATAGTTTTATTTGATAGATCTTGGTACAATAGAGCTATGGTTGAACCTGTATTTGGCTTTTGTACTAAAGAACAACATGAAATATTTATGGAAGATGTTACTGGTTTTGAAAGTGATTTAGTAAGACAAGATATTATATTAATAAAACTATATTTTTCTGTATCTAAAACTGAACAATTAGAAAGATTTACTTCACGAAAGGAAGATCCATTAAAACAATGGAAGCTAAGTGAGGTTGACTTGCAAGCACAAGATTTATGGGATGAGTTTTCTAATAAAAAATATGAGATGCTAAGACGAACAAATTCAAAGCCTGCACCTTGGCATATTGTAAGAAGTGATAATAAACATAAGGCCAGAATCGAAGCAGTAAAAGTAATATTAAATAGTATTGAATATGAAAATAAAAATCACTCTTTAGATTTTATGCCTAATGAACAATATAATATATCAGTACAAAAAGAGTTATCTAGAATGAGAAAAAGAAAAGATTACTAATCTTTATCTCACTTCTGTAACTTTACATTGTATTTGATTTCATTCAAATATCTAACTACACTATCTTTTTCTTCTGGGAACCAAGAATGTCCAAAAAAACTCATACATTGAGATGTCCATTTATTTAAATCAAATTCATTTTTTACCAAATTTTTTTTGGCATCATATGCAGCATCTATGCCATGACATTTTTGACAATTTGCTTCCATATATAATTCTTTACCTTCTTGTGCAATTTCACTAAGAGCATTAGCACTTGAAAGTACACTAAGCATTATAATTAATAAATATTTCATAGTTTTCCTTTTGTTCTTAATTCTAACATAATTCTTCATATATTTAAACATTTATATTTCATCACATATAAAGCAAATATTAGATAAAATCGCAAAATAAAAACGCAAAGGCTATACATTGAGAACACATTATTGTACACATGTAACAGAAAAAAATATAGGTGAAGTAATTGAAGTTGCTGGATGGGTAAATTCAAGAAGAGATCATGGAGGTCTTATCTTTATTGATTTAAGAGATAAAGGTGGATTAATACAATTAGTATGTGATCCACAAGATAATAAACAAGCATGGGAAATTGCAAATAATGTTAGAGATGAATTTGTACTTATTGCTAAAGGAACAGTTAGAACTAGGGGTGAAGGGCTTGAAAATCCAAAACTAATAACTGGTAAAATAGAAATAGTTTTAGATAATCTAATAATAGAAAATAAATCAAAACCAATGCCATTTGATTTAAATGATACAAAAGTAAATGAAGAAATAAAGTTAAAAAATAGATTTTTAGAATTGCGTTCAAAAAAATCAGCAAATATATTTAAACTTCGTTCAAAAGTAGGAATAGCTGCTAGAAATACTCTTGATAGATTAGACTTTTTAGATGTAGAAACACCTATTTTAACAAAATCAACACCAGAAGGTGCTAGAGATTATTTAGTTCCAAGTAGAGTCCATGGCGGTGAGTTTTATGCACTTCCACAATCTCCTCAATTGTTTAAACAACTATTAATGGTAAGTGGATTTGATAAATATTATCAAATAGCAAAATGTTTTAGAGATGAAGATTTAAGAGCAGATAGACAACCAGAATTTACTCAAATAGATGTTGAAATGTCTTTTTGTGATCAAGAAGATGTAATAAAAGTAGCTGAGGAATTAATATTTGATATGTTTAGTGCTGCTAATATAACAATACCTAAGACTTTTAAAAGAATGACATACAAAGATGCAATGGAAGAATATGGAAGTGATAAACCTGATTTAAGATTTGATATGAGCATGGTAGAAGTTGCAGATATATTTGAAGCTTGTACTTTAGATATATTCTCAAATATTGCAAAAGATAAAAAGAAAAATAGAATAAAAGCCTTAAAAGTTGTAGGAGGAGATAATATATTCTCTAAACGACAAATGAAAGGATTTGAAGATTATGTAAGAAAGTTTGGAGCTAGTGGACTTGGATATTTTCAAATGAAAGAAGATGGACTTAAAGGTCCTTTAAATAAATTTTTTGAAAATACTCCTGAAAAACTAGATGAATTAGTTTCAAGATGTGAACTTGAAGTTGGAGATGTAATATTTTTTGGAGCTGGTGAAAAAAAACTTGTTTGGGATTACATGGGTAGATTAAGACTTGAACTTGCTTCTCAAATGAACTTAATCAAAGATGATGTTTATGAATTCTTATGGGTTGTAGATTTTCCTATGTTTGAAACAGAAGATGGACGAACAAAAGCACTTCATCATCCTTTTACTATGCCAAACTTGAATAAAGTAGACTTAAACAATATTGACGATTTAGAAGACTTAGAATCAATAGCTTATGATATAGTATTAAATGGTACAGAATTAGGTGGAGGAAGTATAAGAATACATAAATCAGACATACAGAAAAAAGTATTTGAACTTATGAATATAAGTCAAGAAGAAGCAAATGAAAAATTCGGATTTTTACTAGATGCTTTAGAATTTGGAGCACCTCCACATGGAGGATTTGCCTTAGGATTCGACAGATTAATTATGCTTATGGCAGGTACTTCTAGTATTAGAGATGTTATAGCTTTTCCTAAAACTCAAAAAGCACAATGTTTACTAACATCTGCTCCAAGTACAGTTGATAATGATGCATTAAAAGAATTAAGTATTAGAGTAAGAACTGAACAAAAAGATATTTAAAGTTTTACTTTTTTTTTTGAATAAACAAAGAAAGAATTATAAAAGCTAAGCCATATATCGTTGATATATATATTTCTTCACCTAAAAAGTAGGTTTAATGAAAAATATGTACAATAGTAATATTATTGTATATATAAATGTAAATAACTAATTATTAATTACTACTTAGTCTTTGGCTATTTTAGCTATAATAGCGCATGAAAACTAAACTAAATACAAATTATTTGCCAACTACTAAAAAAGAAATGAACGCCCTTGGATGGGAACAATGTGATATTGTACTTATTAGTGGAGATGCATACATAGATAGTCCTTTTATTGGCGTTGCTGTTGTTGGTAGAATATTAGAAAAACTAGGGTTTAAAGTTGGCATAATTGGTCAACCAGATATCACAAGTGATATAGATATAAAAAGACTAGGTGAACCACGACTTTATTGGGGTGTTAGTGGTGGAAGTATAGATTCTATGGTTGCTAATTATACTTCAACTAAAAAGTTTAGAAATAAAGATGACTATACCCCTGGTGGAGTAAATAATAAAAGACCTGATAGAGCAGTAAGTGTTTATACAAACCTTATAAGAAAATATTTTAAAGATACTGCCCCTATAGTTTTAGGTGGTATTGAAGCTAGTTTAAGAAGAGTTACTCATTACGATTTTTGGCAAAATAAATTAAAAAAACCTATTTTATTTGATAGTAAAGCTGATATCGTAATATATGGTATGGGTGAGATTGCACTAATGGAACTTACAAACAAAATCAATTTGTTAAAAGTTGCAGCACTTGAACAAAATATACAAATCAAAAAACTCACTAATTATGAAGACACTATTAAAACTGTCCGTGGTATTTGTTATATTTCAAAAAATCCTACTGAGTCATACCATCAAATACCTTCTTTTGAGGAATGTGTGGAGGATAAAGAGAAATATATTGATTTATTTGATAAGTTTTATGATAACAATGATCCCATATCTGCTAATGGTTTGTGTCAAAAGGTTGATACAAGATATGCTATACAAACACCTCCATGTGATTATTTAAATGAAAGTGAAATGGATGGTATATCTGATTTACCTTTTACAAGAGAGTTACATCCATATCATAGACCAGATGGAAAAGTAAAATGCCTTGAAACAGTTAAATTTTCTATTATGACTCATCAAGGTTGCTGGGGTGAATGTAATTTTTGTGCAATTGGAGTACATCAAGGAAGAACTATTCGTACAAGAAGCGAAGATAATATTGTAAAAGAAGCTATGCAGTTTCAAGAATATAAAGATTTTAAAGGTATTATTTCAGATTTGGGTGGCCCTACTGCTAATATGTACGGTTATGAATGTAATAAAAAGTTAAAACTTGGAACTTGTGACCATCAAAGATGCGTTGATTCAACGCATCTTTGTTCATCAATGAAACCAAATCATTCAAGGCTAATGAGCATGAACAAAAGAGTAAGAGAGTTACCTGGTATTAGAAAAGCTTTTGTAGCATCTGGTATTCGATATGATATGATAACAGCTGATAAAAAACATGGTTACGATTATCTAAAATCGCTTGTAAATGATCATATCTCTGGACAAATGAAAGTAGCACCAGAACATACAGTTCAAAAAGTACTAGACCTTATGGGTAAACCTGGTAAACAGACTTTAATAGATTTTAAAAAACTATATGACAGACTAAATAAAGAAGCTGGTAAACAACAATTTTTAACATACTATTTAATTGCAGCACATCCAGGATGTGAAGAAAAAGATATGCATGAATTAAAAAGATTTACAACACAAGAACTACAGATGAATCCAGAACAAGCACAAGTATTTATTCCAACTCCTGGGACATACTCCGCTGTTATGTATTATACAGAATTAGATCCAGTTACAAGAAAGAAGATATTTGTTGAAAAAGATACAAAAAGAAAAGAAAGGCAAAAAGATATTGTCATAGAAAAAAAAGACTTTGGTTTTAATAAAAATAAATTCAAAAAAACTTATTCAGCAGGTATGCAAGGCTAAATTTAAAGCACTTTGAGCGTAATTATCATATTTTTATCTTTTACAATTATTTTTTGAATATCTAGTTTTGAGCCAATCATTCCTAATTCCTCTTTCTCAAGATGGTAAATAGCTTCTGTTTTTAAAATATGTTTTGCTAATCTTTCTAAATTATTAATAACTAATAACCTAACTTCTTTTGATAAGTTTTTTGTGTTTAGTTTCTCTATTTTAAAATCATCTAAGAAAAAATCATTTGTTTTATTGTTGAATTTCACTACACCACTTAATAAGCTTGATGTGTTAAAATCTAATTCATTAAAAATATTTACTTTTATATCACTAGATACATATATTTTGTTACTATTATCTTTTAAAATAATTTTTGGATTTGATATTTTCATTTTGGATAAGAAAATTTTATTTTCATAAGGAAATTTTTTTTCAATTAGCATTTGTAATTTTTCTTCTGATATTTTTAAGTCAAATTGCAATGCAATTATATTTGTAAATAAAAATAATATACTAAAAAATATTATATTAATTTTGATAATTATTACCTACAAAAACGATATGTCATAGTTAAAAACTTCGCTTAAAAGTAAAACACCAATTAAAAAAACAGATAAAATGATGGCCATAGTTAAAGAAAACTTTACAATATTATCTTTCATAAATATCCTGTGTTAAAATATTAATCATTTTACAATTATTATGTTTACAATATACTAAATAATCGTATTTTATATAATAGGATATATTCATCAATAAATGAGTCAATAAGTAAAACAGAAGAAATTGAACTTTTAAACTT
>CAZEXK010000036.1:0-6612 GCA_964516815.1 uncultured Helicobacter sp. | reverse complement strand
AAAGTGATAGATTAAAAGAATTTTTATCTCAAATCATTCACTAAATTAAAAAGCTTTTCAAGCTTTTTATAAATATTAATAAATTTCCATATAAGGTTTAATTATGGGGCATATTACACTAAGTAAAAATTCTTTTATAAATAACGCTAATTACTACACAAAAATACTAAAAAACAAACAAAAACTATGTATGGCTTTAAAAGATAATGCTTATGGGCATGGTATTACAAATATTGCAAATATGTGTGACGAGTATGGTATAAGACATTGTATTGTAAGAGATATTAGTGAGGCTGTAAGTTTACAAAATAATAAATTTACTTCTATTTTAATACTTTATGATATCGCAAATATTAATTATAATAACAATTTTGTTTTTGCAATTAATTGCATAGATAAAATCTCATTATTTGCTAAAAATTCAAAAATTGAATTAAAAATTGATACGGGCATGAGTAGAAATGGTATTTTAGTATCACAAATAAAAGAAGCAATAACTTTAATAAAAGAAAATGAATTAATATTAAATGGTGTTTTTACTCATTTTTCCTCCGCAGATGAAGCTAATGATTGTACTATAAATCAAGAAAAAATATTTCAAAATGCAATAAAAGAAATAAAAACATATATTAATACTCCTTTTCGTATTCATTGTTGTAATACTGCTAGTGTACATAAAGTTGACAATGATTTATATGATATTGCTAGAATAGGTATTGGAATGTATGGATATAGCAAAGCTGCAAAAGATAATGTAAAACCAATACTTAGTTTATATGCAAATAAAATATCATCAAGAATGCTAAATACTGGTGATTCAGTTGGATACGGTGGTGCATTTAAAATTAAACAAGATAATACTATGGTATCAAATTATGATATTGGTTATGGAGATGGTTTTTTCAGAGTTAATGAAACTCAAAATGTTTTAATAGAAAATGGTAAATCTATATTGGGCAAAGTATCTATGGATAGTTTTTCTGTATTTGGTAAAGATGATGAAATTTGTGTATTTTCTAATGCATCTGCTTTAAGTAAAGTTCACAATACAATAGAATATGAAATTCTAACACACCTTTTACCAAGAATAAAACGAATTGTTATTTAATAGTATATTAGGTAAAATACAAAAAAATAAGGATTTAATATGGGATTAGGCGTAGGAATTGTGGGTTTACCAAATATAGGAAAGTCTACTACATTTAATGCATTAACAAAAGCACAAAATGCAGAGGCTCAAAATTATCCTTTTTGTACAATTGAACCAAATAAAGCAATAGTACCTGTACCAGATAAAAGGCTTGATGCTTTAGCTAGCATTGTAAATCCTGATAAGATACAACACTCAACTATAGACTTTGTTGACATTGCAGGACTTGTAAAAGGTGCTAGTAAAGGAGAAGGATTAGGTAATCAATTTTTATCTAATATTAGAGAAGTTGAAGTTATATTACATATGGTAAGATGTTTTGAAGATGAAAATATTGTACATGTAGAAGGTGATATAAATCCACTTAGAGATATTGAAATAATTGAAACTGAACTAATATATGCTGATATTTCTCAATTAGAAAAAAAACTTGATAGATTAAAAAAACAAGCAAAATTTGATAAAGAGGCTGCTGCTTTTTTTGAAATAGGAAATGAACTTTTTTCACATCTTGATTCACTAAATCCTGTTAGAACGTTTGAAAAAAGAGATGATGAATTATTTATAATAATGGATAAAGAATTGAGATTTTTATCAAATAAAGAAGTAATTTATGGGGCAAATGTTGATGAAGACTCATTAATTGATGGTAACAAATTAGTAGAAATTGTTCATAAACATGCTTGTGATGTTGGTGCTGACTTGATTATGCTTTGTGCTAAAATTGAAGAAGAATTAGTTGATATGGATGATGAAGATTCAAAAGAAATGTTAAATGATTTGGGTGTTGAAGAATCAGGTTTAGAAAAAATAATTCATACAGCCTTTGATAAATTAGGTTTGCAAAGTTATTTCACTGCTGGGAAAATGGAAGTTAGAGCTTGGACAATCCCAAAAGGTGTAAGTGCACCAAAAGCAGCTGCAGTTATACACAATGACTTTGAAAAAGGTTTTATAAAAGCTGAAGTAATAGCTTATGAAGATTTTGTTAGTTTGGGTGGTGAAAGTAAGGCTAAAGAATCTGGAAAACTACGTATTGAAGGTAAAGATTACATAGTTCAAGATGGTGATGTGATGCATTTTAGGTTTAATGTATAAAAAGGTATTTTTATGTGGAAGCAAGCAGTTGATTATTTTACTCTAGATATTTTATCTTTAAGTGGAACTACAAATGATGTTGTAAACTTTTTCATATATGATACTTTTAAAATATGGTTCTTACTTATTAGTATAATTTTTCTTGTTTCTTATTTAAGAACATATTTCAATACCCAATATGTACGTGCATACTTACAAGGTAAATCAGAATTTACGGGTAATATTTTAGCTGCACTATTTGGTGTTATTACTCCATTTTGTTCATGTAGTGCAATTCCACTATTTTTAGGTTTTATACAAGCTAGAATACCACTAGGAGTTACTTTCTCCTTTTTAATAAGTTCACCTTTAAACAATGAAATAGCAATAGCTATGTTATTTGGATTGTTTGGTTGGAAAATTACTTTAATTTATATATTCTTTGGTTTAATAGTAGCTATTCTTGGTGGGTATTTTATTGGTAAAATGAATATGGATAAATATATTTTAATTGATATTAAACCCATGGATGGAGATCTTGATGAAATTAAAATAAAGATTACACCTAAACAAAGAATACAAGACTCATGGGATTATACAAAAGAAATATTTTTTAAAATATGGTATTATGTATTAATAGGTGTAGGTATTGGTGCTTTTATACATGGATATGTGCCTACTGAGTTTATAGTGTCTTATGCAGGAGCCAATAATCCTTTTGCTGTTATAGTTGCAGTATTGATGGGAATACCTATGTATTCAAATGCAGCAGGAGTAATACCACTTATTGAAGTACTTACTTCTAAAGGAATGCTTTTAGGTACTGCTCTTGCATTTATGATGGCAGTAACAGCACTTAGTTTACCTGAAGCTATGATATTAAAACGAATTATGCATATTAAACTTATAGCATTATTTTTTGCAATTGTTGGGATTTCAATAGTATGTATTGGTTATATATTTAATTTTATTTTATAAAAAGGAAAAATATGAAAATTGAAATATTAGGATCTGGTTGTGCAAAGTGCAATAATTTGGAAGTTGTTGTAAAAGAAGCGCTAAATAAAATTGAGGGATTTCACAGTGTTGAAAAAGTTGATGATTTAGTTAAAATTATGCAATATGATGTATTGAATACTCCTGCACTTGTCGTTGATGGGGTAGTTAAAAGTAGTGGAAAAGAACTTAGCGTAAATGAAGTTCTTGAATTTTTAAAATAATAAAGGATTTAAATTGAAGTATATAATAATAAGCATAATATTTATTTTTACATCTTGTACACAAAATAAACAAGTTTTGAATAAACAATGTTATGAATTACCTAAGGTTGGAAACTGTAAAGCAATGTTTCAAAGATATTATTATAATCAAAAAAGTTCAAGTTGTAAGCAGTTTTATTGGGGTGGATGTGCTGGAAATGTACCTTTTAAGAGTATAGAATCTTGTAAAAATACTTGTGAACAATAAGCAAAAAGATTAAATAAATTAACCTCTTTGATTATCTAAAGTTGCTAAGTAACCGTGTCCTATATATACTATATAATATACAGGAAGTACCAAAGACATAAATGGTATCAAAGACATAAGATATAACTTTAATGTTCTTAGCCTTAATTTTTTAGAATTTTCATTTTTAAATTCTTTTAGCTCATGTTTATTTAAGATTGTAGTACCAACATCAAAGTTTAATAATTTATGAAATAAATAATAAAATGGTAAATTAATAGCAAAAATATTTATTATAGGTATGAAATAAAAAGGAAATAAGACCAAAAGTAAAATAACCATAACAAATACAGTTTTTATTAAATACCAAATACTTCCTAAAACTGTAATATTCCCATGGAATTGTAAATGTAAATAGTGTTTATTTCTTAATTTACTTAATATATAAGGTGTTAAAAATCCAATTACAATTAAAGATATAAAAATACTAACATATATCATAGCAATGGCACCAATTGAATATACTAAAATATTTACTATCCATGAAATTGCAGCTGATTTTAAAAAGAACTGAGTAATATCATCAAAAAATGTATCATCGTTTAGTGATTCTTCTACACCAATAGTATTTGTAGTTTGCTGTATTTGTAAATTATCAAAACTATCCAATGCTGCAGAAGCTACACCAAAAAATAGAGTGTATACAATAATCATAGTTACAATAAATGGAATAATCGCTATTTTTAATATATCACTTGAAAAAAAGTCCTTAATACTTAAACTTACAATATCTGATTCATTTTTTATCATATTTTTTCTTTTAAATTAAATTTTTGTGAATGCATTATAACACCATTTACTATAATATTTAATGTATGCACTCCTTTGTAATATTTTCTTGTATTTATTAGTTTAAATGAATGCTTTTTTTTAATATTTTGCATATTTGTAAGATATTCTTTTTGCGCTATAAAAAATACTTTATTGTTAGTTTTATTATTCAATCTTACAAAATCAATACTGTATTCTATTCTTAATTTATGTAAAATATTTGTATTTATAATATCAAAAGAGAAATGTAAATCTTCACCCATATATACATCATCATTCATTTTAAATGAGCTTAACTTTAATGATTTATTTGCTTTATAACCAAATATTTCCAATACTTCTTGATTGCCTTTTTTTAATAAAGTTCTACAAGCATGTTTTATAAGCCAGTTTTTATGTTCATTTTGTCCATACCATCTTTTGGCAATATCAATAACTATATTTTCATGATCTTTACTAATATCATTTAGGTTATTTGCTACAGATTTTTTTACATAGAGTGATTTGTCATCTTGTAAGAGTTCTAATACTTCTAAAACTTTTTTTGGGTTTTTTTTAAATTCAATTAAAGAACATGCCCAAGGTAATCTAGGACGACAACCTTCACTTGCCAATCTTCTTATTTCTTCGTTAGGTGATTTTGCCCATAATAGCATTTGGTTCATTGTTTTTGTTTCATATTTAATGATAAACTGCCTAATAGCAAATTCACAAGTACATGAAATGGTAAAATATTCCATAGCTTTTATAGATGTATGATAATTATCTAGTCCGTATATTTCTACATAATCTTGAAATATCATATTTTGTAAAGCTTCGCTTTTATTTTTTTTATCAAGAATATCACTATATGTTTTTTTTAAAATTATTATTGCTTCATCGTAATTTTTTGGTAAAAAATTGTACATACAATGTGTTATATGTCTCATTCTTTGTTTTAATTCTTTATCTTGCCATGATGAACAAAATACATTTGAAATAAATTCTTTTTTGTTAAAAGTTGAATAGTTGTTTTGAAGCTTATTTGTAAGTGAATTTATATATTGTTTTGTATATAAATTCTTTAAAAGTGCAGCCATTTTATTTAAAAGTAGGTTCTAAAAATGGAATTACTTGTTTTTTTCTACTTAAACATCCATCTAAATAAAATTGATTATTATTTACTTCTATATCCCATGCTTTTTGAACATTTTGCATAGATGAACTAGATACAAGTATTTGTGAACCCATAGCCATAATATCAGTTAAAAGTAATAGTACTGTGTCATAACCTTCTTTTTGTTTTAAGTCTTGCATAGCTTTTAGTAAATCTTCTTTTTTATCATCAAATACACTTAAATCAACTACTTCAAGTTGACCAATGCCAACTTTAGTTCCATGCATATCAAAGTTTTTAAAATCTCTTTTTAATAAATCTAAACTAGATACTCCATTTACTTGTGATTTTACTTGGAACATCTCTAATCCAAGAGCTTTATAATCTTCAATTTCAGCAATTATTGCTAATTCTTTGGCAATTTTTGTATCTATTTTTGTACATGTAGGAGATTTAAATATAACAGTATCGCTTAAAATTGCACACATCATTGCTCCTGCAATATCTTTTGGAATTTTTACATCATAATAATCAAACATTTCTTTTACTATAGTGTTTGTACAACCAACTGCTCTTATCCAAACGTCTAATGGTGCAGAAGTTATAAGTCCACCTAATTTATGATGATCTACTATTCCTACTATATTTGCATCTTTTAAATCATCTGGACCTTCTGGATAATTGTTATAATCACTCATAAATAAATCACAATTAGCAAACGATGTTTTAAGTTCAGGAGTTTTAAGATTAAATTTATCTAAAATATATTTTGATTCAGGGTTTATCTCCCCTTGTCTTACTGCTGTAGCTTCTGTGCCTAGATTATTTTTTAAATATGCCATAGCAATTGCTGAGATTATACTATCACTATCTGGTGTTTTATGTCCACATGTATATAACATTTATTATCCTAAATTTTTTTATAATTGTAGCTAAAATACTTTTTACTGTACTTTAAAATCAAACTATTACAATATTATTTTAAAAGTTACACCAAGCTTTGTATTCATGA
>CAZEXK010000035.1:0-7738 GCA_964516815.1 uncultured Helicobacter sp. | reverse complement strand
ATATGTATTAGTGCTTCTAACTTCATTATTAAACATTTTATTTGGCATATTTGAAAATACATAAGTTTTATCTTTTGTTACAATAGAATTGTTATTCCAATTTGATGAAAAAATGTATTCTCTTTCATACTCATTAGAAAATATATTTTGCCCATTACTATAAGTATTAGTTTTATTTTTAACTCCTAATAGAGATAAAATACTTGGAACAATATCTTGATGTGAAGTTAAATCATTATTATTTAAATATTTTACTTTAAGGTTATTTGGTAACTTTACAATTAGTGGTACTTTTATTTGTCCATTTGAAAATGATGTATTATGTCCAAATTTACCAAACTCATAAAATTCCTGTCCATGATCTGATGTAAAGATTATCATAGAGTTATCATACAAGTTTTTATCTTTTAGTTTTTTAATTATTTTTCCAAATAAAGTATCATTGTAAAATACAGCATTTTTATAGTTTTTAATTGTATTTTTTAATTCATTTGTATTTTTACCAACATTGAGATAATTAATACTTATACTTTCTGAATCAAATTTATTCATATCTTTTGGATATGAATAACCATGTGGTGCATCCAAAAATAAAAATGAAAACGAAGGTATATTATTGTTTATATTTTCAATATTGTTTATATATTCATTAGAACTTTGTTCATCCTTTTTCCAAGGCACTCCTTTAAATTTATCACTTATACTATCTTGAATGTCTACATAACAAGTTTTTCTAAATTCTGGCCAATTGGTATTAGTCGATGAAATTATTTTTATATTGTAATTTAATTGTTTTAGTACATCAAATAATATTGGTTTTTGATTTGCATTTAAAAATGAAAACCAATAGGTTGAATTTAGTCCATACATTAATGAAAAAATACCAAACCTTGTACTATTCCCTCCACTATAATGATTATTAAAAACTAATGCATCTTTTGAAAATTCATTAATATTCGGCGTAGTGTTATCATTCATAATACTATACTTCACAGAATCACTAGCTATTAAAAAAATATTAAAAGGTTTTATTTTGTTATTTATTTTTATTTTTTCTAAAGGATAATTCATTTTTGATGTTTTATTTATACTATATTGTGCTTGTTTTTCAGCTTTAAATCCAAAATGTTTAGAAGCTATTCTTCTAAAAGTAAGTGGTTGATATAATGGGATAACTTTAAAAGAATGCAATAAATCATTTTTTGAAAATAAATTTGCAAAACCATAAATACTTTTATCACTTAGAACTATAATTATAAGAGGAACTGTAATGAACTTATTTAATTTCTGATTTAATTTAATTTTATTGCTATTTGTTTGTTTATATAATTTTTTAATTAATATAAATTCAAAAATTATAATCAACAAAACACTAAATACAAACAATAATATTGGGAAAATACCAACTTGTATTGAATCAAAAGCATCTGGCGATAATATTATATTTAGAACCATAGCATTTAAATGAAATGAAAATAATTTAAAAATGAAAAAATCTACTATTAGCATTACATTTGTTAAAATGAATATAATTGTCATAACATACACTATTAGTTTATTAGTCCACAAAAATGGCAATGATATTAGATAATAAATAATGTAAAGTATCATTACACTAGAAATAGAACCAATTATAGTTAAAATAAATCCAACGACAGTATACTCAGCATTGAGCGTAAGAAAACACAAAAATAAAACGCTACTTAACGCCAAATTAACTTTAAACAATAATGAAAAATTGATATTGTTCATTAATCTCCTTAAGATTATAAATAAAATTAAATAATTTTAAATGGATTATAGCCTATATTATATTATTTTATTAACACAAATACTTATTTTATATTGTTAAGTATAGAAATTACAGCAGAAACCTTTATATCTTCAATAGAAAAATCATTTTTATTAAGTTTATAATGATTTATTTTACTTGATGATTTTATGACTTTATTTATAGAAGTTACATGAACTCTATTTACAGGAGTTGGTCCAAATATTGTAACACTAGGTTTATTAAGTCCCCATGCCATATGTGTTGGACCTGTATCATTACCTATTAATATATTACAATTTTGTATTATCTTTTTTAAATTATTTAAATTACCCTTAGGTAATATATTTAGATATTCACTTTTTTTTGTCATCCATAAAGCTTTTTCCTTTTCTTCATTGCTTCCCCAAACTATGTATGTTTTTACTTTTAATTCATTAGCTAGTTGTACAAATTTTTCTTTTGGATAATTTCTACTTTCCCAGGTTGAACCAATCACAAATAAATTATACAACTCAGGTTTATTTTCAATTGTACAATCACTAAATAAAAATTCTTTTTTATTTAAAATATCTTTTTTTTCAACATCAATACCAAGAGGATGACACATAACCTTTACATTTCGATCGATTGTATTAGCAGTATATGATATTTTTGTTGTTTTATCATAAAAAAAAGATGATATTGATTCTCTTATTGAGTTTTTATCAAACCCGCTTATATATGATCCTTTTATTTTCTTACCTACTATTCTAGCAACTATAGCTGATTTTAAAAGACCTTGAGCATCTATAACAATATTGTAATTATTTTTTGAATATTGTTTTAATATTTTGATTTGATTAAATATTTCTGATTTATTTTGTTTTATTTTTTTAAGATTTATTGGTAATATATTATCAATATCATCATTATTTTGTAATATTTGTTTAAACCCTTCTTCTACAATCCAATCAATTATACTATTAGGGTATGCTTTTTTTATAAATTGTAGTGCAACCATAGCATGAATGATATCTCCCATAGCAGAGAGCTTTACAATACAAATTTTTATTTTTTTAGTATTTACTTCATAAGTCATATAAAATTAATTAAAAATACAAACCAACAAAGTATATGTAAAATAATACTAAACATTACAGCAGTCGCTCCAATATCTTTAGCACTTTTTGCTAATGGATGTATCTCCTTAGTTATTAAGTCAACAGCATTTTCAAGGGCTGAATTTAGTAATTCAACAATCATTATTAAAAAATAAGTAATTAACAATACACTTTGTTGCCAAAGTTCTAATGGCGTCAAGAATATCAAAGGTATCACAATAAATGCAATAAAAAACTCTAGCTTAAATGATGTTTCAGTTTTCAAAGCATAAATAAAACCTTCAAGTGCATATTTAGTATTTTTAAAAAAATGATACTTTGGTTTATTATTCATTTATACTTCCAATTTACTTTGTAAATTTTCATCATTTTCACTTAATTGCGATATTCCAGCGCCTTTATAACCCAATTCTCTAAGCCTTTGGACTAAAGGAGGATGTGAAAAATGAAAGAATATGTACAAAGGATGGGATAAAGGAAATGATTTATTTTCATTAGCAAGTTTTAAAAGTGCGTTTACAAGGTCATCTTTACTAGATAAATTAGAACCAAATTCATCAGCAGCATATTCATTATGTCGACTCATAGCAGACATAATTGGCATAATAAAAAAAGATACGATAGGTGAAAGCATTATAAACATTACAATAATTGAAAATGAATCATTGTTCAATTTTAATTGTAAAAATAACTCTTCAGGTAAATTACCAAAAATAGCAAAAAATAAAAACATAATAATTCCCATCATCCCTATATTTTTTAAAATATCCCCATTTTTAAAGTGACCTAATTCATGTCCTAATACTGCTAAAAGTTCATTGTGTGTTAGTTTTTGTACTAAAGTATCAAATAACACAACTCTTTTTGTAGCACCCAATCCACCAAAATATGCATTTAATCTATTATCTCTTTTTGATGCATCTACACTAAATACTCCTGAACTTTTAAACCCAACCTTATTTAAAAGTGCATTTATTTTTTCTTCTAAATCCTTATCTTCAAGCGGTGAAAACTTATCAAACATTTTTGCCCTAAATAGTGGATATAACATATTTATTAAAACAATAACAGTAAAAATAAATAAAAAGCCCCAAACCCACCAAGAATTAAAATTCTCAATAATTATTGCTAAAACAGCAATAATAAAAGAACCTAAGATTAAAAAAATAATTGCACTTTTTATTGTATCTATTATAAATAATTTAGCTGTCATATTTGAAAAACCATATTTTTTATTTATCACAAAAGTAGAGTACAGTTCAAAAGGCAATGCTAAAACCCAATTTATTATAATAAAAGCATCAATAAAAATAATAGCTTTTTGCCAAGAAACATAAGACGCGCTTAATGTATCAAGGTATTGTAAACCAAAAAAAATCCATATAAAAAATAATACAAAATCATATAATATACCAAGTAGTGTCATTTTTTGAACTTCAACTGAATAGTTTCCTGCTTCTTTAAACTTACTAGCATTTAATATTACTGCATTTGTATTTTTTGCATTATTTACATAATGTATTTGCATAAATGTTGTATAGAAATTTATTAAAAAGTAAATACAATATGCTCCAATAGTAATTTCTAAAATCAATTTTCTTCCTTTAACTTTTTAAAAAATTCATTGAATTTTTTTACTTTATTTTCATCATTAATTATATTGACAACTTCATAGTTATTTTTATATGATTCTTTTTTCCAATTAGCACTACCAAACAATACAATATTTCCATCAAAAATAGCTATTTTTGTGTGCATTTTTTTACTAGTTTTATAAAATTTAATATTTTTATGAAACTTACCATCTTTTTTTTCATAAAATATATTTATAGCTACACCTCTTATAGCTGCTTTGTTTAATTCATCTATAAACTTAGAATATCTTATATTATAAATAGCTAAATCTATATTATGCTGTGCATTACTAATTAAACTTCTAATTTCTTTTTTTACTTCTTTATTTTGTGCAGGTAAAAAATATAGTTTATCATCAGAAAAACTAAAACTAAAAAGTATAAAAGTCAACAAATATATCTTTCTCATAAAGTGGATATTATCCAAAAATCGTTAAATATGTACTTAATTCAGTTGAATTAATAATAATATTTGTTAAAATAACAACATGAATATAATAACAAAATTAAGCACTCAAATACAATTAATTAAAGAAAACTATTTAAATATGAAAAATGAAAATGATTATTTAAAAGATGAAATAGAGTCTTTAAAAAATCAACTAGATAAGTTAAAATATAACAATGAAAATATGTTATTAACCATTGACAAAGCACTTATTGTGGATGATAAATAATACAATGTACAATGATATAAAAAACAAAAAAATAGACTTTCATATAAATCATAAAGTATTTTCTGTTGACATTGGTGAAGATAAAAACAATAGAATAGAAAGAGGTATAGTAAAATTTTTAGACATCAACAAAAATCTTAATATACAAGATGTTTTGTTAGCATTTATTCAAAAAACAAATGAGTTAGTTGAGTTAGAAAAACAACTTATGGAAATTTCACAAGACCTTGAAGATATTAAATAAAAAAGCATTTTCTATAATACAAAGTATATTTGTTATTTTAATATTATCCATATTAGCAAGTGCAATAGTTCCAAATATTATGAATATGTACCAAGATACCTCTATAAAGCAGTGCTACAGTGACTCATTATTAATTCAAGAAGCACTAAAATCTTATAAAAATAAACTTATTTTAGAAAATAAAACAAACAATTTGTATAATCTAGATGATGGAATTTATTTATTTTCTAATATACTTAAAAAAAATAATTTTTTTAATAATTATTGGACAAAAGTAAACAATAATACTTATGCCTTTCATTTTAACAATGGGGATACTTTAAATTTTATTTATTCATTTAAAAAACTAACTTTTACTTGTAATAATAATAATGACTTATGTAAAAAAGTATTAAATTGAATTATTATGAAATAGCTCTTCTAGGCTCGCCGTTATCACAGCTAACATATCAAAGTAAAACAAATATAAAAATTGGAAATAAAGTTAAAATACCTCTTAGAAATAGAAAAAAGGATTTATATGGTGTTGTTTTAAAAAAAGTTGATACTGTTAATTTCAAATGTAATGATATATTAGAGATATTAGATGAATATTATGATCAAAATATGTTAGAAACTGCTTTGTTTGTTAGTAAATATTATGTTTGTAGTATAGGTGAAGCGCTATCTGTTTATATTGCTTTTAATAAAAATAGTATGTATGAAAAAAATGATGTAAATTTTAATTCTAATATAAAATTATCAAATAATCAAAATAAAGCATATGAATTTTGTACAAATAATAAAGCTTCTTTGTTATTTGCAAATACAGGTTCAGGAAAAACAGAAATCTATATTAAAAATATTGAAAATATATTGAATCAAAATAAGCAAGCACTTTTACTTATGCCTGAAATTGCATTGACTCCTCAAATGCAAAAGCGTTTAGAAAGTATTTTTAAAGATTCATTAGCAATTTGGCATTCAAAAATAAGTAAAAAGAAAAAAGAACAAACGCTTAAAGACCTCTCAAGTGGTAAAGTAAAACTAATAGCAGGTGCTAGATCTTCTTTATTTTTACCATTTAATAATTTAGGTTTAATTGTAATTGATGAAGAACATGATGATTCATATAAGTCAGATAAAAAACCAAGACTCAATGTAAAAGATTTATGCATATATATGAGTAGAAAATATGATATTCAATTAATTTTGGGAAGTGCTACTCCTTCATTATCATCTTTTAGTAAAATTCCATATTTTAGATTAAAAGAAACATTTTTTAATACTAATAAAACATATGTTTATGATGAATCAAACTTAATATTAAATAATAAAATAATTAATAAAATTCATAATACCTTAGAGAAAAGTAAACAAGTAATAGTTTTTTTGCCAACAAGAGCAAATTTTAAATTTCAAATATGTAATGAATGTGCAAAAAGTGTAGAATGTCCATTTTGTTCAGTAAGTTTAAGTTTACATAAAAGTCATAAAATACTAAAGTGCCATTATTGTAACTATTCACAAAACATTCCAAATTCATGTCCCTCATGTACTACTGGTTATATAAAAAATTATCGTTTAGGTACTGCTGAAGTTCAAGAACAATTAACAAACTTATTCCCTAATAAATGTGTAAAAAGATTTGATAGTGACATAATATCAACAAACAAGATTTTAAAAACTACTCTAAAAGAATTTAATGAAAATAAAATTGATATACTTGTGGGAACACAAATGTTATCAAAAGGTCATGACTATCATAACGTAACGCTTGCTGTTATTATGGGTATTGATTCTGTATTAAATATGCATTCTTATAAAGTAAAAGAAAAAGGCTTATCTCTATGCTTACAAATAGCAGGCAGAAGTGGAAGAAATGGATTTGGAGAAGTGTTTATTCAAAGTAAAAATAAAAAGTTTTTACAAAACTATTTAGAAAATAAGGATTATGAAGACTTTTTAAAAGAAGAACTAGATTTAAGAGCTGATATTTATCCACCATTTATCCGCTTGGCTCGTGTTGTATTTTCTCATAACAACGCTTTTAAAGCAAAAGAACAATTAGACTATTATGTTAATCACGCATTAAATACAAACAATATTGAGTTAATAGGCTTTAAAGAATGTCAAATATTTAAAATAGCAAATAAATATAGATATGAGATGTTATTGCGTTCTAAGAATATATCAGCTCTTGTTAACTTTTTACATTCAATAAATTGCTCATTTGCTTCAATTGATATGGATACATTACATTAATAATATTTTATGATTGTATGGCAGAGAGCAGCGGATTCGAACCGCTGGAGGCGTAAACCTCGCCG
>CAZEXK010000034.1:0-8110 GCA_964516815.1 uncultured Helicobacter sp. | reverse complement strand
TAGTCTTATTATAGCTTCAACTGCTTTCTCTACAGAGTTACTCGGATTAAATATATACTCTTTACGTACATTCTTTAAAGTTTCTTCCCAGTTGTGTGTATTATCTATCAGCTTATTGAAATTTACTATAAAATCATTCATGGTTGTTACTGCTCCTATATTTTCACGACATGTTACTTCCATAGGAAGGTATTCTAACTGCTCTTTCGATAAAGATGAGATTTTCTTTGGTACATCTATGAACAGTACAGGTTTAAGAAGTCCAAAAGCAAACTCATAAGCTGCACCGGAGTAGTCAGATATGAGAATATCGGCTTTTTTAAATGACTCAAATGCAGCAAAATTTGAGTCTTCTATTTTACATTTTGTATTGTTTTTTTCTATCTCTTTTATCTGCTTGATTGTTTCATTATCATACATAAAAGAGTGAGGATGCGGTCTTACTACTATCTCATGCCCTAATGATAAAACTCTATTTACAATTTCCACACCATGAATTTTAAGCAAGTTGTATTCACCCCATGAAGGTGCAAAGAGCACTCTAATGTTTTCACTTTTGGTATTTTCAGATTGCTCCTTTACCAATGCTTGTATCTTAGGGTACCCTATCTCTAAAAATTCTTTTTCTTTCCATCCCCGTATGACGGCAGTTCTTTTGAGCTCTTTCATGTGATGAGGACCAACTGCAAAAAAAGTGTCATATGCATCAAATGCACCATCTCCATATATATAATGCATACTAACTATTGAATGAAACATATGAACAAGGTTGACATTCTTTGGTTTGAATTTTTTTGAAAAATATGAAGATGGAGTTAGCATAAGTTTAATCTTTAAAAGTTTAAATAAAACTGTTGCTTTATTACTGATAAAAATTACTTCTATATTACTGTTTTTATTCACAAGTGCTGGATGATTCTTTTCACCAACTATTAAAATGATAGAACTCTCAGTTCTTTTATTCAACTCTTGTATAATAGGTTCTGTAAATGAATAGTGCACAGAAAAACTATCATAAAAGACTACATAATCTTTATTCTCATAAGAGTACTTAAATTTAAGTATATTAAAAAGAGACAGGCGGTACTCTTTACTAAAGAGAGGTAGAAAAACAAGATACTTATATAGTAGTTTAAGATATCGCATGATACTCCCTTCTAACATCATTGAGCTTAATCCCAATAAATATATAGCGGATAAACATTAGTATAGAAAACAACCACACACTAAGAGTATAATCTTTTAATACTATTCCTACCGCAAATGAAATTAAAGCAATTATAAAAGAGAAAAAATGCACTTTAAAAATATGTTTTTGATTATTTGTAAATTGAAAAACATTAGTAAGCGGGGATATAGCTATTAAAGAAAAAACTAATGGCAATAGAGCCATTGATAATTCTATGGAACCATGCCATTTAGCACCAAAGATAAGGTTTACTGCAAATGGTAACACTAAAATAGTTACAGATATATAGACAATAGCTACTGATGACAGGGCAATAAAAAGTTTTTTAAAACCATTAAAGATTTCTCCATCATTTCGACTACTTATAGAAAGTTTTCCCATAAAAACTTGACTTGCACTTCCCGATATAAGGGATGCAGGGGTATACACTAATTTAAATGCCATGTTGTAGTAAGCAGCAATAGCAGGAGAGAAAAAATTACCTGCAACTAAAATCGGTACTTGATATGCAATGGTGTGAAAAATCATCCCAGGACCGATATACTTAGGAAACTTTAGGTACTCTTTTAAAATATCAAAATCTACTTTTTTGATAGTATAAATATTATACTCTCTTACATACACTAAGTAAATAACAATATTTGTAAAAGCAAGTGAAAGAATATTCATAAGAATCAAGTAAAATAAATTATCGCCAAAAAGATAAAAAGATGATATACTAAAAGACATAGTCGCAATTGTACTGCCGATTCTTGTAATATTTAGCTCTTTTACTTTTTGCTCTCTTACAAATAGTTGTTCATTTAAACTGACTAAAACAGTCAAGTAGGCACTTAAAAGTAGAAAAACCCAAAAATCATAGAAAATTACAAGAATTAAAGATGATATAAGCAAGATAACTAATGCTAATAGTAAAATAGCAAAATACATATCTCTTAATTCAAAATCTTTTAACAACGGGATACTTTGCAGATACCCAAAAGTAGCTATCATATTTAAAATTGTTACTATAGAAATAAACATATAATATTCACCTAATATATCTACACTATAAAGTTTAGCGACTATAAAAAACCCCAATAAAGATAAGATACTTGCTAAAAATGATCCTGAAAATAAAAATGCAGTTTTTTTTGCAAAATCATTTTTTAATAGTTTACGAAGCATTCATCTCCTTTATCATCTTCCCAATAGTGAAGTTTCTTAATTTTTCATGCATAAAAAAGTATGTTCTTCCATCTTTAGGATTTTGTTTTTCGTAACTAAATTTACTTAAATCATTATCTGATTTTTCAATTAAGTTTACTAAAGTTTGAACTCTAAAACAAGGATCATAATACTGTAATAAATATTTATACAGTTTATCATCATCAAATTTCGTAAAATCTACATTATTAAATTTATGAAGTTTATATTCATTGATTTGCACAATGTCCCCAGTATCTATACCACTATTCATATAAAAACAGCTATAGCCTACTTTATTTTTCAAGAGGTATGACCAGAACATACCATCAGCACCTTTTACATCTGGAACTACACCAGGATGTATATGAATAAATTTAGTATCTTTAATGGAAAGTAGTCTCTCTTTCAAAATTCCTCCACCAGTAAAAAGAAAAGTTTTATCTTGCTCTGTTTGAATATATTTAATTAACTTTTCATCTTCAAGGTTAGTAATATCAAGAGTTTCAAAAATACCGTGATATGTACTTATATCTTTCATTAAGTCATCATAGTTCAAAGCAAATTTTTGTAGAAACAGATTTGCAAGTCTAGTATCTATATTTTTACTATGTTTTCTTTCTAGTAGATAATTCAGTATCTTTTCACCAAGGATAGCTTTAAAAAAGGTATATTTTTTACTTCTGTTAAATTTAAAATAAACTATTTTTTTTGGATAATATCCATTTTTATGTAGTAGGGCAAGATATATCCTTGCGGGAATACTTTCATAAAATAAAACTGTAATATTTAAACATTTCATACAAAATACTTAAGAATGTTTTCAAGTTCTATCTCTATACTATTATTATCATCCGATCCATTCTTTGTCCTATCATGTAGTTTGAGTGCACTGTTAAGATATTTTAAATCTTTGTTAGATTTAGCATAAAACATCAATATTTTTAAAAGTTTTAAGTATTGACTATCTGACAATGGCTCTTTTTGAGATGCTTTTGATAAATCATGTTTATACTCAATATACACTTCTTTAACTACATCTATCTTTTTGCATAGTCTATCAAGGGTACTAAAATATTCTGCATAGCTATCAGCATAAAGGTTATCCGTAACCCTATCAATAAATTTTACTGTATTAAAATACATACTAAACTTTCATAAACTCTATAAAATTTAAATCGCTAGGCTCATCTATTTCAATCCAACCGTTTTCAATATAAACAGGACTTAATGGAGTCAAGCTATCTGCAATCATTTGCAAGAAACTTGTCATATACATATTTTTATAGTCATTTCCATCATAAAAGGAGTCTTGATCTAGGTTAGTATAAAATTCTTTTATTTTTTTCACCATATCTTTTCTAATTTTAATCAATCCAATATATTGTCCTTCTATATCATCATAAGATGTTGGTTTTTTCCCAAGCTCTTTTATTTTTCCATCAGAATCTATTTTTAATGTTTCTGCATCTCTAAGAGGGTTTTCCATTCTTGCTGACCAGTATCTCTTCCACTTTTTGTCAACTACGACATTAATTTCCTCTTTAGCCTCAAGTATTCGTTGTAATACTTTTTCATTGTAAATAATATCACCATATGCGATTAATATGTCATCGCTTCCATCAAAAAGTTCACTCGCACAAAAAAGAGTTGAAACCATGTTTGTAGAACTAAAGTTAGGATTATAAAATTTATTAATTTGATTAAAGTTTATTTTTTCTTCTAAATATCCTGACACAACATTGATGTCACTTATATTAAAATCATCAAATAAATCTAACTGATATTTTATTAGAGGTTTTCCAGCTAGCTCAACCATACATTTTGGTTTATCATTTGTTAATGGTCTAAGTCTCGTTCCTTGCCCTGCGGCCAATATTATTACTCTCATATCTTTCCTTTTAAAAAGGCTTCTATTAGTTCTCTATCATATTTTTTTTCTTGTCGTTCTGGATGCCACTGAATCCCCAAAATGTTTTTATCATAATGAATAAATGCTTCTATCACATTATCGTCTGCTACAGCAAGTACAGATAAATTTTCAGCTAAATTATTTTTCACAACTGCTTGATTATGATAAGAGTTACTTGCTTGAGCATTTAAATAATTATATTGTGAGCTAAGCATATGATTTGTATTCACATGATACTGTATATTGTGTATTAGTGTTCCACCAAAATAAACATTTAAGAACTGAAAGCCTCTACATATACCTAGAGTTTTTATACCTAATCTTATTGCTTCTTCTAATAGCACCTTTTCTGCTTCATCCCTTTTTGGGTGGATGTCATCTAAATACTCTGTGCTCTTATATAAACTAGGGTCAATATTATTACCACCTGACAGAACCACCAATTCAGGTTTCAAAGTAAAATATTGTTTAATATTTTCACTATTATTCGGAATCAAAATAATAAGAAAACCCAGTTTCTCAAAAAATGATATATACTCATAAGCAATAGAATTTCTCTCTTCTTCATAATTTTGTGCTTGAGTAACTCTCGTACTCATAAGTAAGGTTTTCACAAGAGCCCCTGTATTTTATTATTTACACAGTCTAAATGTATTTTTTTATAATGAAGTAAATCATTAAAAATTTTATCTCCACATCCAATAGCAGCAGGTAAATCAAATTCAGCACATCTTATAGCCATATGAGAAGCTGCACCACCAAATTTTGTGACTAATCCTTTTATATTATGACTAAAGATCCAATCAAATCCAGGGTCAGCATTCTCTATTAGAACAATTTTATTATCAATTTCTTCTTCGTTATTTAGCTTCAAAAAAACAAATTCTCCACTTAATGAGTGATGTGAAATATAGTTTGGCTTCAAAGATGGATAATAAAACATTTCTATATCTTTCTTATTAAATATTAAATCTGGAAGCTTAATAGCTGTTGTAATTAAATACTTTTGTCTATTTTGAGAGATATTTTGCTTGAAAATATTATACAAGTCAATTTTACTAGAGCTATCTTTAAAAGATAACAAAGTCCGTAAATTTAAATAGCTCAAATCATTTTTTTCAAGTCCAAAATCTTTTCCAATTTCACTAACTAAGTCTAACACACTACTTAAACTTTTAGTAAATTCAAACTTTGCTTTTTCTCTAGCTTCTGTAGATCTAACAATGAAGTTTATTAATTGTGAAGATGTAAATTTTAGTTGATGTGAAGCTATTTCTTGTTCTAATCTATTTTTAGTTTTAGTCGTAAACTGAAATTGATGGCTTTCATTATTGGCTGTGATTTTAGAACTAAAATCAATATACTCATCAAATTTTTCTTTGTAAGAAAAAGATGTTATATCATAGGTTCCAGGTCTTAAATGTCCATATTTAGATATAAATTTTTCTTTACTCAATTTACTACTTAACAATAAGTTAAAATCATCCATAAACTCTTTTGCAACAGTCTTAATTGATTTAAAAAAACTACCATACTCATTTTCGTCAATTACATTATTAGCTAATAATGATTTAAGAAAAATTGAACCAATAAAACCAAGTCTAGCTAAATTAGCAAATGGTAATGTTCCATATGCTTTACAGTCTTCAAGTAAATTGTAAATTTTATCAATTTTATCCATATTTGATGTAAGTATTAATTCTCTTTTTTTTGTTAACTGCATAGTCTTTTCAAGTTCTTGTTTTATATTTATCTGTTTTTCTAAAATAATATCTTCAGTAAGCTGTTTATATGACTTTTTAATTAAAATGGATTCGGCTTCAGAAAAACCTTTATTTTTCATTTCATCTATTTTACTATCTATACTGAAGTCATAGGCAGTAATAGCAACTTGAAATTCTACTTTATCGTGATTTTCAGGATTTTTTTCTAATTTATCAAGATAAAAGTCTACCAGCTTGTCAGCAAGAGTATTATCTAGGCTTTTAGGGATAAAAGTATTAAAACTCATCCTGATATCTACATAAGGTTTTCCTGATAATGATATTAAACCTGCAGTATTCTTTACATCTCGATATCCTAAATTCTTTCTACTTTGAGCCCAAACATTATCTGTAATAATATACTTGTATAAATCAAAGGCTAATGGCTTTGGGTTAATTCCTATTATTTCTGCAGGATTCCAATCTGGCATAATCCCAAAAGCTATTTTTCTTCCTAATAAATTAGGATTTTTTATATCCAAAAAATTTTTAATATTTTTAATTTCTACATCAATATCAGTAGTTGAGACTTTAAGGGTATCTTTTTTTGCTGCAATTGGACGAACTTGTAGTATATATAACACTTCATTTTCAAATGCAAATTCAACATCAATAGCATCATAATTTGTGATAGATTCTATCTCTTTTATAGCATTTATTAAAATCTTTAAAAAATGATTCTCAATTTCTGTTTCAAAAGAATTGTAACAAATAAAAGTATTTAAATTAATTCCATTTCCAGATGTAACGGTCTCTGTATCTGAACTATTATCATAATTAATTGTATAGTATGGTGACGAAGACTGTAAATCTTTACTAAATACAACACCACTCATAGTTACATGTTGCAGATATGGTTGAACTAAAACTTGATTATCTTTATCTTGCTTTTGATTGTTTTTTTTATAACTATCAATCACCTTTTCAATAGCTTCTTTTATCTTTATATAATCATCTTTAGGAACTTTTAAAATACTTTCATAGTTTCCTGCCATCGAAGAATTTTCAGTATCTTCATTTAATGCTGAACTTCGAACAACTAATAAATTTGACTTAAACTTACTTTGAATATTTTTAATAATTAGATCTGATTTCTGATTATAATCACTTACTGTAAAAGTATATTGATCTAAGATATTTGCTATTTTTATTTTTTTCTTTATTGAATTTAATGTTTCAGCTTTAGTCCCAAAATTAAAATGTTCAATATCTTGTAGAGAATCTAGTTCTGCCCAATTTGCTTGTACATCTACTAAGTTAACATCATTTAAGTCTAAAGATAAACTATCTATTAAATCTATAATAGAAGCTCTTTTATTATTTAAAAGAAGTTTTTCTGTAGCTATCCGAACATCCACTAATAACTTTTGAGGAATAAATACTAAACCAGAATATTCACCTATTAAGGTTCCCTGTGAAGTTTCTTTAGAAAATCTCACTTTATTATTATTCAAAATTACTTTTTCTATTTTAGTGTTTTCAGAAGATCGACCTTCGTATCTTTTCTCCCATAGAGAATCATAAGCAATATTAATTGAATCTTTGTTTTTGACTAGTTTTTTAATAGTGCTTTTTGTATATAATATATCGGAATATGATATTAGTAAATCATCATCAAAGTCATATAAGGCTTTAGATAAACTATATAAACTATTTGTATCTTGCCATTCCTCATTATAAAAATATTTCAAATGAGGATATAAATTCATTATTTTTAATATTTCATATCCAGCTATCACATTAATATCTGGTATTGATAATATCTTTGAAATTTTAAGCATATTATCTAATGATGTCTTACCACCGACTTTAAGTAAGCATTTTGGAATATTATTATTTTCAGATAAAGAGTCTTGACCTTTTCCTGCTGCTAAAATTATATATTTCATATGTTATCCATTTAAGATTTTAACAATCATCTTAGTATCTTCCAAACTCTGAACCCCACTAATAGGTAGACTCAAAACTTCATCATGAATCTTTTCTGTAATTTCAAAACTTAATTCTTTCCACTCTTTATAAGCTATTTGCTTATGAGGAGGTAATGGATAATGTATCAAA
>CAZEXK010000033.1:0-12142 GCA_964516815.1 uncultured Helicobacter sp. | reverse complement strand
CAAAAACCATAGCAAATATAAAACCCAAGAAGGAAATAACTATCCATATAATCAAAGAATAATTGCCAAGTAAATCAAATAGTAACGGAGGTAATAATATAACACCCGAGCCTAATACTGGACCTATTATTAAACCTGATAAACTCATAGTTGTTAGTTTTTTATTTGTTTTTGAGATAATTATCCTTTATTTTATACTATAATTTGTATACTATATCTAAATGTTATTATACAAAAATAAATAATTAAGAAATCATTATATTGTAATATTATCGCTTAATAACATCCTTACTGATTTTTGGATAATATCTATTTTAATTAAAAAGTACAAGAAGAAGTAATAATAAAATGAATATAGATTATCAACAATTAGCAAAACAATACCAAACTCCATATTATGTATATGATTTTGATCATATTTCAAAACAATACAACGAACTAAAAGATGCCTTTAAAGCTAGAAAGTCACTTATATCATATGCAGTTAAAGCAAATTCAAACTTATCTGTTATTAAACATTTAGCAGATATGGGAGCTGGCGCTGATTGTGTTAGTATTGGAGAAATTAGAAGAGCTTTTAAAGTTGGTATTTCTAAGTACAAAATTATTTTTTCAGGTGTTGGAAAAACTGATGATGAAATCAAAGAAGCTTTGCAATTAGATATATTGATGATAAATGTAGAAAGTGAAGCGGAACTTAAAAGAGTTGATATTATTGCAAAACAATTAAATGTAATTGCAAGAATAAGCATAAGAGTAAATCCAAATGTAGATCCAAAAACACATCCTTATATATCTACAGGGTTACATGAGAATAAGTTTGGTGTTGACATGGATACTGCAAAAAGAATGTATATTTTTACTGCAAAAAGTAAAAATTTAGAAGCTGTAGGTATTCATTGTCATATTGGTAGCCAGTTGACACATCTAGAACCTATAAAAGAAGCTATAGTTATAGTCGCAAATTTAGTTAGAAACTTAAAAGCTGCACTTAAAATAGAATTGAAATTTTTTGACATTGGTGGAGGACTTGCAATAGTATATGACAACGAAAAGTTAATAAATACACATGATTATGCACAAAGTGTACTTGAAGCATTATTTGGACTTGATATTACAGTTGTGTGCGAGCCTGGAAGATTTATAGTTGGTAACTCTGGTACTCTTATTACTAAAGTATTGTACGAAAAAATCAATGGAAATAAACGATTTGTAATAGTTGATGCAGCTATGAATGATTTAATAAGACCATCTCTTTATAATGCCTATCATAAAATTGAGGTTTTAAATGATAACCATGAACAAAGTAAATGTAATGTTGTAGGTCCAATTTGTGAAAGTGGTGACTTTTTTGCAAAAAATATAAACCTAGCACAAACACAACAAAATGACTTAGTAGCAATACATAGTGTTGGAGCATATGCTTTTAGTATGTCTAGTAATTACAATTCAAGAACAAAAGTTGCAGAAATTGCACTACAAGGGACAAAACATAGATTAATAAGAGCTAGAGAAACATTTGAAGATTTAATTAGGCATGAAGAACAATATTTAAAGTAAAGGATACCTATGGACGAAGAACAAGAACTATTAGAACTTAGAAATACACTTGACAGTCTAGATGATCAGTTGTTGAGTTTATTGAACAAAAGAATGGAAACTGTTAATAAAGTTGGAGAATTAAAAGAAAAAAGTGGTAGTGCTATATATCGTCCTGAGAGAGAAAAGGCAATAATTAAAAGATTATCTTCTTTATCAAAAAAGCAAAATGGAGCTTTAAATACTTCAGCCATAGAAGCTATATTTTTAGAAATTTTTGCAGTTAGTAGAAATTTAGAATTACCAGAAAAAGTTGCATTTTTAGGACCTCTTGGTACATACACACATCAGATGGCTGAAAGCCGTTTTGGTGGAACCAGCCATTATGTTGCTATGAATAGTATAAATGGAGTCTTTAAAGAAGTATCTTCAAAAAGAGCTAAATTTGGTGTAATACCAATAGAAAATAGTAGTAGTGGTGTAGTAAATGACACTTTGATGGCACTAAATAAATACGATTTAAAAATAGTTTCTAACTCATCAATGAAAATACATAATACTTTTTCTACAAATTGTAAAAATTTAAATGACATTGTAAAAATATATTCAAAAGATGTAGTTTTTGCACAATGCAGAGAATTTTTAAATGAACACAAGCTTGACAATGTTGAATTAGTTCCAGTAGAATCAACTGCAAAAGCTGTGCAAATTGCTTTACAAGAAGAAAATTCAGCAGCAATTAGTTCTAGTATAGCTGCTAAAATGTACGGCCTACCTATAATATTTGATAATATAGAAGATGATGATAATAATCATACTGAATTTATAATAGTGAGTGATTTTGATAATTTACCAAGTGGTGATGATGATACATCCATACTTGCTACTTTATCAGGAGAAAGTGGAAGCTTAGTTAAATTTTTACAATCTTTTAATAAAGAAAATATAAATTTAACAAAAATAGAATCTCATGTAATAAAAAAAGAATTGATATTTTACATTCAATTCAATGGACATAAAGATGATAAAAATGTGCAAAATGTATTTAATAACAACAAAGAACAAATCAAGTTTTTAGGTTCTTACTTAAGGCAAATAAATGAATTTTAATAAAGTATTAGACAATGTAAATACATATGAAGCTGGAAAACCTATAGAATTACTTGTAAGAGAATATGGAGTACAAGCAGAAAATATAATCAAATTAGCATCAAATGAAAACCCATATGGAACAAGTCCTTTGGTAGTTAATAAACTAAAAGAAGTAAGTAAAAATGCTTTTATTTATCCTGATGATTCTATGTATGAATTAAAAAGTGCTTTGGCTAGTAAATTTAATTGCAATGATAATAATATAATCATAGGTTCAGGAAGTGATCAAGTAATAGAATTTTGTGTTCATGCTAAATGTAATGAAAATTCAAAAGTACTTATGGCAAAAACGACATTTGCAATGTATGAAATTTATGCTAATCAAACAGGTGCTACAGTTTTAAAAACTCCATCAAATGAACACAATATAAATGAATTTATAAAAATATACAAACAAGAAAAACCAGATCTTGTATTTTTATGTGTTCCAAATAATCCATTAGGGGAGTGTTTAGATGCTAATGATGTTTCTGACTTTTTAGACATAGTTGAAAATGATACCTTAGTAGTAATAGATGGTGCTTATCAAGAATATGCAAAAATAAAAGATGCTGCAAAAGAAATTGTACCTAGTGAATTAATAAATAAATATGATAACGTTATTTATTTAGGAACATTTTCAAAAGCATATGCACTAGGTGGTATGAGAGTTGGTTATGGTATTTCAAATACTAATATTATTAGTACTTTGCACAAACTAAGACCCCCTTTTAACATTACTACACCAACTTTAGCAGCATCAATTGAAGCTCTTAAAGATGAAGATTATGTTGAAATATGTATATTTAAAAACTTTAGTGAGATGAATAGATATGAACAATTTGCAAGCAAAAACAATTTTAAATATATACCTTCATATACAAATTTTATTACTATATATATGGATGGATATAAATCAAGTGAAATAGCACTTGATTTATTGAAAAAAGGAATAATAGTAAGAGATATGACAGGTTATGGTTTTAATGCTCTTAGAATTACAATAGGAACTAAAGAACAAAATACAAAAGTATTTGAAGTACTTACTAGTATTTTAAATAAATAAAAAAAGGATTTACATGTTTTCACGATTTAAGTTAAAAGAACACGGAACAAATATTCGCACAGAATTTAGTGCAGGATTTACGACATTTTTAACAATGATGTATATAGTACCAGTTAATGGTTTTATTTTAAGCGATGCTGGGCTTGATATGGGTGCAGTTGTAACTGCAACTGCACTTATAACTATACTTGCAACTCTATTTTCAGGATTTTGGTCAAATACTCCAATAGCTATGAGCGTTGGTATGGGTCTTAATGCTTATTTTACTTATGGTTTAGTTTTAGGTATGAAATTACCTTGGCAAACTGCACTAGGTATTGTATTTATTTCTGGTATTATTTTTCTTATTTTATCTTTTACAAAATTTAGAGTTTGGTTAATGACTTCAATTCCTATTGATTTGAGAAGAGCAATTAGTGCAGGTATAGGTGCTTTTATAGCATTTATTGGATTAAAGCAAATGGGAATAATTGTAAATAACGATGCTACATTAGTTAGTCTTGGAAACTTAGGAAATCCTACTGTTTTACTTGGAGTATTTGGCTTATTGACTGCTTTGGTATTTTACACATACAAATTAAAAGGTGCTTTTATTTTATCAATAGTTCTTACTTCATTCGTAGCTTGGATATTTGGCTTAGGTACTTTACCTCAAACTATTTTATCAATGCCAGCATCAATTGAACCTATATACATGCAATTAGACATTATGTCTGCTTTTACTTTAGCATTGTTACCTGTAATTATTACATTTTTAATTACTGATATGTTTGATACATTAGGAACTTTAACAGGTGTTGGAACAAGAGCAAATTTATTTCAAAGTGCTGATGAAAAAGATAAAGCTTTAGAAAAAACACTTGAAGCAGATGCTATTGCAACTGTTGGTGGATCACTTCTTGGAGTTTCTACTACAACATCGTTTATTGAAAGTGCTAGTGGAGTTGAAGAAGGTGGTCGAACTGGTTTAACTGCTATATTTACTGCATTATTTTTTATTTTAACATTGTTTATGTTACCTCTTTTTAAAGCAATTCCACCAAATGCAATTTATCCAATTTTAGTAGTAGTTGGTGTATTAATGTTTACAGAGCTAGGAAATATAGATTTTACTAATAACGATTTAGCAATAACTGCATCTTCATTTCTTATTGTAATTCTTATGCCTTTGACTTTCTCAATTACTACTGGTTTTGCAGCTGGATTTGTTGTATATACTACATTAAAACTAATAAAAGGACAATTTAAAGATATAAACCTAGGCCTTATAACTATAACTTTGATTTCTCTTTTAGTATTTGTGATTAATTAGGACGAATAATGGAAAAAACATACTACTCATATAATGAATGTATTCAAGATTGTAAGATACTTTTGCCTATGATTAAAGAATATAATCCCGATGCTCTTGTAGCAATTGCAAGAGGTGGGTTAATCTTAGGACACCTTTTAAGTGAAGCACTAAATACAAGAGAATTATATAGTTTAAATTCAATTCACTATGAGGGTACAAAGAAGCTTGAAACTTTTGCTATATTTAATATACCAAATCTGGAAAAAGCTAAAAAAGTTGTTTTAGTTGATGATATTATCGACAGTGGTGAAAGCATGGTTGAAATTATAAAAAAACTAAAAAAGAGATATCCATATTGTGAATTTAGAGTGGCTACTGTCTTTTACAAAAATGATGCAATTATGCAACCAGATTTTAAAGTAAAAGAAGCAAAGTCATGGATAGAGTTTTTTTGGGAAGTAGATTTATTAAAATAAAGTAAAAAAATGATTGATATACAAAACAAAAATATAAAAGAATTAGAAACTTTAGCACAAGATATAAGAAATAGAATCATAGAAGTAGTATCAGTAAATGGTGGACATTTTTCTTCTACTCTTGGTGCTGTTGAATTAACAATTGCTATGCATAAAGTATTTGATTGTAATGTTGAACCTTTTATATATGATGTTTCACATCAATGTTATGCCCATAAACTAATCACTGGAAGATGGGATAAATTCTCAACCTTAAGACAATTTAAGGGATTGAGTGGATTTACTAAACCAAAAGAAAGCGACGCAGATTATTTTGTAGCAGGGCATTCATCTACTTCTATTTCATTAGCAGTAGGAGCTGCAAAAGCTGCCAAACTAAATAATACATCAAGTATACCTATTGCAATGATTGGTGATGGTTCTATGAGTGCTGGTTTGGTTTATGAAGCATTAAATGAGCTTGGAGATTTAAAACTTCCCGTTGTAATTATATTAAATGACAATGAAATGAGCATAGCTAAACCAATAGGTGCTATTTCAAAACATCTTAGTAAAGCACTAGCTGGTAAGACATATCAAAGTTTTAAAGCTAAAGTAGATACTTTTATAACAAATAATTTACCTGAAGGTTCAAGATATCTTGCTAAAAGATTTGAAGAAGGATTAAAACTTATAACTCCAGGACTTATTTTTGAAGAAATGGGAATAGACTATATAGGTCCTATTGATGGACACGATGTAAATGAAGTTATAAAGACTCTAATTCTTGCAAAAGGTATGAATAAACCAGTGATTGTACATGCTAAAACCGTAAAAGGCAAAGGTTATGAAATCGCAGAAGGTCATCATGAGCATTGGCATGGCGTTAGTCCATTTGATGTAAAAACTGGAGAGTTTAAGAAAAAAGCTACTACTGCTAAAAGTGCCACGTCTGTATTTGCTGATACTTTATGCGAACTTGCAAGAAATAATGACAAAATAGTAGGAGTAACTGCTGCTATGCCAAGTGGTACAGGTATTGATAAACTAATGCATGAGTTTCCAAATAGATTTTGGGATGTAGCTATTGCAGAACAACATGCAATTACATCAATGGCATCAATGGCAAGAAGTGGATTTAAACCATTTATTACTATTTATTCTACTTTTTTACAAAGAGGTTATGACCAGATCATACACGATGTTTGTTTAATGAAATTACCTGTTGTTTTTGCAATAGACAGAGCAGGAATTGTAGGAGCAGATGGAGAAACTCATCAAGGACAATTTGATATTAGTTTTTTAAGATTTTTACCTCATATGACGTTAATGGCTCCAAGAGATGCGAGAAGCTTAGAACTTTCTTTAGAGTTTTCTTCTTTATTTATGAAAGGTCCTATAGCTTTACGATATCCAAGAGGTGCATATGATGAATTGGATTATGAAGCCAAACCATATGAATTGGGAAAAGCTGAGTTATTAAAACAAACAAAAAGTAACTTAACTTTTATTGGATATGGAGCAGGGGTAAGTAAGGCAATAAAAACTGAAAAATTAGTACAAGGTGAACATAATATTGTTGATTTGAGATTTTTAAAACCATTGGATGAACAACTACTTTTAAAATTAGCAAAAAGCACAAATATATGGTATGTATTTTCTGATTCTCAAAAGCAAGGTGGAGTTGGTTCTGCATTATTGGAATTTATAAATGAACATGATTTAAATGTAAAGGTCAAATCATTTGAGTATGAAGATATTTATATACAACACGGAGATACAAAACTTCTTGAAGAAGACCTAGAGTTATTACCAGAACAAATGGCACTTAAGATTAATAATTCATAAAAATATATTGAATATTTCCAAGAAGATAGTAAATAACATATAAGTTATATCTTAATTGGTGTTACATCTTCTAATGGTATATCTAAAGCCATTGCTACAAACATATAAAGTGATTTTTCGCTTATTATTTTTTGGCATTTTTTACTTGTATCGTATACTGTTAGTATTCCGTTGTTAACTACAACATCTCGAAAAGCAACTCCTAGATCTGTTGCTATATTTTGTACTTCTGGTCTATTTATTTTCAGACCTTTTATTTTCATAGAATATCCTAGCTTAGTATCTCTTATTTCAAACATTTTCTTCCTTTTATATTTTTATTTTATATTAGCATAATTACTTTATACACAACTTTATATTACATAAGTACAATAATAATAATTATTAGCTATAATCGCTTATATTATAATTATAAAGGCTAGTATTGGCAAAGAACAATATTATTTTTATTGGATTCATGGGCGTAGGGAAAGGTACAGTAGCTAGAGCAATAGTAAAAAAAAGCGATTACTTTGCAATAGACACTGATGACCTTATTGAATCAATAGACAATAGATCAATCAAAAAAATATTTAAACAAGAAGGCGAAGCTTACTTTAGAAAATTAGAGCAAAGATGTGCGTTGTGGTGTGAGAAAAATGTCAAAAATACTGTTATTTCAACTGGTGGTGGATTTTATAAACAAGCAAATATTAAAAAAATAGGCACTATTATTTATTTACAATCAGATTTTAATAGAATAATACAAGGTTTAAGATTAGCTCCAAATTCAAAGAAAAAATTTAAAAAAAGACCCTTATTAAGTAACTTAACAGAAGCAAAAATGCTTTATAATAAACGTGTAAAAGAATACAAGAAATTAGCAGATTTAACTATAAATGTTGAAGACTGGGATATAAATAGAATTACAAATGAAATATTAAAAGGGATTAAATGAAAATTATAAATACAAGTGATGCAAACTTTAATAATGAATTTAAAAATATATTAAGAAGAGCTAAGGTTGATATAAAAAATGTATCTTCAATAGTTAGTAATATTATTGATGAAATTATTCAAGATGGAAATAACGCGGTATTTAAACATGTAAGTAAATTTGATGGCTGGTCACCATTAAATGAAAAAGATCTATTTATTGACATAGATGATATGAAAAAAGCATATGATAATTTAGATGATAAATTAAAAACATCATTGCATACTGCATATGACAGAATAAAATCTTATCACGAAAAACAATTACCAAAATCTTGGATGAATTATGAAAATAATGGCACAATACTAGGACAAAAAGTAAGTGCTGTTGATGCGGCTGGTTTATATATACCAGGAGGAAAAGCAGCATATCCATCAAGCTTACTGATGAATGCAATTCCAGCAATAGTTGCAGGAGTACAACGTATAGTAGTATGTACACCAACACCAAATAATGAAGCAAATGAGCTTTTATTAGCTGCTTGTCATTTATGTGGAATAAAAACTGTTTTTAAAGTAGGAGGAGCATCTGCAATTGCTGCCATGGCTTATGGAACTTCTAGCTTAAAAAAAGTAGATGTTATAACTGGACCTGGAAATATTTTTGTAGCCACTGCAAAAAAATTGGTTTTTGGAGAAGTAAATATTGATATGATAGCAGGACCATCAGAAATTGGGATATTAGCTGATGAAACTGCAAAACCAAACTACTTAGCTATTGATTTACTTTCACAAGCAGAACATGATGAAATGGCCTCTTCCATACTAATTACAACATCAAATAATATTGCAAAACAAACAAGTATTGAAGTTGATAATTTTTTAAAAGAACTAAGCAGAAATGAAATAGCTCAAAAATCAATAATTGAAAGAGGTTGTATAATTGTAGCTTCAAATATGGATGAAGCAATAAATTTAATGAATGAAATTGCACCTGAACATTTAGAAGTTATGACACAAAACCCATTTGAATTATTACCTAAAATCAAACATGCAGGAGCAATATTTTTAGGTGAAAATACTCCTGAACCAATTGGTGATTATATTGCAGGACCAAATCATACCTTACCAACTGGTGGAACTGCAAAATTTTTTAGTCCTTTAAATGTTGAAGATTTTATGAAAAAATCATCAATAATAAGTTTTTCAAAAGATGCCATAAATGAATTGGGTGAAGCTTGTGCTTTGTTAGCAGATACTGAAGGGCTAAGTGCTCATGCAAAAAGCGTAAGACTAAGGCTTGATAAATAAATATGAATGCATCTTTTTTAACTTTATTAGCAGTTGGAAGTGGAGGATTCATTGGTGCGATTTTTAGATTTTTAATGAATATAGCAATTAGTAAAAATTTCCCAAGTCAAATACCACTTGCTACACTAAGTGTAAATGTAATAGGTGGTTTTTTTATTGGAATATTAGCAGCACTATTTATAAGCTATACTCCTCCTAGTGTTTTAAAAGTATTTTTAATAAATGGTTTTTTAGGAGCATTTACTACATATTCTGCATTTGCACTTGAAAGTGTATATTTGTTTAATAGCTCTATTTATTTAGCACTTCTTAATATCCTTTTAAATGTAATTGGCTCGATATTTAGTGCATTTATAGGGTATAAATTGATTATATTTTTTTTAAGATAAAAAAAGATATAATTCAAACAATTATATAAAAGAATTAGGAGAATATTATGGGTATGCCAGGTGGAATGGAATTATTTGTATTAGTTGCTGTTGTAGTATTACTTTTTGGTGGTAAGAAAATACCAGAACTTGCAAAAGGATTGGGTCAAGGAATCAAAAATTTTAAAGGCGCTCTAAAAGAAGACGATGAAGAAACTCCTAAAACAGCAGAAGCTACAAAAATAGAAAAAGATAAAGTATCTTCTGATGATACTCCAAAAGAAGAAAGCAAAACTGTATAGTAATTAATGCAAAATGAAATCAAAACATTTATTGAACAAAAACTTAATAAATCAATAGTACTAGAAAAGCCAAAGGATATTTCCCTTGGTCACTTCTCAACTCCAATTGCTTTTTCTTTAGCAAAAGAATTACGAAAAAACCCTATACAAATAGCAATAGATTTAGCCTTAGAATTTGAACATTGTGATATGTTTGAAGATGTACAAGCTGTAAAAGGTTTTTTGAACTTTAAATTATCTAATGAATATTTGTTAGAACAAATAAACAAAGCTCTTAAAGAAAACGATAACTTTGCAAAAGCAAATAATAAAGAAAAAATATTATTAGAATATGTAAGTGCAAACCCTACAGGACCTTTACATATAGGTCATGCAAGAGGTGCAGTTTTTGGCGATGCACTTTATAGAGTTGGTAAGCATTTGGGCTATGATATAAATACTGAATATTATGTAAATGATGCAGGTTCACAAATGGGACTATTATCTACATCTTTGTATCTTGCAGCTAAAGAGCATATATTAAAACAAGAAGTAACATACCCTGAGACTTATTATAGAGGTCAGTATTTAATTGATATAGCTAAGAAATGTATACAATCTTATGGTAATGATGTATTTTCTAGTGAAGATAAAAAAGATGAATTAGCTATATTTGCTAAAGATGAAGTATTAAAAATAATTGTTTCTGATTTGCATGATTTAGGTATAAATTTTCAAAGTTTTGTAAGTGAGAAATCCTTATATCCTTCGTGGGATGGTACAAAAAAAGTCTTAGAAGATAATGGTTCGTTATATACAAAAGATGAAAAAATATGGATAAAATCTACAGAACTTGGCGATGATGTAGATAGAGTAGTAGTAAGAGACAATGGTATACCTACATATCTAGCAGGAGATATTATCTATCACAAAAATAAATATGATAGAAAATATGATAAATACATCAATATATGGGGTGCAGATCATCATGGCTATATCACACGAGTTAAATCTGCTGTTAAATTTTTAGGATATGATCCTGATACATTAGAGATATTGTTATCTCAAATGGTAGCACTACTTCAAGGTGGAAAACCTTATAAAATGAGTAAAAGAGCTGGTACGGTTATACTAATGAGTGAAATTCTTGAAAAAATTGGTTCTGATTCATTAAGGTTCATATTTTTAACAAAAAAAAGTGATACACACTTAGAATTTGATATAGATCATTTAAAAAATAATGATTCTTCAAATCCTGTATTTTATATTAATTATGCTCATGCTAGGATAAATCAATTGTTTAAAAAAGCTGGCTTATGTTTAGATGATATACATGATGTTAACATCAACAATGTAAATCAAGATGCTCTTGATTTATCTTTTCAATCTTTATTATTAGGAACAATACTACAAGAAGCTTTTGATAAAAGAGATATGCAAAAAATCACTGATTATTTACATGCCTTAGCAGCAATGGTGCATAAATTTTATAATGAACATAAAATTATTGGAATAAAAAAAGAAAAATCATATCTAAAAATTTTAGCTATAGCCGCATTGAGTATACGTACAGGGCTTAGCGTTTTAGGTATTATTGCAAAAAAGGAAATGTAATGGCAAAATGGATATTTATCATAATTATTGCAGGTGTAGTTTATATGGTAGCCACTGGAAATATGGGTGGAGCAAAAAAAGCTACGGGAAATTATCTTGATGTTATGTATGGTAAAAAATAAATAATAATACCATACTAGCTTTTTGACATTATAAATTCAAGTATACTTTTAAAGTGTTTTTGAATATTTTCAAAACTATGATTTCCATTGTCTTGTATTGTCATTTTACAAGACTCTAAAAACTCTACTGCTACTTTATAATCTAAGAGCTAAGATATGCTTTTCGTTCCATAAAAAAGTGCTATTGTCATAAAAGTT
>CAZEXK010000032.1:0-12355 GCA_964516815.1 uncultured Helicobacter sp. | reverse complement strand
TTAATATATTCAAGGCTTCTTAAAAAATACTATGAAAAGGCTATAAAGTAATTTAGATTATATATTGAAATTTGAAAACCTTGTATCTTTATAATTATAGGATCAACAATTTAATCAATATACCTTTTAGTAATATTTTCATAAGCATCTATTCTTCTATCTCTTAAAAAAGGCCACCATCTTCTTGTAGTTGTACTGTCTTTTTTATTTATATTTGCATAAATTATTTGCTCATTTTCATCTGCTTTTGATATAATTTCGCCCATAGCTCCACATACAAAAGAGTTACCCCAAAACTTTATACCATCTAATACTTTACTTGTGTCTTCTTCAAATCCTACTCTATTTACAGCAATTACTGGTATGCCATTTTGTATTGCATGTCCTTGCTGCACAGTAATCCAAGCATTTAGTTGTCTTTGTTTCTCTTTTGTGTTATCCTCTTCAAACCAACCAATAGCAGTTGGATATATTAAAATATCAGCTCCTTTTAATGTCATAAGCCTGGCAGCCTCACCAAACCATTGATCCCAACATATCATGACTCCAAGTTTACCAATACTAGTATTTATTGGTTCAAAACCTAAATCACCAGGAGTGAAATAAAACTTTTCATAAAACCCAGGATCATCAGGTATGTGCATTTTTCTATATTTTCCTGCAATACTTCCATCTTTGTCAAATACTACAGCAGTATTGTGATAAATTCCTTCAGTTCTTTTTTCAAATAAAGAAGTAACTAAGACAAGGTTATTGTCTTTAGCAATTTTTGCCCAGAACTTCAAATCTTCTTGCCAAGAATCAGCTAAATCAAAATTATTAATGTTTTCATTTTTACAAAAATAATGTGTTTGATGTAATTCTTGTAAAACTACTAAATCACAAGAATTTTTACTAGCTTCTTGTATTTTTAGAACCGTATGTTCAATAGTTTTTTCTTTTGAATCATAATATTTTTGTTGTATTAGTGCTGTTTTCATGTTGCTCTTTTATATAAAATAATTTTAATACTTCATTTTTTAAGAAGTATTAAAACACTTAGCCCATAGGGTACATAATTTCTTTTTGAATTTCTTTTATTTTACTCATAGCTTCATCACTTAGTATTGTATCAAATGCTTTAAATGAATCATCTAATTGTTGAGTGTTTCTAGCTCCGATTATTGTTGAGGCCACAAAATCAAAATGCATTGAATATGCGACTGCTAATGTTGTAGGAGACATCCCTAATTCATTTGCCAAATCAACATACTTTTGAGTTGCTTGAAGTGTTTTTTCATTTAAAAATCTATCAGCCATTTGTTTCATTCTTTGTGTATTTATTTTTATATATTGTGCAAATCTAGATTCTTCAGGATAAAAATCATTATTATATTTACCACTTAAAATTCCACCACCAATTGGAGAATATGGCAGAAGTGATATTTGTTCTTTTTTACAAACCTCACCTAACTCATCCAAAAAACGTGGATTTATTAATGAAAAATTATTTTGTATAGACTCAAATCTAGATATCCCTAATCTTTTAGATGTTTCATTTGCTTTTGTCAAACCATATGTACTATCATTTGAAGTTCCAATATATCTTACTTTACCCTCTTTTACAAGATCATCAAAAGCTCTTAATGACTCTTCAATTGGTACAACAGTATCTGGCCAATGCATTTGATATAAATCAATATAATCAGTATCAAGTTTTTTTAAACTTTGCTCAACAGCTTTTTTTATATGAAAGCTATCAACAGCAGTCATTCCATGTCTGATTGGTGGTACAAACCATCCATTTGCAGCGCCTGCTACTTTAGATGCAATTATGAATTTATCTCTTTGTTTACCTTTTAACCATCTACCAATAATTTCCTCAGTAATTCCAGCTAATTCAGCTTTTGGAGGTACTGGATAAAGTTCTGCTGTATCAAGAAAATTAATTCCATTGTCAACACTTTTATCCATTATTTTAAAAGATTCTTTTTCATCACTCCATGTACCAAATCCCATTGTTCCTAAACAAATAGGACTAACTCTTAATCCAGTTTTTCCAATATATCGGTGTTTCATAATATGCCTTAATTTATTTAACATTTTATCATTTATAATATATATTTTTGTATAATAAACTAAAAATAAATACAATTGGATAAATATGAAAAAAGAATTATTACTGAGTATTTCATTAATGTCCTTTACTGGATGTGCATATAACTCAAGTACAAATAATGGTGTAGTAGGAGTTGATAGAAAACAATTTATGTCTTTGAGTGCATCAAAAATGCAAAAAGGTGCAAGCCAAGCATATAGTGCAATTATCACAAAAGCTAAAAAGGAAAATAAACTAAATAAAGATAAAGCTACATTACAAAGATTGACAACTATTGCTAATAAACTAATAAAAAATGTTGTAGTATTTAGAAAAGATGCACTCAAATGGAAATGGGAAGTGAATTTAATATCATCAGATCAATTAAATGCATGGTGTATGCCAGGAGGTAAAATAGCATTTTATACAGGTATTATAAATAAATTAAAATTAAGTGATGGAGAAATAGCTGCTATTATGGGACATGAAATTGCTCATGCACTTCGAGAGCATGGAAGAGAAAGAGCTAGTCAATCAGTTATTAAAAATGTTGGTTTATCATTGATTAGTCAGTATTATAAACTAGGAAATGTAGGTTCTTCTTTAGCTCAAAAAGCTATAGATGTTACATTAACATTACCAAATAGTAGAACTCACGAAACAGAAGCAGATAGAATGGGTGTAGAACTAGCGGCTCGTTCGGGCTATAATCCAAGTGATGCTGTTAGAGTTTGGCAAAAAATGGCTAGTTTAAGCAAGCAAGCACCAATTGAAATTTTAAGTACTCATCCATCAAATGCAACAAGAATTAAAGATTTGAAAATTTATTCAAAAAAAGTACAACACTTATATAAAAAAATGTAATAAATTCAACTGTTAAGTTACTTTAGGATATTGCATTGTAACACAATGCAAAGAGCCATTTTGTTTTATAAGAGTTGTACAATTTATTGCAATTATTTCTCTTTTAGGAAATAACTTTTTAAAAATATCTAAGGCTATCTTATCATTGTCATCATTGTATATTGGTACTAAAACTGCATTATTAATAATCAAAAAATTAACATAACTAGCTAATAGTCTTTGTTCATGATTATATATTTTACTTATACTTGGAAGTGCTACTAGTTTAAACTTATTTGAATTTTCATCTGTTATATTTTCTAACTCATGTTTCATACGACAAAATTCATCATAATTATCATCATCACTTTTTTCACAACTTTGATAAACAATTGTATTTTTATTTACAAATCTTGCGAGTGTATCAATGTGTGAGTCAGTATCATCACCTTTTAATGCTCCATGATTAAGCCATATTATTTTTTTTGCACCCAAGTATTCTTTTAAAGTTTTATCTATACTAGTTTGATTTAAATGTGGATTTCTTTTTTTTTGTAATAAACATTTACTAGTAGTTAGTATTAAACCATTCCCATTGCTATCAATACTTCCACCTTCTAGTACAAAGTTTACACTTTTATGCTTGTATGATTTTAGTAAACCTTTTAATTTTAATTGTTGTGTAATTTTATTATCTTTTTGGTATTTAAATTTTTTACCCCATGCATTAAATTTAAAATCTAACACCGTAAATTGATTATTATGCTTTACCGTAATTCCGCCAAAGTCCCTACTCCATGTATCGTTTGAATCAATTTTTACAAATGAAAGGTTTTTTTTATTTTTAAACAATGATTTAACATAACTTAACTCTTGAGCAATTATTAAAACTTTTTGGTATTTTTGTATTGCTAAAGCAATATTCACAAATGTATTAATAGCATCTTCAAAATACTCATTCCAGTGTGTATTTTTATGTGGGAAAACTAACTGAATAAACTCTTGCTCACTCCATTGTGCTTGTAACATTAAACGCCTCTTTTATTGTTCCAAACTCTTATATGTAATCTATCTGAATATTTAAACCCTTTTTTAAGACACAAGTTTATAATACTTAATGAGTTTTTATCTATATCTATAGCTGTATCTCCTAAAGGCATAAGATATACTTCACATTTTGATACCTTATTTAATATTTCATCGATTTGCATAGATGCCTTTTTTACAGAATTTTTACAAACAACAAATTTTAAATAAGATTGATTATTTTGTGTTATTATTTTTTCTATAGTGTCAATATTAATTCTCTTTTGCAATTTTTCACCTGAGTTTTCTAACTTAACACTCATTGAAAATAATATTTTCTTTTGCCAATCATGCGTAAATTCAATATTAAGTGAAGCATTTGTTTCTATAGTGATATTATAACCTTCACTAATATAGTGAAATAAAAGTTTTTGAAATTCTTCATTTTTCCAATATAAAAGTGGTTCTCCACCAGTAATTACAATATCCAATAAATATTTTGGAATTAATTTATTTATATCTTTTATTACATCTTTAGCAAAGTTATATGTTTTCCATTGCTCTTTAAAGGTTATATCACTGGCATGAAAAGAATCACAAGAGAATTTTTTAACACCACTTGGTGTTTCATACTCAACACCAAAGCCTTCACAAGACATGTTGCAATTACCAAATCTTACAAAAATACTAGGATTTCCTACAAGTTTACCCTCACCTTGAATAGTAGGGCCAAATATTTCATTTATTTCTAGCATTGATTAAATACAACACTTTTACTTTTTGGAGTTTCATAGTATTCTAAATGTGATACATGAATATTAATTTTAGCCATTTTTTTTGATACTATATCTAAAAGCCAAGCTGATAGATTTTCACTTGTAGGAACAAAATCAACTATAATATAACCCTCATAAAGTTCTTGAATATAATTATTTTCATGTTTTAAGATATTCAAATCAGGTATTTGATAATTTTCACTCATTTTATGTAAGTTTTTTTTGTCTTTAAAATGGGGCAATAATATTTCAAATAAAGGATCATTTATATCTAGTATAAACTTATGATCAAGAGTATCTTCTAGAAATTTTTTGAACCAATTTAAGTGTTTAAAATCTGTTATCATACCATTTGAAAGCTCGTATGCTTCTAAATGTACCAATATTTTACCTTGGTGTCCGTGCAAATGTCTGCACTTTAAACAGTCATCTAATGCATATTCTTTATTTAATTCTTGAGACCAAACTCTATGACCATAACAAAAATCAAATTGCTTACTTATTTGCCATTTTTTATTTTTAATTTGCATTATATATTAGCCCACCACATTCTTAGTTTTAATCCTAAAGTTGAAGTATATCCAACTTCACTAAAGGTTAGTTTATTGTTCCTATCATAAATTAATGTTGTAGGATAAACTTTTATATTAAACTTTTTAGCTAATACATAATTTTCATCGTTTAATACTTTAAAGTCAAGTTTTTCATTTTTCAAATATGCACTTACATTGGCATTATCACCTGAATCACTTGATATAGTAAGGACATTATATGTTTTAGAAAGTTCTTGTATATTTGGTGCTTCAACTTTACATATAGGACACCAAGTAGCCCAAAAGTGAACTAATAAAGGCTTTGTAGTGTCATAAGTGTATTTTGAATTATCAATTAAAATTATATCTTGTAAATCAAAATTTTGTTTATTTAATTCTAAAGATCTATAATAGCTAAATGCATTAGATATGATAAGTAACATAATAGCAAATGATATTATTTCTTTTGTAAAATATTTAATTTTTTTCATAATGACCTAGGTATTTTATTTATAATATTATAGCATAAATCAAAATATTATTTTTGTAATAATGGTAAAGTATTTAGCATATTTTCACAATATTCATATTGTTCTAAGGAGTTTAACCATTGTGGTTTTATTGCATTTATACCTTTATACGCTCCTAAAACCATACCAATAGCAATTGATCTTGAAGCATTATCTCCACCAATCATAGCATTTGCTACAAGAGCTTTATTTAATGCATCTGGCTTATCATAATACTTTAATATAATATAAACAGCGCCTGGAAGTGTGCCTTCAGTTGGACTTGCTTTTCCAACTCTGATTGGTTCAGATCTACCTACATCCCAAAGTTTTGCCATAGAAGTTAAAGCTAAATCATCGCAAAATTGTTCTTTATATAATTGTGAATTCACATCACTAGCTTCTTGTACTTTTTTTATTGCAATTTCTACTTTTTCTTGAATAAAACTACTCATATTTAAAGCAACTTCCTCAATTGCATTTTTTGGATTAGAACCATTTAAAACTTTAAAAGTTACTCTTGCAAAAAATTCACCTCCTGCTAAGGCTTCTTCATGTATATGTGTAAACATTACATCTCTTGAAAAAGTAGCAATACTTTGTTCATCGTTATAGCAAGCATAACCAGCTATATGTCTTATAGCCATTGCATTTGAATAGCCCCCAACTTTTTGTAGTGGAACATTTTGTTTTAATTGTCCATATGTTTCTTTTGTCATAGTACAAACCCATGAACCCCAATTATTTTCAAATCTATTCATCCAATGAGGTATTAAACTCTGTGTTGTAAATACTTCATTTTTCTTAGCTAATGCACTTAAATGTTCCAATACAAGTATATTATAATCTCCATAGTCAGTTGTACCACCAGCACTTTTTCCTGGATGATAATTTCTTTGACCCCAACCAATTCCATGTGTTTGCCCACCCATCATTTCTCCTGGGCTCATAAAATTTTGTATGTCTTTATTTCCATATGCTTCATATATTTTTTTTGCATCATATTCATAGTGTGAACCTAAACACAAAGCATCTCCCACAATGCTTGCAAAAAATATACCTTTAATTCTATCTTGTTTTGTAATTATATCCATAATATTAGCCTCATATTTATTAGTAAGTGTGAGTTTAGCAAAGTTAATATTATATGAAATTATTATTTATTTTTAATATATAAATATCAACAAAACTTAAATAATATTTGCTAATATACTAAATGAATAAAAATTTACAAACAGTTTACAATTATCACAATGAAACAAAACATTCTCATATTAGATATGCAAGATCTTTGGGATACATGGATTGGGCAACACAACCAGATCCATATAGAACATATATAGATGCTAAACAAACATCTTTGCCTTTAGCCTTTGAACATGATACATTACATTACAATGAAATATTTGAAGAAGAAGTAAATGTTATTGCACCTTTTTGCATAGAATCAATTTCACAATTCTTTCAATATTCTTTAGGTCTTGCTGCAGTAAAACAAAATGGTGAACAATCTTGGGCATTAAGATGTAATGCATCAAGTGGAAATTTACAACCAACAGAGGCATATATTATTTGTCAAAATTTAAATAAAATACAAAATGGTATACATCATTATTGTGTAAAAGATCATTCTTTAGAATTAATAGCTGATGCTAAAAAAAACTTAAATATAAACGACGATTCATTTTTAATTGCTATGTCTTCAATAGTATGGAGAGAAGCATGGAAATATGGAGAAAGATCTTACAGATATACTCAGCTAGATTGTGGACATGCATATAGAGCCTTACAAATTTCTGCATATATGTTAGGATGGAAGATTACAAAAGTAGATGCAAGTGAAGATGAATTATCTAGCTTATTAGGCTTTGATCAGAAAAATAGATTTATATCTCAAGAAGTAGAAAACGTAGATATGCTTTTAAATATCAGTAAAAACAAAAATGAAAATGAAATTGATTTGCAATATTTAAGAAAATGTTTTAATGAAACATACACAACTAAAGCAAATCAGTTAAGCTCTTCTTGGCATGATTGGCAAATATTATCCGAAATTCAAGATGCAACTAAAATTCAAAAAATTAAAATACCAAAACAACATGTAAAATACAATATAAAAAGACAAAAAAGTTATGAATCAAAAGAAATTGTATTAAAAAGAAGATCAGCACAAATAATGAATGAACATGATAGTTCAATAACATTTCATGAATTTGAAACACTAATTGCATCAGTGTCAAAAACTTTAGATGAAAAAGAAGTTGCAATAAATTTGGTATTTTTTATACATAATGTTCAAGATATGAATGCAGGATTATATATTTTGCTAAGGGATCAAAAATATCTTGCTGAATTAAAAAAAGAATTCAAAGATCAATTTATTTGGGAAGCAATAAAAAATAATGCAGGATTATTGTATTTATTAAAAGAAGACGATTATACATCTTTATCAAAAACAATCTCATGTAATCAAGATATAGCAAGTAATGGTGCTTTTAGTTTAGGTATGTTAGCTGATTTTTCTAATCAATTAAATCTTTATGGAGCTTATAGATATAAAGAATTATATTGGGAATGTGGAGCAATAGGACAACAATTATATTTAGAAGCTACTTCGTTAAAATTAAGTGCAACTGGTATAGGATGTTATTTAGATGATATATTTCATGAACATCTTGGTATTAAAAATATGTCGCATCAAAGTTTGTATCATTTTACAGTTGGAAGAGCTCTGATTGATAATAGATTAACAAGTATTCAACCATATCAAAATAGAATACTTTATAAGAATTATTCTAAATAAACGAATAAAATTATTAAAGAAATTTATTATTAAAATACTAATAAAATTTATATTTATTTTTATCATCTTTTATACTTATACTTTTGCAAAAACTTGTAGTATAGATAAAAAAATCATGAATTCAATTGCACAAATAGAAAAACATCCAAAAAGAAATGTTGGATACTCTTATTTGATATCTTTTAATAATAAAAAAGATGCAATGATTGCTAAAGAAGCATACCATGAGTATTTTATAGATTCTAGAACTATGGATTGTCAAACAGAAGATTTTTGTACTGAAATTTTATATGATTTAAATAGTGTTGATATAAAAAACGTTGATTGTGGTATTTATCAAATAAATGCAAAGTTTTGGAAAATGTCATACGATAATTATTTTAACAGTCAAAAAAGTTATGAAAAAGCTTGCACTATAATAGAAAACAATACTAAAAATGATTTTTCATTAAAAAATATAGCAGCATATCACAGTAAAACAAAAAAATACAATGAAAGATATCAAAAAAAACTTATTGAAATTTTAAATAATAATTAGATTTATATATCCATGTTTTTAACAAGTTTTATATCTTGCATAATTTGATTTTGTAAATCTTTATATACTTCAAATTTTTTATTCTCTCTTATTTTTTTTATAAATTCTATAGATACGTGAGAGTTTACATCATGTAATACCTCATCAATGATATGTGTTTCAATAGCAAACTTTCCATCTGTAGTAACTCTATGTCCTATAAAAGTTGCACTTTTATATTTTGTATTATTTACATACGTATATGTAGCATATATGCCAGATTCCGGATACAAAAAGTCATTAACTCTTATATTAATAGTAGGTACAAATTGTTTAGCTCCTAAACCTTGTCCTTTTATATGAAGTCCATCTATTGTATAGTTTTTATTTAAAAATTTATTTGCTTGTTGAACATCTCCACATGAAATAAAATCTCTTATTACCCTTGAGTGTACAGCAATATTTTCATAAGAAAACTCTTCTACTATTTTTACATCACCTGCAAATAAATTTTTAAGATCTTCTATACTTCCACTAGCATTAACTCCAAATCTAAAATCAAAGCCAACAACTATGCATTTTAAATTTTGATATTCTTCATTTAGTGATCTTATAAATTCTTGTGCATTTAGATGTTTTATTTCATCTAAATCATAATAATATAAAGGGAAATCAGTATATTTATCTCTATTTGTTTTAGGGGTTAAATTTGCATGTCCTGTTTCTATTACTAATATAGCACCATTTTTATCTAATAATTTAAAAAGTTCTTGATGTGCTAAGTGCATACCATCAAAGCCACCTATAGCAATGCTTCTAATATCACTTTTATCGTATATCTTTAGAGATTTGTTATTCATATCCCGATTTTAACATAAAAGTGCATAAATACTATTTATTTTTTTTAAAATAAAACAACTCTTCTATATTTCCATTTTTCCCATGAACTTTACTTACATTGCAATAAACTAAATGCCATTGCAGTATTGTACTTTCTTTTAAAAATTTATCTCTAGCAATTTTTATAGCCTTATTATCCATAACTACACCTGCTTGATTTCTTTTTACATTACTTCCAACTTCAAATTGTGGTTTAAATAATATAATAATATCTTCACTAGCTAAATTGTTTATATTTGACATTATATTTAACATACTTATAAAAGATACATCACAAGTAATCACTTCAAATTTATGCTCACTTTTAAACTCTCTTATATCTGTATTTTCTTTTTTTATTATTTTTTTATTATTTTTAATACTATCATGTAACTGATTTGAACCAACATCAACACATATTATGTTTTTAACATTATGTTCTAACAATACTTGTGTAAATCCACCTGTACTACTGCCTATATCTAAACAATGTTTATTTTCTAACTTTATACTTATTTCTTCTAAAAAGTATTTTAATTTTTTTGCTGACCTACTTACATAAAATTCATCTTCAATGATTTCTATTGTCATAGTACTTTGAACTTTAAAAGATGATTTTGTTATAATTTCATTGTTTACTTTAACTTTTTTATCTTTGATTAATTCTGTTGATTTATTTCTACTTTGAATATCAAAATGTTTTGTTAAATATATATCTAATCTCATAAGGCAATTATAATTGAAAGAAGTAAAAAGTGAGTTTAATCACACACTAGAAATCAAAAAATCAAAGTTCATTGCTCATATTCTTCCATATAGTGAATTTAAAAATATACTTGCTAAACTAAAACAACAACATCCAAAGGCAAGACATTTTGTATATGCATATAGATATCTAAATGAATTTAATCAAATAGTACAAAATAGTAGTGATGATGGTGAACCAAAAGGTACAAGTGCAAGACCTAGTCTTAGTGTAATAACAGGAGCTGATATTATAAATACAGCAGTTATAATAGTACGTTATTTTGGTGGTACAAGACTTGGAACTGGTGGATTAGTAAGAGCTTATAGTCAAGCTGTGAATGAAGTGTGCGATATAAGTGAATTTAAAACATATGAAGATTTACAAACTATAGATATACTTATTACTTATTCAAATTTAGCAAAAACTAAATATAAATTAGAACAATTAAATATAAATATAATAAATCAAAACTTTGATAAAAATGTAACCTTAACTCTTCAAGCTACACAAGATAAACTTGATTGTTTTAATAAGTAATAGACTTAAGTATATTTGGAACATTTACATCTAATATCAATAAATCAAACTTATTTTCGTACAATACATCAAGTGCATATACATCATAATCTAAACTTTGTAAATACTCAACAACAGTTTAATTTAATGAAATATCATTTAATCAAGTATATGAGGTGAAATTCCCCAATTTAAAAAAGGTATCACTCTCATCATTGAACTAAGTGTTCTTTGAAATGTTAATTTTGTCATATGTGATATAGCAAGTGTTTTGTCATTTGCTATAAATTTAAATGAAATATTATCTTTATTTATACTATATGAAAGAGTATCTAAAATAATAGATTTATTTATTTTTGTAAAATCAATATCTTGACTATCTACGCATTTTTCCCAAACTGTATCATCAGCATTAATTTCATTTTTATCTTTTGTATTTTTATCTTCTATTATATTTTCAGGTAATAACAATTTTTGTTCACCATATAGCTTTTTAAATACTTTTCCATTATCGCAGTCATTTATTAGTATTACATCAAATGCATCTAATAACTTTATCATCATTCTTCTGGTTACAAAAAAATCAATTCTTTGTTCTACACTATCATGATTTACAATAAACAATATTCTATCTTCTCTTTTATTATAAGAAAATGTAAGATTATTTACATTAATGACATCTTTTGGGTTTGCTATTTTATTTATTATTAGTTTTTGTTCTTTTTGCATTTATCTCTTTTTTATAAAAAGTGGCGCGGCTGACGAGACTCGAACTCGCGACCTCCTACGTGACAGGCAGGCGTTCTAACCAACTAAACTACAGCCGCACTTCTTATTTAATGCTTGGTGATCCCAAGGGGATTTGAACCCCTATGGTTGGAATGAAAATCCAAAATCCTAACCGTTAGATGATGGGACCACATGGTGGTCGATATAAGACTCGAACTTATGACATCTACCTTGTAAGGGTAGCGCTCTACCAACTGAGCTAATCGACCGTATTGTTATATAAATATTATGACATTTCTTATCATAATGTTTAATTAAAATGGTGACCCGTGTTGGATTCGAACCAACGGCCACCTCCTTAAAAGGGAGATGCTCTACCAGCTGAGCTAACAGGTCATA
>CAZEXK010000031.1:0-14732 GCA_964516815.1 uncultured Helicobacter sp. | reverse complement strand
TTTGAGTTATTTACAAATACTAAAGCCAATAATGAATTAGTAGAAATTATGAGAAGTGGCTTGAAAAAAAGTTAAATGTTTAATGTTTTATTAATACATTCTCAATCTTTATTTGTACATTTCTTATCTACTTATACTTTTTTATAGTGGAGTTTTCGTAATCTAAATTAAGTTATAGTTAAGAACAATGTCATGAGCTATATTTTTATACGGAAGTAACCGATATACTTGAATCATTATTTTATTCTAATTCCAATTGCATTAACATTAAGTCTTCTCCATCCATTACATTAAGTTCTATACTTTTACATTTTGGACATGCATATTCATTTTTTTCTAATTCTGCTTCATGTAAACAATCAAGACATTTTATTTTTATTTTTTGTATATGATGAATGTATATAGCGTCCGAACAAATTGTATCTTCCTTAAAAGTATCAAAAGCCACTTTTAATAAATCGGGCTCAACACCACTCATTACTCCTATTTTTACGACTACTTTCAATACTTTTGTTGCATTATTTTTTTCTGCGTATTCATCACATTGATTTAGTAAACTCTGGACTATACTATATTCATGCATATTTTTTTCCTATTCTTAACATATTTTATTTAACCTTATTGGTGTTTGTGTTGGACATAATTTATACACAAAATCATGTCTTAGTTGATAAAAAGGTGAGTTTTCGCACCAAAACTCATCATACATTATTTTCAATTCATTATCTTTACAAGTATTAATAAATTGTTCATTTATTTTTAAATATTCATCTTTATCATTCAAATATTGTTCATAGTTTTCATCATTACTTAGTAAGTTTTCACAATATATTTTTAACTTACTATCGTAATTATTTACAGAAAAAATCTCATCGATAAGATTCATTTCTTTTGCTTTATTAGCGGAAATTGGCAAACAATCATTTAAGAGATTGTCTGCAATGTTTTTTTTGACTCTTTTATTTAAACTGTAAGTATGATATTCACTACCACTTAATCCAATAGTTTTATAATGTGCATTCAAAATACTTGTATTTGATGCCACTACATAATCACAAGCAAGAGCCAAAAACACACCTCCCGCACCTGCATTTTTTTCTAAACTAGCCACAGTGATTACTTCACTTGAAAATATTATGGACTTCACTAAATCATTGATAGCATTAATAGTACTCCATCCGTCTTCCTTACTTTTACCACTGTCTTCTAAGATGTTTAAATTGATACCATTTGAAAAAAAATCACTACCACCCATTAAAACAATGACCTTTACTTCTTCTTTTAAATAATCAAAGGCATATTTTAAACGTATACATTGTGATGCATCAAAAGCACCATTTAAAAAGTTAAAATATAAATACCCTACTTCATCTTTGATATCACATGTAATTTCATAGAATGTTTTATAGTTTTTATTAAAAAGTAGAGGTATTCTATTTTCTTTTATGCCTTGAAGTTTTTCTTTTAACACATAAGTAGAGGGAAGTTTGAATTTATTTATTTCACTTAGATGACTTATCCAAATAGCGCCATCAATTGTACTTATACAAATAGCTCCATTTCTTTTTGCCAAAATTTCTTTGACCTCGTCTCCACTTATCTTTTCTTCAATCCATGCTCCAAATAAATGACATCTCTTTCCCTTAATGGTATCTATAATACCAGGATAACTGTCAAGTGAGTTTATCTTATTGATTATCACTACCGAAGTATCTGCTTCCCAGTTTATTTTTAAAGTATTCTCATTTACTATATTATGGTGTGGTGTATTTAATTGAGAAGTGGGTATTAATTTTGTGTAATTAAGAAGGAATTCTTTACTTGCTTCAAAAGCACAATTACTTATTTCATTACGGTAAATAGAAGATTTAGTTTTATTAAGAATATTACATTTTTTTTCAATATAAATATCACCAGCATCTAAATACTTATTTACTTTCAAGATTACAACACCCCATTGTTGTTTAGAGTCCAAAACAACATGTTCCAAAGAATAGGCTCCTTTATCTCCTTTTATACCAGGATGTATCAAAAAAGTATCATAAGTATTAAATATTGTAGCAGGTATAAATCGTTTTAGATAAGAGCAAAACACAATATCAGGATGAAAACTTTTGATTTCAGCAGTCATCTGTTCATCATTTATTGCATAAACAACATTAACTATGTAATTGTTATCTTTTAAATAAGAATATATTTTTTGCGATAAGGAGTTAAAGCTGGTGATAAGTAAGGTAATTTTTTTCATTTTTAACAAATTCTAGGTAATAGTTCTCCTGTAGGAGTATCCAAAAACTTTTGTGTATCATAAGAACTGTTTAAAATTACTTTTTGAACATATTTTTCACTTATTATTCCTATCTCTGTAGCATTTTGATTAAATCTTTTTAGTATTTTTAATGCTTGTTGAGCATCTTGTTTTTTTATTGCCAAACAAAAAGTTCCTTCATTCGCCAAACTCATAGCTTCAAAGCCTAACATTTCGCACATTCCTGTTACTTCTTGGTTAACAGGTATTTTATCTTCACTTACTTCTATACAAATATTGCTTTGTTTTGCCCACTCATTTAAAACAGCACTCACTCCCCCTCTTGTAGCATCCCTTAAAGCAGTTATATTTATATCTTCATCAATAAGTGCTTGTACAATTGGATACAATGAAGCACAATCACTTTGAATATTACTTGATACTTCAATTCCTTCTCTAGATGCAAAAATAGTTGCTCCATGACATCCAATATCACGACTTACTAATATTATGTCATCGGTACTTATATTATTAGAGCTAATGCCTTTCTTTTGAATTTCCCCTATCCCTGTTGTATTAATAATAATTTTATCAATAGTCCCTTTTGGCATAACTTTCGTATCACCACTTACAATTATTGCATTATTAACTGCTAGTTCTTCTTTGATAGACTTTACTATCTTTTCAAGTTCTTTTATATTAAAACCTTCTTCTATAATAACCCCTATTGTCAAGTACTTTGGCTTTGCACCCATCATGGCTAAGTCATTACAAGTACCACAAACTGCAAGTTTACCAATATTAGCTCCAGGAAAAAATAAAGGTGAGACAGTAAAGCTATCAGTACTCATAGCAATATCAGATTTTACGCTTAATACTGCAGCATCTTCACTCTTTGATAAAATATCATTCTCAAAGGCTTTATAAAATACTTTTTTAATTAATTCATTATTTTCTTCACCCCCATTACCATGGGCTAACATTATCGTCTTATTCATTTTGATTCAAATTACCATATTTATAATAAGCAGCACAAGCGCCTTCACTACTTACCATACATGAACCCAATGGCGAAGTTGGTTTACAGGCTGTCCCAAATATTGTACATTCATTTGGATGTGCTATTCCCCTTAGTATATCTCCACATATACAAAGTTTATGATCTTCTACTTCATCAATTGGTAATATATCTTTATATATATGTTCTGCATCTAAACTTTGGTATGTATCTTTTAGTTTTAATCCACTTTCAGGTACATTCCCTAAGCCACGCCACTTAAATAAGGATACTTTTTCGAAATATTTTTCCATTAATTTTTGAGCAGTCAGGTTACCTTCATAAGATACAACTCTATTATATTGTATTTCATTTTCACACCTATTTTGTGTGACTTGTAAAAGTATCATGTAAATACCTTCCATCATATCCACTGGTTCAAAACCAGTAACAACAACAGGTTTATTATATTGTTTTGGAAATTTATCATAAATACTAGCACCACTAATTACACTTACATGAGAAGGACCTAAAAATGCATCTATTTGATTATTATAAGAATCAACATGAACATCCCTACTATCAATTAGCTCAACCATTACTTCAGGTACTGTTACATGATTGATATGAAAAAAGATATTTTTAATATCCTTTTTTATGACTGTATTGACAAGAGCCGCAGTCATTGGTGTTGTCGTTTCAAATCCAATAGCAAAGAAAATAACTTTTTTATCTTCATTTTCTTGTGCTATTTTGATACATTGCATAGGAGAATACACATATCTAACATCGGCACCTTTTGCTCTTGCATCTTGCAAGTTTCCATTACTACCTGGAACTTTTATCATATCCCCTAAGGTTACAAGTATTACATTTTTTTGCATTGCCAATACGTAGGCATGATCAATTCTTTCTTTTGGCATGACACAAACAGGACAACCAGGACCATGAATAAACTTTACATTTTTGGGCATTAATTGAGGTAAACCAAATTTCATGATTGTATGGGTATGTCCACCACAAACTTCCATAATATTTATTGAGTTTTTGAGTTTTTTTGCTTCTTTTTTTATTAGTTTTGCATACGCTTTTATGGTATCTGGTTTTCTAAAGTCATCATATAAGTTTTTTAATTCTAAAGACATATTATTCTTCTTTTATTCTATTTGGGCATTCATCATCTTCTAAGATTGCCTTTTGCCTATCTTCTTCATCCATTATTTCAAGAATTTCTCTATATGTTTCTATAGAAGCCAAAGCATCTTCTTCATCAATTTTATTCATTATAAAACCAATGTGCAGTAAGACATAATCCCCAATTTGAACATCATTTTCTTCCATTAAATCTAAAGAAGCATCTCTTTTCACTCCCATAGTATCAACAGTAGCCACATTTGTTTCTTTATGTATTTTTACTACTTTACTAGGTATTGACAAACACATTATCTTAGCTCCATTTTATATTTAATCCATGATGCAACTTTGATTAAAGAATCTTCATCTTTAATACTTACTTCCATCATGTCTACATTTGGCTTTAATTTTCTAGCTTCTTTTTTTTCTTTTTCTATATCATAATCAAAATAAGGTAATAAATCAATTTTAGTGAAAAGTATTAAATCAGCACCTCTAAACATAACGGGATATTTTGCGATTTTATCTTCTCCCTCAGGGATAGAAACCAATACAATATTTAAATGTGAGCCTACATCATAGGATGCTGGACATACTAAATTACCTACGTTTTCTACAAAACATACATCAATAGAATCTAAATCCATATGATGTAAAGCTTTATGAACCATAAAAGCATCTAAGTGACAAGCTGAACCTGTTTGTATTTGATGGGCTTGAATTCCTTTGGCTTCTAAACGCTCTGCATCCCTTGCTGTTTCTAAGTCCCCTTCAACCACTGCAAATTTAAAATCACAGATTTCACTTAAGTGTTCTAACAATGCCGTTTTTCCACTTCCTGGACTGCTCATAAGATTAATACTCAAAACCTTCTTACTCTCAAAATGGCTTCTATTGTGCTTGGCTTCTTGGTCATTTTTATCTAAGATTTTAGTAATTATATCTATGGTTTTTTTATCATTTAATTGTGGATTATCATGTAAATGCTTATGGGCACTTTGATGTTCACTACTTCCATGTTCATGCTTATGTTCTATTCTATCTTCATTCGTGATACTACAGCCACAATCTTTACACATAATTTTTTCCTTTAAGTTAAAAGTATATTACTACCAACCACCAAGGAAACAACCCCAGCACTTGTAAATATTACTTTAATATTATTTTTACTTTTTAATAAATTTTGATTAACATACATTATAAGCAAACCAAAACCTAAAAAAATTACCATTACCCCAGAAGTAAATGCAAAGACCATGCTAAAATCAACACTTTGTCCTTGTATTCTTACCTATTGAAAAATCTGTAATTGCGCTTAAATGATCAGGACCAAAAGCATGTAAAATTCCATACCAAAATATCAATAACAAACCTAAACTTTCCATACTTTACCTATTAAATGAATGTTATTCATATAGTATAGTTTTATTATAAATTTAATATAAAATTTTTACCTTCTTATATACTTTTGGTACTAATTATTGTATAATTTACTATGAATTGTATTTTTTGTAATAATAATAAATTATATGTACTAAAAACCAATCAATTAAAATGTTCAAAATGCAAAAAAAAATTTAGCAAAAAAAAATTAAAACAGAAAGAACAAATTATAGATTGCTTTTGTTCTAATATTACAATTAATCAAAGTAAAGTTAAACTTAATCTAAATTATTTAACCATAAAAAAACATTATGATAATTTTAGAAAAAATATTTCTTTGTATTTGGAGAACTTGTATAATCAAGAAAATATCAGTGCATATGAAGAATATATCTATATTGAAAAATCAAAAAAGCACAAAGAAGAAAATATTTTCGAGGCAAAAAGTTTTATTTGTTTTGAATATGAAAGAAAAGTCTTTAACCTTCTTATGCCAAGTCTTTCAATGTATAAAGAAGAATACAGAAATAAAGGTTTTAGCGATATAAGCTATAAAGAGTTTTCAAATTTTTTAAGATTTAATAAGTTATCAAAAAAATCAAAAAATCAAACTTTAATTCAAAGATTTTTATATTATTTTGAAGATGAGATTCTAAAGTATAAAGGAATTCGAGAAGAAAATTTTTTTTACTATTTAAAAGAAATTGAGTTTAAGTTTAATTTTACAGTTGAGGAGCAAAAGAAAATATTACGCTCATTTATTTAGATAATACCAAATCTGGCCAAGACTAATTCCACTATCATTAGCACAGGTTCTTTGATTATAAAAATATTTAATATTATTTTTTTTAAATTTTAATATAAGAAGTTCCAATAAAACCTTATTTTGAAATACTCCACCACTTAAAATTACATCTTTTTTTTCTTTTAAAGTAATATTGACTACAATATTCGCTAAAGTATTGATAAATTTACTTATTATTTGCTTATCAAAAAAATCAAATTTAATATCTATAATATTATTACTTAAACTATAAGGAAACGTTTCTTTACATTTTGAATCATACTGTGCTTCACATAATAATCCCGATTGACCTTCAAATTCGTTTATTTGAAGTGTTCCACTAACACTTGCAATTGCATCAAATAACCTTCCTACTGAGCTAGTAAGTGGGGAATTTATATTTTTGACATAAGCTTTGTAAAGTACTTTGATTTCATTAGAACTAAAAGCCTTTATTGTCGGTAAATCTAAACTTAATACTTCTTTTAAATTATAGTTATCAAAAAGTAAAGACAATGCTACTCTTTTAGGCTCTTTTATTGCTTTATTGGCACCCAAAAGTTTTATTTGTTTAAAAGAATATTTTCTTTCATCACCATCAAAAACTTCTCCACCCCACAATGTTTTATCATCACCATAGCCCGTACCATCAAAAGCAAAGCCTAAATAACTTCCTTTTAGATTATGTTCTGCTTTTACACTGTAAATATGGGCCAAGTGATGTTGAATGGAATGTAATTCTATATTTTGGGTTTTTGCCCATTTTGTACTTGCATAAGAAGCATGCTTATCACAAATAATTACATCCGCTTTAAAGTCATAAAACTTTGAAAAAGTATCTATGGTTCTTTTAAAATATTCAAATGTTTCAATATCATCTAAATCACCAATATAGGGACTAATAATCAATTTATCATCAAAAGCCAAACAAATTGTACTTTTATTATTAGCTCCTACTGCTAATATCTTTTTATGAATTTTAAAAGGTAATGTAATTCCTGTTGGAGCATATCCTCTTGATAATCTTAATATATTAATTTCATCATTAATAAGTTGCACAATACTATCATCACATGAATTTATAATCTCTCTATCGTAATCAACAATAAAATTCATGTAGGGAAGTTTTTTAATTATTTCATTTTTATCTTTTATAATTGATTGTGAATTTATATTTGCACTCGTGGCAATAATTGGATTAGGTAAATAGTTAAAAAGCAAATGATAAAATGCACTGTAAGGAAGAAAACATCCTATCTTATTAATATTCGGAGCAATTATTTCACCCATTTTATTATTAACTTTTTTATTTAAAATTACAATGGGTGCTTCTTTACTTAATAATAAATTTTCTTCTAGTTTATTTATATTTGCAACGCTTCTTATATTATTAATATTTTTAAACATAATAGCAAATGGCTTAGTAGGTCTATTTTTATATTTTCTTAGTTTTTCAATTACTGTACTATTATTTGCATCACAAATAATATGAAATCCACCGATTCCTTTAACCGCACCAATTTTGCCACTGGCTATTAGCTTAGACACACTTTTATATATGTTGTTTGTTTTAATTATTGTATTGTCAATACTTAATGTAATTTTTGGACCACAATTATTACACGAAATTGCTTGGGCATGGTATCTTCTATTTAAAGGGTTTTCATAATCTTTTTGACAAAATTTACATAAAATAAAATCTTTCATAGATGTGTTTATTCTATCATAAGGCACCGTTTCAATAATACTATATCTTGGTCCACAATTTGTACAATTTGTTCCAAAATAGTTTTCAAATTTACTTTTATTTTTAATATCTAATTTACAATCATCACAAATACTTATATCAGGACTTACAGCAACACTTTTATTAGCTAAGTTTTTTACATCATTTTCTTTTATTATTTCAAACCGTCCCGTATGAAATAACTCTATTTCTTTAGATTTTAAAGTTGTAATTTTTGCTAATGGCGGTAAGTTGTTTGATAAAGTATTTTCAAATTTATGTACAGCGCTCTGTTCGCCTTGTATTTGTATTACTACACCTATATTATTATTTTCAACGAAACCTTCTAATTTTAGTTTAAGTGCTAATTTATAAACAAAAGGTCGAAAACCAACCCCTTGAACATTGCCCTTAACTAAAATACTTTTTCTAATCATCTAATGCATAAGCCCTTGAAAAATGGGGTTTGTTCATGGTAAATTTGCTTAAAATCCTACTGTATAAAATAGAGTTTTCAAACATGTCTCCCATTATAATAAAGTTGTCTATTTGAAATTTCTTTTTTAATTGATTCATTGTTGAAATTGCCATATCTCCATATGCTTCAAAAATACTATACGCCAAATAATGATTCTCTGTATCGGCTAATTTAAAACTCATGATTGAGCCAATAAAACTAACATAATCAAAAGTGTTTTCAAGATAATTCATATCAATTTTAAGTCCTCCATTACCTCTAAACTCTAAAGCTTTATCACTTAAGCTTTCAAAATCTTTTGAATTAAGTTCTAAAATAACACAAAGTGTTTCAAATAAATCATATTTATTTTTATTTAAGTCATCAATTATTCCAGAAAATTTTATTTCAAAATTACTTAAAAGTTTAGATTTTAGCTTATCATTTTTCATATCGCTTAACAATTTTTCCAATGAAAAATCTTGAATAGTAATTGCTTTTTCTGTGCCAACATCATTAGATACCATAAAAGATATACCATTCTTGACACTTAGATAAGCCCCAATGGCATTGTTTTTAGCATTGATACTATTGGCAATATTTAAAAATCTATTTACATCTAAACGGACATCAAGATTTTCTAATTTGTAAGTAATTCGAGTATCTCTGATTAATGAGATATTATCTTGTATTATCACAGCTTTACTTTGATTTATGTCTTCAAAAAATAGATAATCAATACCACTATCTTCTGCATTAAGTGCAGCCAGTGATGATTTTACATTGTGTGGGGATTTTACATTTATATAAGTTTTACCCGTGATTTGTTTTAACTCTTTATCTTTGATTGTTACTTTAATAGTTGGTTTTTCTATTGAAAATAAAACTTTTTTTTCATCATCGGTCATAATAAATAAATCATCAACTTTTAAGGATTTACATAATAAAACCGTGCAACATGCACTATAGTGTGGAGAGTAAAGTGTCAAGTCTGTCTTTTCAAGAACTTTTTCATTGCTATAATGATTACATTTTACAGTGTCATCAAGGTATTTATCACTACTTGGTCTTGTTAAATCCTCAAGACATCGAGCACATAACGCAATATCATAAGTAGGAGATTTAAATGGTTTTTTATAAGCGATTTCATCAACTTCATTGGTCTGTACTTTTCCCAAAAATATAGAATGAGGTAAATATTTATTAGCAATTTTTGAAAATGATTCTAATTTTTTTGAATCTTTGTCATCTATTAAAAGTATGATTTTATTATCTATTTGTTCGACACTACCTTCTAAGTCTACTTCATTTATAATATGATTTAAAAAGCCGCAAAAGTATTTATTTTTACTATTATAGGTTATTACTTGCTTAATTGACATTATCTTAATCCTTGTAAATCTCTTTGAGCTAATGGGTTATCATAAGCATAAATAATCGTTTCTAAAGTGACGATCGTTTCTTTTTTCTTATATCTAATATCATAAGATTCTATTTGTTTCAAACTGGTATTTATAAAATTATCGAAATTAGATTTTATTTCTTCAGTTAGATTGGTTCTTACCTCCAATATATCTTGTGGAACTATTCCTATAATATTAATTTCAGCCATATTTTCCCCTAAAGAACAAATTTCTAGCATTTCTACTATTTCAACTTCATGTGCAGTTTGTTTATAAGATCCCAAGCCCATTAATTCACTTGCAGGCATATTATAAATCGTACCTGCTTTTTCATCTTTCATGGTAATGGTATCTAATATTATTACTTTATCAAATTCTTGATAATAAACCATTAATTTAAAACCCAAAACACCACCATCTACAAATGTTATGTCACTTGAAAACTCATAATTATTTTCTAAATATTTTTGGGCATATACTCCTACACCTTCGTCATTAAAGATAATAGTTCCAGCTCCAATTACAGCAACTCTCATAATTCTCCTTTACCAGATACTTTTATTTGGAATCTTTTTCTTCTTCTTCTTTTACAAATTTACTTCCACCAACAACAATTGATATATCAGCTTCACTCCAAAATATAGTTCTCCATACTTGATAATAAATATGAAATATAATCCATACTAATATAAAATACATAGTTAAATGATGAGAATATCTAACATCCATGGTTGTACCACCTGTAATTGCCATTGTCCAATCCGTCATTATGTGTAACATACTAGGCCACCATTCACCAATTGAACTTAATCCTGATGCTAATCCATGTATATATAATTGTAATCCAGTTAATAACATCCATACTAATAACAAATGAAATACGGTAAAGAAAACAACATTAAAACTATCAGTATGCGATGAATCAAACTTCTTTCGTCTGTTTAAAGTTATTAGGTTTAACAATACTTCAAGAAATTCTTTTATATTTTTAGCATTGGGAATCAATTTTTTATAAGGTTGTTCAAATCTTGAAAAAAAGAATAAATATCCAATTACAATACTTGATACATCAAAAATAATTGCAGCATATAAATGAACAAGTCTATTCCACGCCATCACAAACTTACCAACAGAATCATCTGATATAAAACTTTGATAAAAGGGATGTCCAATGTACAAACCAGTTATAACGGCAGCTACCATACATATAGCAACAAGCCAATGATTAATTATCATCACTGTTGTCATACGTTTAATTTTTTTATATTTAGCCATAATATACTCCTTAACTAAATTGCACAGCTTGTATTAACTTTAAAGCTACTAAGTTCTCTACCTTTTGTATCTACTATATGTACAGCACATGCAATACAAGGATCAAAGGAATGCACTGTTCTTAATATTTCCAATGGTTGTTCTGGATTGGCAACCTTAGTACCAACCAATGATGATTCATAAGCCCCCATTCTTCCCTTGTAGTCTCGTGGTGCTGCATTCCATGTTGAAGGAACTACTGCTTGAAAATTTTTAACTTTACCATCTTCAATTACTATCCAATGTCCTAAACCACCTCTTGGTGCTTCTGCCATACCATAACCTTTTGCATTTTTAGATACTTTATCAAAATCAAATTCAGTCCATGTGGAAAGATCTCCAGCTGCTACATTCGCAGCCAATTCATCTATCCAACCCATCATTACATCGCCCATAATCTCTGTTTCAATGGCTCTAGCAGCTGTTCTTCCCACAGTAGAATAAATTACACTTGTAGGTGCAGCTTTTCCCAGTCCTAATTTATCGCCAAGTTTAGCCAAAAATGCACTTGCATACTTTGTAATATTTTCATCTTTCGCCGCAAGTCCTACTGCAATTCTTGCTAATGGTCCAACTTCCATTCTCGTATCATCATATAATGGAGACTTAATCCAAGAATATTTTTCATCAGTTTTTAAATAAGCAAAACCATCTTCTTTTTTATTTAATCCTGTATATTTTGGAATCGTTTCTCCTTCATAAGGGTGTAATCCAGTTCCTGGTTCTCCTTCATACCAAGCATGTGTAACATCTTCAGTAATTTTTGTTTGATCTATTGGATGTAAGGTTGATAAGTCACCATCTAAAACAACACCTTTAGGAAAAAGTAATGCTGAAGTATAAAAACCATTATCTTCTAATCTAAAATCTCCATAAGACATATAGTTTTTAAGACCCGCACCTGTTCCATCTAATGCTTCATCTGCGTAAATAGTACCTGCCATCAGTACATCTGCAATATAAGCATTTTTAATAAATTTATTTATTTTATTTAAATGCGATTTAAACTGTGCAATTCTTGCTGGATTTTTAATATCTTGAACACATGTAACTCCACCAACAACCAAAGATTGAGGATGTGGCATTTTTCCGCCAAATATTGCTTGCATTTTAGACATATCTCTTTGAATATCAAGTGCTTGTAAATAATGAGCTACCGCGATTAAATTTTGCTCTGGTGATAATTTATAGTGTTTATTCCCCCAATAAGCGTTTGAGAAAATTCCAAGTCTACCTTGTTTTACAAATTTTCCTATTCGTTCTTGTATTGCTTTTAAATCACCTTCACCTGCTTCATAAGGAGTATCTGTCCATCTTAAAGCCTCTTTCGCAGCCAATTTGGGACTTGCTTTAAGAGCAGAAGTAATATCAACCCAATCTAGCGCATGCAAATGATAAAAATGAACAACGTGATCATGCAAATATAAAGCCCCCTGAATAAGATTTCTAACAATTCTAGCATTCTTTGGAATTTTAACATCAAAAGCATGCTCTACTGATTCTATACTTCTTTGATAATGGGTACCCGTACATACACCACAAATTCGCATTGTCATCAAACCTATATCACGAGGATCTCTTCCTTGTACAATTGTCTCAATACCCCTAAACATTGTTGAGGAAGTATAAGCATCCGTTATTATGTTATTTTCATCAATTACAGCTTCTACTCTTAAGTGACCTTCAATTCTTGTAATTGGATCTACTATTATATGTTTTTTACTCATTATATTTCCTTATATTTATTCTGATTTTCTACCAGCAATAACACTCGCTGTTGCATGTATTCCAATACCAATTGCAGCTACTGCAACTAATCCAATACCAAATTCATCTACCGTTTTTTCAACACCACCCAATGGTGCAAAATTCTTAAACTTAGTATCTGCCATAGGTCTTTCTTGTGCAAATTTATCCCAAAATTGAGGTTCTGAACATCCAATACAACCATGCCCTGCGCCAATTGGCCAATTTGTTCCACTATTATATCTTACAATTGAACAGTTATTAAATGTCATTGGACCTTTACATCCCATCTTATACAAACAAAAATTATGTTCAGCACCTTCATCACCCCATTCCTCAACAAATTCTCCAGCGTCAAAATGTGCTCTTCTTTCACAATTATCATGGATTCTATATCCAAATGCGAATTTAGGTCTATTTAAATGATCTAGTTCGGGAACTTGACCTGTTAAAACATAATGTAATATTGTTCCTGTAATATTTGCAGGATTAGCAGGACAAGCAGGAATATTAATAATTGCTTTATCTTTAATAATATCTTGTACACCAACTGCCCCTGTTGGATTTGGTGCAGCAGCAGGTATTCCACCAAAGGTAGCACAGGTACCAACAGCAACAACAGCAGCGGAATTTTTTGCAACCCTTTTTAAATGCTCTTCGAATGTTTCTCCATGTGCGCCAATAGTTCCATACAAACCATTCATAGCTCGAGGAATTGAACCTTCGACTAAACAAAGATATTTACCTTTAAATGTTTCCATAGCACTATTTAAATGTTCTTCAGCTGCATGTCCAGCAGCAGCCATTAATGTTTCATTAAACTCTAAAGATATGGTTTCTAAAATTAGTTCATCAATTGTGGGTGCATCTGATCTAAGTAATGCTTCTGTATTACCTGCACAATCTTGTAACTCTATCCATATTACAGGCACTCTGTTCATTAGTTCAGCAGCTTTAGCAACAAGTGGTGTAAATGATGCAGGAATCATTAGTGCAGCACAGGCTGCACTTGCCCACTTCATAAAATCTCTTCTTGTTAATCCTTCAGATTCTAATAAAGAATCAATTGAAATCTTACTAGCAACTGGTGTATTTTCAAGTTCTGTTAGCCTAGTTATCATATCTTTTTCGAGCTTATTGTAATAAGCGTCACCTCTATTCGTATTTACTCTTGTACCTTTGGCACTAAACATTGCACTTAGTGCATCTCTTCTATCTCCCATAATATATCCTTTAAATTAATATTCATTCATAAAGTAAGTATCGCTAATAAATTATTAATTATAGGTTAAATACGTATAATATTTTAATATTTTAATTATTATTGCATTTTCTTATATTATTTATTTAAAAATATTATAATTATAATTATATTTTAGTGTGTGGTACAGACAGAACAAACATCAAATGATTTAAAAACAATTTCGGCAAGATCAACATTCTTTAATCCTAACATCGCTTTTTGTGAAATTCCTAAATTATCTCTTGTTCCATTTGATAGATTCCATTGAGTAGGTGTAATAATATCATATTTTTCAAT
>CAZEXK010000030.1:9745-15242 GCA_964516815.1 uncultured Helicobacter sp. | reverse complement strand
TATCATTGTAATTTGAGCCCACTACTTTTTCAATATTTACTAATGTATCTCGTCCACCTGCACCATCATTGCTTACTTGTACAGTATGTTTCATATTTACAGTAATTTTACTATTAGCTCCTGTATAATCTGCTACATCAATACTAGCATCATTATTATTTGACCCATTGCTATCACCATTTAGAGTATCATTTCCAGATCCACCTATAAGTGTATCATGACCTTCATCTCCATATAAATTATCATTTCCAGATCCTCCGTATATAACATCATTATCTTCATTTCCATTTAGAGTATCGTTTCCTGCTCCTCCATGTAATTCATCTTTACCTTTTCCACCTAAAACTATATCTTCTCCATCTTCACCATATATTAAATCATTTCCATCTCTACCTTCTAATGTATTATTTACATTATTTCCTATAATATAGTCATTTAATTTTGAACCTATTACATTTTCTATATTAGAAATAGTGTCATTCCCATAATTTTTGTGTATTTCTTGTGCTGTTGTTTTATTCAAATCAACTTTTACTCCATTATGATAAATAGTGTTAGCATCAGTTGTATCATCATCATCTATAATTGTATCATCTAAATTACTATAATCTACAGTATCACCTTTGTTAGTTGCTGCATTTGTAGTACCTTGAAGTCCATTTGAATTTATAGTATGTTTACCACCATCAATAATGTCATCTCCTGCGCTTCCTTTATGAGTATCATCTCCATCTCCCCCATAAGATTCATCATCACCAGCTCCACCATCTAAAACATCATCACCTTCTTGTCCATATAAAGTATCATTTCCTGCATCTCCATAAAGAGTATCATCTCCTGCTGCTCCATATATAGTATCATTTCCATCTCCACCTCTTAAAATATCATTTCCATCAATATTCTCATCAGTATTTGTACTAGTACTTACGTCTATACCATTTTCTTGTAAGTCCCCATAAATAACATCATCGCCGGCACCACCGTCAATTGTATCATCACCTTGTCCACCTTCTATGGTATTATCCAATGTTCCTGAATTACTGTATGTTTTATTATCATTAGTATTACTAGTGGAGTTTTTTTCGTGTGTTATATCTATACTTATATCTGCATTTGCAACTTTTGATTCAATATATATTCCAGATGTAGTTTGTATAGCAAAAAAGTCATCATCATTGTTAATTAGTTCAATAATACTACTAGCTTTTGTATCTTGTGTAAATGCAACAGTAAGTGTAAATAATATAACACCCAATGCATTTTTAACTTCCTTACTTCCATTTGTAAATATATATTCTTTTGTACTTACTATATTATCTGCACCCTTTATTGTTAATTCTAATTTTAATTTGTCAGCTTCTTGTGCATTTCCTTCTATTTTAGCAGTCATTATTTCTGATAAATCATCAATCAAAAAAGAACTTAAATTAGCTCCTTTTATAGTGTCATTGTACGATGAACCTATGATATTTTCTATATCATATATAGTATCAATTGCTCCACTACCATCATTATTTACTTGATGAAATCTATTTGTTAAGTCAATTTCTACTCCATTAACAATATTATCTTTACTGTTTCCAGAAGGGCTATAATCAACAGTGTCAACTCCATCTCCACCAATTAAAACATCATTACCACCGCCTCCTCTTAAAATATCATCACCTTCTCTTCCTATGATTTTATTATCAGAGTCATCTCCACCTAGTGTGTCATCATGAGAGCTACCTTCTAGATTTTCGATATTTCTTATATTAATATCTCCTAAAGTATCATTTACAGTTTGTGTACCTTCAATACTCATATCAACACTAACTCCAGAATCAGCATTTGCAAAGCTTACAAAATCAATACCATCTCCACCATCTAAATAATCAACTCCTTCACTAGCTCCACCGCCAGATAAAGTATCATCTCCTGAACCACCTATTAAAGTATTTGCAGAACTATTTCCTATTAATATATCATCTCCACTTCCAGTTTCAATCCCTTCAATAGAAATAAATTTATCTTTTCCAAGTGTCGCACTTATTTCAGTAGTACTACCATCAGTAGTATTGTTTAAGTCAACAACTAAATCTTCAGTTGCATCAGAATAATCAGCAGTATCATTTCCTGCTCCACCATCTAAAACATCGTTACCAGCACCACCTTTTAATTTATCATCACCATCTCCACCTGAAAGATAATCATTACCAGCACCACCAGATAAACTATCATCTCCTGCTAAACCAAATATAGTATTGTCTCCAGCATCCCCAATTATAATATCTTCATATATTGTTTTACCAGTTTCATCTAAAGTTTCATCTACATAATTACTTCCGATTACATTTTCAATACTTTTAAATGTATCTTTTGTATTTGTGTATGTATCTTGGGCTTGTGTATTTGACAAATCAACTCTAATACCTTCAGTAACATCTGTATAATCAACAGTATCTCCACCACTTAAACTCATCTCTAGTCTATTTATACTTACTGTCTTTTCTGTTGTTATTACTAATTTTCCGTCAACTATTTCTAAAGTAGTTCCTTCTTCAATTTCACCAGTTAATACCTTTGCATCAAATAATGTTTTTAATTGTGTGTATATTTCTTCTTTTGTGTATGGAGTGCCTTCTAATAAAGTAAATTCTATATTTGTATTACCTATTGTTATTGCATAACTTGAAGATAATGACACAGTTGTTTGTACAAGTGTATTTATTTCTATAGTAGTTACAGCACTACCACCATTTAATGTATTTTCTCCAGTTCCACCACTTAATTTGTCATTTCCTAAACTACCATCAAGTGTATTATTTTTTGTATCACCTTTTATAATATCATCTTTACTTGTTCCAATAACATTTTCTACATTTGTTATACTATCTACTTTGCTATTTCCATCTAAAGTAAAATCAGCTAAATCACTTTCATTTAATGTAATACTTAATCCACCCTCATTCCATTTAGAATAATCAACCGTGTCGCTTCCTTCTCCTCCATCAATTGTATCATCACCCAAAGATACGGAAAATTTATCATCACCTGCATTTCCTGTTAAAGTATTAGCTTCACTATTTCCTGTTATTAAATCATCATTTTGTGAACCAATTACATTTTGAATATTTTTAATATTATCTGTTTCAGTTTCACCAATTTTTACTTCTGCGTATGTATCTGCTTCTCCTAATTCTACTTCTATACCATTGTTTTTAGAATAATCAATAGTATCATTTCCTTCTCCACCATCTACTGTATCATCTCCATTTCCTGTTATAAATGTATCATCACCAGCTTTACCTTCTAGGAAATTCACTTCTCCATCACCTATTATTGTATCGTTATATCCTGAACCAATAACATTTTCAATTTCTTCTAAAGTATCATTATCTTCTGCACCATGTGTTGAGTTATTGTTTTGTAAATCAACAGTTAAGCCATGACTACTTACATAAGTATAATCAACTGTATCAATTCCATCTCCACCATTTATTGTATTATTTCCTGTTGTTCCAATAAAAGTATCATTATAATTACTTCCTTTCATGTGTTCAATATTTTTGATTGTGTCATTTCCTACTAATGTTCCATCATCAATATCACGTGCTGTTCCGCTTTGTAAATCTATGTGTACACCTTTTCCACTATCATTTACAATCTCATTCATATATGAATAATCAGCCCAGTCACCCTTTCCTGCTATTGAATTAATAGCATCAATTAATGATTGACCTCCATCACTTGCATTAGTATGTGCTCCACCATCAATAATATCATCACCTTTTCCACCCTGGATAGTATCATCACCATCATTACCATTTAATGTGTCATCACCACCTTGTGCAATTATCGTGTCATTAACCACTGAACCTATAACTTCAGTATCTACATCACCTGTTTTAATAAAATTATCGTTTAAATTAGTAGCAAGAACATATCCGCTTGTATGTTCCTTTTTACCACTTACTGTTTCAAATTTTGATGTATTTTTATCATCTTTATCTAATTCTCTAATATTAACACCAAATGATAATTTTCCTAAAATAACTTTATTTGAATTTATTGGTTCTTTTACAGTATCTTTATTTGCATCACTAACATTTGACATGTTAAATTCACTTGTAACTTCAATTGTAACTTCAAATTTTGTATCTAAAGTTCTATCATATCTCAATATTAAGTCTATTGATCCTGTACTATTAATCGTATAACCAGGTGTTTCTAGTTCTCCCTCACTATCATATACAGCTTCTTTGATAACCCAATCTCCATTACTATTCTTACTAGCATTTATGATTTCAATACCATCTGGTAAACCTTTGATTATTAGTTCAGTTATTGCATAACCTTCTGGTTGTGATGGTGATACAGTTAAAGTTCTTGAAGTTTGTTCTTTATTAATATATAATGAATTATCAGCATTTATGATCATTTTGTCGTAATCACCACTTTTTACATGAGAATAATCAATAGTTTCACCTTTTAATTGTAAATGCAAATCAGAAAGATTTGGATTTATTGTTGTTGAATTTGAATATTCTGTTCCACCTGAACCATCAACAACAAGTACCTTATCATCAGATGTTATTGAATCATTATTTGTTATTTCTTCTTCGCTGGGATCTCTTGTTTCTAAATTTATATGCTTAATATCTACTTTAATATCAATTGTTGGTCTTATTCCTTCAACATCATTTGGATTTGGAGTACCTTTTGGAACAGCTGGTGCTTCATCACTATTTCTAGGTATTGATAATTCTTCTTGTTCTTCTGGATGATCACTTATTCTTTTAGGTGGGGTAACTCCTGGAATCGTAACATCACTTGATTTTATTGCTTTTGAAATATCACCTAATAAAGAAGTTACTGTTGCTGAAGAATCTTCATCTAATGTAGCTTCTTCAATTATTTCTATATCATCAGGAGTAATTACAGAATTTATTGGTATAGAATTTATTTCATCAATTTTAGCAAGGATATCATTCAGTGTAATTGCTTTAGGTCCAGTTTTAATAGTGTAAAATAATGGTACTTGTTTATCATATGCCATTAATGACATTGAAACAAATGTTAATGATCCTCCATTTGGAGTTGACATAATAATATCTCCACCAGCTAATCTAATCTCTGCTTTATCAAGATCAAAATCTTTTATCTTAATATTAACTTTATCCCCTGGCCTTGCAAATACTATTAAACTTTCGCCATCTTTGGGAGACTTTTCTATTTCTACTAAACCATTTTTATATTTTACTTCATTTGCCATAATTTACTCATCCTGAATTGATATGAATTATTATATCATAAAAAATGGTAGATACACGCTTATTATACGCTAAAATATAATAACAAAATATTTAATATGTTTATAAACATATTTACTTTCAATAACTTTAATTTTAGAGAATGGTTAATTAAATTAATTATGATTTGAAACATATATATCTAATAAGTATGTTAAAAATGATTTCTGTATAAGTATATATGATTATTATGTTATAACAAATAA
>CAZEXK010000030.1:1642-9645 GCA_964516815.1 uncultured Helicobacter sp. | reverse complement strand
TTATTTAAAATTTGTACCTTTGTTGATATTACTTCAAAATTAATATAACATAAACTTAGCATAATTTATCCTTTGTATTAAAATATTTTATAATCTAATACAAACTTTGCTAATATGCTTTTATAAAAGGATTAAAATTTGAAAAATACATATAAATTTATTTCATGGAATGTAAATGGAATAAGAGCAGTAGACAAAAAAGAAGCATTATTGTGGGTGGATGAGGACTCTATTGATTTTTTGGGTATACAAGAAACAAAATCAATGATAGAACAAATACCAAAAAGCATTTTTAAAAAAGAATTTAAAAATATCACAGGTTCTCAAAGTGCAATAAAAGGACGCTCTGGTACGGCATTATTTTGTGATGTTGAATTAAGTTTTCAAGGAAATTGCCAAGCAGTTGATGTTTTAGATGAAGGAAGAATAAATGAAATTCATTTTACTTTAAAAGATAAAAATATTGTACTTTTTAATGTATATTTTCCAAATGGACAAAGTAAAGAGGAAAGATTAGTATATAAGATGCAATTTTATGACAGATTCTTAGCATATTGTGAAGATTTGAAAAAACAAGGTAAATCTATAATTGTTTGTGGAGATGTAAATACTGCACACAATGCTATAGATTTAGCAAGACCAAAAGCTAATGAAAAAATATCTGGCTTTTTACCAATGGAAAGAGAATGGATGGATAAACTTATATCTTGTGGATATATTGATACTTTTAGACACATAAATCAAAATCAAGAAGGTGCGTATACTTGGTGGTCATATAGAGCAAATGCAAGAAATAACAATGTAGGCTGGAGAATTGATTATTTTTATGTAAGTGAAGACTTAAAAGAAAATATCAAAGATGCATACATCTTAAATGAAGTTTTAGGAAGTGATCATTGTCCTATTGTTTTAGAATTAGAATTTTAATGTATTTTAAGAAATTAAACAATACACTACATAATTAAAAACAAGGAAATATAATGTCACAAGTAATAGCATTAAGCGGAACAAAAAAAGGTGTAATAAGTATAGAAAAAATCAATGAACCTTATGGAGCAGGTAGCCACAGTGTTGCTAGCATTGGTATAAATTTAAAAGGAGATGCTAATAATCCTGAGTGGAAAGTGCATATTCCATTTGATAATGTTCAAGATGTAATAAAAGCCTTACAAGCTTTATAAACATAATAAATAACTCAAAAACTTGAGTTATTTATTTTTACATCAAACTCATAAGCATTGTATACGATGCTATTTAGCTTTTTTTTTACATATATTTGATATTATAGTTATATGAAAAAAGTGAAATTTAAAAAAATATTATGATAGCCTATCTAGATCCATTATATAGACCACCAGCAGAAGCATTGAGCGTAATACTTCAAGTTACTTATGGATGTTCATATAATGAATGTACTTTTTGTTCTATGTACACAACTAAGGGCTTTAAACAACGGAACCTCGATGACTTGTTTATTGAAATAGATTTTTTGAGTAAACAAAATCCTCTTGCTACTAAAGTATTTTTAGCCGATGGTGATGCTTTAGTTTTACAAACAAGTGTCTTGTTAAAAATACTAATATACTTACAAAAAAAATTTATTTCATTAAGAAGAGTTTCCTTATATGCAACAACACAAAATATACAAAATAAATCACAAGAAGATTTATTAATGTTAAAGCAAAATAAATTAAGTTTGATGTACATTGGTATTGAATCAGGACATGATACAATATTAAAAAAAATAAAAAAAGGTGTAAACTCACAAGAAATAATAGCTGCACTTAATAAACTAAGCGATGCAGACATAAAAATATCAGCAACTATTATATTAGGTATTGGTGGTATAGCATATACATCAGTTCATGCAAAACATACAGCAAATATAGTCAACAATTCAAAAATAAATTATCTTTCTACCCTACAATTAGGACTAGATGACACAATAAAACAAAGGTTTTATAATAGTTTTGATGACTTTATAGCTCAAAATGATTATGAGATATTAAATGAACAAAAAATGTTTTTAGAGAATATAGAAGCTAAAAATAAAATAATATTTAGGTCAAACCATGCATCAAATTCTTTACATTTAAAAGGAATATTGCCAAGAGATAAAGATAAATTAATTGCACAATTAAATATGTCAAATATACTAAAAGATGAGATAATTATACCTAATAAGTATCGTGGGTTTTGATATATGACATATACTTTATTTTACAATAAAAATATATATAAAATTAATAAGATTAGTTTTTATATTGTATCTTTATTAGCAATATTGTTTATATTTATTGCTTTGATTACTACATACAATGACTATATAAAAGATGTAAATAAACTAGAAAAGGATTACTTTAATTCACAAAAAATATTTATAAAAAAAGAAACTCAAAGAGCCCTTAGTTTTATAAATTACAAATATAATAAAGATAGAAAAAACAAATCATTACTTGCTTTACAAGAAGAAATAATAGATGCAATAGAACAAATGAGAAATAAAAATAATGGTTCTGGGTATGTATTTATATACGACTTTAATGGAATAAATATAGCTGATCCTATTTTTAAAAAGAATGCAGGAAAAAATTTAATTGATTTTTCTGATCCAAACGGCAAGAAAGTAATAAAAGAACTAATAAATATTTCAATAAAAAAAGAGGGAGGTTATGTAAAATATGTATGGAACAAACCTACAACAAATACTCTTGAAGCAAAAATATCATATGCAAATTCATTTAAACCTTGGAATTGGATGGTTGGTAGTGGTGTATATTTGGATGAAATACAAAAAGTAATAAAACAAAGAAAACATTTATACAAACAAAAAGTATTGTCTTATGTATTGCAAATATTATTTATATCTATTGTGTTATTAATTGCTGGTACTTTAATATATAAATACTTTACTTCTTTAATACAAAAAGATATTAAAATTATTATAGATACTTTACATAAAATTGATTTAATTGATTATGAACAGTTAACTTTTGATGAGTTCAAAACTGTAAGCAAAAATATAAACAATATGACAAAAGAATTAAAATATTTAAATGCAAGTTTAGAAGAAAAAGTACAAAGTAGAACTAAAAAGCTACAAAGTTCACAAGAATACGCTTTGCAGTTAGTACAAAATCAAGATATCTTTATAAAAAATGCCATCCATGAAATAAATACGCCTTTAAGTATCATGATTGCAAATATTGATTTATTTAAATTAAGATATTCACACAACCAATATCTAAATAAAATTGAAGCTGCATCAAAAATAATACACAATATATACAATGATTTATCATATTTAATTAAAAAAGATAGAATTACATATGAGAAAGAAATTATAAATTTTTCTGATTTTTTAATTTCTAGGATTGATTTTTTTGATTCTATTGCAATAGGAAATATGCTAACAATTAAAACAAATATACAAGAAAATATAAACATAAACTTTAATGATATTCAGTTACAAAGAATATGCGACAATTCTATTTCAAATGCAATCAATTATTCATATCAAAATACTTCAATAAACATAAGCCTTAAAATAAAAAATAATCTAATATTGTTTGAAATAATTAATCAATCTGATACTATTAAAAATACTCAAGAAGTATTTAAAAGATATTATAGAGAAAATACACTTACTGAAGGATTTGGTATGGGATTGGACATTATTAATGAAATATGTGATAAAACTAATGTTCAAATTGATTTAAGCTCTAAAGAAAATATAACTTCTTTTACATATACATTTAAGGACTAAAATGAAAATATTATTATTAGAAGATGAAATTATGTTGCAAAATTCAATACAAGAATATTTAATAACTTTAGGACATGAATGTCTAGTCTTTTCAAATGGAAAACAAGCATTTAAAGAGATACAAAATAATTGCTATGATTTATTTTTATTTGACATAAATGTTCCTGGTATTAATGGTTTGGATTTATTTTTACAGATTAAAAGTACTAATTGTTTCACTCCTGTTTTATTTATAACAGCATCAATAGATATCACAAGTATAAGCAAAGCTTTTGATTTAGGTGCATCTGATTATATTAAAAAACCATTTCATTTAAAAGAATTATCTATAAGAATAGAAAAAATACAAAATGAAAAAATAACATATGAAAATGAACATATTATTTTGAGTCAAAACTATTCTTACTCTAAGACAACAAAAACCTTACACTATAATAAACAAAAACAAGAATTAACAAAGAAACAACATGATATTATTAAATGTTTATGCTCAAATATAAACAATACAATGAGTGTAGATTTATTAAGGCAATATGTCTGGGATCATAATATTGTAAGTGATGCAACTATACGAACTGAAATATCAAGACTTAGAAAAATACTAAATGAAGACTTCATAGTTAACCAAAAAGGCCTTGGTTACAAAATAAAAAGATATAGCAAAATAATCTAATATTTGTATCATTTATACCCTAAATCTACATAATAATTAAAAATATACATAATCAAAGTATTTGCTATGTTATTGCTATAATTGAGAAGTAGTATTATTGTTAGTTAATTTATTTAATTAAATAATTAATAAAGGAGTTTAAATGGATGCAAAAAAAGCACAAGAATACTGGAGTGAAAATATCACAATGATACTAAAGCTTTTAGTTGTTTGGTTTATAGTTTCACTAGGTTGTGGAGTTTTATTTATAAATCAGTTAAATATGATAGAAATAAGTGGTGTTAAACTAGGATTCTGGTTCGCACAACAAGGTTCAATCTATTCATTTGTAGTACTTATATTCGTATATATTGTAAAAATGGGTAATATTGACAAAAAATACGGCGTAGACGAGTAGGAGATAATATGGAATTACAAACTTTAATTTATATATTTGTAGGAGTTTCATTTTCTATTTATATTGGTATTGCCATTTGGGCAAAAGCGGGTTCTACTAAAGAATTTTATATAGCAGGTGGTGGTGTTCCTCCAGTTGCAAATGGTATGGCAACTGCAGCTGATTGGATGAGTGCTGCGTCATTTATTTCATTAGCTGGTATTATTGCTTTCAAAGGTAGTGATGGTGGAGCTTATTTAATGGGTTGGACTGGTGGATATGTATTACTTGCATTATTACTAGCACCTTATTTAAGAAAATTTGGTAAATTTACTGTTCCTGATTTTGTTGGTGACAGATATTATTCAAATGTAGCTAGAACAATTGCAGTTATTGCAGTTATTTTTATATCATTTACTTATGTTGCTGGTCAAATGAGAGGGGTTGGGATTGTTTTCTCAAGATTCTTACAAGTTGATGTTAATACAGGTGTAATGCTTGGTATGGGTATTGTATTTATTTATTCTGTTTTAGGTGGAATGAAAGGTATTACATATACACAAGTTGCACAATATATTGTTATGATTTTTGCATTTACTGTACCTGCAATTTTCCTTTCATTACAAGTTACTAATTCATTCTTACCACAAGTAGGAATTTTTTCTCAAACTACATTTGCTTTTGATTCTGGGGTTAGAATAATACCTGAAGGTACTTATTTAATGCATGCATTAGATCAAGCTGTATCTGACTTAGGATTTAATAATTATACTGAACCTGGTTCAATATTCAACATGTTTATGTTAACTATTGTACTTATGGCTGGAACTGCTGGTTTACCACATGTTATTGTAAGATTCTTTACAGTACCTAAAGTAAAAGATGCTAGAATTTCTGCTGGTTGGGCATTAGTATTTATTGCTGTTATGTATACATCTATTTCTGCAGTTGCAGCATTTTCAAGAGTTAACTTAATTGCTAACACACAAAATGTTACTTATGAACAATTTGTAGATGGTAAACAATTAAGAAGTGATGGTACTGTTAATGATGGTGCATGGTTTAAAACTTGGGAAAATGGTGGATTATTAGCGTGGAATGATAGAAATGGCGATGGTAAAATTCAATATGCAGCTGGTGCAGCATTTGATGGAGCTAAAGGTAAACCTAATTTCGATGGTGATAAAAGAGGAACAAGCGGTCAAAGATTGACTACTAATGCAAAAGCTGCTCTAAGTGCTGATGAAATTAGTAAAAACGCTAGTGACAAAAAAATTGTAAATGAAATTTATGTTGATAGAGATATTATGGTACTTGCCAATCCTGAGATTGCTCACTTACCAAACTGGGTAATTGCACTTATGGCAGCTGGTGGATTAGCAGCAGCTCTTTCTACTGCAGCTGGGTTGTTACTAGTTATTTCTTCTTCAATTTCGCATGATTTATTTGGTCAAGTTATTTATAAAGATGAAGAAACTGGAAAAACAACATTAAGTGAAAAAACTGAACTTATGTTAGCTAGAGTTGCAGCTGTTGTTGCTATTTTGGTCGCTGGTTATCTAGGTATAAATCCTCCTGGATTTGTTGCACAAGTTGTGGCATTTGCATTTGGTTTAGCAGCAGCATCATTCTTCCCAGTAATTATATTAGGAATATTTGATAAAAGAATGAATAAAGAGGGTGCAATAAGTGGTATGGTAGTTGGTCTATCATTTACATTTATTTACATTGTTTATTTTGTATTCTTTGGTGGAGTTAAAGAAGATTACTTATTTGGAATCGCTCCAACTGGTATTGGAACAATAGGTATGATTTTACACTTCGTAGTAGCTTACTTCGTTTCAAGAGCTACACCTCCGCCTCCTGTTGAGATTCAAGAACTTGTTGAAAGTATTAGAATCCCAAGTGGAGCTGGTGAAGCTTCTTCTCACTAATATTCAAATCAAGGCTTTGCCTTGATTTAATATTTATTAAATTTATTTTTCAAATAAATTAAAAATCATTTACTATTTATTTTATATTTTATATACTATGTAAAATAAAAGGAATTAATATGTACGAACACTTTTTTATATGCCCTTATTGCTGGGAAAAAATATCTATGTTATTAGACCCTGATTTATCAAATCAAGAGTATATAGAAGATTGCGAAGTATGTTGTAGACCAATAGTCATTAATCAATCTTGTAATGAATTTAAACTTATCACATTTAGAGCAAATATAATTGATGGAAATAATTAACACTTATATTAACTTTATGCCTTTTTATTTATTATTTCACTATAATTATAGTTAGCTAAAAGGAAAAACTATGAATAATACTAATATAAAAAATGCAATACAAGCTGCTTTAGTAGCAGACACTTACCTTCTTGGTTCTCATTGGATATATGATGAAAATGAACTTAAAAATCTTAATATCAATTGGGATGAATTGAGTAAACCATATTCAAAATATCACAATGGTAAAGAATTAGGTGATTTTACACATTATGGCGATCATGCTAAATGGTTAGAGATTTATATACAAAATAACAATTCATTTGACATAAACACATATAAAGATATGTGGTTTGAAAAAATGCAATCATTTAAAGGCTATATAGATGGATCTTCTAAAAAGACATTAGAAATATTACAAAATGATATATCACAAACTAAAGGTTCTACATCATCTGATTTATCAATAGTTGGCAGTATTTCTCCTTTATTATATGTAAGTTCATCTAAAGATGAGTTTTTATTAAATGTTTCTGAATTTATTGCATTTACACACAATGACCATACTGTTTTAAATGTAGCTAGTTATTTCGCTTCTATTTTATATGAAGTTGCAAATGGAACTAGTATTAAAAATGCTATTAAAAATGAACAAGTTCCAAGTTTAATTAATAAATCTTTTGATACAGCAATACAGAGTAAATCACAAGATACTGACATAGCTTTAAGAGGTTTTGGAATAGCTTGTAATGTTAATGGTGGTTTTGAGGGTACTGTTCATTTACTTATAAAATATGACAATTTTAAAGAAGCAATGATACAAAATGCAAAAGTTGGAGGAGATAGTTCTTCAAGAGGTATGATTGTAGCAATGATTATGGGTGCTGCAAATTATGAAATTCCAGTTTCTTGGATTGAAGGTACAAAGGGTATAAGAGCTTAAATTTCTTCATTAAGACATACATTT
>CAZEXK010000030.1:0-1542 GCA_964516815.1 uncultured Helicobacter sp. | reverse complement strand
AAGTCAAGATGAAAGAGTATTGAAACAGTTTAAACCTTTCTTAGTGATTTAAGGTAATAAACTAAATTAAATCATCAAAATTTGGATAATATATAATTATTAAAAATAAAGGTTTAAAATGGAAAATTTTTTAGCAAAAGCTAAGTCATCATCATCTATATTATCAACACTAAGTAGCGATATTAAGAATAAAATACTAATACAAATGGCAAATGCTTTAGAAAAAAATGCTGCTCTTATACTAAAACAAAATGAAATAGATATGCATTTAGCAAAGCAAAATAATTTAAGTATAGCATTAAAAGATAGACTTTTATTAACTGATGAAAGAATCAAAGATATGAGTAATGCTATAAAAGATATTGCAGCTTTAAAAAATCCATTAGGCAAAATAATAGATGGTTGGATAAGCGATACTTCTTTGAATATACAAAAAGTATCTGTACCAATTGGAGTAATTGCAATTATTTATGAAAGCAGACCAAACGTTACAAGTGATACTGCAGCATTGTGTTTTAAAAGTGGTAACGTTTGTATCTTAAAAGGTGGAAAAGAAGCTGAAAATTCAAATAAAATCATAGCTAAAATACTTCAAGATGTATTAAAAGATAATAATTTAGAAAAAGAGATGATATCACTTTTACCTGATTCAACTAGACAAGGAGTAACAGAACTCATAAAACAAGATAACTTTGTAGATTTGATTATTCCAAGAGGTGGAGAAGGACTAATCAAATATATAACTAGTAATTCTTCAGTGCCAGTCATAAAACATGATAAAGGCTTATGCCATACATTTATACACAAAGATGCTGATATTAAAAAAGCAATAAGTATTAGTATAAATGCGAAATGCAGAAGAACAGGTATATGTGGGGCTATGGAAACTTTATTAGTACATGAAGATATAGCTAAACAGATATTGCCTTTATTACAACAAGAATTTAAAAAATTCGATACCCAATTAAGATCATGTGATAAAACAAATCAAATTATAAATACTAGTAAAGCTAGCGAAGATGATTGGTATACAGAATATTTAGATAATATCTTATCAATAAAAATTGTAAAAAATACAAATGATGCTATAAAACATATAAGAAAGTATGGATCAGGACATAGTGATGCAATAATTACTGAAAATCATACAAGTGCAGAACAATTTTTAAATGAAGTTGATAGTGCTTGTGTATACTTAAATGCTAGTACACAATTTACAGATGGAGGACAATTTGGATTTGGAGCAGAAGTTGGTATTTCTACGAATAAACTTCATGCACGAGGTCCAATGGGCATAAATGAATTAACAACATATAAGTTTAAAATAATCGGAAGTGGGCAAGTAAGAGCCTAAACATAAATAATAAAATAGACAATAGCGATGAAATTCAAATACCTTATGGTTTTTCAAGTGCTAAAGAGTTAATGTCATTATGTATTGAAAATGATTTGAGTATTAGTGAACTTATGATGGAAAATGAAAAAGTATCTAACACACAACAAATTCAATAGATGGCGGAGTATTTTCTCCTATGAAAAAGT
>CAZEXK010000029.1:2421-15266 GCA_964516815.1 uncultured Helicobacter sp. | reverse complement strand
ATTCCACTTAATGCAAATGATTTATAATACATAACCATAAGTAAAAACATCAATATAGGAACATCTATATCAATATCGAATGGTTTTACTATAGGTAACCTAACACCCCCCCCTGGTAAGTTATCCATATTTTGCATAACTTTATCATAAAGTTTTAAATTTGATGATTCTCTATTTTCTCCTATTTAATATTGAATATTTAACATACCATAATTTTGCATTGCTGTACTGTATATGTCTTTTATTCCTTTGATTTCACTCTTTTTTCTTTCAAGTGGTTTCAATGCTGCATTGACAATTTCATTAGGAGAAGTACCAGAGATAGATACAAGTATGGAATCACCACTAACTGCAATTTGAGGATCTTCTTCTCTTGGCATCATTTCTAAAGATATATATCCTAAGGCGATAATAGCAAATGCAAAGATTGCTGTAAGAGGATTATTTAAAAATGATTTAGCTAAATAACCAGCATTATTTTGTACCTCGTATTTGTTTTTACTCATATTTAACCTAGCCTTTTTGTAAATATTATATACTATATAATAATTTCATTAAGATTATGCCCAAACTAAATCAATGTCCATTTAACTAAGTTTTAACCATACATTAGATATTATCCAATAAATTATATCACACAAAAAAGGATAAAAATGGCATCTAACTTAGATAAACTTACAGCGTTTAAAGATAACTGTGGTTTTGGATTAGTAGCTGATTTAAACAATATTCCAACTCATCAAAATCTAGAAGATGCCATAACATCGTTAGAAAGAATGATGCATAGAGGTGCAATAGCAGCAGATGGAAAATCAGGAGATGGAAGTGGATTACTTGTATCTATTCCTGATGAATTTATGAGAGCAAAAGCTAGTAATGAGGGAATAAATTTACCAAAAACTTATGCTATTGCGATGATTTTTTCGCAAAATAATAAGCAAATTGAAATATTTAAAAGTCATTGTGAAGCCAATGACTTAAAAGTTCTTTTTACAAGAGAAGTACCAATAGATATTAGTGTTATAGGTGAATTTGCATTAAATAGTTTACCAAATATTATTCAAATTTTCGTTACCCCAAATTCTATTATTTCATCAAAAAGATTTGATGCAATGTTGTATTTAGTTAGAAAAGAATGTGAACATGAATTAAAAGATGAAGATGATTTTTACATTCCAACATTTTCTTCAAGTGTAATTTCTTATAAAGGCTTAGTGATGCCTACAACAATTAAGCAATTTTATAAAGATTTAGAAGATGAAACATTTAAAATTTCATTTGCTTTGTTTCATCAAAGATTTTCTACTAATACATTACCAAAATGGAGGTTGGCTCAACCTTTTAGAGGTGTAGCACACAATGGTGAGATTAATTCAATTGGTGCAAATAGATTTAATACAAAAGTTAAATCAGAAGTAATTAAATCAGCAATATTTACACAAGAAGAATTAAATAGAATTTTTCCGATATTACAAGAAGGTATGAGTGATAGTGCATCTTTAGATAATATGTTTGAATTTATGATAGTAAATGGTGGTGATTTTTTTAAGACTGCTAGAAGTTTAGTACCTGCACCTTGGCAAAATTCTCCACATATGGATCCTGAATTAAGAGCATTTTATGAATATACTTCAACTACAATGGAAGCTTGGGATGGGCCAGCTGCTGTTTCTTTAACTGATGGAAGACATATAGGTTGTTTAATAGATAGAAATGGATTAAGACCATCAAAATATGTTATTACAAAAGATAATAGAATTTTTATAACTTCTGAGTATGGTACTGTTTTAATACCTGATGAAGATATACTTGATAGAGGTAGATTACAATCTGGTCAAATGATTGGTGTAGATTTAGTACATGGTAAAGTATTTAAAGATGATGATATAAATCAATACATCAAATCATCTCAAAACTATAATCAATGGCTAAATAAAGGTATGAAATTTTTACAAGAATTTGCAGAAGAAACATTTATTTCCACACAAGATTACAATATACAAAACTTACATGAAAAACAAAAAATTTTTAACATTACATACGAAGTATTAGACCAAATGATAATCCCAATGTCTAAAGATGGTAAGGAACCTTCTGGTTCAATGGGTGATGATACACCACTTGCTTGTTTTTCCAATGTTCAAAGAAATTATACAGATTTTTTTAGACAAAAGTTTGCTCAAGTTACAAATCCACCTATAGATCCATATAGAGAAAAAGTTGTAATGAGTTTAAACACAGGTTTTGGATCAATCCAAAATATCTTAGATGAAAATCCAATTTATGCTAAAAGATTAAAATCTATTAGTCCAATCTTAATGCAAGAAAAATTTGAAGTATTAACGTCATTTGGTAATGTTGATCATGAAAGATATGATGAATGTTATAAAAATAAAATATTTACTACAACTTACACTAATAATTTAGAAGATTCTCTTAAAAAATTAAGTGCTTCAATTGTTGATGCTGTTAAAAATGATGGTGTTAAAATAGTAATACTTGATGATAGAGATGTAGATGAAAGTTTAAAAGTAATACCAATGGCCTTTGCTATAGGACACTTAAATACTTCTTTATTAAATAATTCAATAAGAAATAAGGTAACAATAGTTGTAATAAGTGGTGAAGTTTATGATCCTCATGCTGCAGCTGTTATGATAGGGTTTGGTGCTACTTCTATTTATCCATATATGATGTATGCTTCTGTTGTTGATTATTTCAAAAGAAAAAATTTAACTAAATATGAATTACAAATTAAGTTAAAAAATACACAAAAATCAATTAATAATGGATTATTAAAAATTATGTCCAAAATGGGAATAGCGACTATTGCCTCATATAGAAATTCTGCCTTATTTGATGTATTGGGATTAGATGATAGTATAGTTAATGATTGTTTTTCAGGTGCTGAATCTGATTTATCTGGTTTAACTTATGAAGATATTGATAAAAAAATACAAAAATTTCATTTTGAAAGTTATAATGATAATAAAACAATGTTTCCTATAAATATGGGTGGTTTTTATAAGCATCTTGAAGGAAATGAATATCATGATTATGCTCCTGAAGTTGCGCATGCAATTCATAATAAAAATTCTCAAGAAGAAGATATACATGATTTTGATAAATTAAAATCATTAATAGAAAATAGAGATAAAAAATTTATAAGAGATTTTTTTAAATTTAATAGCGATAAAAAAGCAATTGATATTACTCAAGTTGAAGAAAAAAGTGAAATATATAAAAGATTTGCAGCTGCTGCTATGTCTTGTGGTTCTATTTCTATTGAAGCACACGAGGCGATTGCAATTGCTATGAATACTATAGGTGGATCTTCAAATTCAGGCGAAGGTGGAGAAGATCCAAAAAGATTTAATACACTTAAAAATTCAAGAATAAAACAAATAGCATCAGGAAGATTTGGTGTAACTCCTGGATATTTGGTAAGTGCAGATGAATTACAAATAAAAGTAGCTCAAGGAGCAAAACCAGGTGAAGGAGGACAATTACCTGGAAAAAAAGTTACGAAGTATATAGCCACTCTAAGACATACTACACCAGGAGTTACACTAATATCCCCTCCTCCTCATCATGATATTTATTCTATTGAAGATTTAGCACAATTAATTTTTGATTTAAAACAAGTAAATCCAAAAGCCAAAATAACGGTAAAACTTGTATCAACTATTGGTGTTGGTACAATTGCAGCTGGTGTTGCTAAGGCATACGCTGATAAAATTGTAATATCAGGTGCCGATGGTGGTACAGGTGCTGCACCTCTTACTTCTATTAAATATACAGGTAATGCATGGGAATTAGGACTAACCGAAGCGCATAATGCTCTTAAAGCAAATCATTTAAGAGAACTTGTAGAAGTACAAGCAGATGGTGGTTTAAAATCAGGAATAGATGTTGTAAAAGCAGCCATGATGGGTGCTGAATCATATGCATTTGGTACATCAGTACTTACACTTCTAGGCTGTAAAATACTTAGAATTTGTCATACAAATAAATGTAGCGTTGGTGTTGCCACTCAAGATGAAGTATTAAGAGAAAAATTTACAGGTACAGTAGAAAGACTTATAAATTATTTTGATTTTTTAGCTACAGATATACAAGAAATATTGGCGAGTTTAGGTTATAAAAGTATGGAAGAGATTGTTGGTAGAGTTGATTTACTTACACTTATTGATGATGATATGGCACGTAAGTTTGATTTTTCTAATGTATTGAGAAAGATTGATGGAATTGATACTAGACAAAAAGAATCAAATGATCCTTATGATAAAAATGAATTTGAAAAAGATTTACTTAAAAAAGTTATGCAATCAATAAAAACACCTAGTAGAGCTATAAATATAGATACTACTATTTCAAATTTAAATAGAAGTTTTGGAGCATTAATATCTGGTGAAATTGCCAGAAGGTATGGAGATGATGGTTTACCTGATTCAACTATAAACTTCAATTTAAAAGGAACTGCTGGGCAGTCATTTGGTGCATTTTTAAGTAAGGGAATTAATATTACTTTAAATGGTACAGGAAATGATTATGTAGGAAAAGGTATGAATGGTGGTAAAATAATCATCAATACTACCTTAGAAGGTACTAAATATTCAGGTGCGGGAAATACATGTTTATACGGGGCTACTGGTGGAAAACTTTATATTAGAGCTAACGTTGGTGAAAGGTTTGCTGTTAGAAATTCTGGCTGTATTGCTGTAGTTGAAGGTACGGGAGATAATGCCTGTGAATATATGACAGGTGGAATTGTTGTAAACTTAGGAGATACTGGTATTAATTTTGGTGCTGGAATGACAGGTGGCTTAGCATTTATGTATGACACTACAAAAACTTTTATAGATAATATAAATCAAGAGCTTATAGAAGGTTTGAGAATAGATACAGATGATACAGAAAGAGAAAGATTGTATTTAAAAAAAATGATACAAGATTATTATAGTGAAACTTCAAGTAAACAAGCAAAATATATTTTAGATAACTTTAGAACAGAAATTAGACACTTTTGGATGGTAAAACCAAAAAGTATGACTGTTTTACCTTTAAATCCAAATGAGGGAGATTAACAAATGTTAGCATTTACAAAAATAGATAGAATTAACGCCTCTAAAAGAGGTGTTATGAGTAGAATTAAAGACTTTAGAGAAGTTTATGAAGTATTTGATGAAAACAAAGCAGCTGAACAATCTGAAAGATGTATAGGTTGTGGTGATCCTTATTGTCATAATAAATGTCCACTTCATAATATAATTCCAGCATGGTTAAAACAAACTGCTCAAAAAGATTTAGAAATGGCATTTAATATTGCTAATGAAACATCACCATTCCCAGAAATATTAGGAAGAATTTGCCCTCATGATGTATTATGTGAAGGCGATTGTACATTAAATGAAACACACGGAGCAATAACAATTGGTTCTGTTGAAACATATATAACAGAAACAGGTTTTGACAATGGACTTGAAGTAAAATTTACAAAAGAAAAAATTGGAAAAAAAGTAGCTATTATTGGTTCTGGACCTGCTGGGATTAGTGCTGCTACTTTTTTACTTAGAGCTGGTATTGATGTTGAAATATTTGAAAGAGCTAGTAAAGCTGGTGGACTTTTAACTTATGGAATCCCAGGTTTTAAACTAGATAAACATAGAGTAGTAAGAAGAATAAATACATTAGTAGAAGCAGGAGCTAAAATAACTTTAAATTGTGAAATAGGAAAAGACAAATCATTTGAACAATTACAAAATGAATTTGATGCTGTATTTATAGGAATTGGTGCAACTAAAGGTAAAATGCCAAACATAGATGGACAAGACAATCCAAATGTTCATATTGCTATGGACTTCTTAACAAAAGTACAAGAATTACAATTTAATGAAGAAGTACAAGATTTTATTGATGTAAAAAATAAAAATGTAATAGTAATTGGTGGTGGCGACACTGCTATGGATTGTGTTAGAACTTCAATAAGACAAAATGCAAAAAGTGTAAAATGCTTATATAGAAGAGATGAATTAAATATGCCTGGATCAAAAAAAGAAGTTATAAATTCTAAAGAAGAAGGTGTTGATTTTATTTTTAATGTTAGTCCAGTTAGCATAAATGATAAAGGTGCAATTTTTGAAAAAACAGAACTTACTACTGCTGATGAAACAGGAAGAAGAAGAGTACAAATTATAAAAAATAGCTCATATCAAGAAGATGCAGATGTTATAATATTAGCCTTAGGTTTTGATCAAGAGTTACCTGAGTTTATTAAAGATTCATCTCTAAAACTTGATAAATGGAATGGTATATTAGTAAATGATGATTATAGTACATCAATTAATAATGTTTTTGCAGGTGGAGATAGCGTAAGAGGTGCAGATTTAGCTGTAACTGCTGCACTTGACGGTAGAGAAGCTGCTAAAAATATGATTAAAAGTTTTAAAAATTAATACCTATTAAATGAAAAAGAATATGTAAATAATTTTTATTTATATTATTATTTCTTTTACATTTGAGTTTGTAATATTAAATTGTACAAAAGCTATTTTTGTTTATATTGATTTATTTACATAACAAAATTTCAATATTATTAGTATATTATTCTTAGTATAAATAAAATAGGAAAATGAGTGTGCAAATAGACAAACTAAAAAAGAATAAACTATTTATTAATAAAGAAATAACAAGCTTCAAATTACTTAAAACTCAAGGTTTTTGTAATGACAATTATTTATTAAAATGTAAAAATAAAAAATATTTAGTAAGAGTATTTAAGAATCATTTATCAAATGATATAAATAGATTACTTGAGTTTAATATCCAAAAAAAAGCATATAAAAAAAATATCGCAAAAAAGCCATTGTATTTAGATGATAATAAAACTTATATGATATGCAAGTACGCAAAAGGAATACATAAATACAAACTTAATAATAATGATATTAAAAATATAAGTACAAAAGTAAATAAACTTCATAAAATAAAATTTGATATTAAAAATCATGATTTTAATGAAGATTATAAATACTATATGAAAAAATTAAAAGATAAAAAATCAAAAAAAATTTTACGAAATTTTAAACTAAATATTTTAAAACTAAATAAATATGATAAAAATATTGTACTTTCTCATCATGATTTAAATGCAAAAAATATAATATTTAATAAAAATAGCATTTATTTTATAGATTGGGAATTTGCAAGGAAAAACGATTGTTTTTTTGATTTAGCAGCTTTGTGTATTGAGTTTAATCTATGTAAAAAACAAGAAAATATTTTATTAAAATCTTATTTTAATAAAATAAAAGAGCAGCATTATACAAAATTAATAATTTATAAAAATATTTATACTCTACTTTGTTCATTATGGTTACAAAATAATAATCTGACTTAATATACTGTTTACAATAATTAGCTTTGTCATATACAAGCCAATTCCAGTAACATAATTAAATTTTAATTACTGGTTTTTTAATATTTTTATCAATTAATATATCTTTTCATTTTATATCCTTTATTTTTATTTGAAACACAATGATAATAAAATAAAATGTAAGAAAAATCAAATTACAAATAAACTTATCATATTTAATATTATTTTTCTTATACCTATTTATTATTGTAGTGTAAATTTTGAGTAAAACTTTGATATAATTACAAAAATATAAGGAATATATAGTGATTGAGAAAAGTAATAAAGTAAAAACCCTTCTTGATGCATTGCCATATATACGAGAATTTTCAAACAAAATAGTAGTTATTAAGTATGGCGGTTCAGCTCAAACAAGTCCACAATTACAAGAAAAATTTGCTGAAGATATTGTACTTTTATCATTAGTTGGTATAAAACCTGTAATAATACATGGTGGTGGTTCAAAAATATCAGTTTTATTAGATAAATTAAATATCAAATCTGAGTTTATAGATGGATATAGAGTTACAAGTGAAGAAACTATGAAAGTAGCTGAGATGGTTTTAAGTGGAGATATCAATAAAAATATTGTATCTTTGCTAAATCATCATGGAGCAAAAGCTATTGGTATATCTGGTAAAGATTCTGCTTGTATTGAAGCTATAGCAAAAGATAATGGAAAGTTTGGATACACAGGTGATATTACTAATATTAATTCTAATATGATATTAGATTTAATAGATGAAGGATTTATACCTGTAATTGCACCTATTGCCAATAGCCAAAAGCCAAATCATCCTGGTTTTAATATAAATGCTGATGTAGTTGCATCTAAAGTTGCATCTGCATTACAGGCCAATAAGGTATTGTTTTTGAGTGATATTACTGGTGTATTAAATAAAGAAAAACAACTATTAACTTCACTTGATAGAGATGATATAAAAAAATTAAAAGAAGATGGAACTATTCATGGCGGTATGATACCAAAAGTAGATTCTTGTTTAGATGCAATTAATAATGGTGTGCAAAAAGCACATATAATTGATGGAAGGGTTGAACATAGTATTTTATTAGAACTTTTTACAAGTAGTGGCATTGGCACACAATTTTTAAGAAAAGATTCATAATTAAAAAATTTAACTTTTCTTATGAAATTCAAAAAGCATTAGATACAAATAAATATATTAATGCAACACAAATACAAAATAAGGTAATCCCACTTATTGTATCAGGTGATGATGTTATGGTGAAATCACAAACGGGAACTGGCAAAACTGCTTCTTTTGTCTTACCTATTTTGCAAAATATATTAAAAAGTCAAAATACCCAAAAACCAAAAATCAAAGTATTAGCATTAACTCCAACTAGAGAACTATCAACACAAGTTGCAAATAGTTTTTTAAAATTTTCAAAATTTTTTAATGTAAAACTAAATATTGTCACTGTTATTGGAGGAGAAAATATAAGTCAACAACTTTTAAGTATACAAAAAGGCTGTGATATTGTAGTTGCTACAACTGGAAGACTTCTTGATATAATGGATAAAAAGCAAATTGATTTATCAAGTGTACAGTATTTTGTTTTAGATGAGGCAGATAAAATGTTAGATCTTGGTTTTGAAAATGAACTAGATCTAATATTAAAAAACTTACCTAAAAAAAGACAAAATTTATTATTTTCAGCAACTTATCCTTTTAAAATAAAGAATATAATTTCTAAAATCACAAATATTACCAATATAACAAGTATAAAAGATGAAGAAATAATAACAACAAATATCAAACAAAGAGCAATTAGCGTAAATACACACAATAAAAGTACTTTATTAAGAGAACTTATAAAAAATCATTCATGGAAAAGAGTACTTGTTTTTATGTCAAATAAAAGAGCTTGTGATAATATAGCAGCAAAATTTAGAAAATATAATTTTCAAGCTGAATCATTTCATGGAAACTTAGAACAAGATGAAAGAAGTTTTACTTTAGATGATTTTAAAAATGGTAGTATACAAATACTTTTTGCAACAGATATTGCAAGTCGTGGTTTACATATTGATGATATTTCTTGTGTAATTAATTTTGATTTACCAAGAGCTAGTGCTGATTATGTACATAGAATTGGAAGAACTGCACGAGCTGGAAAAAATGGAATGGCAATATCTTTTATAAATAATGAAAATTATGAACATTTTAAACTTATATCTAAAAGAGCAAATATTAATTTATTAATTGAAAATATAAACGGTTTTGAATTTGATGGCGAGTTAAAAGATCAAAAACAAAAAGGAAGTGCACCAATCAAAGGATTGAGAAAAAGTAAAAAAGATAAGTTAAGAGAAAATATTAGTAAGCAAAAGTGAAGTAATATTTTATTAAACTTTTCAAATGAAATATATACTTTACTAAGGAATTAACATATGATAAAATATCTATCAAATATAACAATCAGTAAAAGATTATTTATGTCTTTTATTTTTTTTATTTCACTATTTATTATGTTTGGAGCTTACTCAATAAACAAAATAGACATATTATCTGAAATTTTAATTGAGCATTCTAATCATTCTAATGATTTTGCACTCTCCATTGATAAAATAAATAATAATAAAGATATAGCAATACTTACTTCAACATTTGAATCAGAAAAAGATGCCTTTGATAGTTCAATAAAAAAAATGCACGATGATGCATTAATTATTATGATTTCATTTATTATATTTGTAAGTGTTATTACTTTATTATTTACTTTAGTACTAACTAATAGTATTAAAAATTTAATTTTTGGGTTTCAAAATGATTTAGCTAACTATTTTAAAAATCATGATTCTAATAAACATATAGATTTACTTGTTGAAAGTGATAATGAAATAGGTATGATGGCTAAAATTATTAATGAAAACATAATAAAAAGTGAACAAGGTTATAATTTAGATAAGGGAGTATTAAAAGAGATAAAGCAAGTAGTAAGAAGAGCTAATGCTGGATTATTTAATTCTTCAGTAAAAGGAGAAGCATTTTCAAATGAAATTACTGAAGTAGCTAGTGATATAAATAATTTAATTAAAGGTACACAAGAAAATTTAAAATTATTATCAGAAGTATTAATATCATTTTCAAATGCAAAATTTGATATTGAAGTTAACTCTAAAGAGGGAGTAACCGGAGAATTAGCATCAATTATGAGTGGAGCAAAAAATATTGGTGAAACATTAAGTGGTATTCTAGCACTAATTAGCATTAGTACAAGTGAGTTATTGCAAACATCAAAAATACTAAAACAAAGTTCAAACTTATTAGGAGATGCATCTTCATTACAAGCAAAATCACTTGAAAATACAACTACATCAGTAAATGAAATACTAGATAATATAAAACTTAGTAATAAAAATTCATCTGAAATGTCTAAATTAGCTTTAGATGTAACAACTTCTGCTGAGATGGGAATTAAACTTGCAAATAATACATCAGAATCTATGGATGAAATATCTCATGAAGTCAATTCAATAAGTCAAGCAATTAAAATTATTGATCAAATTGCTTTTCAAACAAATATATTATCATTAAACGCTGCAGTAGAAGCTGCAACAGCAGGAGAAGCTGGAAAAGGATTCGCAGTTGTGGCACAAGAAGTAAGAAATTTAGCTTCAAGATCTTCAAGTGCTGCAAATGAGATTAAAGTAATTGTTCAAAATGCTTCAAACAAAGCAAATAAAGGTAAAGAAATATCAAATAAAATGATTGATGGATACAATATTTTAAATGGAAATATTAAATCTACTATAGTATTAATAGATGAAGTTGCTAAATCATCAATACAACAAGAAATATCAATGGAAGAAATTAGCTCAACTATTAGAGAACTTGACAATGTTACCAAAAATAATGCTAATATTGCTTCTGAAATTAGCAGTATGGCTGTAAAAAGTGAAAATTTAGCAAAAAGATTAGAAACAGTGATTAATAGAACTGCCTTTTTTGAAAGTTCTAAAAATAGAGTTTGTGATGTTGATAAAATATTCGATTTTGGTTCTTTAAAAGCTGATCATGTTTTATTTAAAGATACAAACTTTTCTCTATGCTCGAATGGAAGTTCGTTTAAAGTGAAAGGATATCATGAATGTAGAATGGGTCAATGGATTGATTCAGTAAGTGATGAAAAAATCTTAAAATCACCTACTTATAAGAAATTATACGATGCTCATAAAAATGTACACATGATGACTCAAGATACTGTTAATTTATATGCAGGTGGTTATCCAAATGGACAAGTCTTTGCAGTTACTAATAATGTAGAGAAAAACTTAAATATAGTGTTTGAATCTTTGGATTTACTAAGAGAAGAAGGCTGTAAAATTTCAAATAACGAGGTAAATTAATATGTCAATAAGTCAAGAAACAGTATTAAGTGATAATGCATTTTTAGTAAGTCAAACAGATTCTAAAGGAAATATTACATTTGTAAATGATGAATTTTGTCATATTTCAGAATACAAAATAGATGATTTAATAGGAAAACCTCATAATATTGTGAGACATTCAGATATGCCAAAATCAGTATTTAAAGATTTTTGGATTACTATTAAAAGTGGAGAAGTATGGAATGGCTATGTAAAAAATATTACTGCTTCTGGTGGATATTATTGGGTATTTGCAACTGTATATCCTTATTTAGACAAAAATGGTTCTCAATGTTATTTGTCATGCAGAAGAAAACCTACGATTCAAAATATACGTAATGCAGAAAATTTATATAAAACTATGGATTAACTATTTACCATGGTGATACTCATTTTTAAAATCAACATATCTTGAAGCATGTATAATTAAATTATTTACTTCTTCTTGAGTTAAAGTTTTCACAAGTTTTGCTGGACTACCCATTATAAGTGAATGAGGTGGAAATACTTTCTTTGAAGTAACTAAAGAATGAGCTCCAACAATACTACCTTCTCCTATAATTGCACCATCAAGAATAGTAGCACTCATACCAATTAAACATCCATTTTGAATTTCACATCCGTGAAGCATTACTTTATGCCCTATAGTAACATCATCTCCGATGATTGTTGGATTTCCATCACTCATATCTGAATTTTTATAATGTGTTACATGTATCATCGATAAGTCTTGAATTGAAGTTCTTTGCCCAATTCTTATTTTATGAACATCTCCTCTTATAATCGCGCCAAACCAAATAGAACTATCTTTTCCAATTTTTACATTTCCAATAACATCAGCACTAGGTGCTACCCATGCAGTTTTTTTAATCTTTGGAAACCATTTTCTAAATTTTATTATCATTTATTATTCCTTTGTATCAGCTCTGTAATTGTACTTTTTGTACCATTCACATTTAGGGCTGATTGTATTTACACCAACATTAACTGTAGTTCCAATATCACGATTTGTAAACTTTACTAACTCTTGAA
>CAZEXK010000029.1:0-2321 GCA_964516815.1 uncultured Helicobacter sp. | reverse complement strand
CCAACATTAACTGTAGTTCCAATATCACGATTTGTAAACTTTACTAACTCTTGAAGTTTGTACGATGCTTCTAGATTTGCATTTATACCTTCAGTATAAGAAGTTCCTGTATATGCTGCTTGTCCTTGAATATTAATAGTATATGTTCCCACACCTTTCATATCACAAACACCAGGTCCATAAACCCACTGTTCACCTTTAGTAAAAGTTTCAAAAGTATTAGGAGCAAAAACAGTATCATTATATCCTAATAAAAAAATCTTATCTCCTGTTATGTGCTTTGATTTAAATAATTGATGATTTCCTAAATTTTCTCGCTTATACGTTGTAGTAATAAAGTTTAAATCTTTCATCCCAGTTTGCATTTGTAATGCAACATTATCAACACCTTGTTTATTTTTTGTAAATGAATTAATACAACAAATTTTTTCTAAGTCATCTAAGTAATGCATACATAATCCTAATTATTTTATGATATTCTTTTCTTACCTGCTATTATTCTTCTTAATGCATTAAGTCTTATAAAACCTTCTGCATCTTTTTGATTATACACTTCATCTTCTTCAAAAGTTGAATGTTCTTGAGAATATAATGACATATTTGATTGTCTGCCTACAATTTGCACATTTCCTTTGTAAAGTTTTAATTTTACATCACCTTGAACATACTTTTGCGTTGTGTCAATAGCAGCTTGCATCATCTCTCGTTCAGGTGAAAACCAAAAACCATTGTAAATTAATTCTGAATATTTTGCAATCATAGAATCTTTCATATGAGCTTCTTCTCTATCCAAACAAATTGATTCTATAGCTCTATGTGCTTTTATCATAATAGTTCCACCTGGTGTTTCATAACAACCTCTAGCTTTCATACCAACAAATCTATTTTCTACAATATCTAGTCTTCCAATTCCATGTTTATTTCCATAATCATTTAAAGTTCTTAATATTGTAGCAGGACTAAGTTCTTTATTGTTAATTGCAATAGGATCACCATTTTTATAAGATATAGTAATATATTCAGGTGTATTTGGTGCATCTTGTGGACTTACAGTCCACAACCACATTGATTCTTCAGGTTCATTCATAGGATCTTCTAAATGCAAACCTTCATAAGATATATGTAATAAGTTTGCATCCATTGAATAAGGACTAACAGTAGGTTCACCATTTTCATCTATATGTTTTGCATCTATATTAATGCCATGATCTCTTGCATATGCCAATAACTTTTCTCTAGAATTTAAATCCCATTCTCTCCAAGGCGCAATTATTTTTATATCAGGGTTTAATCCTAAATATCCAAGTTCAAATCTTACTTGATCATTTCCTTTTCCAGTAGCACCGTGAGAAACTGCATCAGCTCCCATTTGTGCTGCAATTTCTATTTGTTTTTTTGCAATAAGAGGTCTTGCTATTGAAGTTCCAAGTAAATATTCACCTTCGTATATTGCATTTGCTCTAAACATAGGAAATACGTAATCTTTCACAAATTCTTCTTGTATGTCAAGTATAAAAATATTTTCTGGTTTGATTCCATTATCTAAAGCTTTTTGTCTTGCAGGTTCTACTTCTTCTCCTTGCCCCAAATCAGCCGTGAATGTTATAACTTCTGCATTGTATTCATCTTGTAACCACTTTAATATAATAGATGTATCTAATCCTCCACTATATGCAAGTACAACTTTTTTTACTTCTATTTTATTCATTACATCTCCAAATATTATTAATTTTGATTTTTTTGAATTATAACTAAAACTTACTATGTTTTAAGATATAAAATATATTTTAAGAGAATTTTTGGCATAAAAAAAAATTATTTACTTAACAGTATTTGTTGTACAATAGCACTTGCATTCATATCTTTAGATATACCTGTTGTTGTATCTTTAACATCATTACTAACTGCCACTGTAGATCTCTCTGCACTTTTAGTACCTTCAACAGCACCATCTGTAACAGTTTTAGTAGCATCTTTACTAACTGTTGTCATACCTTTTTATATTTTTAATTTATAAACCTTAGCTAAAGGTGTCAATATTATTGCTTCAAATAAATTTTTATCGTAGTTTTCAAATACAAATAATTGAAAATATAAAGAATTGTAAGTATTGTTATCTACTATTATAAATTGGTTATAATTTTTCATAAAAATAACATTTAAATTTGCTCTTGAATTGATAGTTTGCTTAAATACTTGTAATTTTCCTTTCTTATCATACTCCGTTTGTACAAATCGCTTTATACTAGTTTTTTTATTTCTAACTTGAAGTGTACCTGTCTTTGTTGTAAGTGTTATTCCATTACCAAGGTTTATATTTT
>CAZEXK010000028.1:0-15919 GCA_964516815.1 uncultured Helicobacter sp. | reverse complement strand
AGTAAATTAATTTCTTCAAATCTTATTGGTGATAAATTACCTAAATAACTATGTGATCTTGTACGATTATAAAAAAAATCTATGTATTCAATATTTCATATTTCACTTGATTTATTTGCATAAACTTTATAATACAATAGTCTTCTAGCCCTATCAATTACTACAAATAGATAATATTTTTGTATAAGAGATCCAAAGTAAAATGCATTTACTTTGGATATAATATTCAATGAATAAAAAACGAATATATATACAAAAACATGAACCTTTACCTTTTACTTTTACACAAAATAAATATGATTTTATAGTTACAGAAATACCACTGGGTGAATTTACTAATAAAGGAAATTTCTTAATACTAAAAATACAAAAAATTTTTATGACTACATGGGAACTTTTAAAAATAATCTCTGATAAATTAGATATAGATGAACATAAAATTGGTTATGCTGGATTAAAAGATAAAAATGCAACAAGCACTCAATATATTAGTATACCTTTAATTAAAGGTGATATTAAAAAAATACTTGATTCAAAGCAAATTACAGTGCTTGATATAAAAATGCACAATAGTAAATTACAAATTGGTGATTTAAAAGCAAATAATTTTAAAATAAGATTAAAAGATGTACATGAAGAGCATATACAAGATATTTATAAATCAATATCAAAAATACAAAAGCACGGTGTTCCTAATTATTTTGGTTATCAAAGATTTGGTGAAGATTATGATTTTCAAAGAGCTAAAGATGTAGTTTATGGAGATGAAGTAATAACAAATAAAAAAGTAGAACATTTACTTATTTCTGCATATCAAAGTTATTTTTTTAATGCATGGCTTAGTAAAAGAGTTGAACTGTCAAAACATAAAAACTTAAATAAACTAGAAATATTAAATGGAGATTTGTTTTTTAATAAAGAAAAAAAAATAATATCAGGTTTATTACCAGGTAGAAGAGTTAAACGAGCATCACAAGATGCAAGAAAGATTGAAAGTGAATTTGATGATGATTTTGTTTATGCAAAAGGATATAGAAGAGCTGCATGGGTAAAAGTAAATAATATAAAAAATAAATACGATATAGAAAAACAAGAGTTGATACTTGATTTTGATTTACCAAAAGGTTCTTATGCAACCGTTGTGATTGAGAATATATCCAATAGTAATTTTAAATAATTATATATAAAATTAGTAAGATATAAGTTACAAGTAGTATAATATAATCAAATAACAAATCTATGAGGATAAGAATGAATTTTTCGAAGATAAAAGAGCAATTATTAGCTTTTTTAAAAAATGAGCTATCAAGTATAGGTTTGAATAAAGTTGTCGTAGGAATAAGTGGTGGACTTGACAGTGCAGTTGTTGCTGTTTTATGTAAAGAAGCTTTTGGTGATAATATGCATGGTGTTTTAATGCCCTCAAAATATTCAAGTCAAAGTAGTATTGATGATGCAAAGGAATTGTGCGAAAAATTTGACATATCATATGAAATTGTAAATATTAGTGATATGGTTGATGGCTATTTTACAAATTGCAATGATAATGCTTCTTCTCTTAGAATTGGAAATTTAAGTGCTAGAATGAGAATGTCTGTTTTGTATGATATTAGTGCAAGAGATAACTCATTAGTAATTGGAACATCAAATAAAAGTGAATTACTTTTAGGCTATGGTACTATTTTTGGGGATATTGCTTGTGCTATTAATCCAATAGGTGAGATGTATAAAAGTGATGAGTTTGAATTTGCAAGATATTTAGATATCACAAGTGCAATAATAAATAAAAAACCTAGTGCTGATTTGTGGGAGAATCAAAGTGATGAAGATGACCTTGGTTATACATATGAGGTTATGGACAAAGTATTAAAGCTAATAGTAGATAAAAATATGACAAAAGAAGATTTACTTATGGATGGTGTAAATGAAGCATTAGTAAATATGCTTTTAGACAGAATCAAAACAAATGCATTTAAGGGGGAACTTCCCAAAATTGCAAACATAAACTTCAAGGATTTTTCATGAAAGTAGAAATACCATTTTATAAACCAAGTATCGATGAAAAAGAATTAGAACAAATACAAAGTGTATTAAATTTTAAGAGTAAGTCCAAAGTAATAGAATTTGAAAAAGAAATTCAAGATTATTTGGGTGTTGAACATGTAATTTCCACTTATGATTCTACATCAGCATTACATTTAGCCTTAAGTGCAATGAGTTTAAAAAGAGCAGATAAAGTAATTATGAGTGTTAATTCTTTTCCAAATTTACCAGAAGTTGTAAGGCATTTTGATGCTGAACCTATCTTTATAGATATACAAAGTGATGGGTTTAACATTGATTTTGATAAGTTAGAAGACTATTTAGAACAAAACAACTCAAAAAAATTAAGAGCTATTATGATTACTTTTGTAGCTGGAGAAATACCAGATCTTAATAGACTATATAAATTAAAAAGTAAGTATGATATTGTTATTATTGAAAATGCAGCAAATACCTTAGGAGCCTTGTATGATGGTAAACTAGTGGGTAATATAAGTGCTGATATGACTGTTTTTTCTATGAATCCAACTACTGGTAAATCAACAGTTTCTAATGCAGGAATTATTGTAACTAACAATGATAGGTTTGCTACACAAGCTAAGCTTTTACGAACGCATGCTATTAATTCTTCATTTGATTCATTTGGAAATTTAGATTATATATATGATGTTGTAGATATTGGAAATAAATATGACATGAGTGATTTGGATGCAGCTTTTAATTTAGCTCAATTTTATAAAACCAATGATTTTATAGATAAAAGACATGAAATATCAGAATTATACATTGAGCATTTAAAAGGTGTAAAGCATATTGAATTACCAACATTTAACGAAGATCATTTGTTTACTCAATTTATAATTAAAATAAATAAAAATAGAGATGGCTTTGCACGAGCATTAAAAGATGAAGGTATTTCTACAGCACTTACATATATTCCTTTACATTTACTAACATATTATAAACAAAAATATAAATTAAAAATAACTGCTTATGGTAATGCATTAAATACTTATGGTCAAATTTTATCTTTACCCATGTATCCATCTTTGAGTAAGGAAGATGTAATTTATATTTGTGATACTATAAAAACAATATCAAAAAAATGGATTTAATATAAATTCACTTTTATCAAGATACATAGAACAATACCTATATTTTCCAAATATTTTTCAAAGATTAATATCAATTTTATTATTTCCTATTACTATTATTTATTGTATAGTAGTAGCTGTAAAAAGAACTAAAGCTAAAGCTCAATATTTTGGTATAAATGTTGTTAGTGTTGGAAATTTGGTTCTTGGAGGATCTGGTAAAACACCTGTATGTATTGCACTTGCTAAAAAAGAAAAAAAACCTGCCATAGTTTTAAGAGGATATGGTCGCAATAGTAAAGGTATGTATGTAATTAGTGAGTTTGGTAAAATATTGCAAAGTGTTAACATAAGTGGAGATGAAGCACAAGAATATGCAAGAGAACTTAATAACGCTTGCATAATTGTTTGTGAAAAAAGACAAGAAGGCATAATAAAAGCAAAAGAGTTAGGATGTGATATTGTTTTTTTAGACGATGGATATAGACATCACAATATTGCAAAATTTGATATTTTAATTAGACCAGAAGAAGAACCTACAAATTTATTTTGTCTACCTAGTGGAGGATATAAAGAAACAAAAATGATGTATTCTTTTGTACCTGTTGTATTACAAGATGGAGTTGATTTTTTAAGGAAAGTTACTTTTTCACAAAATGGTAATACAATTAAAATTCTTCCAAGTGATCTAATTTTAATAGCTGCCATTTCTAAACCACAAAGACTTTTAAAATATTTACATAAAAATACTATATTAAAATCATTTGCAGATCATTATGATTATAAAGAAGAAGACATAGTAAAATTAGAAAAAAAATATCCAAATCATACATTTATTACCACAAAAAAAGATATAGTAAAATTAAAAAAATACAATATCAAAAATATAATATTGATGAATTTAGAAGTAGATATTTTTAAAGAATTTGAGTATAATTTCGAAAATTACTCAAATTATTAGAAATAATGATATTACAATATGTAACAAGCCTAGCTCATATTAATCTTTCTTTGATATAATTAAAAATAAAAATAAAAATTAGGAGTCATATATGAATAATAATGAAGTGGTTGTAAAATTTAGTGATTTTTTAGTTTCTGAGACAAATACTAAAGGGATAATCAAATTTGCAAATGATGATTTTTGTAAATATTCTGGCTATTCACTGGATGAACTAATTGGAAAACCACACAATATAGTAAGACATAATGATATGCCTAAAGCAGCATTTACTGATTTGTGGAATACTGTACAAAGCGGAAAGATATGGAGAGGTTTTGTAAAAAACAAAGTTAAAAATGGTGGTTATTATTGGGTGTTTGCTACTGTTTACCCATTTACTTCTTGTGATGGAAGTAAAGGTTTTATTTCTTGTCGTAAAAAAGCGTCAAAGATAGAAATACATGAATATGAAAATACCTATAAAATAATGAAAGAGGAAGAATAATATGAATTTTCTTTATAAACTTAACATAACTACAAAAATATATATTCTTATTTCTTTACCATTGATTTTTATATTTGTTTTATCAATTACTAATTTATTAGCAATATATGATGACAAAAACAATATGTTAAAATTGAAATCTAAAGTATTATTAAGTCAAAAAATATCAAAATTAGTTCATGAAACTCAAAAAGAAAGAGGTATGACAGCTGGATTTTTAGCAAGTGATGGTAGAAGTTTTTCAAAAAAATTAATTGACCAAAGATTAATAACTGATAAAATTATTGATGAAATGAATACTTTTATGTCAAGTGATTTTGGTGTAAATATTGATGAAAATATACTAATGATAACAAATTTAGCAATAAAAAAATTAAATAACGTAAAAGTGATTAGAGAAAATGTAACTAATATGAGTATTCAAACCAATAAGGCAATATCTTATTATACAAATGTAAATGAATCATTTTTAAATGTAGTAATAAAAATATCAACAATAGTTGATAACCCTTTAATCTCAAAAGAACTTGTAGCGTATTCAAATTTTTTATTAAGTAAAGAAAGAGCGGGAATTGAAAGAGCATTGGGTTCAAATATATTATTAAAAGATAAATATGTAAATCACACTGTGTATAAGTTTAATAACCTAATAGCAGAACAAGATACATTCTTAAATAGTTTTATTAATTATGCATCTTCTGATAGTTTAGATTATTATAATAAAGAACTTCAAAGTAGTGATATAACAGAAGTAAATAAAATAAGAAATATTATTATTAGTGCTGCACAGAAGAAAAGTTTGATTTCAGAAATGAAAGAATTTGCTGGGTATGGAGGACTTATACATAATTTTAAAAATTATTTAATAAGAGGTGATGGAAAATACAAAAAAGCAGTTATAAATCATTATAATATATTAATGAATAGCATAAATAAATACAAAAGTATTCAAAATATCACAGCAAAAGAAATTCAATATTTACACGATATTGAAAATGTATTTAAAAAGTATTATAATGGTTTAAATAGAGTAAGTGATGCAAAAGATTCAAAATATACAGTTAAGCAATTAGATAAAATTATTGTAGTTAATGATTCTTCAGCAATAAATGCCTTGCATAATCTTGATAATAGCTTTTTTACTAAAAGTTCATCTTATTGGTTTGATAAAATGACTATTAAAATTAATAAATTAAAAAATATTGATGATTATATATCTAATGATTTAGAAGAGATTACAAACAATGAATTTAATAAAATTAATGATAATTTTAAATCTATTTTAATTTTATTTATTATTTTAAATCTTGTTATGATGTTGTTTGCTATATTAATTACAAGAAATATTAAAAAGTCAATTGTATTATTATCTTTAATTATAAATAATTTTATATCATTTTTAAATAGAGATAAAAATGTTATAGAAAAACTTGATATTAAAATTCAAGATGAAATTGCTGTAGTTGGTAACTTAGTAAATGATAATATTGATAAAATATCTGATGATATTGAAAAAGATATGTTATGTGTTGGAGAAGCAGTTTTAACACTTGATAAAATGCAAAAAGGTCTTTATGCTTGTAGAGTATTATCTAAAGCATCTAATCCACAAGTTCAAACTTTAGCTAGTACTATTAATTCAATGTTAGATGTACAAGAAGTTATTATGAAAGATATTTTAGGCAAATTAAATAATTTTACTAAATATGACTTCATTGAATCAATTAAATTAGACGATAAAATAGTAGGCGAAACTAAAGATTTAGTAGATGGAATAAATACACTTAGAAATTCTATAACTTCAATGTTAGTTGAAAATCAAATTAATGGAAAAACACTAGAAAAATCTTCAAATGTATTGTTACAAAATGTTGAGGCACTAAATAATTCATCACATGATGCAGCTTCATCTTTAGAAGAAACATCCACTTCACTTAGTGCAATAACAAATACAATTATAAATACTGCAAAAAATGCTGTTGAAATGTCATCGTATGCTACTAAAGTTACAGAATCAGTAAATGATGGACAAAAACTTGCACAAAAAACTACAAATGCTATGGAAGAAATAGACACTGAAGTTTCTTCTATTAGTGATGCTATTATTGTAATTGATCAAATTGCATTTCAGACAAATATATTATCACTTAATGCTGCAGTAGAAGCAGCTACAGCTGGAGAGGCTGGTAAAGGATTTGCAGTAGTTGCTCAAGAAGTTAGAAATTTAGCTGCAAGATCTGCTAGTGCTGCTAATGAAATAAAATTACTTGTTGGAAATGCATCTAAAAAAGCTAGTTCTGGAAAAGTAATTGCAAATAAAATGAGTGAGGGTTATATACAATTAAATGAAAATATCTCAAAAACTATTGAATTGATATCTAAAGTTGAATCAGATGCAAAACATCAACAAGTTGACATTACAAAAATAAATGATGCAGTTAATATATTAGATAAACAAACACATGAAAATGTTAAAATAGCATTACAAACAAAAGAAATAGCAACACAAACTCAAAAAATTGCAAATGAGATTGTGTTAAAGGTAAATGAAAAGAATTTTGAAGGTAAAATATAAATAAATAAACCTTTTATAAGTTTAAAAATATAATGTATTTTTAAATGAATAAAGGTTTAAACTTCTTTTTAAACTAAAATAGATAGAATATGATATTATAATATTTTGTATGGATACAAAGTATACTCAAGTTAAAACAAATCACAAAGGTACTATTCTTAATATGCAAGAACAAACTCAAGAAATTAAAACTGACAATCAAGTCAAAAAACAAAAACCGAAACCAAAACCACATAATAAAAAATCAAGAACGCATATACCTGTTAATGGTCTAACCTTAGATGAACTTAGATCTAAAGTTACAGATGAATTGATTTCAATAGCCAAAGACTTAGATATAGAAAATCCACAAGAATTAAAAAGACAAGATGTTATATTTGCAATATTATCATCCCAAACTACTGCTGGTGGGTATATATTATTTACTGGAATTTTAGATATCAAAGATGGTGGATTTGGATTTTTAAGAGCTTTGGATGGTAACTTTAGTGATACATCAAATGATTCTTATGTAAGTGCTACTCAAATTAAAAAGTTTGCACTTAGAACAGGTGATATAGTAAGTGGACAAGTAAGACCACCTAGTAAAGATAATGAAAAATATAATGCTCTAATCAAGATAGAAGCAGTAAATTATATGCCTTTAAATGAGGCAAAAAAAAGACCATTATTTGATAACCTTACTCCTTTGTATTCTACTGATAAATTCAAGTTTGAATATCATCCTGAAAAATTAACAGGAAGAGTTCTTGATATGTTCTCTCCCATGGGAAAAGGACAAAGAGGATTAATAGTTGCACAGCCAAAATCAGGTAAAACTGAGCTACTAAAAGAGTTAGCTCATGGAATTTCTGCTAATCATCCTGAAGCTACATTACTTGTATTATTAGTTGATGAAAGACCAGAAGAAGTTACTGATATGCAAAGAAGTGTAAAAGGTGAAGTTTATAGTTCTACTTTTGATTTACCTGCTCAAAATCATGTTAAAGTTGCAGAATTAGTAATCGAAAAAGCAAAAAGACTTGTAGAAATGGGAAAAGATGTAGTTATATTACTTGATTCTATTACAAGATTAGCAAGAGCTTATAACACAACTACTCCAAGTTCTGGAAAAGTATTATCAGGTGGAGTTGATGCAAATGCACTACATAAACCAAAAAGATTTTTTGGTGCTGCTAGAAATATTGAAGAAGGTGGTTCTTTAACCATTATTGCAACTGCATTAGTTGAAACTGGTTCAAAAATGGATGAAGTTATTTTTGAAGAGTTTAAAGGTACTGGTAACTCAGAAGTTGTTTTAAGTAGAAAAGCATCTGAAAGACGAGTTTTTCCTGCTGTTAATATTGTGAAATCTGGTACAAGAAAAGAAGAATTATTATTACATCCAGAAGAACTAAAAAAAGTATGGTTATTAAGAAATGCATTAAATGAAATGGATGAAGTAAAATCATTGAAGTTTATTTATGAGAAAATGAAAAATACTCAATCAAATGCAGAATTTTTAATTTCAATGAATGTATAAATAGTTGTAAGTGTTATGAAAAAATTTATTTTATTATTTATTTTTTCAACTTATAGCCTTTGTGAAGTAATTTCACCTTCTTGGTATCCAAAATACACTAACACTCATAACTTTTATGCATATGCTCCTACATTACTTGAAGCAAAAAATAATATTGTAATACAAATCAAAGAAAAATTAAATATAAGTGATGTTAGTAATGATGACTTTGTTATATTAAAAAAAGAACTTTTTGAAAATAAAATATTTATAAAAACATTGTATGTTAATCAAAGTATAGAAAATCAGCTTATTAATCATATTAAAAGTTATGCTTTTAAACAAGAAGAATATAAAGGTAAATCAAATAATAATACTTTATTCTTTAAAAAAATATATGATACATTCTTGTACCAGCCAAATATAAAGATAGTTGATAGATTTGTTTATTTTAAAGATAATAAGTTTTTGATTAAAAATAATGAATTACCTTTATTTTATAATGAATACTTTGATAAAAATATTACTATAAATGTTCAAAATGAGATAAAAGAAAATGAATCATTTTTTATAAAAGTTCAAACCAGTTATGAAGATTATATAACATTAGCTAGAGTTTATAAAAGAAAATTTTCAATTTTATTTAAAAATAAAAAAATAAATAAAAGTGTATTATTTCCTAATTTTAAAGTGTCAGATGGTTTGAAAATGAAACTAAGCAATGCATATATAAGTCAAAACATCTTTTATGTAGCTATTTCATGTAAACAAGAGAAAGAGTTTTTTGGGTATAACTCATATTTAGATGATAGTAATATGACAAACTTAAAAAACTTAGATGATTTTGTTCAAGAAAATAAAGATTGTAAAATTACAAGTAAAACAAGCAAATTGGTAAAATAAAGTGAAAGCAGGAGTTTTTGATAGTGGTGTTGGTGGACTTAGTGTTGTTAAATCTATAATTAAAGAAAAAATATTTACTGAAATTATATATTATGGTGATACAGCTAGAGTACCTTATGGAACTAAAGATAAAAATACTATTATTGGGTATTCGTTAGAAGCATTAGAATTTTTTAAAAACTTTGATCTTGATATTATAATTGTTGCTTGCAATACTGTTAGTGCATATGCTTTGAGTGAATTAAGAGCTAATACTAATATACCAGTTATTGGTGTGATTAGTTCAGGTGTTATGGCTGTAAATGATGCAATAAAAAACAAAAATGAAAATATCTTGGTATTAGCTACAAGTGCTACTATTTCATCTAATGTATATAAAGAACAACTAGAAAAAAAGAACTTTACAAATATATTGTGTAAGGCTACACCTTTATTTGTACCTTTAGTCGAAGAAGGAATATATGATGGAAAAATACTACAAGAAACTATGAAAATGTATTTTAAAGATATAAATGATATTCATACAGTTATCTTGGGCTGCACACATTTCCCTTTGTTAGAAAAGGAAATATCTAAGTATTTTAGTAACGCAAATACAATTCATAGTGGAGATGCTATTGTTAAATTACTTAAAAATGATTATAAACTAAAATCAAAAGATGAAGATACAAAAATTACTTTTTTTGCTTCATCTAATCCCGATAAACTTAAAGATACAGCTAAAAAATGGTTTAGTATTTAATTATATACTTTAAACTTCACAAGCATTAATGGCAATAATATTAATGCAGATGCTAAAATACTAATCATTACTAAAACAGTTAATATCCCAAAATAAATTGTAGGTATAAGGTTTGATAAAACTAAAATCAAGAAACCTAAAATTATAGAAATAGATGTATATGTCATAGCATTTCCAATGCTATAATGAGTTCTTTGCATTGCATTTAAATAGTTTTTATCTTTTAAAAATTCTTGTTTAAATCTGTGAACATAATGTATTGTATCATCTACCCCAATTCCTATTGATATAGCAGCAATAGTGATAGTCATAATGTCTAAAGGAATTTTAGCAAAACCCATAATTGCAAAAACAATTCCAATTGGAATAATATTTGCTATTAATGATATTATGGCAATTTTTATTGACTTAAATAATATTAAAAACATAACTAATAAGATTAAGGCAACAAAACCTAGAGTTTTTATTTGTGATTGGAACAATGATTGAAGCATGTTATTGTACAAAACCATAACATTACTAAGTCTTACTTTATCTTTAATAAGCATATTATTTAAATCATTTTGGATCTTTTTTATTAATATATTACGTCTTAATTTTTCATTAGAATCTACAATTCTTGTAGAAAATCTTACTTGATTTTCTTGTATATTAATATATGGTTTTAATATCATATTTTGATATTCTAATGGTAATTTATTGTATATGATAGATAAGGCAAATGAATCTAGTTCTTTATTATCATTTAATGTTTTTGCAACTTTTAACAATGTTGCAAAAGATTGTACATTTCCAATCTCTTCTAAATTATCTAAATAATCATGAACTTTCATTATTTTTTCCATTTTTTCATTTGTGAACCAATATTGTTCTTGATTATCTTGTGTATCATATTCATCATCAAAACTATCTTCTTCTTCATCTTCTTGTGTTGTTGTATCAATATTTTGAAGTGATTTTACATCTATATTATTATCATTAAATGTTATTATAATATCAAGAGGAGTTGTTCCTCCTAGCTTTGTATCAATAACTTTCATACTTTTATAAATACTAGTATCTTGTTTAAAATATGAGATAAATGAATTTTCAACTATAAGTTTTGAGCTTCCAAATGCAGATATTATTATTATTGCAAATGAAATAATAAATATCTGTTTTGGATAACTTCTAACTAAATTAGCTGTAAAACCTGTAATTGTAAAATTATTTTTACTATGCTTATTTACTATAGGATATATTTTTTTAAATTTTAATAAAATAACAGGGAAAAGTACAAATGTTATAAGTAAGGAAAGTAAGATACCAACACTCATCATATAACCCAATTGTATTACTGGCTGGATATCTGATAGTATAAGTGAAGAAAAACCAGCTACAGTAGTAATAATCGCAAAAAAACTTGGATTTGATTTTGAAAGAACAGTATTTAATAATAATCTTCTTTGTGAACTTTTAGTATATTTACTTATTAATTCATTGTATCTTACTATTAAGTGAATTACTAAAGATAATGTTATTATCAATTGCATTGCAATAAAATTTGATGAGATTACAGTAATTTCCCAAGAAAATAATCCCAGTGCACCAGATGTTGCTATAACCGAAAGTAAAGATATAAATAAAGGTAATATGAGCCATATTATTTTTTTAAAAATAATATATAGTACAAATGCTAAAATAAAAAATAACGCAATACCATATGTATATAAATCATTTTTTACAAAACTAATAATATCATCAGAAATCATATTAATTCCACCTAAAAATATTCTAGCATCTGAAGAATGATTTTTAATTATTGCTCTTATTTTTTGTATGTTATTGTGATTTTGTATTCTTAAAATATCTCTATATTGTTTTAATTGTACTTTTAGAGTTTGAAATTCAATTTGTTCACTTTCTAAAAGAGTGTTATTATTTTCTTTTTTTCTATACATTTTTCTTTTTTCAATAAAATCAATATATTTTTGATCATTTTTCAAATTTAAAATCAATGCAGTAGTTTTAAAGTCTTGCGATACTAAATTATTTGCATATAAAGGTGATGTTAAAAATTCATTTTTAACAAGTGTTTTATTTATATCTTTGCTTTTTAAAGTTTTTATGTTGTTTATAAGTTCACTTATTTTTACTATTGGAGATTGTAATAATGGAACATTTAATATACTAAGCGTAGATTTTATTGTATTTAATTTTTCTAATTCATTTGATAAGTTTTCTAGTGTTTTTAAAGAATTAGAAGATAAAAGTTCATGATTTGGTGTATATGTAATGACAAGTATATCTTGGGTTTTGTATCTTTGTGCAATAAGTTGTGAAAAAACTAGATCTTTATCTTCTTCAAGTAAAAGTGTTTCTGTGCTAGCATCGATTTCTAGTTTGGTAGCGTAAAAACCAAAAAATATAAAAATGGATAATAAAAAAATTAGTACAGTATTTGTATATTTAAATACAATATTTAAATAAAATGACTTTAGCATATACTACATTTTTTTTATTAATTCAGAAATAGTGTGTTCTTTTAAATAATTTTTAAATTGAATTCTATCTGATTGAATTATACTTGTACCTAATAACTCAACATCATAAATAAACCATTGGTTTTGTTTATTTTTATAAAACTTATAATTTATTGCTATAGTATTTTCTTTTCCTATTAATTGTGTGTATAAAATAATTCTATTTTTTTTAACTTTTTTAAGTTCATTTATTTTTGTTAATTCATCAGTATATAAACTGAGTTTATCCATATATGAAGTTTTTAGCTTGTTTATATATGCTTTTGTAAAGTCATCTTTTTCATTTGTACTTAATGTTTTATATACTCTTCCTAAAGTTATTTTTGCCATTAATTTATAATCAAAAATTTCATCTAATATTTCAAATACTTGATTTGCTTTTTGTATTTTGCTAAGTGAGGTATTTTTTAGAATAAATGTAGCTTTGTTTATTTTTAAATTCATTGTATCTTTAATTTGGTTTTCGTTAATTGCAAATAAGTTATTTGAACTTAGATAAATACTCATAAGTAAGATTAGCAATTTTTTCATATTATTCCTTTATATCATTTATTCTTTTATTTTCATAAAAGTTTTTTGTGAAAGTGTAAAAATCAATTGAATCTTTTTTAATACTTTCATATATGCCAAGATTGAGTGAGTTTTTATTTATTATATTTGTGCCATATAAGAACAAAGATTGGTATGATGTTTCTGGAATTTTATATGGTAAATTTCCAAAATTATTTGTAGCACTTACATAAGTATCAGGGACCATAGAAAATACATCTCTTAGATTTGATGATCCAAGTAATGGTAATACTATATATGGACCTGGTTGTACTCCCCAATAACCCAAGGTTTGACCAAAATCTTCATTGTGTTCTTTGATATCAAATTCACTTGTAGCTGGATCCATAATACCAAATAAACCAATAGTAGTGTTTATTAAAAATCTTAATGTTTCATCATATGAATTTTGAAATTTACCTTGTAATAAATTATTACTAAGTCTTATTGGATAAAAAAGATTTTTAAATACATTTGATATACCTTTTCTAGTAAATTCTGGTATTACTATTGAATATGCTTTAGATACAGGATTCAAAACATTCATATATAGTTTATCATTAAATGAAAAAACAAGTCTATTATAAGACTCTAATGGATCTTGGGTTTGTATATCTTGCTGTTCGTTAAATTCATCTGCAAACTCATCAGTAGGGTCATTTTGTTCTAGTATTTGTATATTTTTGTTTGTTTGATTTGAATTTAGATTAACATTTTGTTTATTTGAGCAGGCATTAAAGCTCAATAATAAAAATGTAAGAAGAAAAAACAATTTCATGTATAACCTTTATATTATAAAGTATATTTTATCAAAACTCTACTTTAAGCTTATTGTATTAATCAGATATTACTAAAATTTTGTTATAATTTTAAATAGGAAATACAATGAACAAAAAAGTATTAGCATTAAAATATAGACCCAAAAAATTCCAAGATGTAATAGGGCAAGATACAATTTCTACTACACTTAGTTTAGCTCTTGATTCAAATAGATTATCACATGCATATTTATTTTCAGGACTACGTGGTAGTGGAAAAACTAGTACAGCTAGAATTATGGCAAAAGCATTAGTATGTGTAAATGCTCCCACATCAAAACCATGTGATATATGTGATTCTTGTGTTAGTGCTAATGAAAATAAACACTTAGATATTATTGAAATGGACGCCGCATCTAATAGGGGAATTGATGATATCAAAACTTTAATTGAACATACAAAATATAAACCAACATCAGCAAAATTTAAAGTTTTTATAATTGATGAAGTCCATATGCTTACAACTCAAGCATTTAATGCTTTGCTGAAAACCTTAGAAGAACCACCACTATTTGTAAAATTTATTTTAGCTACAACTGATCCATTAAAATTACCAGCGACAATTTTAAGTCGTACTCAACATTTTCGATTTAAAAAAATAGCAGCTAAAAATATACAACACCATCTTATACATATATTAAACCTTGAAAATATATCTTATGAAACAGATGCTTTAGATATCTTAATTAGAAGTGGACATGGAAGTTTAAGAGATACTTTGACATTATTAGATCAAGCAATTATTTACTCAAAAGGTTCAATAAACTTAGTGTCTGTTAGTGATATGATGGGCATGATAGATCCCAAATTTATGTCAAATGTTTTTGATATTATTTTAAATAAACAAGACTACAAAAATATACTAAATGATTTAGAATCATACGAAGTTGGACAAGTGATTGATGAAATGAGTATATATTTAAAACATGCAATGTTAAGTAAGGATAATAGATTTGATACATACATGTTTGATAGATTTTTTAGAATATTAGGAGAATCTAAATTACTTTTAACAATAGACTGTGATAGTGGTTTTGTATTGATTTTAATGATAAATAAACTAATAGAAGCTATAAATGTAAAAAGTATTGATAGTATTATAAATGAAGTTCAAAATATTCAAGAAAATACAACAGCTACAAATCAAAAAACAAAATTAGAAAATGAAATACACAACAATTCACATATAAAACAAGAAACTATTTCTAAAAATGAGGATAGTATTTCACCAACAAATAATGAAGAAAATGATTTATACAAAAATCTAATTAAAAAAGTTTTTGATAGAAGTTATGATTTAGGTGAATGTTTTGAAAAAAGTTTTGAATTTAATTCTTTTGAAAATAATATACTAACAATTAATAGTAGTGCTATAGGTAATTGTAAGACACTTTTATTTAAGCATTTTTCACATATTAGACTTATGATTGAGGATACTTATGGTGAATCAACTGATATACAATTTAATAAAATAGTTAAAAAGGATTTACCCTAAAGCAAAAGTAAAAGAAGAAAATACTCCCAATGGTAGTGGCTGTGTTGCTACTATGGGAAGTGTAGATAATCCAAAACAATCTCAATCAGATACTAATATGGATGATGTTTTAAATTCTAATATGTTAAATAAAGCTATTGAACTATTTCAGCCACAAAGTCAAATAAGAATAAAGCCAAAAGTGTAATAATTTCTTAAAACTTTTAATACTATTTTATTTTAAATGATG
>CAZEXK010000027.1:0-16751 GCA_964516815.1 uncultured Helicobacter sp. | reverse complement strand
TATTTATATTAAATAAAAATAAAATTTAGATATAATCGCTAATATTAGAATATAGGAATAAAGATGGCTCAAGAAGCGTGGAAAACAAATATTGCACATAGAACTGTGCATTTAGTAAGTTTAGGATGCACTAAAAACTTAGTTGATAGCGAAGTAATGTTAGGACGACTAAATGCATATAAAATAATTGATGAACCAGAAAATGCAGATGTAATTATTGTAAATACGTGCGGATTTATTGAAAGTGCAAAACAAGAATCCCTAAACACTATTTTTGATATGCATGAAAGAAGAAAAGAAGATTCAGTTTTAGTAATGTCAGGATGTTTAAGTCAAAGATATAAAGATGATGTGCAAAATTCATTGAGTGAAGTAGATATTTTTACAGGTGTTGGAGATTATGATAAGATAGATGTATTGCTTGAAGAAAAAAAATCAAGATTTTCTTCTAAAGTTTTTTTAGTAGATGAAACACTTAATAGAGTTGTAACAGGTTCAAATTTTCATGCATATATTAAACTAAGTGAGGGTTGTAATCAAACTTGTGCTTTTTGTGCAATTCCTAGTTTTAAGGGTAAATTAAACTCAAGAAGCATTAAATCTATAGTTGCAGAAGTGACTAATATGGTACAAAATGGTTATTTTGATTTTTCATTTGTTTCTCAAGACTCCTCTTCATATTTAAGAGATGACAAACAAAAAGATGGATTAGAACAACTAGTTGATGCAGTCTCAAATATAAAAGGTATTAAAAGTGCTAGAATATTGTACCTTTATCCTTCTACTACAACTGTTAATCTAATAAACAAAATAGCCTCAAGTAAAATTTTTCATTCATATTATGATATGCCATTACAACATAGCACTGAATCAATGCTTAAGATAATGAAAAGAGGTAAAGGTGTTGAAAAACTAAAAGAACTTATGATTGCAATGAGAGAAGTTGATAATAGTTTTGTAAGATCTACTTTTATTGTAGGGCATCCAGGTGAAACACAAGAAGATTTTGATGCATTGTGTGAATATGTAAAATCTTACAAATTTGATAGAGCAAATGTATTTTCATATAGTGATGAAGAAGATACAAGCGCATTTGATATGATTGATAAAATACCACAAGAAACTATTGATAAAAGAGCTGAAATACTAGGTGCAATTATAGAACAAACTACAAAAAAGAGTTTACAAAATGAAGTTGGTAAAACTTTTGAAGTAGTTATTGAAGGGCTTAGTAGCGAACATGATTTACTTTTAAGTGCGAGAAAACTTTCATGGGAAAGAGAAATTGATGGTGAAATTTATATAAATGACAATGAGTTTAATCTTGAAATAAAACATGGAAGTATTTATAATGTAGAAATTACAGAACTTGTAGGAGATAAACTTATGGGAAAAATTCTTGCAATATGATATAAAGGGCTTTATAAAATTAATTGAAAATCATGATTTTGTTGAAGCTCACGAAGTTTTGGAAGATGACTGGAATGACTTAAAAAAATTAGGTGATAAAAAATCTGCTAAATTTTTACAAGGTTTGATAAATGGTGCAACTTCTATTGCTTTATATATAAAAAAACGACCTGAAGGTTGTACAAAAGTATGGGGAGCATTTGAACGAAATATACACTTAGTGCATGAAATTAAACTTGAAAATAAGCAAGATTATTTATACGCTATAGAACTTTTGCAAAATCAATATAAAAATAGGAGTAAACTTTTTGATATATCTTAGAATAATACTGTTTATTGTATTTTCTACTTATACACAAGCACAAATACTTGACCCTGTAGATTTAAAAAATTATCCACAAGAGGCTAGTTTTTATACAAAAGATATCAAACCTTTATCTTCAAAATTGAATAAAAAATTGTATTTAGAATTTATGGATATGTATTTTAAACCTTGGAATTTAAAAAAAATTGACATTTCAAAAAAAGATGCTTCTTGGGGAGTATTATATTTTAAGTCTAAAATATACGCTGAAAACAAAAGACTTATAACACAAAAATGGATTGATAATATTATTGAACAAAGTAATATGGATGATTTTGACACTTTAAAATTAAAAGCAATCACAGTAAAAAATTCAAATTTAAGAATATTTCCTTCAAATAAACCTATGTTTAAAAGCTTCAATCAAGCAGGAGAAGGTTATCCCTTTGATTATGGTCAAAATACTAGTATTACTTTAAATTCACCCTTGTATGTTTCTCATTATTCTTCTAATAAAGATTGGGTATTTGTGCAAGCTAGTTTTGCTTCAGGATGGATAATGTTATCTGATATTGCAATAGTTAGTAAAGATGTTATTAATAAATACAAAAAAGAAAATAAATATTTTGTTGCTATAAAAGATAATTTTCCAATATATAAAAATAAAATATTTAGAGAACATATAAAAATTGGTACTATTTTTCCTTTAAGAAAAGGTAAACTAGCTATGGTTATAAGAGATAATACTGCAAAAGGTTATATTTCAAAAATTGATGCAAATAAAAATATAGTAAAATTTCCAATACAATTTAATAAGAATAATCTAAATAATATTATAAATGAATTGATAGGTCAACCTTATGGATGGGGAGGGTCTAATGGAAATAGGGATTGTTCTTTACTTACTAAAGATTTACTAACTCCTTTTGGTTTTCCTATGAAAAGACATTCTTCAGCACAAATACAAAATGGAAAATATATTTCTTTACTGGGAAAAAACAATGAAGAAAAAAAACAGTATATAAAAAATAATGCAAAAGCATTTTTAAGTTTAATATATATAAAAGGGCATATAGCCTTATACCTTGGTAATATTAAAGATGAACCCATTATTTTTCATAGTGTTTGGGGAATAAAAACATTAGTAAATGATAAAAAAGCACGACATATTATAGGCAAAAGTGTGATTTCTACTTTAGAAATTGGAAAAGAAATAAATGGTTTTGATAAAAATAAAAATATACTATCCCAAATACAAGGTATTGTAATATTATCATTATAAAAATTGTAATTATTTTGTAACAAACCTTAAATATTACTTAAAAGTTATTTAAGAATTGCTAGCTAGAATGACAAGATAAAGGACATATAATCAAAAATAACAAAAAATCATTTTCTTTAATTGAATTAATATTTGTCATTGCAGTAATTGCTATTATCTCATCAATTGCAATTCCTAAGTTTATGAATATAAATACAAAAGCTAGTGTAGTATCCATAAAGCAGGATATAGCAACTATTATAAATGCAGTACAAAGTTATGTGATTATAAATAAAGATATAAATAAAATACAAGATGCTGTTACTTTGAATACTTCTGTTTGGAATGTTAGTGAAAAAGAAGTTAAATATGAGGATTGTATTAGTATAACTATTAATAAACATAGTCTAAATCTACTTATAAATGCGCCAGTTAGTAAAATATGTACGCAATTATCAAATGCAGGAATAATAAACCAAGTATACAACTTAAATTAATAAGTATTCATATAAAATATTTGCTATAATTTGCTTATGAATAAAATAATACAACAACTAAAAGACAATGACTTATTAAGAATAATTGATGATCACTTAGATATTTATCTAGAAATTCCACATATAGCATATATAGAAGTAAAATCAAAAAATTCTAAGGCATTATTATTTACTAATCCAATTGATAAAAAAAATAATAAAACATTTGAAAATCCAATATTAATGAATGTTTTTTGTAGTCCTAAAGCTGTTGAACTTTTTATAGGAGATGCTAATGAAATAGCATCAAACATACAAGCATTATTAAAATTTAAACCTCCTAAAACATTCAGTGATAAACTAAGTGTATTTAGTGCTTTATTTAAAGCTAAAAATATTTTTCCTAAAAGATTAAATACAAAAGGTGAATGTCAAGAAATAATAAAAAAAGATGAAGAAGTAAAATTATCTGATTTACCAGTACTTACTACATGGGAACAAGATGCAGGACCTTTTATAACAATGGGTCAAGTATACACTCAAAGTTTAGATGGAAATATGCATAATGTAGGAATGTATAGACTTCAAGTTTATAATGATGGACAATTAGGTATGCATTGGCAAATTCATAAAGATTCAAATCATTTTTTTCATGAATATAAAAAAGCAGGCAAAAAAATGCCAGTTTCTATTGGAATTGGTGGAGACCCAATGTATATTTGGTGTGGACAAGCTCCATTGCCTATAGGTGTATTTGAACTTCTTTTATATGGATTTATAAAAAATGAAAATGCTAGATTGGTAAAAAGTATTACAAATGAGATATATATTCCTCACGATGTTGATTATGTTATTGAAGGATTTGTTGATCCAAGTAAAATCAAAATAGAAGGTCCTTTTGGTGATCATACGGGATACTATACCTTAGAAGATGAGTATCCGGTTTTAGATGTAACTTGTATAACTAGTAAAAAAAATCCAATTTTTGCAGCAACTGTTGTCGGTAAACCACCTTTAGAAGATAAATACATGGGCTTTGCAACTGAAAGAATCTTTTTACCCTTGCTTCAAACAACAGCACCTGATTTGATAGATTATTATATGCCTGAAAATGGAGTATTTCATAATCTGATTTTAGCAAAAATCAAAACTGCATATCCAGGTCATGCCCAACAAATGATGCATGCATTTTGGGGAGTTGGACAAATGTCATTTGTAAAACATGCTATATTTGTAAGTGAAGATGCACCAGCTTTACATGATGATGCAATATCTAAATGGATATTAAATAGACTAGATATAAATGAAATACTTATAAGTAAAGGTGTTGTTGATGCACTTGATCATTCTAGCCCTCGTTTTGCACTTGGTGGAAAGCTTGGTATTGACTGTACAAATGGTGAATTAGAAAAATCAAATATTAAGTTATTGAAGGATAAAGATTTATTTATCAAATGTAATGAAATTTGTAAAGACATAAAAGATTTAAAACAATATCACACGGATACAAAAAATCCAGTATGTGTAATAAAAGTTAATAAGACCAGATCTCAAAAAAAATTATTTGAAGAATTAAAACCTTTATTTGAGCACATAAAAATATTAATTATTATTGATCAAAAGAATAATAATTTAGATAATGTTTATATGTTAGTTTGGAGAGTTGTAAATAATATTGATTCAAATAGAGATATATTTATTGATACTCAAACAATAGGAATTGATGCTACAAATAAAAATACTTTAGACAACTTTCAAAGAATATGGCCCGATGATGTTGTATGTACAAAAAGTGTAATTGATGATTTGAGAAATAGAAATATTATAAATGTTAGCGATGAGTTTTTAAGTAAATGGGGAATAATATAATATGGAATATGGTTTTGATATTTTAGCTATTTTATTTTTAGTAGCTATTATTGCTGGTATTATAGATACAATTGCAGGTGGTGGTGGACTAATTACTATTCCTGCTTTATTATCTGTAGGTATTGCTCCAACAGCTGCATTAGCTACTAATAAAATGCAAAGTACTTTTGGAACATTTACAGCATCTATATATTTTATAAGAAAAAAATTAATAAATATAAATGAAATGAAACTTATGATTTTTTTAGCATTTATTGGTTCAATACTTGGTTCGTGGGCAATAGTACAAATTGATCCATCATTGTTAAAAATTGTTATACCATTTTTACTTATTGCAATTGGTTTGTATTTTTTATTTTCTAAAAGTGTAGGAGATGTAAAAAAAGTAAAAAGAATGTCTATTATTGCATTTTCATTTATTATTGCAACAATTATAGGTTTTTATGACGGTTTTTTAGGACCTGGTACAGGATCTTTTTTTGCAATTGCTTTTATATATTTTCTAGGATATACAATACAAGAAGCAACGGCTAATACAAAAATATTAAATTTTGCTACAAATTTGGCATCATTTTTATTTTTTATTTATTATGGTGAAATAATAATTATTATTGGTTTAATAATGGGAATAGGACAAATCATTGGAGCAATTATTGGAGCAAAACTAGTAATATTAAAAGGGCAAAAACTAATAAGGCCATTGGTTATTTTTATTAGCTTTGCAATGTCAATTAAGTTATTAATAAATTAAAAAGGAAATATTAGATGATAAAACATATAGTTTTTATAGAGTTTAAAGAAGAAAACAAAGAACAAAATATTTTAAAAATAAAGCAACTATTAGAACAATTACCTTCTAAAATAAATTGCTTAATTGATATGGAAGTTGGTATTAATTTTGATGAAGCAAGTAGAGCCATGGATTTATCTCTATATAGTACATTTAAAAATAAAGAAGATTTACAAATATACGCAACACATGAAGAGCATTTAAAAGTAATAGCAGTAGTAAAAGAAGTATCTGTATTTACTAAAGTGGTTGATTATGTAATATAAGGAAAATTATGAATATCTTGAATTATAAATCTGGTCATTTCAAGAAGAATATCAATATAAAAACCTATAGTCTAAGTTTACAGAGTATAACTTTGACTATAATTTAATTATACTAAGGAGAAATAATGACAATAACAAAAAGAGTGACATTTATAGCAAAACCAGATGGAATTGAAAAAATGAAAGAATTATTAAGTGCTATGGTAATACCTAGTAAGGCTGAAAAAGGTTGTTTATTTTATGAAATAGTACAATATGAAAATAAAAGAGAGAAGTTCATGGCAGTTGAAACATGGGAAAATGAAGAAGCTTTAGATGGACATAAGCTAAGTGAGCATTACAAAATATACAAAAGTTCTTATGAACCTTATTGCTTAAAAAAATATTCAGATGAACTAGAAGTCTTAGGATAGAACATGCAAAACTTATGGGATGAAAATGAAGCAAAAAAGTACACAGATGACTTAGCACTAAGAGTTTATACTTCAAATTTGTTAGGTAGAAGTGATGAACTTGTACTACATGGAGGTGGAAATACATCTGTTAAATCAAAAGTAAATAATCAAGATATTCTTTTTGTAAAAGGAAGTGGTTGGGACTTAGTTAGTATTAAAAAAGAAGGTTTTTCGGGAGTTGACCTTGATGTTTTAATAAAAATGGCTAAGTTAGATAGCTTAAGCGATAGTAATATGGTAAAAGAACAAAAAGAAGCTATGATAGATAAAGATATGCCAAACCCTTCTGTTGAAGCAATATTACATGCTATTATTCCTTTTAAATATGTAGATCATACTCACAGTGATGCAGTTGTAAGTATATCAAATAGCAAAATAGGAATAGAAGCCATACAAGAGTTATATCCAAATTTTTTAATAGTACCTTATGTAATGCCAGGATTTATTTTGGCAAAAAAAATATATGATATGAGTAAAGATTTGTTGTGGGATAAATGCGATGGTATAATTTTACATAATCATGGAATATTTACATTTGATGATGATGCTAAAACTTCTTATGATAAAATGATCAATGCAGTTAGCCTTGCAGAAGACTTTTTAAATAAACATGCTAAGTTAAATATTGACAATCAACTTCAAATACAAAGATATAATACTAATAATCTAAAAAAATTAATACAAGAAGAAAAAGGTTTTGAAGTTTTTATGAAAATAAATACAAGCAAAGAAGCTTTTTATTACAGTTCTCAAGATGACTTAAGTATAAACGCTACAAAAGGTTTATTGACTCCTGAGCATATAATAAGAACAAAACTTAATCCACTTATAATTGAAAATGAATTTATAAAAGTAGCAATATTAAGTTATAAAAAAGAATATGAAAAATATTTCAATAAGTATTGCAAAGATGAAATAATGCTAAACCCTACAGCAAATTACGCTGTTATAAAAAACTACGGAATAATAAGTTTTGGAAAAAATGAAAAAGAAGCAAATATTATTCACGATATTGTATCTCATACTATAAAAGCTGTTTTACAAGGAGAACTTTTAGGTGGATATAAAAGTATAAGTGAACAAGACAGTTTTGATATGGAGTATTGGGAACTAGAACAAGCAAAAATCAAAAAATAAAGAAGAAACATATGCAATATTTAATGGCAATAGATGCAGGTACTGGAAGTGTAAGAGCTGTAATATTTGATACTTTAGGAAATCAAATATCAATGCATGCTGAAGAATGGACACATAAAGCGGAAAAAAACATTCCTAATTCTATGAGTTTTGATTATGATAAAAATTGGAAATTAACTATTAAGTGTATTAAAAAAAGTATTAAAAAAGCAGAAATAAAAGTAAATGATATTTTAGCAATTAGTTCTTCTAGTATGAGAGAAGGTATAGTCTTATATGATAAAAACAATAAAGAGATATGGGCTGTTGCAAATGTTGATGCAAGAGCTAGTAAAGAAGTTGCATATATAAATAAAAAATATCCAAAGCTAGAAAAAAAATTTTACAATATTTCAGGACAAACTTTTGCATTAGGAGCCTTACCTAGAATTTTGTGGCTTAAAAATAATAAACCAAACATATATAAAGACGTAAAAAAAATGTCTATGATAAGTGACTGGATATTGGCTAAACTTTCAGGAGTAATTGCCAGTGATCCTAGCAATGCAGGAACAAGCGGAATTTTTGATTTAAAAACTAGAAAATATAAAAGTTCAATGGCTAAAGAATTGAACTTAAAAAGCGATATATTTCCTAAAGTATATGAAACAGGAACTTTAATTGGAACAGTTAATAGTAAAGCATCAAAGCAAACAGGTCTAAGTAAAAATACAAAGGTTGTTATGGGTGGAGGAGATGTACAATTAGGAAGTGCTGGATTAGGAATTACAAAAGAAAATCAAGTAGCAATTTTAGGTGGTTCTTTTTGGCAACAAATTGTAAATATAAAAGCCAAAACAAAAGTACCTCAAGATATGAATATTAGAGTAAATCCTCATGTAATAGATGGATTATTACAAGCAGAAGGAATAAGCTTTTTTTCAGGATTTGTGATGAGGTGGTTTAGAGATGCTTTTTGTACTTTTGAAAAAAACCAAGCTGAAAATTTAGGTATAGATGTATATACGCTTTTAGAACAACAAGCCTCTAAAGTTCCACTTGGTTCTTATGGTATTTTACCTATATTTAGTGATTTCATGAAATACAAAAAATGGTATCATGCCAGTCCTAGTTTTTTAAATTTGGGGCTTGATGAAAGTAAATATAATATAGCTTCAATGTTTAAATCTTTGCAAGAAAATGCTTGTATAGTTTCAAATATAAACTTACAAAATATACAAAAATTTTCAAATATAAAAATAGATGAAATAGTATTTGCAAGTGGTGCTAGTAAAGGGGAACTTTGGTGTCAAACCTTAGCAGATGTTACTGGTAAAACAATAAAAGTTCCAGTAGTAAAAGAAGCAACAGCTTTAGGAACTGCAATGAGTGCTGGTGTTGGGGCTAAAGTATTTAAAAATATGGATGATGCTGTAAATAAATTAATAAAATTTGAAAAAGTTTATACCGCAAATTTGAAAAATACGAAAAAATATAAAAAAATACAAAAAAACTGGCAAAAAGCTTATAAAAAACAATTAGAACTAGTAAATGAAAATATAACTACTTCAATGTGGAAAGCACCAGGTTTATAATATTGAGTACAAAACACTCTTTTAATAATACAACTTTTATTTTTAGTAAATATAAGTAATAAAATACTAACAAATGCTTGTGTATTGTAGGTTTTACGTGAACTATAAAAATATTGATGCAATTATAGATGTATCTAAACTAGCAATTGACTCACTAAAGTAATACTAATACAATATTAATAAACAATATGTTTATTAATATTTTTTATATACATATACTATTTACTCTAGCACATTTCGTTTTTATGGCATATGAATAATAAAATGATATAATCAACAATTATATTATACATATAACAATATTTTACTAGGACAATAATAGATGATTTTAATGATAGATAATTATGATAGCTTTACTTATAACATAGTTCAGTACTGTCAAGAATTAGGTGCAAACTTAAAAGTAATAAGAAATGATGAACTAAGCCTTGAACAAATTATAGAGTTAAAACCAAGTAAAATTATAATATCTCCTGGACCAGCTACTCCAAATGATGCTGGTATATGCTTAGATGTTATTAAACATTTTAGCAAGGATACTTCTATATTAGGTATATGTTTAGGACACCAAGCAATTGCACAAGTATTTGGAGGTGAGGTTATACAAGCTACTAATATGATGCATGGAAAAACATCACAAATACAAATACTGCATAATGATATTATGTTTAATGGTTTGCCAAAAAATATGACACAGACAAGGTATCATTCTCTTACTGTAAATAAAACTAATCTTCCAGATATTATTGAGGTAACTTCAAAAAGTTTAGATGATGATGAAATTATGTCATTAAGAATAAAAGATAAAAGTATATACGGAATACAGTTTCATCCAGAATCTATAATGAGTGAATATGGACATGAAATATTAAATAATTTTTTAAAATTAAAAGATTAAGAATGTCAAATATAACATTTTCCAATTCAAATAATTCAATAAAGGCACATAATATTGTAAAATCACTACAAAATCATTTTGTGGATGCATTAAATAATATAAGTAATACTTTAGGAGAAAAAAAATTTTTTGAAGAAATAACTTGGTTAAGAGATGAAGGTGTACATGGAGGCGGTAGTAGGTACGAAAGTAGAGATAATATTATTTTCAATACAGCATCTGTCAATGTATCTCAAGTACATTATGATGATATGCCAGAAAAATTACTGCGAAGTGCAAGTGCAATTTCAACCATAGTACATCCTAAAAACCCAAATGTACCATCTATTCATATTCATATTTCATTAACAATATTACAAGATCAAAAACAATATTGGAGATTGATGGCTGATTTAAATCCAAGTATTGTAAATAAAGAAGATCAACAGCAATTTACAAATAGTTTAAAAATACTATCTAAAAATAATTTTTCTGAAGCTATAAATCAAGGAAATAAATACTTTGATATCCCGGTTTTAGAATGTAAAAGGGGAATAAGTCATTTTTATTTAGAAAATTATAATAGTGGAAATGAACAAAATGATTTTGAATTTGCTTTAAAATTTGGAGAAGGTATAATTGATACATATATTAATATTATAACAAATGCAATAAAAACAAGAACAACATTTAGTTTAAAAGATGTAAAAACTCAATTAGATTACCACACTTTATATCTCTTTCAAGTACTTACTTTAGATAAAGGTACAACTTCTGGTTTACTTGTACACAATCAAAATGATATTGGTATTTTAGCTTCTTTACCAATGTTTGTTAATAAGAATTTATTAAACTCTTGGATACAAAAAATGCCAGAACCACAAGATGAATTATTGAAAAATATTATCATTTGTATAAAAGATGATGGACTAATAAGCCAAAAAATAAAAATAAAAATTGCCAATGTAATAAGAAAGCATTATAAAACTTTTCCTAATGCTTTAAAATATCAAGCAAGTGGTAACACTATTACAAATACAGTAAGCAACCATATTAGATGACAAAACAAAAAATAGACTTAAGTTTTTATACAATATTATTTGTATACTTTTGTATATTAATTTTTGTATCAAATAGCCTTTCAATTTCTATAAAAGAAGTTGATATATTTTATTCTAACGATACAAATATATTATGGTATCTCACACATATATCAACACATTTTTTTGGTACAACAAATCTTGGCCTTAGATTTCCTTTTATTGTATTTTATGTATTTAGTGTCTTATTAGCTTATTTATTAAGCGAAGACTATTTTACAAAAGATATTGATAGGTTAATATCTATTTTAATATTTATGCTTCTACCAGGATTAAATAGTGCCGCATTATTAGTAGACAATGCTATTATTGTAGTATTTTTTGTATTGTTATATTTATATTTACATAAGCTATATGGTAAAGAATATTATTTATTATTAGTTTTGTTTTTATTTATTGATAATTCTTTTACTATATTATACTTAGCATTATTTTTTTATTCAATACAAGAAAAAGACAAAATACTAATGGCAGTTTCAATAACACTGTTTATAGTATCCATTATTATTTTTGGGTTTTTTATAGGTGGTCACCCAAGAGGATACTTTATTGATACATTTGTAATATATGCTTTCGTATTTTCTCCTATAATATTTATATATTTTTTCTATGCTATGTATAGAATCACTACAAAAGAACATAAAGATATTTATTGGTACATTTCTTTTACAGCACTAATAATATCCATGATATTATCTCTTAGACAAAGAATTGATATTGCTGACTTCGCACCATATGTAGTTATAGCAGTACCTTTAATGGTTAAGTTATTTTTACATTCGTATAGAGTTCGCCTGAAAATATTTAGAATAAAACATCATTTATTTGTAAAAATCATGCTAATTATTTTAATAATAAGTAATGCTCTTTTATTATTTAATAAACCTATATATTTATTTTTAGATAATCCTAAAAAACACTTTGCTTACAACTTTCATATAGCTGATGAATTAGCACGGAAACTAAAAAAACTTGGAATAAAAAAAGTAGAAATCAAAGATAAAGTAATGCAAAAAAGATTGGACTACTATGGTGTTACTTATGGTAATAAATATTTATTGTCAGAAGTTAAAACACCTACTACTACTGATGTAATAACAATTAACTATATGAATAAAAATATAAAAAAATATTATTTAATGCTACAAAAGTAAACAAATCAAATAAACTAGTCAATTTTATTATGGTTTTATGTTAGATACAATTATAATTTGTTAATATGTTAAAATTTTAAAATTCTTAAAAGGAGCTACTATGGCACAAAAAGCGATACGAGAATATGATGGGAAAGCATTATTTTCAAAACAATGGGAAAATTATTTTAGTGGGTTTCACTATGGATTTAAATCTGTTTTAGTTACCAGTGGACAAGATTTACTTAACAAAGCGGAAGAGCATGGGTTTGAGTGGCTAAAAAATGAACCATTGGTTGCAAAGCCTGATATGCTATTTGGTAAAAGAGGTAAAAATGATCTTGTACTTTTCAAGGATAAAAAGCCAGGTGATGTTTCTTTAGCATTAGCAGCAAAGTGGATAGATGATAAATCATCTCATGAGACTACATTAATATCTGGAGAACATGGAAAATTGACTCACTTTATAGTTGAACCATTCACACCTCATACTCAAGAACAAGAATATTATATTAGTGCTACATGTGTTGGTGATGATGATGTATTATATATGTCTGCTGAGGGTGGTATGGAAGTTGAAGAAGGTTGGGATGAAAAAGTAAACGAAGTTATTATTCCAATTGATATGAGCGATGCTGATATTGAACACTCAATAAAAGCAAATTTACCAGCAGACATACAAGCTGAACATAAAAATGCATTTGTATCTTTTGCAATTGCATTCTTTAAATTCTATAGAGATATGAACTTTGCTTATTTAGAAATAAATCCTTTGGTTATGCTAGAAGGTAATAATATGGCTATTTTAGATTTAGTTGCTAGACTTGATGATACAGCAGGTTTCATGATGACTGACAAATGGGGAAATATAGAATATCCAACGGCCTTTGGAATGGAAGATCAAAGTGAAGAAGAAAAAGCAATAGCAATAGCAGATAGTAAATCTGGTGCATCACTTAAATTAACTATTTTAAACCCTATGGGTAGAGTTTGGACAATGGTAGCAGGAGGTGGTGCTTCAGTTGTATATGCTGATACAATAGCAGATTTTGCAGAAGAAAATGGAGGGAATATATCTGATCTTGCTAATTATGGTGAATATTCAGGTGGTCCTACAACTTCAGAAACAAAATTTTATGCGGATACTATTATTGATCTTATGACAAGACATAAAGATGCAAAAGGTGAAGATAAAATACTTATAATAGGTGGAGCTATTGCAAACTTTACAGATGTTGCAAAAACATTTACTGGAATTATTCAATCATTTGAAGAAAATGCACAAAAAATAATTGAACATAATACTAAAATATATGTAAGAAGAGGTGGACCTAATTACGAAAAAGGATTAGAGGCAATTAAAACAGCTGCAAATAAGTTAGGATTGTATATAGAAGTATATGGACCAGAAACACATGTTACAGACATAGTTAGAATGGCATTAGAGAATAAGGAATAACAATGACAAAATTATTTAATAAAGATACACAGGCAATTTTTTGGAATAACAATAAAACAGCAATTCAAAGAATGTTAGATTATGACTATACAATCAAGCGAGATCTTCCTTCTGTTGCTGCTATAGTTTCCCCAACAGCTACAGGAAAATTTGAGAAATTTTTTTATGGGCCAGATGAGATTACTATACCAACATATAAAAATACGAATGAAGCTGCAAAAGAACATCCAAGTGCTGATGTTCTTTTAAACTTTGCATCTTTTAGAACAGCTTACGAAGTTACTATGGAAGCTATTAACATTAAAGATCAGTTTAAAACTGTGATGATTACTGCTGAGGGAATACCTGAGAGACTTGCTAGAAAAATGAATAATGAGGCAAGACAAAAAGGTGTAATAGTTATTGGTCCTGCTACAGTTGGAGCAATTTCTCCAGGTGCTTTTAAAATTGCAAATATTGGTGGAACTATAGAAAATATTGTAAACTCTAAATTACATAGATGTGGTTCTTGTGGTCTAGTTACAAGATCAGGTGGATTATTCAATGAACTTTCTAATATTATTTCTATTAATGCAGATGGAATAGCAGAAGGTGTTGCAATTGGAGGAGATAGATTTGTAGGTTCAGTTTTTATTGATAATATGCTAAGAATGCAAGATAATCCAGATGTAAAATATATGGTGTTATTAGGTGAAGTTGGTGGTACTGAAGAGTATAAAATAATAGAAGCTATTAAAGATGGAAGAATCACTAAACCAATTATAGCTTGGTGTATTGGAACTATTGCTAAACATTTTTCAAGTGGTGTACAATTTGGACATGCTGGTGCTAGTGCAAATGCAGAGGCTGAAACAGCAGCTTCTAAAAATATAGCAATGAAAGAAGCAGGTATTTATGTACCTAAATCATTTAATGAATTACCAGCAACTATAAAAGAAGTTTATAATAAATTAAAAACAGATGGTACAATCCAAGAAATTCCAGACGCAGATATGAATGTATGTCCAAAAGTACGAAAATCAAAAGAATTTATTTGTACTATCTCAGATGATAGAGGCGATGAAGCTACATATGCAGGATTCCCAATATCTTCTGTGGCTACACCTGATACAGGAAAAGGTATAGGAGATGTTGTTGCTTTATTATGGTTCAAAAAACAATATCCAAAATGGGCTACTGATTTTATTGAAACAGTTATGAAAACAGTTGCAGATCATGGTCCAGCTGTTTCAGGAGCTCACAATTGTAAAGTTACTGCACGTGCTGGTAAATCAGTAGTTGAATCTCTTGTTACTGGATTATTAACTATTGGTCCTAGATTTGGAGGAGCAATTGATGGTGCTGCTTTACATTTTAAATATGCAAATGATAATAACTTAGATCCAAAAGGATTTTTAAAATACATGAAAAATGAAGGAATCCCAATTCCTGGAATTGGACATAGAATCAAATCATTAAAAAATCCTGATTTAAGAGTTACTGGTTTGATGAAGTATGCGTCTGAACATTTTCCTTCTACGCCTTTATTAGATTATGCTAGAACTGTTGAAGAACTTACTACTTCTAAGAAAGAAAACTTAATTTTAAATGTTGATGGAACAATTGGTATTTTAATGGTAGATATGTGGAGAGCACTTGGATATTCAGAAAATGAAATTGATGATTTTATTGCTTCTGGGACTTTAAATGCCTTCTTTATTGTTGGTAGGTCAATTGGATTTATTGGACATATATTAGATGAAAAAAGACTTGCTATGCCTATGTATAGACACCCAATGGATGATATTTTATATGATGTGCAAAAAGCTGAAAAAATATAGTTCATTAAAGATTATAAAAGTTAAGTATCTCTAACTTAGCTTTTATAAAAAATACTACTTAAGTTTAAAAATTAACTTTAAACTAAAATCATTTTCTTTAATTGAATTAATTTTTGTAATAACAATTATTGCAAGTGTAAGTTATATTACAATTAAAAAAAATAATCTTCAAAAAATAAAAATAGCTAAAAAACAGATATTAAGACATTTAAAGTATATGAGATATATAGCAATGATTGATAATAAGTATAAGCATAGCGATTCATATTGGTATAAAAAGTCTTGGACTTTAAAATTTAGATGGTGTAGTGGTAAAAAAGATTTACATTACTACATATTTAGTGATGTAAATAAAAATGGACATGTATCACAAGAAGAGAGTTTAATAGATCCACTAACAAACAAGCAAATATATTCTCCTATTAGTTGCAATGATAATATAAATAGAGCTAATTATGTATTACTTAGTAAATATTATGATATAAAAAATATTAAAATTTCATGTAATAATACAACTTCTTTGGGACAAATAAGTTTTTTAAATAATGGATCTGCTTATTCTAGATTTAAAAAAGATGAGGATATAAATAAATACATTATTAAAAAAACATGTACAATCACATTAATTGATAGTAATAAAAATAAAGAATACATATATATTGAAGGAAATACTGGTGTAGTTTATTAATATTAAGCATTTATAAAGTATGTTTTACATATAATTCTCCTCGAATTTAAAATAATGCATATTGTATTGTTATAAATTATGATATTTAAAATAATAATGTTAAATAGTTTAAAAAGATGTAATCTTTATAAA
>CAZEXK010000026.1:16757-19429 GCA_964516815.1 uncultured Helicobacter sp. | reverse complement strand
AAAATAGTTGATTTTTATTTAGTAAATTATGGAAAATAATTTTTTATAAAGGGGGAGACCCCTGAATTTTTCATTAAATCAAAAGTAATTACTTTTCTATTGTTAATATTTCGTTAATATTTTGTTTAAAAAGCATTAATCTTAATGCTATATAATTATTCCAATTAAAAATAAAAGGAATTCAATATGAATAAAACAAATAAAATATTATTAGGTCTTGGAGTGTCTACTCTTTTAACAGTTACATTAATAGCAGGTGATGCAAATCATAATTCTTGTGGTGGTAAATCATTTTTTTCTAATTTTCATAGTTCTTCAAGTGAACATGGCTATAAAAGAGAACATGGTTTTAAAAAAATAATAAAACAATTAGATATCACAGATGAACAAAAAAAAGAAATACAAGGTATTTTAAAAAATAATCATAGTGATATGACAAATATTGCTGATGCATTTACAGCTAGTTCATTTGATAAAAATAAATTTATTAGTATCATAAAAGACAATAAATATGGTAAAATTGAAAAAAAGGCAGATATGATTTCTAAATCATATAGTATATTAACTGATATACAAAAAGAAAAACTAAAAAAATTATTGGATGAGAGAAAAACAAAAAATAATTAAGTAAGGAATTGATTTGATAAAAATTGCAATGATAGAAGACGATACTGATTTAGCGTTAATATTAAAAGAGTATTTATTAAAGTTTAACATAAGCTTGACAAACTATGAAGACCCTTTTATGGCTTTGTCTAAGCTTCGTAGTAATGTGTATGATTTAATTATATTAGACCTTACATTACCAGGTATTGATGGTTTAGAGGTTTGTAAGCAATTAGTAAAAGATTATAAAACACCTATTATTATTTCTAGTGCTAGAAGTGATATTACTGATAAAGTTACTGCACTTGAAATTGGTGCTGATGATTACTTGCCAAAACCATATGACCCAAGAGAACTTGAAGTAAGAATCAAAACAATACTTAGAAGATACAATAAAACAATTGAAAGTGAAAGCCAAGATATAAAAAGTGAAATTTTTGTGTTGGATGAACAGAAAAACGAAATAAGAAAAAATGGTATTTATATAAAATTTACAAAAGCTGAGTTTGAAATAATGTCACTTATGTGTAAAAGAAAAAATTTTATAGTTTCTAGATATGATATATTAGATAATTGTGATTTTTCATCAAATGATCAAGATACTGGAAGTATTGCAGTTATAATAAATAGAATAAGAACAAAAATAGAAGAAAATCCCAAAAAACCTCAATATTTTATCACAATTAGAGCAATGGGTTATAAATTAGTATCATGAATAAAAATTCAATATTTTTTACTATAACAGTCACTTTTTTAATAGCATTATTTTTTATACTAATGTCTTTTGGACTAATATTAAAAATAAATGATACTAAAGAAAACCGTATATTAAAAAGAGAAAATAACAATATAAGCATACTTGTACTAAGAGAAATAAGACGAAATGGCATAAATGAGAATTTAAAACAAAGTCTTACAAATATGAATTATGAGCTAATAACGAATGAAGATAGAATAGATGAAATATTTTTTGATGATGATGCAATACATCAGTATACAACAAAAACAAAACATACAACAATAAAATATTATAAATATAAACGTAGAAGCCTAATTTTTATTATAAACAAACACTATAAAATTTTATTGTTTGATAATAATGAACATCACGATAAAGTAGCTAAAAAACCATTTATATTTTTAATAATATTTCTTACTTTTGGATTTATGTATTTTATTACAATTAAAAAACTAAAAGCCATAAAAACTTTACAAAGTAAAATGCAAGAATTAGCTAATGAAAATTTTGATATAGATTGTGCTACAAATAAAAAAGATGAGATATCTTTACTTGCTAATGAATTTGATAAGACTGTTAAAATATTAAAAAATACTAAAGATGCTCGAGATGTATTTATGAGAAATATTATGCATGAACTAAAAACTCCCATAACAAAAGGAAAATTATTAACTCATTTAGAATTAAATGATAATAATAATGAAAAAATGAAAAATGTATTTTATCGTTTAGAATCACTTATAAATGAATTTGCATTTGTAGAAGAAATTATACACACAAAACATTCTATAAATATAAAAGAATATTTTTTAATTGATATTATAGATAATGCTATTGATATGCTTATGTGCAATGAAAAAAATGTGATTATTGATATAAATAATAAAAAATTAAATGTTGATTTTAAACTTTTTTCAATTGCAATAAAAAATTTAATAGATAATGCTATGAAGTATTCTAGTAATCAAAAAGTAATAATACAAAATGATAACAATGATTTAATATTTAAAAATAAAGGTGAAAAATTAAAATTTCCTTTAGAAAATTATTTTCAAGCTTTTTTCAAAGAAAATAATAATAAATCAGATAGTAGTTTTGGACTTGGCTTGTATATATCAAAACATATATTAGATGCAAATAATTATAATATAACATATGAATACAAAGATGAGATGAATTGTTTTATAATAAAACCTTCAATAAATAAGATATAATATCATTAAATTTTTAATATAAGTAGAGGAGTAGTATGGATTTAAATTCATATTTATTATATGTTAGTGTATCTTTTTTTTATGTCATTTCACCAGGCTTAGCTGTATTTTTA
>CAZEXK010000026.1:0-16657 GCA_964516815.1 uncultured Helicobacter sp. | reverse complement strand
TATCTTTTATTTCATTGCATGTGTATGCATACATATCAAAAAATACAATTGGTAAGGTATTGAATCAAAGTAAGATAAAAGTATTTAATGTAATATCTGGTTTAGCATTAATTATTACTTCTATTATATTGATTATGAATTAAATATAATCAATTTTATCTTTAGTATTTGCCAATTTAAAACCATTTAATCTTAATCTGCAGGAATCACAAAGTCCACATGCTTTTGTTTCATTTTTATAACAAGACCATGTAAGTTCTAATGGTACATTTAATTGTAAAGATTTTTTAACTATTTGTTCTTTACTTAAATGTATTAGCGGAGTTTTTATAAGTAATGATGTTTGAGGAGCTGTTCCTACGTTCATAGCAATTTGCATTGTATTTATAAAATCATCACTGCAATCAGGATAGCCACTTGAATCTTCTTGCACTACACCTATAAATAAAACTTGAGCTTTTTCTTTTTCAGCAATTGCAGTAGCAATACTTAAAAAAATACCATTTCTAAATGGTACATAAGTAATAGGGATACCCTCTTGTAGACCTGAAGTTGGTACATCAATATTTGTATCTGTTAGAGCGTTTGCACCAATATTTGAAAAAAAAGGAATATCAATTTCGTATTTTTGTATTACACCTAACTTATCTGATATATCTCTAAATGCTTGAAGTTCTTTTTGTTGGGTTCTTTGACCATAATTAAAATGCACACTTATTAAATCATATCCTTCTTCTTTTGCAAGATAAGAAGATAATGTAGAATCCATACCACCAGATAATATGCATATTGCTTTTTTATTCATAAGTTATATCCTAATATTTTTTAAAACAATAGTATAAAATCACTTAATAAAAAGCATAAAAAAGGCTTAGTCAATATGACTAAGCCTTTTTAAAAAAATACTAAATATATTAGTGAAGTTTTTTCCAAACAGATTTTTTCCATAATGTTGCCAAAATAGCAAATATAGTGAAATATAATAAGAACCATAATCCCATACTATCTCTAGTTGGTTTAGATGGATCTCCCACATCTTGTAAGTATTGCATAACTTTTACATAACTATCTTTATTTAATCCAACAGCTGGCATTGATGTGCCTTTTAATTGTGATTGTGGATTTTCTATAAATGTTTCTAAAAAGTCACCTGATCTTGCTCTAATAATCATAGATAAATCAGGTGGTAAGTTCCCCATATATTTTTTAAGATTGTCTTGATAATCAATAAGATTGATGTCAAAAGCCAAAGAATCTTTTTTATGTTTAAATTTTGGTTTTTGACCAATTTGAGTCCACTTCTCACCCATAACTTTATTATCATATCTTACTTCATGACATCTACCACAAGCATCTTCATATACTTGTTTTGGAGTTAAATCATCTTTTGCAATGCTTTGTAAATATGCTACTATATTTGCAATATTTTCATCACTAATTCCCATATCTGATGCTGTATTATACATCGGATGTGGTTTTGAATCTGAAAATTTATGTGAAACATTTGCAGTTTTTGCTGGATTTTTTATAAATGCAGCTAAATATTTAACATCATAAATAGCACCTGCTGTTGATAAATCCGGTGGATTAACACCATAAACGCCTGATGCAGCTACTGCATCCATAGAAGGTTTATATCCTTCGCTTATAATTGAGTGACAAGCAGTACAAGAAGATATGGCTTCTTTACCTTTAGCTGCATCACCTATATCAACTTTGGGTAAATCTTTATATAAAAATTCACCACTTTTTACACTTTTGTGCATTTGGCTATGTGCGTAAGGTTCAACACCAATATAAATTGCAAGAGTAAAGCCTATTACGACTGCTAATATTTTTAATTCTTTCATCATATTCCCCTTACTTCTTTTTTTCCAGTATTGTTATTATAGGTAATATCACCCATAATGCAAAGAATGTATATGTCGCATATACACCAATTGTTGTAAACATTCCTTCAGGAGGAACTTTACCCATAACTGACAAGATAATTAAATCAACTACCATAAGCCAGAACCATAAAACAAATGAACCTCTTGTATGTGCAGGAGTAGTATTTGGACTTCTATCTAGGAATGGAAGTGCTAAGAAGATTCCTTGAGCTATACCAAAGGCAATAAGCCCTAAGTTTTTATCTTCAAATGCTCTTAAAAGTTCATACGACCATAAGAAATACCATTCAGGATAAATATGCGCAGGAGTTTTAAGTCCATTTGCAGGATCAAAATTTACTGGATCTAGTGCAAAATCATAATGATAAAATACTAAGTAAAAAAAGAAGATTAAGAAAAAGCCTAGAACCATAATATCTTTAGATAAAAAGTCAGATTGAAATCTCATAACTTTTGAATCTTTTGTATTTCCGTCTAAATATTTTTGAGCTTCTAAATCATAATCTATTTCTTCACCTTGTTGATTATTTACATGTGGAATTCTAAGAGTTCCAAAATGTAATACAATAATTCCAATAATTGCTAAAGGTAGTAAAAATACATGTAACATGAAAAATCTAGTTAAAAATGCATCACCTGGAACATAATCTCCTCTAATCCATTCAACTAAACCATTAAGTTCTAGTCCACCCATAGAAAAAATATTTGTAATAACCATACCAGCCCAGTAAGACATTTGTCCCCAAGGTAACATATATCCAGAAAATGCTTCTGCTGAAAATGTTATAAACAATAACATACCAGATAGCCATATCATCTCTCTACCTCTTTTATAAGAACCATAATAAATACCTGTAAACATATGAATATAAATCAGTAAAAATACAACAGAAGCTGCAACACCATGAATATGTCTAAATAACCAACCCATGCCAACTTCTTGCATAATAGTATAATTTACACTATCAAATGCTAAAGATACATCTGGTTTGTAGTGCATGAGTAAAAAAATACCTGAAACAATTAACAATCCAAAAGTTATAGCTAAAAGCATACCCATTGCCCATAAAAAGTTTATGTCTTTTGGTATCCAATATTCTGTAGCCATAACTTTTTTAATAGTTCTAACACCTAATCTATCATCTAACCATTGTTCTGAAAAAGGAAATGTATTTTCGTCTATTTTTGCCATTTTTTACCCCTTAAGCTTTCTTATCTAATGGTTTAGAACCATCCATACCATTAGCTACTATTTTTTTATAAGCTTCACTTTCTTCACCAATAATCAATGTAGTTCCATCAACTTTAAATGCAGGAATTAACATAGGTAAAGGAGCAGGTCCAGATACATTTATACCAGAAACATCATAAGTTGCTCCATGACATGCACAAAAGAAATCTTTTGGTTCACTATTATAAGCTGGAATACAGCCAAGATGTGTACATAAAGCAACAAACATTACATATTTATCACCATTTATATCAATCTCTCTTGCTCTATCATTTGGACTAGATTTTTTAATCATTTCTTCATTTTTTTTGATTATAAATACTGGTTTACCTCTCCATGTTTCTGTATACAATACATTCTCTTGAGCGTTTGATAAATCAACAGTTGTTGTTCCAGCAGCTTTTACGCTTGGCAGTGGATCCCATGCTTTTTTCATACCCGCTAACGCAAATACACCACCAACAGCAGCACATGTACCCAACGCTAATCCCATAGCATCACGTCTATTTATTTCTTCTGACATACATATTCCTTTTTACAATTATTTGTAAAGCATTATAGGCAAAATTAGCTTAATATTTTAGGTTGTTATTTTAGGTTGTTATTTTAGGTTGTTATTTTGTAAAAATTACCAATACCTAGTATAGTAGTTTCTAAGAATTATTTTTGTTGAATCAAGGTTAGATTTATTGATGTTTACAGATGTTTTACAATTTGATTTATATGGATTGAATTGATTATTCTATCCATATTTTATTGTGATTTTATTTTTAATTTATGAAATAATCTCCATCAAAGCTTACCATTGAATAGTTTCTATCATTGCCTAGAGCTTGTCTTAAATCCTTAATTGATAAATAAGATAATGAATCTGCTTGAATATATTGCTTTACTTCTTCAACACTTTTATTTGATGAAATCAATTCACATTTAGTTGGAGTATCAATACCATAAAAGCACGGGAATTTTATTTCTGGACTAGCTACTCTAAAATGAACTTCTTTAGCACCAGCATCTAAAAGCATTTTTACTATTCTTTTACTTGTAGTACCTCGGACAATTGAATCATCAATAACTACTAATGACTTTCCTTTTATAAGTGAAGTCATAGGTGATAGTTTCATTTTAACTTTCATATTTCTCATAGCTTGTGTTGGCTCAATAAATGTTCTTCCTATATAGTGATTTCTGATAATTCCTAGCTCAAATGGTATTCCTGATTCCTTGGCATAACCTAAAGCTGCAGGTACCCCACTATCTGGAACAGGAATAACCATATCAGCATTTATCAAATTTTTATCATTTCGAGCCAATATTTGTCCCATCTTTTCTCTTGTCTTATATACACTTTTCCCATCAATTATGCTATCTGGACGTGAAAAATATACATATTCAAAAGCACAAGGTCTAAATTCACCTTGTTCTAACTGAATAGATTCAGGTTCATCAGTTTTGTCAGAGAAAATTAGCATTTCTCCTGGTTTTACTTCTCTTACAAAATCAGCATCCACTAAATCAAAACAACATGTTTCACTAGCTATTATATAACCACCACTTTTCAGTTTTCCGATGCTCAATGGTCTTACTCCATTTCTATCTCTCATTACAAATAGTTTTGATCTACTTTGTATGATAAAATTATAAGCACCTTTTATTTTTGTAAGAGATTTTGTAATTCTATCTCTTAACTTATCTTGGCTAGATTTTGCTATTAGGTGAATTAAGTTTTCTGTATCCATAGAAGTTTGAAATATTGAACCTTCATCAATTAGTCTTTGTCTTACTTCATTTTTATTTACTAGGTTTCCATTGTGAACAATTGAAATTTCACCTAGCTTATATTTTGAATGAATTGGTTGTGCATCATGTAGTGAATCACCACCTGCTGTTGAATACCTATTATGTCCAATGGCAATATTGCCTTTTAATATTTTAAAAGCATCTTCATTAAATACATCTCTTACATAACCACTATTCTTTACAGTATATATTTTTTTATCTTCTGTACCACCTGAAGATATACCAGTTGCTTCATGTCCTCTATGCTGCATAGCAAATAATGCAGCAGAAGCAAGTTTTGATGCATCTTCATTACCATAAATTCCAACTATCGCACACATATTATAGTCCCAAACAATCATTAATAGAATAAAGACCAGCTTCTTTATTTATTATCCATTTAGATACTTTAATAGCACCTCTTGAAAATGTATTTCTTGATGTTGCTGTATGATTTAATTCTATAAATTCACCGTCGTTATAAAAACCAGCAGTATGACGTCCTACAATATCACCACCTCTTAAAGACATAACTGCTATTTCATCTTTGCTTCTAGCTCCAATAATTCCATCTCTCCCTGAAATTCTTACTTTATCTAAGTCTAAATTTCTTGCATTTGCTGCATGTTCTGCTAATGTTAGTGCAGTTCCACTTGGACTATCGACTTTGTGTCTGTGATGTTGTTCTACAATCTCACAATCAAATTCTTCTAATGTTTTACTTGCTAGATGAACTAATTTATTTAAAACAGCAACTCCCAAGCTCATATTAGTTGCATACAATATTGGTGCAATTTTACTAGCTTCTACAAGTAAATTTTTTTGGTGCTGTGAAAATCCAGTAGTTGCTATAACTAAGGGTGTATTATCGTTGTTGTTTATAGTGTTGTTTAAAAGTTCTTCTGTAGCGATTGGTGCTGAAAAATCTATAGCTACATCACAATTATCGACCATAGTTTTCATATCGTTTGTTACAATCGTATCTTTTGGAACAGTTTTTGTTAATTCATTAAAAACATGGACACTTCCAATACTTGTATCTGGATCTGCCATAACATCTTCAATTAATAAAGAACCAACTCTTCCACTTGATCCTAAAATTCCTATTTTTAACACTATTTTATCCTTGGTATTTATTGTAAATATGAAATTGCTTGTATTCCAGCAATTGAGCCATCACCAGCAGCACACACAACTTGTTTTGGTGCATCTATTCTAATATCACCAGCTGCAAAAAGTCCAGGAACTGATGTTTGCATATTTAGATTAACAATTACCTCTCCTATATCATTAGTATCACATAAAAATGAACCATCATCTTGCTTTAGTGGTTCGTTTAAAATATCACGACCAACAAAAACAAATGTCGCTAAAACATCAATAGTTTTTTCTTCTTTTGTATGTTTATCTTTTACTACTAATCCTATTACTCCTGAATTATCTCCAATGATTTCCTCACATGTGTGTTCCATAAGAAAAACAATATTATCAAGTTTGTCCATCTTAGCTATTTCGTGAGGCGAAGCCCTAAATGTTTCTCTTCTATGTACAATATAAACAGTTTTACATATATTTGCTAAAAATATAGCTTCTTCAACGGCAGTATCTCCCCCACCAATTACTGCTACATCTTGATTTTTATAAAAAAATCCATCACAAGTAGCACAAGTACTAACACCTCTACCAAAAAAGTCTTTTTCTCCTTTGATATTTGCAGGCTTTGGAACTGATCCTGTTGCTATTAATACAGTTTTTGCTTGAACTTTTTCTCCACTTCCTAAAGAAATAGTAAAAGTATCATCTTTTTTTGTTATTTGCTTAACTTCATTTAAATCATGCTTTAAACCAAATCTTTGACATTGTTCTGGCCATCTTTGCATTAAGTCCATTCCTGAAACAACTTCAACTTGTCCTGGATAGTTTTCTATCTCACTACTTTGAGTGATTTGTCCTCCAGGAAGTCCTTTTTCAAACATAGTAACATTTTCTAAGCCACCACGAGTAGCATAAAGTCCAGCACTCAAACCAGCAGGTCCACCACCTACAATTGCAAAATCTAACATAAATTCTCCTAATAATCAAATAATAAAATAAAACAAAATAATTATTTTGTTTTATTATTTGTATTTAAAATAAAAAAGCTTAGATACGAAATGTACCTAAGCTTTAATTATCTAATAATCTTAGTTCTTATAGTAATGCGTTTATTTTTTCAGCAAATGCTTGTTTAGAAGCAGCACCTACCATTGTTTCAGCAATTTCACCATCTTTTAAGATTAAGATTGTAGGAATAGACCTAATTCCAAATTTAGATGCAAGTTCTTGTTGTTCATCAGTATTTATTTTACAAATTGCAGCTTTACCATCAAAATCTTCAGCTAATTCTTCAATAACAGGAGCAATCATTCTACAAGGTCCACACCATGGTGCCCAAAAGTCAACTAGTGCAACACCTTTAGATGTTGTAGCATCAAAATTTTCATTTGTTAATTCTATATATTTTCCCATATTAATTTCCTTATTTAATTTATATGATTATAGACAAATATTTCTTTATGAAAGCTTTTAATTTTATATAAAGAGCAATATTTTCACTTAATTTTTTGGCTATTTTAAGATATTTAGAGATATGATGCTTATTACTAACATGATTATAGAAAATAATATGGAATTTCAAACTTGGATTTATTATGCTTGGCTATTTATTTTAACTGCTCAAAGCATTATTACCGCAATTTATAAATCCAAATGAACCTTTGCTTGTACAGTATTTGATTTTAGTTAGTACTTTTGTAATTCTTAAGATAATATGGCTAATTTTTTATTTTTATATGGGTTAAAAAGTTCAAAATGGTTTTTACAAGCACGTAGAGCAAAGTTTTTCAACTGAATTACTCGAGGAGTTTTTATAACTGCTGGCTTATTACTTACTACTACAAATAAGGACTAATATGATTTACAATATTTTTTCCAGATGCTTTTGGGCTTTATATTACTACTGTTATTATGTCATTGGGTTTTCACTATTTAGAAACACTAAATCAAAGCCTTTCTTTACAATGGTTAGATAAAAAAGAAGCTCCATTTATATTGGGAAAATTAACAGCTGTTAAATCCTTCACAGGATTAATATCCTTGGCTTTAATATATTTTATGATGAAATTTTATTCTGTAGAATATAAATATGTGTATTTGTTTTTTGGAGGTATTACAAGTATTACCTCTATTATTGCATGGATTTTGTTTACGCATTTTAAAGAAGATGTCGTACAAGATAAAAATATAAAATTAAAAAAAGAATATTGGTTATTTTATGTACTAACGTTTTTATCTGGAGCTAGAAGACAAATATTTGTTGTTTTTGCTGGATTTTTATTAGTGGAAAAACTTGGTGTTGATATTCATAATATGTTGATATTGTTAATATTTAATTCAATTATAAATATTTATTTAGCTCCTAAAATTGGAAAATTCATACAATTATTTGGAGAAAAAGTAACTCTAAAATTAGAGTATGTAGGTTTATTTTTAGTTTTTACTTCTTATGCATTTGTAGATAATTTGTATTTTGCTTTTTTCTTATATATTGTTGATCATTTATTATTTTCAATGAGTATCGCTCTTAAAACATATTTTCAAAAAATAGCAAATCCTAAAGATATTGCTAGTGCTAGTGCTGTTAGTTTTACTATTAACCATACAGCTGCAGTTATATTACCAATACTTTTAGGACTTGTATGGTTGTATTCTCATTCTTTAGTATTTATTATTGGATCATTTATAGCTTTACTTTCATTAGCATTGTCATTTCTAGTGCCAAGCGATCCTAAAATAGGATATGAAACAACACTAAAAGAAAACTAACAAATTCAAATCTAAAGATATATTATTTTAGATTAGTTTAACAATAATAGCTGTTGTTATAAATGAAATAATAATACCGTATCCAACAATAGCAGAGCTTAGTTTTGAAGAAAATCCAGCCATTGAAGCTACTACTCCAGCTGTTATCATAGGTCCCATAGAACTTTCTAAGATAGATACATCAGCACCCAAACCTTTAAATGAAAATAAATACACTAATGTAAATGCAATGATTGGAGATAGTATTAGTTTAGTTCCTAAGGCTAAACTAAAAGCACTTAGATATTTTTTTGGTATTCTAATGTCCAATGAAAAACCAACAGATACTAAGGCTAAAGGAATCAAAGTATTTGATAGCAATTCTAATATTTTTATAAAATCAGAAGAAAAATTAATACCATTTAATAATAAAGCAATAAGAAGTGCTATAAAAGGAGGAAATGAAAATATTTTTTTAAATATATTTGATAAGTGTATTTTATCATCACTAGAATAAATCACAACAACAACTGCACCATAAGTATTTAGAAGCAAAAAACTACCTAATTGATCATATATCATAACATAAGGTAAAGCAGCACTTCCATAATAATAATTGACTATTGGAATACCTACAAAAGAAGTATTTCCTAAAACTCCAACAAGAAGTAAAGCTCCAATACTTTTTCTATCAAGATTTAAAATTTTTGAAACATAAATTATAAATATGGCAGAGAGTATTGTAATAATAAAAGGTATTAGTACTAGCATAAATATATCAGAAGAAAAAGTAATTTTTGGAACTTGTAATAAAACCATTGCAGGCAAAGATATATAAATAACAAAATAATTTAACACAGTAGAAGTGTCTTTGGGGAATATGGAAAATCTTTTAAACATATAACCTATAATTATTAGTGCTAATATTAATAAAAAAGTAGCTATTTTAATCCTTATATTGTAATTATTTTTAATTACAAAAGTTTAACATAATGTATTTAAATATTTTATTTCGTTTGCAAGTATTTAACACATTCTTATATTTTATTTTGTTATAATCTCAGAAATTATTAATATATGGAAAAGACTATGAATATTAGAAATGAATTCTTAAGCTATTTTGAATCTAAAGAACATGAAATTATAAAAAGTGCACCTCTTGTGCCAGACGATGCGACACTACTTTTTGTAAATGCAGGAATGGTACAGTTTAAAGATATATTCACAGGAATGGTTCCAAGACCTAATAATCCTAAAGCTACTTCATGCCAACTATGTATAAGAGCAGGTGGTAAACACAATGACTTAGAAAATGTGGGATATACAGCTAGACATCACACATTGTTTGAAATGCTAGGAAATTTCTCTTTTGGAGATTATTTTAAAAAAGATGCTATCGCACATGCTTGGGAGTTTATAACAGTAAATTTAGATTTGCCTGTTGAGAAAATATGGGTAACTATTCATACAAGTGATGATGAAGCTTATGAATTATGGAAAAAACATATAAATGAAGATAGGATAAAGAGATTTGGAGATAAAGATAACTTTTGGTCTATGGGCGATACAGGAGCTTGTGGTCCTTGTAGTGAAATATTTTATGATCAAGGCGAAGAACATTTTAATAGTAATGAAGATTATTTAGGTGGTGAGGGCGATAGATTTTTAGAAATTTGGAATTTAGTATTTATGCAATATGACAAACAAATAAATGGAGATTTAGTACCTTTACCAAATCCTAGTATTGATACGGGAATGGGGCTTGAAAGAGTTATAGCAATTAAAGAAAATGTATTAAATAACTTTGACTCATCAACATTTACAACAATTATAAATAAAATTGAAGAAATATCTAATGTTAAAAAAACTTCAAATAATATTGCAAGTTTTAGAGTAATAGCAGATCATGTAAGAACAGTAACATTTATGTTATCACAAGGTATATTGTTTGATAAAGTTAGTCGTGGTTATGTTTTAAGAAGAATATTAAGAAGAGCTGTAAGACATGGATATTTGTTAGGTTTTAAAGAAGCATTTATGAAAGAAATAGTTGATGTTTTAATAGCTGAAATGGGTGAATTTTATACTGAACTTAAAGAGAAAAAAGAGTTTATTCAAGAACAAATATTCTTAGAAGAACAAAGATTTTTTAAAACAATTTCCACAGGTATGGAGTTATTTAATCAAGAACTAAACAATACAAAAAAAATATTTTCTGGACAAATTGCATTTAATTTATATGATACTCATGGTTTTCCTTTAGACTTGACACAAGATATGTTAAGAGAAAAAAATCTTGAAGTTGATATTGATATGTTTGAAGAATGTATGAATGTGCAAAGAAGTCAGGCAAAAAATGCATGGAAAGGTAGTGGTGATGATGCTAAAGACGGTGATTTTAAAATATTACTTGAGAAATTTGGGGAAAATGATTTTGTAGGTTATGAGCATACTACTTATAATAGTAAAATTATAGCATTGTTAGATGAGAACTATAAAGATGTAAAGTCTATAAATAAAAATGGATGGGTTATGTTAGATAAAACTCCATTTTATGCAACTTCTGGTGGACAAAATGGAGATAGTGGTATATTAATTATTGATGAATATGAATTTAGTATAAAAGAAACAAAAAAATTCTTTGGTTTAAATTTATCAAGAGTTGAAGTTTTAAAATCTAGTTTAAAAATAAATCAAAATATTAATGCTGTAGTATTAAATAGAGATGAAATACAAAAACATCATAGTGCTACACATCTTTTACAAAGTGCATTAAAAATGGTTTTAGGAGATACAGTTTCACAAGCTGGATCTTTAAATGATGATAAAAGATTAAGATTTGATTTTACATATTCAAAAGCTATGAGTCAAGATCAAATTTTAAAAGTACAAGAAATAGTTAATGATATGATATCAAAAGCAATAAATGGTAGTGTAGAAGAACTTCCTATTGCTGAAGCCAAAACAAAAGGTGCTATTGCCATGTTTGGTGAAAAATATGGAAATACTGTAAGAGTTGTAGAGTTTGGAGATGCTAGTGTTGAATTTTGTGGAGGAACACATGTAAGCAATACATCTAATATAGGAAGCTTTTTTATAACTAAAGAAAGTGGAGTTGGTACAGGAGTTAGGAGAATAGAAGCTGTGGTAGGAAAAGCTGCTATTTCTTATGCTCTTGGTTTTATAAATGAGGTAAACACTTTACAAGTAGAATTAAAAAATAATGATATCTTAAGTGCAGTTACTAAACTTAAAACTCAAATAAAAGACTTAAAAGAAGAAGTAAGTAAAGTAGAAAAATCATCAGCAAAACCCCTTGAAGAATTAAATATAAACGACACTAAAGTAATAGTTGAAATTATACAAAATGGAGATATCAAAAATATCATAGATGAACTAAAAGCAAAAAATGACAAAATAGCTATAATGCTTTTGCAAGTAAAAAATGATAAAGTCTTACTTGCAAGTGGAGTTAAAAATGCAAGTGTAAAAGCTGGTGATTGGATAAAAAACATTGCTCCTATAGTTGGTGGAGGTGGAGGTGGAAGACCTGACTTTGCGCAAGCTGGTGGAAAAGATGTATCTAAAATACAAGAAGCTAAAGAAAAAGCGTTGGTTTATTTAAAAGAAAACTTATAATATGATTTACGGAATAGCACTTAGTGTTTGTATAGCAATTGTATCGTATATTTTTTCATCATTTATATCAATAGGTGCAATTACTGTTGCTATTATATTAGGAATGCTTATATCAAATACTCTTAAGCTAAATGTAAAATATTCTTCAGGAATAACATATAGTGAAAAATCAATTTTAGCCTTTGCTATTGCATTAATGGGAATTAATCTTGATTTTTCAATTCTTAGTAGTTTGGGAATAAGTGCTATTATATTAATTATATTAGCTATGTTTGTTACTATTTTATCTTCTATAATGATTGGTAAGTTTTTTGCTTTGGATAAAAAATTTGCTCTTATGTTAGGTATAGGAAATGCAGTATGTGGAAGCTCTGCTATTGCTGCTACTAAAGATATAATAAAAGCTAAAGAAGATGAGGTAGGAATATCAGTTGCTATAGTTAATCTTTTAGGAACAGTTGGTATATTTTTATTACCAGCTATTGCTTTAATATTAGGTATAAATGAAGTTGATTCTGGAATACTTGTGGGAAATACACTTCAAGCAGTAGGACAAGTTGTAGCAGGTGGATTTTCAATAAGCGAGGCATCTGGACAAAGTGCTACTATAGTTAAAATGGGAAGAGTTTTGATGCTAACTCCTCTTATAGTTATATTATTATTTATTTTAAAAGATAATGTGAACAATAATGATAATAAAAACTTTCAAAGTATACTTAAAAATATACCTTTGTTTATACTAGGATTTGTATTTTTAAGTATACTAGCATCATTACAAATACTATCAAGTAATATTGTTGAAATTATAGCAAATATGAGTAAATATTTACTTGTTATTGCAATGTCAGCAATTGGACTAAAAATAACAATTGTTAGTATAAAAGCACATGGTAAAAAAGCACTAATAGTAGGATCTTTAATTTTTGTAGTGCAAATTGTATTTACAAGTACTTATTTATTGTTGTTTTAAATATAAACATAAATGCAATATTTATATCTTTTTGCAAACTCATTTATATCAGCTACATTTTTTCCTTTAGGAAGTGAAGCTTTACTTATATACTATTTAGGACAAAATTTAAATTATATTATCTTACTTATTGTCGCTAGTTGTGGAAATACCTTTGGTTCTATTTTAAATTATTGGTTTGGATTAAAAGGTGAAGAGTTTTTATTACAAAAAAATATGATAAAAAAAGAAAATATAACAAGATATAAACGATATTTTGATAAATACGGATTTGTAACATTGTTATTTTCTTGGTTACCACTTGTAGGAGATACTTTTACATTAATAGCTGGAATGTTAAAGTATGATATTAAAAAATTTGTAATTTTAGTTTTTATTGCAAAATTTGTGAGGTATGCATTTGTGATATTTGCATTTTTTTACTTTGTTTAGTTTATTTATCCATTGATTTAATCTTATAAGATAATCTATGCAAAGATGAAAAACCATATTTTTTTATACATTGAATATGAGCTTTTGTACCATAACCTTTGTGCTTATCAAAGTTATAATTTTCATATTCTTTTGAAACACTAATCATATATCTATCTCTTGTAACTTTTGCTAGTATTGAAGCTGCACTTACTTCTTTTACACTCATATCTGCTTTAATTTTATGTTTTAGCTTGTCTATGCCAAAAGATGTATTTCCATCCATTAAATAATCACTTGCATTTATATTTTGCATGATTTCTAAGATAGCATCTTTTATACATAATGTAAGTCCTTTTTTATCTATATTTGTATTTGTAACACTTACTATATGATAATTTGAGTTTTTTATTATAAGCTCATATAAAAATTCTCTTTTTTTAGGACTTAGTTTTTTACTATCTGTTAAAGTATCAAAGTTTTTATTTTTTGATATATCACAAGTAAATTGTACACCTGCAATACACATAGGCCCTGCTAAAGGACCACGACCAGCTTCATCTATTCCACATAATTTATTATTGATTTAGACTACTTTTTTACCAACTATTCTAAGCCAAAAATATCCAAATAGTCCTGCAAATAATGAAGCTGCCAATATACCAATCTTTGCTTGAAATATAAGTGCATCGTTGCCTACAAAGGCTAAATCAGCTACAAAAATAGACATAGTAAATCCGATACCTCCTAAAAATGCAACGCCAAAAATTTGATTCATAGTGCTACCTTGTGGTAACGATGCTATTTTTAGTTTTATAGCTATAAAGGCAACTCCAAATATTCCTATTACTTTTCCTAATATTAAACCTGCCATTATCCCAATAGATACAGGCTGCATAATAGTGCTTGTAATTGAAGAAAAATCTATGCTAATTCCTGCATTTGCTAAAGCAAACAAAGGTATAATTATTAATGACACTGGTAAATGCAAGTCATGTTCTAATTTTGCAGCAGGACTACTTGATGCATTTATTTTATCTTTGATATTAATGAGTATTGCTTTTTGATCTTCGCTTATTAATTTTGTATTTTGATTTGGTTGCTCATCAAATTTGTCTAGTAAAGTTCTAGCTTCTTGAGAAAAACTTGTAAGTAATATTTTTGGTTTTGATGGTATTGTCATAGCAGCAATCACACCAGCTATTGTTGCATGTACACCTGATTCTAACATGAAAAACCATAAAAATAATCCAACAATAAAATAAGGTAGAATTGCATGTATCCCAAATCTATTAAATAATAATAATACAGTAAATGAAACACCAGCTAAAGCCAAAGGAAGATAATTAATAGTATCTGTATAAAATATAGCTATAACTAGAACAGCTCCAAGGTCATCTACAATTGCTAATGCAACTAAAAAAGTTACTAATGTTGTGGGTACTCTTTTACCTAATATAACCAAAACACTAATAGCAAATGCAATATCAGTTGCCATTGGTATTCCCCATCCATTTGCACCTACAGTTCCATAATTAAAATAAAAATACATCAACGCAGGGAAAATCATACCTCCAATTGCAGCTAATATAGGCAAAATAGCTACTTTTAGATTCGATAATTCACCAACTAAAATCTCCCTTTTTATTTCTAGGCCTACTATAAAAAAGAATATTGCCATAAGTCCGTCATTTATCCAATGATGAATAGTATGCGATAAATGCCATGAACCCACATTAAAATTTATTTTTGTATGAAATATATGAGCATAAGTATCAGCTAAAGGACTATTAGCTAACAATAAAGCAAGAATAGTCATAATCATTAAAACTATTCCCGTTGTCATTTCAGCATGTAAAAAGTGCTCAAATGGTGTGGAAATTTTATTAAAAGCCTTTTCCCATGGTGCGTATAATTTCATTTTGTTCCTTTATGGTCGTTTTTGCAAGTATATTACAATTTTTCTAATGTTGAACTTAAAATTTGGTTAACTTTTTTGTTTTGTGTAAACTATTTTTTATTTCTAATGTATAAAGCAAATAATATTATACTCAAGGCCAATAATGTCAAACTTTTTGGTATTTCGTCTAAAAATAACCAAGCCCAAATAAGTGTAAATATAGGAATAAGATAAGCCACAAGTGACATAAATTGAACTCCAACTTCTTGTACCATTTTCACTCTATATATAGAAGCAATTGCAGTTGGCAAAATACCTAAGTAAATAACAGCTTTATAAGATTCATTGAAATCAAATATAAAATCATCATACAAATATATTAAAAATGGAAGTAGTAAAAAAGATGAAATTCCAAAAATAATAAATGACAACATCATAGATGAAATATTTGGTATTTTTTTGATTAGCAAACTTGAAGATACATAACATAATGATGCTAGAAGAACTAATCCTTGTCCTTGTAATTGTAAAAAATTTAAAGCAAATAAATTATCACCTAACAATATAAGCAATCCAAAAAAACCAGCAATAACTGAATACAATTTAAATTTTGTAATTTTTTCATCATCTGTTAAAAAGTGTGCAATTATTAATGTCAAAAAAGGTCCAAATCCAATCATAAGTGCGGACATACCACTTGTAATATATTCTTGTCCAGCGTTAATTAGTGAAAAAGGAATTGCTGTGTTTAAAATAGCATAAAAAAACAATAGTATCCATGTTTTTTTACCACTAGGCAAAGATAGTTTTTTGTAAAGTATAAAAGGCAATAAAAATATAAAAGCAATAAATACACGAGCAAAGGTAACTTGAAAAATATCAAGATGTCTAATTGCAACTTCAATACCAATAAATGCTGTACCCCAGATAGCAGAAAGAATAAATAAATTCAAGTAGTCTTTTATTTTAGGTTCTTGCAATGTATTATCCAT
>CAZEXK010000025.1:0-20895 GCA_964516815.1 uncultured Helicobacter sp. | reverse complement strand
AACTATACTTAGAACTTATATAATAGTGTTTTTGATATGAAATAATATTGTGTATTGGTGGAGTCGTCCAGAATTGAACTGGAGTCTTAAAACAATTTAGTTTAGCGTCTACATGTTTAGATAAGCTTGATCAATTTCACTTTAACCTAACTCAAGCTCCTAAGGCTAGACTAAAGCTAAGATTTAAAATTGTCTTTATCTGTACAAATCAAATCCAGATAAATAATCTATCTAGGGGGTGAGTCTTCAATGTTCTACTAATAGATAGAATCATAGTAGTGAAAACCTCCAAAGCCTCTACCCAATTAAGGGGAGTCTTTTATCTATGCAGCGTTCGCCACAGCAGGAGAATAATTTGTATTATTTGCGTCTAAAAAATTTGAACCTATTAAGGGTAGTTCAATCCCACATGCAACTAAACCTTACTGCTTCAATCGATACCAAGTCGACCCCACGTGTAATTTTAGAGCTTTATTATAGCAAAATTTATGTATAATAGCAATATGAATTACACACAAACAGACAAATTACATACATGGCATCCATACAATTCTTTACCAAGTAAAGAAAATATATTAGCAGTCAAAAGCACACATAAGCAAACTATTGTTTTAGAAGATGGAAGAAAATTAATTGATGCTATGAGTTCATGGTGGAGTGCTATTCATGGGTACAATCATCCTGTACTTTTATCTGCTTTACAAAAACAAGCGAGTATTATGCCTCACGTTATGTTTGGTGGACTAACTCATGAACCTGCATCTTTATTATGTGATAAACTAGCAAAGCTTACAAAGCTACCTTCAATATTTTTAGCAGATAGTGGAAGTGTTAGCGTTGAAGTTGCACTTAAAACAGCAATATTATATCAAAAAGCCAAAGGCAAGAATACTACAAAATTCATAGCCCTAAACAATTCATATCATGGTGATACTCTAGCTTGTATGGGGGTTTGTGATCCTAAAAATTCTATGCATTCATTATATGGGGAATATTTACCTAAAAATATATTTTGTGATGTACATGAATTAGAAAATACTATTATAAAATACAAATCTGAACTAGCAGGAGTTATTTTAGAACCAATTGTTCAAGGAGCAGGTGGAATGAAAATACATGATAGTGAATATTTAAAAATAGCGAGAAAACTTTGTAGTAAGTATGATATTGTATTAATTGCAGATGAAATTGCTACAGGATTTGGACATACTGGACTTATGTGGGGATGTGATCATGCTAAAATTGTACCAGATATCATGACAGTTGGGAAAGCATTAACTGGTGGGATGTTGTCTCTTGCAGCTATGTGTACATCTAAAAATATAAGTGATATTATAAGTTCAAGTGAATTTGGAGTAATTATGCATGGACCTACATTTATGGGAAATGCTTTGGCTTGTAGTGTTGCAAATGCAAGTATTGATTTACTTTTACAAAGTTCTTGGGAAACAAATATTAAAAATATAAATACAATTTTTATGAAAGAATTAACACCTTTAATAAATTTAAATATAGTTCAAGATGTAAGATGTATAGGAGCCATTGCTGTTGTAGAACTTACAAGTGACAAATATGCAAAATACTTACAAGATTCATGTGTAAAACAAGGTGTATGGATAAGACCTTTTGGAAAACTTCTTTATAGTATAGTTTCTTATAATATAAGTGATGAAGAACTTTTTAAAATAACAAGTGCTATGATTAATTCTATACAAGAATTGTAATATATTTAAACAATTCTTATACTTGTTATTTTTATAAAATTATACTATTTATTTATAATTTCTAAAAAATCATCTGCACTTTTGTATCCTATCATTTTTTTAGATTTTAATTCTTTACCATTTTTATCAAAAAATACCAAAGCAGGTGGGCCAAAAATGTTGAACTTTTTCATAAGTTCTTGATCTTCTTTTGTATTTTTACTTACATCTACTTTTAACAATAAATAACTTTTTAATATCTCTTCTACTCTTTTATCTTTAAAAGTAATAAGTTCTAATTCTTTACAAGATACACACCAAGAAGCCCAATAGTCAAGCATTATAGGCTTTGTTGTATTTTTTAGTATATTATTTAATTCTTGTGTTGTTTTAACATATTGGAAATTTAGATTAGCTTTTTGTATATTAACACTAAGATATATAAAATAAGTTCCTAATATTAATATAAAAGCTGCAAGTATTTTGCCTAACTTATTTGAATTTTTTATTAAATAAATAGAAGTACCAATACTTAAAATTGCAAATAATATATATATAATGTATTGAGGTAATAATCTATCTAGCATATAAATAGCAAGTGCTAACATTACAACTCCAAATGCTTTTGAAACTGTATTCATCCATCCACCTGGTTTTGGCATATATTTTCCAGCGCCAATACCCATAATCAATAATGGAACACCTAAACCAATACTCATTATAAATAATGCAAGTCCACCTAAAAATGCATCTCCAGTTTGTCCTATATAAAGTAATGCACCAGCTAATGGTGGAGCTACACAAGGACCTACTATAAGTGCTGATAAAAATCCCATGATAGCAACACTAGCAAAGCCTTTTTTGCCATCTCCTGTAATATTGTTTATTTTATTTTGAAAGCTTTGTGGAAGTTCTAATGAATAGTAACCAAATAATGAAAAAGCTAGAGCTACAAATACACCAGAAAAGATAATTAATACAATTGGATTTTGTAACATTGCTGATATATTTGCTCCAAATAATCCTGCTAGTACACCAGCTAAGGTATAAGCTAAACTCATTGATAAAACATAAACCAAAGAAAGCATAAAGCCGTGTGATGCTGACATTTTGCCTTCATTATCATTTGAATGTTGAATTATAATACTTGATAAAATAGGAATCATAGGGAAAATACATGGTGTTAAAGATAATGCCAATCCAAATATAAAAAATATACCTAAAACCGTAAATATATTTTCATTAATTAATTTATTTGCTATAGATGTTGTCTCATCTTCTTGGATGTTGTCAACTTCATTTGAATTGCTTTGTTCTAAGTTACCTTTATAATTTTCTTCCATTGGAGCATAACATAAACCTTTTTTAGAACACCCTTGATATTGTAATTTTATTGTATAATTTGATATTGCAAATTTTTTTATAAAATCTTTTTTTAATATTATATTCATGTTTCCAAAATGTACAATAGAATCTGCATAATTTACAGGTTTATTTTTAATTACATTTTTTGTAACTTCTTTGTCATTAATAAATACTTTTAGCTTATCATCATATAAATATATAGTATCATCAATATCAATGTTAAGATTTACTGAGTCAATATTTTCACTAATGTTTATTTTAAATGCTTCATCAGGTGTCAAGAAATCGTTATTTGCGTTTACTTGTATAAATGAAAATAAAAACAATAATGCAATTATGATAAATCTCATATAAGTTCCTTTTAGTTTTATTCAATTATATCCAAACCATGTGTATTTTTTGTGTATTGTATATATTTAAAAAAATATGTAATACAAAAGAGATAAATGCTATTATGTTAGTATTTTTTGTATTATAATTAAGTAAATTTTTTAGAAGGATCAATTGTGAAATATGAAGAAGATATGAATAGTGAATTTGGTGAAGTCTTCACTAAGTTAGAAAATATAATATTGAATTTTCCAAATATAAAAATAAGAAAAAATGAACATCAAACTTCGTATTATGATGAGTACAAAACTATTGTTATGCTAAGACAATCTAGTAATAAGAAGTATTTTGTAAGTTCATGGGGCAACGGATTAAAATTACAAGATAAATTTAACATATTTAAAGGAAATGGAAAAATAGTAAGGCATATTTACTTTAAATCCATAACAGATATAAATGAAGATGTATTAATAGATGTGATTAAAGAATCTATGATATTAAATATGGAATATTATGAATTAAAAAAATTAAAATTAATAAAAAAGGAAATTAAATGATAAAAATCATTATTTTAGCGACAACTATTATAGTTCAGACATTTGCACTTACAAGCTTAGAACTAGCAAAAAAAGTTGATAAATTATCTGATGGATTTGTATCAAGTCAATCAGTTATGACAATGACACTAATAAATGCAAGAGAGCAAAAAACAATAAGAAAAATGCAAACAAGTAGTTTAGAGGGAAATAGTGGAGATAAGTCGTTGATGATGTTTTTAACTCCTGCTGATGTTAAGGGTACAAAGATGCTTACACATGAAAATATAAATGGCGATGATGATCAGTGGATGTTTTTACCAGCACTTAAAAGAGTAAAAAGAATTGCTAGTAGAAATAAATCTGGTTCATTTATGGGAAGTGAGTTTTCTTATGAGGATACTGCAAATAATTCATATGAGAAATACACTTATAATGATGATATAAAAGAAGTACAATTAGATGGTGTTAAACATTATACTAGTACTAGGATACCAAAAGACAAAAATTCAGGTTATACAAAACAAATCACATGGGTAAATGCTAAAACATTCTTAGTTAAAAAAATAGATTATTATGATAGAAAGAAAGAATTGATTAAAACTGCTATTTTTGATGAATATAAGAATATAAATGGAATATCTAGAACTGTTCAAATTACAATGACAAATCACCAAAATAGAAAAATGACAATTTTATCATGGGATGATGATAAAATTAATGTTGGATTAAAAGATAAAGATTTTTCAAAGAGAAAATTAAAAAGATAAATTATGATTAAAAAAATAATATTTGTAATATTCTTATTATTTTCATTTTTATATTCAAGCGATATTGAGTATAAAGGAGATATCTCATATGAGTACAAGAAGTATGATTATAAACACAACATACACTTAGATGATAAAACACAACATTCTACTGAAGTTAATCTTGAATTAAAAAAATATTTTGAGAATAAAGAAGTTTTTTTAAAACTAGAAGCTTTAAGGGACAGTGAAAATAAAAATAGAGATTATAATAAAATCAATGAATTTTATTTTAAACAAGAATTTGATAATTTTGATATTAAAATTGGAAAAGATATAAAATATTGGGGAAGTTTAGAAGTTCACAATCTAAGTGATATATATAATAATAAAAATATAATTAACAATGAATTTGATAAAGATAAAAAATTAGGAACTAATGGATTTACGTTTACGTATTTTATGAAAAATGATGACTCTTTTAGTGTAGTACTAAGTGAAGATGAAAGTGAAGTAAACACTCTAGATGTATTTGTTAGCTATTCTGGTTCAAGAGATGATATTGCTTCAAGAGATTTTTCTTATATTTTAACAAATAAAAATGATCAGTTTATTACTTATCATACGTTAATACAAGGTGATAATATATATAAGATTGAATATAAATATTCAATTAAAAATAAAAAATATCAAAGTGGCTTAGGACTTGAACACACTATATATTCACTAATAGATAAAAAAGATTTAGGTATTATATTTGAATATTATAATAGTAATAATAAAACATTATTATTTCAAGATGATATATTTTTGGGTAGTAGATTTAATTTTAATGATTCAATGGATAGTGAATTATTAGCTGGAATAATTTATGATAACAATGATAAATCACAATCACAATCAGTACAATACAAAAGACGATTATTTGGAAATGTTAAAACCAAAATATCTTATAATAAAAGCAAAAGTGCAAATATTTTTTTAGCAAAATTATTTTATAACTTTTAAAAGGAATAATATGACACAATATATAAATATACTTCAAAAGTTTAGATGGGCAATAGTAATTGTAATACCTTTACTCATTTTAGTATTAGCTTCAAACCTAAAAAACATCTCATTTGAGGGTTCATATAGAATTTGGTTTGGTGAAAATTCAAAAACCTTACAAGACTATGATAACTTTAGATTAACATTTGGAAATGATGATGCTGTTACTATTACATTTAAAGACGAAAATGGAATTTTTAATAAAAAAGCCTTAGGTGCTATTAAAGATATAACGGATAAATTGTGGCAAACTAAATATATTACTAGAGTTGATTCTTTAACATCTTATCAATACGTATATGCAAGTAAAGATGACCCCGATGAAGTTTTGGTTGAGGATTTTATATATGATATACAAAATAGAGATGAAAAATATTTTTTAAATAGAAAACAAATTGCTATCAATGATCCACAAACAAAGGGTTCATTTATAAGTGAAGATGGTACAACTGCAATGATATCAGCCAGACTTGTCCCAAAAGCTGGAGAGAGTGAAGATATTAGTTCTGAACTTATGAAATTGGTACATGATATAGTAGATCCAATACAAGAACAAACAAATTATAAATTTTATTTAAATGGTGGAGCAGCATTAACAACTGCATTTGTGCAAATAGCACAAGATGATGGTAGCACCTTTACTCCTTTAGTGGTTGTAAGTGTTATGATACTTCTTATTTTATTATTTAGAAAAGTTTCAGGAGCTTTAATCCCAATGGTAGTTGTTGTATTTACTGTTTTATTTGTATTATCTATACAAGTATTATTAGGATATAAATTAAATAATTTTACAGCTAATATACCAGTGTTTATTATTGCTATTGGAATTGCTGATGCAGTTCATATTTATATAATATGGTTAATGTATAGAAAAAATGGTTTAGATAATAAAACTAGTGTTCAAAAAACATTGGAAAAAAATTTAGTTCCAATTTTTTTAACCTCCCTTACTACTTCTATTGGTTTTGCATCTTTAGCTATTTCAAAGCTAATTCCAATAGCTACACTTGGTATTGCGACTGCTAGTGGTGCTATTATTGCATTTGTTTTAAGTGTTACACTTATGCCAGCTTTATTGTTGCTATTAAATAAAGATGTAAAAATAAGTGAAAATATAAATGATAATGAAAAAGATTATATTATTGAAGATAAGTATATAAAATTTTCTCAATTTATAATTAAAAACGATATAAAAATTGTGCTTATTACAGGATTTATATTTTTTGTGTTTGCACTTGGATTATTTAAAGTAGTTGTTGATAGTAATACAATTAGGTATTTTGATAAAGAAGTAGAAATAAGAAAAGCAACTGAATTTACAATGAAAAACTTAACTGGACCTATGGCGTATGAAATAGTTGTTGATAGTGGTGAAAAAAATGCAATAAAAGATCCAAAGTTTATGAGAGAAGTACAAAAGTTTTATGATGAGTACCAAAATAAATTTTCAGAAATTAGGCATATGTCATCTTTATTGGATGTTGTAAAACAATTTAATAAAGTGATGAATGGTGGAAAAGAAGAATTCTATACTGTTCCAGTTTCAAAAGAATTAGTAGCTCAATACTTATTTTTTTACTCAATGTCGTTACCACAAGGTATGGAAATAAGTGATAAAATGGATATAGAGCAAAGATTGTTAAGACTTACGACAAGAGTTGATTTAGTTGATACTTCAAAAGATCTTGAAATGATTAAGTGGGCGCAAGATTGGTGGGAAAAAAGTGATTATAGTGCAAAAATACTTGGGCAAACTATAATGTTCGCTTATATGCAAAGTGATGTAACGGATACTTTAATATACTCAATTAGTATTGCTTTAGCTCTTGTATCAGTTATGATGTTGATTATATTTAAAAATATAAGGTTATTAGTAATATTTTTAATACCAAATGTTTTGCCAATGATACTAATAGTTGGTATTATGGGATGGCTTGGCATGAATATTGATATAGGTGTTGCAATTGCTGGTGCAATTGTACTTGGAGTTGCGGTTGATGATTCTATTCACTTTTTTTATAAATACTTTGATGGAAAAAATAAAGGACTTGATATTGTAAATAATTTGGCTTATGTTTATAAGTTTGCTGGTAATGCAATATTATTTACAACAATTATATTGTCTTTATCATTTATGATTTTTATGAAAAGTGAATTTGCACCAAACTATGCATTTGGGGTAGTAACTGCTATGGCATTATTTATTGCATTTATTTGTGACATATTTTTATTACCAGCATTACTAAGTTTACTCAGAAAAAAAAAGTAAAAAGTATCTAATTGTAATAATATTAATGAATATTACAATTATTGTAAGTTTTATAAGTTTTTTAATACTAAAGAAGATACATTAGATTATAAACTAAGTAAAAGAGATAAAATGAACAATAAAATCTACAATGAGTTAATTGGTGATAATTTTTATGTATCAAAATCAGATATTAACGGTGTTATTACTTATGTAAATAATAACTTTTGTCTAATCACACAATTTGATAAAAAAGAATTATTAGGACATAATTATTCAAAAATAAAATCAAATGATAATAAAAAGATATTTTTCAAAGATATGTGGGATATATTATTAAGTAAAAAAACTTGGAAAGGTGTTATTAAAAATGTATCTAAAGATAACAAAGAATTTTATTCAAAATTAGTAATATTTCCTGTACTTGATGAGCAAAAAGAAATTGTAGAATTTATCTCTTATGGTATTGGTATTACAAATAGTACTTATGATTTACAATATGATAAATTGACTAATTTGAAAAGTAGAGAGTCCCTAAAAAGTGCTTTTGTTAGTAACAAAAACTATGTAAGTGTAGTAACAAATATTGATAATTTTTCTGAAATAAACGAATTTTATGGTGGAGAATATGGTGATATGGTTTTAAAGCAAACTGCTATGAGGTTTGTTCAAAGCTTTATAGATTGCGATATATATAGACTGCAAGCAGATGAGTTTTTAATAGTAAAAGCACTTGGTGATATATATATAAAAGATGAACAAATTAATGAAATAAAAAGTAAATTAGATTATATTTTTGATAAAGGATACGATTTAGATGATATAAAACTACATATAACTTCAAGATCGGGATTAAATATAGGAACTAGAAATCATCTAAGAAATGCAAATATAGCATTAAAACATGCAAAAACAACAAATGCTAACTATTCATTTTTCCAACATGAGATGTTAAAAGTTTTTGCAAACTTTACTAAAAATAAAAAAATTGCATCTGATATAAAAGAAGCTGTTAAAAATGATAATATAGTACCATATTATCAAGCTATAGTTGATAACAAAACAAAAAAAACAATAAAATATGAATCATTGGCAAGATTGATTAAAGAAAATGATGTATTATCTCCTTTTATATTTATTGATGTTTCTAAAAAAATAAAATTTTATCATGAAATTACAAAAATTATGTTAAAAAAAAGTTTTGATAATTTTTCTAATACTGATATTGGAGTAAGCATTAACTTAACGATAGATGACATATTAAATATAAATACATATAAATTTATAATAAAGATGTTAAGTTCAAGACAAAACAATAGTAATATTACATTTGAATTAGTAGAAACTGATAGAATAGAGGATTTTAAAATTTTTGATAAATTTGTTAAAACGATACGAAGTTATGGAGCTAAAATATCTATTGATGATTTTGGAACAGGGTATTCAAACTTTTCTTATTTAGCGAAGATAGAACCTGATTATTTAAAAATCGATGGTTCTTTAATAAAAAACATTGAAAATAAAAAAGATTTTGATGTTGTTAAAACAATAATAAGTTTTGCCAAAATGTACAATATTAAAACAATTGCAGAGTTTGTAGAAAATGAAAAGATTTTTGACCTTGTAAAGCAATTAGATATTGATTATTCTCAAGGATACTATTTCTCAAAACCACTAGCACATAATGAATTAATAGAACAATACTAGCTTGTAAAGATACTTTATATACAAGGTTGACATAATATAAGTAAACATTTTTAATTTGTAATAAAGTTAAATTCGATAGAATCTACTTTCTTAAATAAGGATATTACAATTGAGTTATAAACATATAATATTAATTGCGATTAGTGCAATTGTATTTTCATCATGTTCATTCAAAGAAGAACAAGACTACAACAAGCCAGCACTCTTTTGGTATAACAAAATGCTAAAAGATATTAATGATTTTCAACTAGATAACGCAGATGATACATATGTATCTCTAGAATCAGAGCACAGAAAATCTCCATTATTATCTTCAGCTATTATGATAATAGCAGATGCTCATATGCAAGATGAAAAATATGAATTAGCTATATATTATTATGATTCATATTTACAAAAATTTCATAATAATAACTTACAAGATTATGTTCAATATTTGAAAATAAAAGCAAAATTTATGTCTTTTAAACAACAGTTTAGAGATCAAAAGTTAATTAGTGATATTTTAAAAGATACAAATACATTTATAGCTAGCCATCAAAAATCACCATATATTTATCTTATTAAAACTATGCAAAGTAGACTATATATGTCTAAAGCAATATTAGATTTAGAAATAGCTTCTTTATATGATAGAAAAGATAAACCTAAAGCTAGAGAATATTATGAAAAAAAAGCTAGTAAGAACTGGAAAGATACTAGTAATATAAAAAAAGTTTCTGTGCCTTGGTATAGATATTTATTTGAATAGGAGAAAGATATGAGATTAAAAGATTACGACGAGTTACCAGATACATTACCACTAGTATTAGAGGACAATATGTTTTTATATCCTTTTATGATTGCTCCGATATTCATAGAAGACGATGCAAATAAAAAAGCAGTACAATTTGCCATTGACAATAATAAATTGTTAGTAGTAGCAGTTAAAGATAGTGCAGTTAAAGATAGTTCAGTTAAAGATAAAAAAAATTTAAATAATTTTTATAATGTAGCTATTGCTGGAAATGTTATGAGAAAAGTAACTTTGCCAGATGGAAAAATTAAAGTGTTGTTTCAAGGCTTAACTAAAGTTGTTATTGAGGAAATTGTATCTACTGATCCTATGAAAGTTCAAGTAGACAATTTAGTAGTAGAACAATACGACGAGGCTGAAATTAATGCTATTTTAGAAATACTAAAACAAAATATAACTATACTTTCAAAATCAAATAATAAATTCCCCGCAGATTTAATAAAAACATTAGAAGACAATAAAGATCCACATAGAATAGCTGACTTAATTTCTTCTGTATTACAAATAAGCAACGAAGAAGCTTACGAAATATTAAAACAAGTAAGTATTTCAAAAAGACTATATGCAATAATTGATATTGTAAAAAAAGAAATTGAAGCATTGAAGTTAAAAAGTGAGATAAATCTAAAAGTTAATAAAACAATTGAAAAAACTAATAAAAAGTATTTTTTAAAAGAGCAGTTAAAAACAATACAAAGTGAGTTAGGTGACAATACTAAAGATGAAGAGATTTTTGAGTTTAGATCAAAACTTAAAAAGATTAAAAAGCATATGCCAAAACTTGCCTATAAGGAAGTTAAAAAACAAATAGATAGATTAAGTAGATTACATCCTGAAAGTGCAGATGCGGGTACTTTACAAACTTATGTAGAACAAGTTCTTGAAATACCATTTGGTAAATATGCAAAAGGTGAAATTGATATAGCATTAGTAGAAGAACAATTAAATAAAGATCACTATTCATTAAAAGAACCAAAAGATAGAATATTAGAATATTTTGCTGTTAAGCAATACATAAAAGAACATGATGATAAAAGTAATAATAAAAACTCTACAGTATTATGTTTTGTAGGTCCTCCAGGAGTTGGTAAAACTTCACTTGCAAACTCTATTGCAACTGCACTTAAAAGACCTTTACAAAGAATTGCTTTGGGTGGAATTGAAGATGTAAATGAATTAAGAGGTCATAGAAGAACTTATGTAGGAGCAATGCCTGGTAGACTAGTAGCAGCACTTATAAATGCAAAGAAAATGAACCCTGTGATTGTACTTGATGAGATTGATAAAATAGGGCAATCTAATAGAGGTGATCCAACTGCTGTTATGCTTGAACTTTTAGACCCAGAACAAAATGATGAATTTAGAGATTTATATTTAAATTTTGAACTTGATTTAAGTAAGGTTGTATTTGTAGCTACTGCAAATGAGTTAGGTAATATTCCAGCTCCTCTTAGAGATAGAATGGAATTCATTACTATTAGCTCTTATACACCAATGGAAAAATTTCATATAGCAAAAGATTATTTGATACCACAAGAACTAAAAAAACATGCCTTACTTAAAACACAAGTATCTTTAAATGATAATACAATAGAACTTATTATTGAAAAGTTTACTAGAGAAGCTGGAGTTCGTAACTTAAGAAGAGTTTTTAATAAATTATTTAGAAAAACAGTTAAAAAACTAATCAACGACAAAGAACTTAAAAAAGTAAGTATAAACTCTAAAAACTTAGAACAATATTTAAATAATCCTATATTTGAAATTGATCCAGCGGATAAAACAAATAGCATAGGAATTGTAAATGGACTTGCTTGGACTGCTGTAGGTGGAGATGTATTAAAAATAGAAGCCGTTATGTTTGAAGGAAAAGGTAATATGAAAATTACTGGAAATTTAGGTGATGTTATGAAAGAAAGTTCAGCAATTGCACATAGTGTGGTAAAAGGATTAATAAATAACAATAAATTAAAAGATGCAAAATTTAAAGATATTGATATACATATGCATGTTCCAGAAGGTGCAACTCCAAAAGATGGACCTAGTGCAGGAATTGCTATGGCACTTACCATTGCTTCAATATTATCTTCAAGAGAAGTAAAAGCGGATCTTGCTATGACAGGAGAACTTACATTAACAGGTAAGGTTTTGCCAATTGGTGGATTAAAAGAAAAATTAATTGCTGCTAGTAAAGCCAAAATGACGATGGCTTTAATACCTTATAAAAACTATCAAAGAGATTTAAAAGATATTCCCGATGAGGTAAAAGAACAGATTGAAATAATTGCAGTTAAAAATATACAAGAGGTAATTAAATTAGGTTTAGTTTAAATGGATATAAATGAAAAAGTACCAATAAAAATTAAAAGTATAAAAGCGGTAAAAAAACAAAGTATTGTAGTAAATAATTTTTTTACCATAATTACTATTGCTATTATGACTATTGTTATTATTTGGTATGTAAATTTTATATTGCCAAAGCAAGAAAAAAATAAATTAATTAACGAACAAAAATCCATAAAGCTCAAACAAATTCAATTAGCAAAAAAATTAAATGCAAAGTCATAAAAAAACACTAACGTTAACAAATATTATTATTTTGTTAACTATATTTATGTATTTATTCCAAATGAATTATATAAATGGTACTTTAATACTAGGTTTAAATGTATCCTTTTTAGAAGAAAAAAGATATTATCAGGCTTTGAGCACTATTTTTGCTCATGGTTCATATGAACATTTAATTATGAATATGATAGTTTTATGGCAATTTGGGAATCTACTTGAACACAATATTGGTAAATATAAGTTTTTATTTTTATACATCGTAGGTGGTATTTTAACATCAATTGGAACTATATTTTATATGTACTATTTTGAACAATATAGTAATGTTGTGGGTGCTAGTGGAGCTATATCTGTTTTATTTGGATATATTGCATTAAAATATAAAGAACAAAGAAACGTAATGATTATTTTTATATTACTTATATCTTTTGTACCATTGTTATTTGGTTTTTCAGTTGCTTGGTATACACACTTGATTGGTTTTATCATAGGGTTTATTACAAGTTATATTATATAAAAAGGAATTATTTTGTATACAATTATATCTTTTGCTTTATTACTTTTAATGTTTATATTCTCAGTATTGCTTTTATTTAAGAGTAAAAAATCCAGACAAATGACATTAGAAGAAGGGAAATGTCCTAGTTGTGAAGCTAGTTTTAAAAGTTTTAAAGATGAACAAAGTGGTTCATACTTCAAAATAGATGTAATACATGTCAAGTTACTAAAAAATCATGGATGCAGTGGAATAAAAGAATACGAATACAGATGTTCATCTTGTGGACTTGTAGAAGTGCATAATAGTGTAGGACAAGGATGTAGTGTATAAGTATGATTTTGTTATAATTAACTCTATATGAAAACATTATTTTTACAAAAAAATTCAAATTTTATTGTTAATGAAAAAGTAAACTTAATATTATCTTGTGAATTTTATTGGATAAGGGTATTTGATATTCCAATATCATCACATAAAGATGTACTAGCAGTCTTACCTAGCTTTTTTGAAGACTATTTTGATACTACAAATTATAAATACTATATTATAAAAAAACAAGAACATAAGTATATTTGTTTTGCATATAAAGAAGCTGATATTATAAATGCAATTAAGTCTTCAAATTTACAAATAAAACTTATTTGCGATATCTACTTTGCACAAAATGAATTTATAAATCAATTTAATGAAGGTAAATGTTATAAAATAAAAAATAGTATATATTCTTTACAAGATGATAGTATTATTAAATTGCCACAAAATATTGCTCAAAATATTATTTGTGATGCTTTTGATTATGATAGCATAAAGTTATCTAAATACAAAATAACTATTAATCAAGCTTCAAAATATATAGAACTTAAAACATCTATAATATTAAGTGTAATGATTATGCTATTTTCTGTATTTACTTTTGCAAAAACTATTTATATAAATACAATAGCTAGTAATTATGTAAACAAAACAAATGAAGTTACAAAAAAATATAAACTTTTACCTTCAAAAATACAAACTAAATCACTTATTGTTGAATATAGCAAAGTTAAAGAGAAATATGAAAAATTTACTAGTGCTTTGGAATATATTTTAAACTATAAAAAAATTGTAAATACTAAAGTTATAGATATTGAATTTAGAAATAATATTTTAAAAGTAAGATTTGAGAAAAAAAGCCGTATTTTAATTAAAAAATATATTGAGAATAAATATAACAACGTTGCATTTAAAATTGAACAAAATACTTTTGTAGCAGAGTTAAAAATATGAATAATATTAAAAAAATCAATCCTATTTTTTTACTTTTAGGTTCAATATTTGTGTTGCTTATTTCTGTAGTATTATTTTTTAGTGCAATCAATAATATTAAAAAGAAAGAAATAAATTATCAAAATTATAAAAAGCTAGCATTGGAATATAATGAAGTTTTTTCATCTTGGTCAGATATACAAAAACAAAAAATAATTATGGAGAAACTTATTAAATCTTCTAATATTAATAATGCTGAAATTGTATACAAAAACAAACAAATAAAAGTAAAAGTTAGTAATATCACTACACAAAAAATTCATGATTTTACTAATAAGCTTTTAAACAAAAAATTAAATATTACAAAGTTAATTATTAAAGAAAATTTTTTAGAAATTGAAGTTGGTAATTTATAATGAAATATTTAAAATATATTAGCTTAACAATATTATTTTTTATATTTTTAATAATTTTTTCACCTAAAGAACGAATTTTTAATGTGGCATTAAATAAGCTGTATAACAATAAAATTGTACTAAAAACTTATGAATATGATGATTCACTGTTTAGTATGAATATTAAAAATGCTATATTAGTATATGATGGCATTGAAATTGCACAAATTCAAACAATTAATATTTTTACTTTAATTTATGCAAATACAATGCTAATTGATAGTATCAAACTAGATGATAGTTTAAATCATATACTTCCCTCTAAAATAAATATAGCAACATTAAAATATAGTGTTTTTAATCCATTGAGTATAACTATAAATATTAATACATCTTTGTATAAAGCCAATGGTTATTTTGATTTTTATAAGAAAAAATTATATTTAGATGTAAGTGTCTCTAGTCATTTTAAAAATACTTATCCTAAAATATTAAAAAAAATGAAATACAATAAGAATACAAAGGGTTATACATATGAATATTCCTTATAATTCTTTAGGAAAGAAAATAATTCCTTTTGTTTTTGTTATCTTATTAGCTTATATAATTGATACAATTTTATACTTTATTTTACCTGCAAACGCACCAATCGTATCACAAAATAATAAACATGTACTTACTTATAAAAGATATAATATAAATAACGCATATAAAAAAGAAAAAACTATAATAAAAAAAGAAAAAATTATGGTAAAAAAAGTTCAAAATTATGAATTATTAGAAAATATTGAACTTTTAGCTATATATGATATGGGATCAAACAATGGGTTTATTATAATAAAAGAAAATAATAAAAATGACACAGTGATATTAGAAAATGGTGAAAAATTTAAAGAATATACGCTAAATGAAATACACAAATCATATGTTGTTTTTACTAATAATGCTAATAAAGAATATAAATTAAGTATAAGCGATAAAAGTGATTTAAAATATGAAGTCAATACAATCAAAAAAAATGTAAAAACTACAAAATTAATAGTTGTAAATGATGATCAAGTTAGTATAAAAAGAAGTTTAGTTAATAACTATATAGAAAATTTTGATAAAATATGGGACGATATAGCAATAAGTCCTATAAAAGATAAAAAAAATATAAATGGATTTATTATTAATAAGATTAACAAACAATCAGCTTTTTATAAAATTGGTTTAAAAAAAGGTGATATAATTAAAAGTATTAATAATGTAGAATTGAAAAGCTACAATGATGCTTTTAGTATATATAAAAAAATAAACACAATAAGCAATCTTAATATTAAGATATTAAGAGGTAATAATGAAATGGAGATATTTTATGAAATTAACTAATGTTATAGCAATAGTTTTAATAATATGTTTAGGTGCAACAAGTATAAATGCATCAAATGATGAAACTATTAATATAAATTTTAAAAACTTAGATATAAATGATTTGATAAAAGTCACTTCTAAAATAATAAATAAAAATATTTTAATTGAGCACAAAATAAGTGGTAAGGTTGATTTTATATCAAATAAACCACTTAAAAAAGATAAGTTAATTGAAGTTTTAACTTATGTATTAGAAGGTAAAGGTTATACATTAATTGATAGTGGTGGACTAATGAGAGTCGTTAGAATAAACGATGCAGCTAAACATAATATGCCTGTAGTAAATAATGAAAAAATAAAAACATTTCAAATGGTTACTGAAATATTTGCAGTTAATAATGCAAATGTGGATTATGTAAGTTCAAAAATAAGACATCTTATTTCTAGAAGTGCTAAGTTGGTTACAGATAAATCATCAAATAGTATAATTATTACTGATTTTTCAAGAAATATTGATACTATTAAAAAAGTAATATTAATTATTTCAAGAGATGCTAAAAAGTATGTAAAAACTGTAAAACTTAATAATATTGATGCCTCTAGTATAATAACTGACATAAAAAATATAGCTAAAACTATTTATAATGAAAAAGTAGAAAAAGAAAAAGTTACTGCATTATTAAACAAAGATACAAATTCTATAATGTTAGTAGGAAAAAGAAAAAATGTTAGATATTTAGAAAAATATTTACAAAAATTAGATAAAAAAGGTTCTTTAGTTGAAAAAACAGTAAAAGTTATATATCTTAAAAATGCTCAATCTGTATCAGTAATTAAAATACTTGCAGGAATAATTGCAAATAAAAAATATAAAGATGAAGATAAAAAACCATATGTATCTAGTGATGACGAATCGAATGCTATAATACTTATGGGAGCAAAAAAACAGTTATTGTATTTTGAAGAATTAATTTCAAAACTTGATATTGAAAAACAACAAGTATATGTAAAAGCTAGAATTATTGAAATTAGTGATAATAAAACTAAAGACGTTGGTATTAAGTACGGATTAAGTGCCTTTGAAAAAGGTTCTAAAGGGCTTGCAAGTTTTACTTCTGCACTAAATGGAAAAGTAAGTTTAGCTACTGATGCTATTGCTTCAACTGGTTTTAGTTTAAATGGTCTTGATTCGGCACTATCTCTAGGAATCTCTTTGAATTTATTAAATAAAAATGGTGCAGCTGATATTGTAAGTGAACCATCATTATTATGTTTAAATAACAAAGCTAGTTCTATATATGTTGGGCAAACAGTTTCAGTTAAATCTTCTAAAACAAACGGAACAGCTTCAACAGAGTCATTTACACGAGAAGATATAGGACTTACTTTGAAAATAAAACCTAGAATATCAAATGGTGGAAAAGTATTATTAGAAATTGATACTAAAATTGAAGATGTTACAAATCAAGAAGGTGCTAATGATCAACCAAATACATCAAAAAAAGAACTTAGCACAACTGCAATTGTAAATGATGGAGAGAGCGTAATACTAGGTGGATATACTAGAAGTATAAATAGTAATACAATAGATAAGCTACCACTACTTGGAGATATCCCTATTTTAGGAACATTGTTTAGAAACAATGCAAATGCAAATGATAAGATCAATTTAGTAATAATAATCACACCTTACATAGTTCCTAAAAGTAAAGATTTAACATTTATTAGAAATAAACTTACAAATTTAAAAGCACTTGAAGAGAAGTACACTAATGAGGCTATAAAAAAACTAGAAAATAATGAGGATAATAATACATATAAAAGTAAAAAACAAAATCACATTTTAAAAGATGACTCAATAAATAGAATGTATGGAATTTAATATATGTTAAACTTACAAGAAGTACATGCAAATAATTTAACTACAATAGAACATAATAAATATGAACTTGCACTAAAGAATTTTGTACTTTTTGGGGTATTTGAAGATGATGAAGTTATATTTGTATGTAATAAACACTTGAGTATTTCTTTTGATTTTATATCAAAAAATGATTTTGATATGAATGTTATCTGTTTGGATGAAATATCTTATGATAGTTTATATACAAAATATATTGAACTAAAAACAGATAAGCAAATGGATGAAATAGCTAGTGTTCAAGAAGAAACTGTTATTAGTGATGATGATATAAGTGTAGCTGAATTTTTAAAAACTTCATCAGATATCATGACAAGTGAAGAATCTGCTCCTATTATAAAATTTGTAAATTCACTTTTTTATCAAGCGATTAAGAAAAAAGCAAGTGATATTCATATTGAGCTTCATGAATTTAAAGGTGAGGTTAGATATAGAATAAACGGTGTACTCTCAAGACATATAATATTAGATAAAAAAATAATGGCACTAGTGGTTTCAAGAATAAAAGTAATATCTCAGCTTGACATTTCTGAAAAAAGATTGCCTCAAGACGGTAGAACTTCTATTAATCTTTCTGGTAAAACTTTAGATATCAGGGTGTCTGTTTTACCTACATTTCATGGTGAGAGGGTTGTTCTTAGAATATTGATGCAAAGTGAAGATATACCATCATTAAATGAGCTGGGAATTGATAATAGTATTATAAATTCATTGGAACAATTAACTCAAAATTCACATGGTATGATTTTAGTTACAGGACCTACTGGTTCTGGAAAGTCTACAACTTTACATTCATTATTACAAAAAATTCAAAGTAGAGATAAAAACATAATAACAATTGAAGACCCAGTAGAATACAAAAGTGATAATATAAATCAAATACAAGTTAATTCAAAAGTAGGGCTTTCCTTTGCTTCTGGACTTAGAAGTATTTTACGACAAGATCCTGATATTATAATGCTTGGTGAAATAAGAGATAATGAAACGGCTAGTATATCTGCTCAATCAGCACTTACAGGACATTTAGTACTTTCTACACTACATACAAATACAGCACCAGCAGCATTAACTAGATTAATAGATATGGGACTTGAAAGGTTTTTAATTTCATCTGCACTTTTAGGCGTTATGGCACAAAGGTTGGTTCGTGAACTTTGTAATGATTGTAAGAGTGAAGATATAATTGCAAAGCATCATTTAGAGCAGTTTAATTTACAATCTAATTTAAATGCTTATAAAAGTGTTGGTTGTAAAAATTGTAATTTTACAGGATATATAAAAAGAGTGGCAATTGCAGAATTATTTGTAATAAATGATGATATTAAAATGTCATTAAAAGATGAAATAGATGATAATAGTTTAGAAATATTAGCCAGAAAAAATGGAATGATAAGTATAAAAGAACAGTTGAAAATAATGATAAAAGATGGTAGAACATCATTGCAAGAAGCTATTAGAATAGGTCTAGATTAAAAAAAATGAAAAAATCATTTTCTTTGATTGAAGTGTTGATTGCTGTTTCAATACTAAGTATCGTAATGACTGCAATTTTACAAATGAGAGAAAATAATATACAGTTTTTACAAAACTTAACAACTAGTAATAAAAACAGTGAATATATTTGTATATCAACTTTATATGAAAATAATACGACTGTTTTCAATACTAATGTTTACTTAGATAAAATAGTAGATTTTAAAGATGATGATATTAGAAAAGAACTTAAAGAACAAAAAGTTTTTGTGAAATCAGAACTTGAAAAAAGTATTGATTTAAGTAATGATGAATTAGTAGTAAGTGTTGAAATATATAAACAAACACACAAAATACAAGATAAAATGAACAAAGTATTTTATACTTTTAAGTTGATTTATTAGATGAATAAAAAATCATTTACATTAATAGAAATGTTAATTAGTATAACATTGTTTTCAATTGTAATTGTATTTTTATACAATAGCTTAGAACAAAGTGAAAAATCAAATAAATTTTATAGTAAAAAATTAAATGAACAAAAAAATTATAAACAAATCAAAAAAACTTTTTTTGAAGATATTGTAAATAGAAAAATAAATGAAAATTTTTCAATAATTGAAGATAAAAATAAAAATGCAATATTAACTTTTAAAACTAAAAATACTTTTCATAACCCATTTTACGAATATGTAACATATAAAATAATAGACAAAAATATACTATATAGAATACAAAGTAAAACTAAACTTCATGAAGGTTTTATTGATATTGTACATAATAATGTAATAAAATTTAAAGTTGCAATAAAAAATAAAAAATTTATAATAATTTATGTAAAATTCAAAAATGGAGATGATTTTTACTTTAATCTTAAATTGTAATAAAATTATAATTAAATAAATTGATTAATTATATGAATGTAATTGAGATGCCTAAATAATAATACTTTAAGAG
>CAZEXK010000024.1:0-22171 GCA_964516815.1 uncultured Helicobacter sp. | reverse complement strand
ACCAACCATTATTATAAATGCCATTCTCATATTTATTAACAATGCTACAATGAGGGTTATGATTATAATTCCTAAAATTATATTAGAAATTACGATATTGAGTCTATCTTTTATTCTAGTACTACGATCATTTCTTATTGTATATTTTAAGTCATCGCTAATATTTACTGTTTTTAATAACTGAGTAACTTTTTTCTCAAGTACAGTTGCATCACCTTTTACACTTTGCTTTAAAATAATATTTATTGCATTTTTATTATCTAAAGAAAATATTGTACTTGTATCTTCATATTTTTTTGACAAAACGGCTATATCTTTTAAGTAAATACTTCTTGAAGCTATTTTTATTTGTGTGTTTTGTAATTCTTTAATATTTTTAGCACCATTGTATGTAGATAAATAATAGTGTTTATTATTACTTTGAATTCTTCCTAAAGGAAAAATATATGAAATATTTTTTAAAGATCTATATAAATCCAATTGATTTATACCATAAGCTTCTAGTTTTTTTTCATCAATTTTAATTTCATAAAACTTATCACTATCTCCATATATTATAACTTCAGAAATATTTTTTATATTTAATATTTTTGTTTTTATATTATTTGCTTTTTTAATTAAATCTATATTTTTATTATCTGATGAAATTGTTATTTCTAATAAACTTTTTTTAAGTTCAATTGTTTTTACAATAGGTTCTTGCATGTCAGATGGTAAATTACTTTTAGAAATACTAACTATATCTTTTACTTGCGACACGGTATTGTATTTATTAGTACCTTTTTTAAGTTCAAGTATAATTGAAAATCTAGAAGGATTTACTATACTTGTAATATCCTTTATTCCTTGTACGCTCTTTAAGTCATCTTCTAAGTCAGTAACTATAATTTTGTTTAAGGTATCTATACTAGCACCAGTATAAGACCCACTAACACTAATCATATCTAAATCAAAAACTGGAAATATCTCTTTTGGAGTTTTTATGTATGATACGATTCCAACAGCAAATACTAAAACAAATAATGTGTAATTCATTCTTGAATTATCAATAAAAAATCTTAAAACTTTTTCAAACATACATATAGCTCCTAAGTATTTATATTGTGTACTTTTATTTTGCATTTTATTTTTGTTTAATATTGAATTAATAGATAAATATAACCTAAAAGATATTACAAAGGTATCTTGATTGTAAATTTTGCACCTTTAAATTCAGTATTATTGTAAGTAAACTCGCAGTTTTTTGCAATTAAACTTCCTTTCATATGTTTTGAAATAATTTCTAAACTCATATATAGTCCTATTCCTGTGCCTTGGGATTTGTGTTTTGTAGTAAAATATGGTTCAAAAATATTATCAATAATATGATTTGGTATTCCACCTGCATTATCTGTTATACTAAGATATGCATATTTATCATCATTATAAATATTAATAAAAATCAATTTTTCTTTTATATTTTTATTTTCTAAAACATCTTTTGCATTATTTAAAAGATTGATTATTACTTGCATAAGTTCTGTATCAAAACTATTAAGGTGAATACTAGTTATATTTTCAATGACTTTTATATGCATAGATTCAAATTTTGGAGAAAGTATGCTAAAGGTATTTTTATAAGTATCACATATATCAAAATTTACTTTTTCTTTGTTTGTATTAAAAAAGTATCTAAAATCACGAATTGTTTGGGATAAGTACACAATAGTATTTGAAATACTTGTTAAATACTTAACTTCTTCTTCTAATGAAATATTCATTTTTAATTCTTTTTGCAATAATATTGCAGATGTAGTAGTAGTAATCAGTGATAGTGGTTGATTCCATTGATGAGCAATATTTTCTAGCATTTCACCCATAGATGCCATTTTAGATTGATGATTTAACATTTTTTCTTTTTTGATTAATTCATTTCGAATTTTTACTTCATGCGTTATATCTAATTTGATTGCAATATATTCTTGTATTTCGCCTTTTTCATTAAAAGATGGTGTTATTGTGACCTTTTCGTAAATTAAAGTTCCATTTTTATGTTGATTTATTAATTCTCCATGCCATTTTTTACCACTGTTTAGTGTGTCTGATAAGTCTTTATAAAACTTTTTACTTAATTTGTCTGATTTTAAAAAATCTGCTTTTTGTCCTATAGCTTCTTCTTTGTTATAACCATATACATTTGTAAAGATTTTATTAACATATGTGATTATTTTATTCTCATTGGTAATCATTATAATATTATCGCTATTTTCTAGAGTAAGTTTAAATTGTGTAAGGCTTTTATGCACAATAGATAGCTTGAATTCATAAATTAGATATATAAATAATAAAAAAAGCAAAATTGAAACTAATAGAATAATTAATATTTTTTCATTGTTAATTTCATTTGTAGAATGTAACTCATAAAGCCTTTGAAAGTTTGATAACTTTTTTTCCAATTCTAATTCAAATAATTCTTCTTTAATATCAAATAAATTTATCTGGTATTTTAAAATAATATTTGAATGTAACAAAAATAACTTATCATTTTTGTTATTATATTGTTTTTGAAAATATTTAACTTTTTTATTTAAAAATATTAAACTTTTTGTATCACTTAAATTATTTAGATTTAAAGTTCTGATTTTGATATATAAATCTAAAAGATGAAAAGAGAGCTTTTTATTGTTTAGTTTATTGATTATTTCATTTGAATTATTTATAATCGCACGATATGATTTGTAATACTGTATATACTCATATTTATCTGAACTAGTGTGTTTCAATTTTATTAAAGAACTTTGTAATTCTTTATTATCTATTGATAATAAAAGTTTATTGTTTATTATTTGATTCAATATATCATTATATTCAAACACTTCATCTTTTATTATGTCAAAATTATTGTACATTGTAGTTTTAGTTAAGAATAAATCAAAATCTTTATTTAGTGCAGTTAATTTTAGTATATTATTGTTAATAGATAAAAAATTAAATACGTTTTGTTTTGTATTGTAAATATAGTATGTAAAAAGTATGATTAATGTTATGATAAACAATGAACTAAAATAAACCTTATTCATTATTTTTCTTAGAAATATCTGGTATTTCGCCAGTTAAAGTTTTTAAAAATAAAATAATATTATTTACTTTTTCTTCACTCAAATCATAGCCGATTTGATACTGTATCATTTTTTCTACCGCTTCTTTTAAAGTTTTAACTTTTCCATCATGAAAGTATGGACCAGTTAGTGAAATATTTCTTAAACTTGGAACTTTAAAATAGTACATATCTTCATCCGCATTGCTAATATAAAATCTACCCATATCATTAGTTTTGTATGTTTGTAGTATTCCAATTTTTTGAATTAAATTTCCACCAATATTGATACCGTTGTGACATGATATACAACCATATTCTTTAAATGATTTATATCCATCTAGTTCATTTTCATTTAATATATTTTTATTTCCATTTAAATACTTATCAAACTTTGAATTTGGAGTTATTAATGTCTTTTCAAATTCAGCTATAGCATTTAAGATATTATATTCATTTATTTGCGAATTGTATATATTTGCAAATTTATATACATAATCTTTATCTTTTTTTAACTTGTTTATAATATCTTTAAAGTTTGTATTCATGGCTAATGGATGATGTATTGAGCTTGAAGCTTGTTCTTCTAGTGTCTTAACACCAGCGTCCCAATGCTGAAATTCATTAAAAATAGCATTGTACACTGTAGGAGTATTTCTTGACAGTATTTCACCCGTGATCGTTTTTGAACCTATTAAATTATCATCGCCACCTTCTTGCAACAAATGACAAGTAGCACATGACATAACATTTCCTTGGCTTAATTTTTTTTCAAAAAATAATTTTTTACCTAAAAGTGCCTTTTGTTTATCATATTCTAAGATTTGAGGAATAGGAGTTATTAATAAATCTTTTGCACTTATTAAAGATACAAATAATAGAAGTGAGAAAGAAATTTTCATATATATGCCTTTAATATATTGTACAAAAATATACAAAAGATATTAATAAAGAAATATAATTATAATTTTTTATTATATTTCTTACGATTTTAGTTATATTACAAAACAAAAAACAATATCTTTAGAAGTGTTTTTGTTAAATTATTTTATTCAAATTCAAGTTGTTTGAATAATGTTGATAGATTACCTTTTGATAATTCTTTAAAAGTATCTAAATGTTCATAAGCAGATAAATCAATGTTATAAGCATCTGTCATATCTCCATCATCATCAATAATAGCTAAAATTTTTGTTCTAAGATAGACTATATAATCTTTAGTGTATTTTGTAACTTCAGCCATATCACTTACATGACCATGCCCAGGAATTACTGTTGTTGCACCAAGTGCTGCAAATTTTTCCCAAGCTTCTAGCCATTTTTGTGTATTTGTGATTTTAAATATAGGTAATAATCTATCATTGAATGCAATATCTCCTGCAAATACTACTTTTTCTTTTTCTAACCAAAGTGCTATATCACTACGTTCGTGTGCATATCCAAAGTATTTAGCTTCAACTACTCTACCACCTAAGTCAAATTTCATATTGTCTTTAAAATATTTATTTGGATATACAAGTTTTGTACCAACAAACTTGTCTTTTAATGCTTGTTGCATTCTTAAAAAGATTTTATTTCCAAGTCTATCTATTTCTTCTTTAACTATTTCTTGTGCTATTACACTCGCACCTTGTTCTTGCCAATAAGAACTACCAAGTAGAGCATGTCCTTGTGAGTTTTCTAATACTACATATTTAACTGGTTTAGAAGTTATTTTTTTTATTTCAAAATGCAATGCTTGTGCCAACATATATGATGAACCAGCATTCCATACTAAAACAGAATCATCTCCTACAACAAAACCTAAATTATTGTTATGAGCAGTTGATTCATATAAATAAGGTGCAGTTACACCAATAGATGTATAAACACCAGGAGCTACTTCTTTTACTTTAGAATATAATAAAGATTCTTTATATTTATTTGTATATCTTCTTGGTAAGTTTTCAGCTCTATATGCATCAAAACTTCCGTGTCCATAATGAAGTACATTTTTATAACCCATTTTTCTTAATTGTAAAGTAGCTAGTAAAGATATTTTCCCAGTGTTACAATGTATGATAAATTCTTCATCTGGTTTTACTAATTCACCAATTTCAAATTCTAGTTGTGCTCTATGTATTCTACTAACTTTATTTGCTTTGATGTATCCATAGTCTGATATGTTTGATTTTGTACGTACATCGATAATTCTGATATTTGGATTTTCTTTTAATTTTGCCATAAAAGCCTTAGTATCAAGGCTTTTTACTTCTTTTTTGGCATTTATAATAATTTCATCTATTGTTTGTACTTTTGCACTAAGTGTGCTTAGTGATACGGCAAAAATAGACATTATAAGTAATTCCTTATACATAAATTTCCTAGTTATAATTTAAAATATTATAAGCTATTTTCACTTAAGCATAAATTAATATTCATTTATACAAATGAATAATATTATTATTTTATTTACTTAAAAATATATCTAATTTTTTTCTAGAGTTTAAATAACTTCCGTTAAATAATACAGAAGGGGTAGCTTGTACATTAGCACCCAATGCCATCTTAATATCGTGTTCTAGTTGTTTTTTATTAGCATTTGTATTTACATCTTGAAGTTTATATGTAGTATCAAATATTTCGTTAAATGCTTCAATAGCTTTATTTGGATTTTTTTCTCTATAAACATTGTAAAAGTTTTCATAATTAGCTTCATATACTTCTAATACGACATTTTTAACTCCATCTTTTTTAGCTTGCATCATAGCTAGTACAACTGTTTGTGCTGTTGGATGCATATTTAAAGGGAAATCGTAATAATATAAAGCTATATCTTTTCTAGATTTAATTTTATTTATAATTGCAGGAACTGATTTTATACAATACACACATAATGGATCAGAAAAAAGTACTACTTTATTTTTTGCATCATGATTCCCAGCTATTAAGTGATCTTGTTTATAATAATTATCAGGTAGTGTAAATGAAGTTTCAAATTCTTTTCTTTTTTGTCTAGATTTGCTTTGTTGTTCTGCTTCTCCATATCGTTGTCCTGTTGACATATCTATCATTTCATTTGATATATACTTTCCATTAGAAAATACAATCATAGGTGTTTGAAATCTTTTATTGTTATCTTTTTGAGTAAGATCTAGCTGTAGTTTATAAGCATTCCACAAATTTTTATCATCTAAAGGTTCTTTTTTTTCTAATTTTAGTGTATGTAGAATATATGCATTATTTTGTTTAATCGCATTTTCTTGATAATCTAACACTTTTTTATCCAAAGATGAAATAGCAAATAGTGAGGTACTTAGTCCTAAAAGTAGAGATAGTTTGATAGATTTTTTTATCATTATAATTCCTTAAAATTTTTTAATGGTAATTATATCATACTAATATGTAATAATTGTGAATATTTTTTGCTTATAGAATGTTTAAAGTTTTTATTAGTAAATAGTAGTATTGTTATAGTAAATATCTTGTTTATATTTTAAAAATCACAACTTAGATAATTGTTAATATATGCATACTATAGGCACAGCGTAAGCCGCGTTTTGTCGTGGATAATAATTTATCTAGTTTTTAAATTACTTTAAAAATCTTGCGAGAACGAAAATTGTGAAGTTTATACCATGTTCTCTTGCTTCTGTTTGGGTTTACATATCTGTAATGATTACTCAAAACTCTCTAAGGTTCTTACCCTTATATTTCACCTTTTCCTACAAATGTAGGTAGTCTATTCTCTGTTGCACTTTCCCTTTGATTACTCAAGCCATCATTTAAATGGAAACATACTTCACTGAAGCCCGGACTTTCCTCTTGTAATTGATACAAGCTATTATCTGCTGTACCTGTGCAATTATACTATTATTTTCTTATAATATCGTAATGTAAAGGAGCAGTAAATTTAAACATTGAACTTTTTATTTGTTTATTTAGTTTTGCATTTGTAAAATTGATTTTTACTTTATTGTCAATACTATCTGTATACATGATTGTTTTTAACTTATTATTTTTTGTTTTTATTATGTATTTTGTTTTATTTATTGTATTTTCATAAGTATTTGCATTTATTTTTGTAGACTCTTTTAAAATTTTTATCAAGTTTAATGACTTATCCATTTTAGTTATTATAACTTGTTCTAATTCTGGTTCATCTATAATAACTTCTTTTTTTGAAATAAAAACATTTTTTATCAGAGGATCTGTGTATTTCCATAAAATATCACCCGTATTATTTAAAAATATTTTTCCATTGTATAAAATTTCTTTTTGAGAATTGTTTGTAACTATTTGTTGAAAATTAGCTTGATAGCTCTTAATATCAAATATATTAGCAAAACTAAAAGAGTAACAACTTATTAGTATAATTAATACTTTCATAACATTCCTTTAGGTATAATCATCCGTTTATTATGTTGACAGTATAGTAAATATTAACTTTGTGGAGAGTAAATACATGTTAGGAATTTTTAGAAAAATATTTGGTACAAAAAATGACAAAGAGATTAAAAAATACAGAAGTAAAATACAAGCAATAAATTTATTAGAATCAAAATACAAAGAAATGGATGATGATGGTCTAAAAAAAGCTATAAATAAAATAAAAGAAGATATTCAAGCTAATATATTAAGCTTAAATGATGCAAGCAATGATGTATTTGCAATCACAAGAGAAGCTAGTGTTAGAACTTTAAATATGCGACATTATGATGTTCAGCTTATAGGTGGACTAGTGTTAAATGATGGAAGAATTTCAGAGATGAAAACAGGTGAGGGTAAAACTCTTGTAGCTACATTGCCTGTTGTATTAAATGCTTTGAGTGGAAAAGGTGTTCATGTTGTAACTGTAAATGATTATTTGGCATCAAGAGATGCGAAAGATTTAGAACCTTTATATAATTTTTTAGGATTGAGTGTTGGTATATTGACAGCAAATTCTCCAGATTTAGAACATAGAAAAGCACAGTATAATGCAGATATAACTTATGGAACAAATAATGAATATGGTTTTGATTACTTAAGAGACAATATGGTTTATGAACTTGAAGAAAAAGTGCAAAGAGAGCATAATTTTGTAATAGTTGATGAAGTTGATTCTATTTTAATAGATGAAGCTAGAACTCCTTTGATTATTTCAGGAGCGACAAATCACAAAAGTGATAACTATGTAAAATCAAATGAAATAGCATTAAAACTTGAAAAAGGTGAAAGATTTGAACCTACTAGGCCTGATGAAGCTGCAGTTACTACAGGCGACTTTTATATTGATGAAAAAAATAAAACTGTATTATTAACTGATGATGGTGTTATTCATGCAGAAAAATTATTTGATGTTGATAATTTATATTCGTTAGAAAATGCTGATTTATCTCATCATCTAGATCAAGCTTTAAAATCAAATTTTATTTTCGAAAAAGATGTTGATTATGTTGTTCAAAATAATGAAGTAATAATAGTAGATGAATTTACAGGACGACTTAGTGAAGGAAGAAGATATTCAGATGGATTACACCAAGCGCTTGAAGCTAAAGAAGGTGTTCAGATTCAAGATGAATCACAAACGCTAGCAGATATTACATTCCAAAATTATTTTAGAATGTACGGACGAATTGCTGGTATGACAGGAACAGCACAAACAGAAGCAACAGAGTTTGCAGAAATTTACAATTTGGATGTTGTTTCTATTCCTACAAATATTAAAATACAAAGAGATGATAGAAATGACTTAATTTATAAAAGTGAAAAAGAAAAATTTGATGCTGTTTGTTTAAAATTACAAGAATATTCAAAAACAGGACAACCTGTACTTGTAGGAACTGCATCAATTGAAAAAAGTGAATATTTACACAAGTTATTAAAAGAAAAAAAGATAGTACATACCGTTTTAAATGCAAAACAGCATGAAAAAGAGGGTAAAATTATAGAAGATGCTGGACAAAAAGGGGCTATAACTATTGCTACAAATATGGCTGGTAGAGGTGTTGATATTAAAATACCACAAGAGTGTTTGGATATTGGTGGACTAGCTATTATTGGTACAGAAAGACATGAAAGTAGAAGAATTGATAACCAATTAAGAGGTCGTTCTGGAAGACAAGGTGATGTTGGAGTTACTCAATTTTATTTATCACTAGAAGATAATTTATTAAGAATTTTTGGTAGTGCTAAAATTGCTTCAATTATGGAAAGATTAGGGATAAAAGAAGGTGAACATATTGAATCTGGTATGGTTACACGAGCAGTTGAAAATGCACAAAAAAAAGTCGAAGCTATGCATTTTGAAAGTCGAAAACATATTTTAGAATATGATGATGTATCTAATCAACAAAGGAAAGTAGTTTATACTTTTAGAAATGAATTATTAAATAAACAATACGATATTTCAAAAAAAATAGATTACAATATGTTTGAATATAGTGCAAATGTTTTAAGCAATGCTGAGTTTATTCATGGTATGCCAAGTGAAGACTTTGATTTTGATAAAGCTTTAGCTATATTAAAAGAAGATCTTAAAATTGAAATAAAAAAAGAAGATATATTTGCCCAATCTGTAGATGAAGTTGAAGAAAAACTATTATTATTTATAAAAGAATTATTTGTGCAAAAAATGATTAACGTACCAGATCAACAAAAAGCTGAAATATCAAAAATGCTATATTTGAGAATATTAGATGATGCTTATAGAGAGCATTTATATCTTATGGATACTTTAAAAACAGGTATTGGACTTAGAGGTTATAATCAAAAAGATCCTCTTGTTGAGTTCAAAAAAGAATCATACCATTTATTTATGGACTTAAGAGAAAATATCAAATTTGAAATAATAAAAATGCTATTTACTATTCAATTGGTTAGTCAAGATGATGAGCAAGAGCAACAAGATGATATAAATGCATTAAAGCAAAATATGCAAAGTAAAAATGAAAACACTACAAATTCATTAAGTAATAATACTAAGGAAAATAAAATATCTAGAAATGATCCTTGCCCTTGTGGATCTGATAAAAAATATAAACAATGTTGTGGTAAGAGTGGTCCTAAAAAAGGACTTTTAGCTAAATAAGAATTATGAATATAATAAGAAAAGGATTTAAATAATGTCAAAGAGTCTATATGAAACTTTAGGAATAAGCGAAAACTCTAGTAGTGTTGAAATAAAAAAAGCCTATAGAAATTTAGCAAAAAAATACCATCCAGATATTAATAAAGATGCAGGTGCTGAGGATAAATTTAAAGAAATTAATGCAGCTTATGAAGTATTGGGTGATGAAAAAAAGAAATCAAAATATGATACTCATGGTGACGCAATGTTTGGTGGTCAAAACTTCCATGATTTTGCTCAAGGTCAAGGTTCTGGTGTAGATATAAATGATATTCTAAATCAAATGTTTGGTGGTGGTTCAAGAAGCGGATTTGGAGGAGGTGGATTTGGTGGTCATGCACATCATCAAGCTCCTGATTTAGATGTACAAGCTAGTTTGACTATTGATTTTAAAACTTCAATTTTAGGTGGACTTAAAAATATATCTATTGATAATGAAACTTTTGATATTAAAATTCCACAAGGAATAAAAACCGGACAAAAGATAAGAGCAAAAGGAAAAGGAAGATATGTACAAGGTCATGAAAGAGGTGATCTAATTTTACAAATAGATGTACAAGAAGATGATATTTATATAAGAGAAGAAGATGATTTGACTATGAGTTTTAATTTACCCTTATATACAGCACTTTTTGGTGGGAAAGTTCCAATACAAACTTTACATAAAGAAGTTACTTTAAAAGTACCACCAAATACAAAACAAAATCAAAAATTTAGAGTGAAAGAATTAGGAGCTTTAAATAGAAAAACAAAAGAGACAGGAAACTTATATTTAAGAGCAAATATAATATTACCAATAATTGAAGATATGGATGCTGATTTTGTTGAAACGTTAAGAGATAAACTTCCTCAAAACTAATATGCAATCGTATAAAGAAGTTGTAAGAGATTTAAGTATACACTTAAAAAATATAACACATATACCACTAAAAGAAGTAGAAATACTTCTTTTACATATAATAAAACAAAATACTATTTGGTTATATATGAATTATAATGATAAATGTGAGTGTAAAAAAGAATTGGAAAAATTAGTTCTTAAAAGAGCAGAAAACTATCCTTTAGAATATATCACATTAAAAGCTAGCTTTTATGGAGAAACTTTTTTATTAGATAAACAAGTATTGATTCCAAGACCCCAAACAGAAATACTAGTTGAAAAAGCAGAAGTATTATTAAAAACTATTAAAAATCCAAAAGTTGTTGAAGTTGGTACGGGAAGTGGTGTTATATCAGTTATGTTAGCTTTATTATTGGATGATATTGAAATTATTGCAGTTGATATTAATGAATTTGCTCTACAAATAGCCCTAAAAAATGCAATAAAATTTAATGTTCAAGATAAAATAACATTTATTAAAAGTGATATATTTGAAAAAATTGATGTAATAAATTTTGATATGTGTATATCAAATCCTCCTTATATTAAAAATAGTTATAAGTTAGCAAAAAATGTAAAATATGAACCACACAATGCATTGTTTGGCGGTAATAATGGAGATGAATTATTAAAAAAAATACTAGAACAAAGTCATGAAAATAAAATAAAATATTTATTTTGCGAGATGGGTTATGATCAAAAATCATCAATGAGTGAGTATTTTAAAAATTATAATATTAATAATTTAGAATTTTATAACGATTATGAAAATTTTAATAGAGGTTTTACTCTTAATTTTAAATATGATGATGTAGGCAGCAAATAAAAATGCTAATTTATCAAAAAATGAATGGCTACTGTTACAACAGTGATACATTTTGTTTGTTTGATTTTATTTGTAGATGTCTGAATAAATATAAAAATATTCAAGGTGAACTTTTAGATATTGGTTCAGGGTCAGGAATACTTGGATTATTTGTAAGAAAAGAATTTTCTAAATTATCTTTGAATGCTTGCGAAATACAAGAAGTATTTGCATTCTTATCAAGAAAAAATGCACAGATTAATAATATACCAATGAACTTATATCACAATAGTTTTATTGATTTAAATTTTGATAAAAAATTTGATATCATAGTGTCAAATCCACCATTTTATCCTTCTAGTGTAGTGCAGAGCAAAAACGAAAATATAAAAATAGCAAGATATAACGACAATTTACCATTAAATGTGTTTATTGCAAAAGCTTCACAATTATTAAATGAAAAAGGAAAGTTATTTTTTTGCTATGATGTTAAGCTTTTAAATGATATTATATTATTAATTAAAGAACATAACTTAAACCTTGAGTCACTTCAATTTTTACATCCCGATGCAAACAAGGATGCTAGTTTAGTGATGATATATGCTAAGAAAAATTCAAAAAATTTACTAAGCATTAAAAGTCCATTTATTATGTTTAAGGACAAAGTTTTTTCTAATGATATGCAAAAAATTTATGATAAATGTAGTACACACAGTATAAAAGTAGAGATATGATTGAGCATAAAGATTTTTCTTATAAATTTGATGAAAGTAAATGTGCCACTTGTGAAGGTAATTGTTGTATAGGCAAGAGTGGTTATATTTGGATAAATAAAGAAGAAATATCTGTACTGAGTAATTATTTAAAAATTACGAAAGAAGAGTGTTTTAATCGATATTTATATAAAGAGGGATATAAATTTTCTATAAAAGAAAAAGCACTAGGTAATAACAACTTTGCTTGTATTTTTTTCAATTTAGACAAAAAACAGTGTAGTATATATGATGCTAGACCAGTTCAATGCAGAACATTTCCATTTTGGGAATATTTTAAAAGTAATGTAAAAGAGGTAAAAGAAGAATGTCCAGCAATATTAGATTAGTAATCATATTTATGTATGTGTTTACACTTTATTCTTGTGCTAAACCATTAAATAATAATGAAGATGCAATTAAAGACCACAAAAAAATCATACTTGAAAATGAAAAAAAATCATATAACAAACTAAAAGAAAATTTATTTATTAGTATAGCTTTAGATTATGAGTTTAATAAAGAATACACACAAGCAGCACTTGTATATGAAAAATTATATGAAATTACTGATAATCATATTTACCTTAGAAAAATAATTGCTTTAAACGGTATAAGTCAAAATTATAAAAAACTTCAAAATGTACTTACTGATAAACTAGATAAAAGTCATATTTATTCTGAAAGCATAATGCAAGAATATGTATTGGTATCTTTAAAACTTGGTGATTTTGACAATGCATTACGCGTAGCAAAAGAATTAGTTCAAAAATATAAGAACTCTAACAATTATAATTTATTGGCAAATGTTTATAGTAATATGGAATCCTTTAAATATTCTGTGAAATATTACAATAAGTCATATAAGTTAAATAAAGATCCTAAAGTTTTATTAATCATTACAAATATAATGGATAAGAAATTAAATAAAAGTGATGAAGCATATGATATTTTGAATAACTATTATAAAAACAATGAATTCAATTTTAATATATCTAGTAAACTATTAGACTATTTACAAAGAAAAAATGAAGTTAATAAAATGATTGATATATCTTTAAATATAATAAAAAACCTAGATAAACAAAGTAAAAAAGATACTATAAATAAAATAAATAATTTGATACTAACGTTGTATGTAAGTTATGATATTCCAAAAGCTATAGAATACCTAAAAACAATAAATGTAAATGATAAAAGAATAATATCACTTTATATTGCCATAGAAGAAAATAAAAAAGCATTGCAAATAGCTAAAGAAATTTATAAAAATACAAATAATGAAACTATTTTAGGTGAAATAGCAATGTTACAATATGAACAAAGTAGTAAAAATTTGCCAGAAGTTTTAAGTAAATTTGAACAAAGTCTAAAAAATACATCAAACGATAGGTATGAAAACTATTATGGATATTTATTAATAGATCATGATATTAATATTAATAAAGGCATTGAGCTGATAAAAAAAGCACTAAAAAAATTTCCAAATAATTATGCTTACCAAGATTCTTTAGCCTACGGTTTGTATAAAAATAATCAATGTGATGATGCATATGTAATTATGAAAAAGATAGTTACTCCAGAAACTTTAAAAAATGATGAAATAAGTAGTCATTGGAATAAAATAAAAAAATGCAAGGAAAGTAAGTGATATTAGATGATATTATCAAAAAAACTAAAAAAGATTTAGAAATAAAAAAACAACAATATGATTTAGAGTGGTTAGGTAGAAGTTTAGCTTACAACCCATATCAACCAAGAGATGTTAAACAATATCTTACATCAACAAAAGAAGAACCTATTAGAATAATAGCAGAAGTAAAAAAAGCAAGTCCTAGTAAAGGTGTTATTAGAGAAGATTTTGATCCTTTAAAAATAGCTCAAACATATAGTCAAAATGGAGCTAATGCCATTTCTGTATTAACTGAACCTCATTTCTTTCAAGGTGACTTAGAATATTTAACTGGTATTAGAAGATATGTAGACACTCCACTTCTTAGAAAAGATTTTATAATTGATGAATATCAATTACTAGAGGCCTTAGTATATGGTGCTGATTTTGTACTTTTAATTGCTAAAGCTTTAGATCTTAATACATTAAAAGAGTTGTATAATAAAGCTCTAAAATTAGGATTAGAAGTTTTAATGGAAGTTCATGACTTAGAGGATTTAAAAAAAGCTATGAAATGTGGCGCATCAATTATTGGAATAAATCATAGAAATTTAGAAACTTTTGAAATAGATATGAATTTATGTGATAAATTAATACCTCTTATTCCAAATGGAAAAATAATAATAGCTGAAAGTGGTATACAAGACACATCTACAATAAAAAGATTAAACTCAATTGGCGTTGATGCTTTTTTAATAGGTGAACATTTTATGAGACAAGATAATATTGCTGATGAACTGATAAAATTTAAGAATTCATTGAAATAGTAATGTCTACTCAAAGCGAGAAAAAACAAGAACTAAAAGAATTATATTTTAAAAACGAAAAAACTTTTTTTTCTAAAAGATCAAAGTTTATTTCATACACTATGAAAGACACTACACATATACTTTCAAATATAGCATCTAATGGTAGATTTACAGAAATTAGAAGTAGATATAAAGTATTAAAATTACTTTCAACTATTCTATTGAAATCTCAATTTGACTGGATACTATATGCTTATTATAGAAAAAATACATTATTTTTAGCAACAAAAAATCATATAGGACAAAGCGAGTTAAATTTACAAAAATTAACATTGATACAATACTTTAAACAATCAAAATATTATAATGATATTCAAAAAGTAAGTGTTTTTCGAGATGAAAGTTATATAAATTTAAAAAATGAAAAAAAAGAAGTAACAAGTCCTAGATATAAAGAACAATCATATGCAATATTTTCAAATACTCTTAGTAATGACATACATAATAAAATATTAGAAAAAATTAGAAAAAAAATACAAAAAATACAAAAAAAACATATATAAATTTTTTGTAAATATTAGATATAATCATCAAATAATTTATAAGGAAAGTATTATGGCAAAATCAAAAGAACATAGTTTAGATATATCAGCAAAACTAGATATGTCAGAAATGAAAAATGCATTAATTCAAGCACAAAAAGAAGTAGATAATAGATATGATTTTAAAGGTCAAACAAAAGAATATGATTTAAATATGGGCTCTAAAACATTAACTCTTTTAAGTAGTAGTGATAATAAAGTAGATGCAATGAAAGACATCTTAATATCAAAAATGAATAAAAGAGGTGTTTCTATAAATTCATTAGAAGAGCTAAAAGCAGAAGATGCAAGTGGTAATAATAGAAAATTTTCATATAAAATAGTAGATACAATTGAAGCAGATGAAGCTAAAACTATTCAAAAAGAAATCAAAAGCTTAAAATTAAAAGTGACTACTGTTAATCAAGGTGAAGAAATAAGAGTTAGTGGTAAAAACCTTGATGATTTACAAAAAGTAATGTCACATTTAAAAACACTTGAGTTAAAAGCTCCATTAGTTTTTGATAACTTTAGATAATAATATAAAAGGAAAATAATGTTTAATAAAAGCGTAAAAGCATATGAAGATGCAAAAAAAGTAATACCAGGTGGAGTTGATTCTCCTGTTAGAGCATTTACAGGAGCATTGGGAACTCCGCCTTTTATTGTAAAAGGAGAAGGATCTTTTATGTATGATGTTGATGGTAATAAATATTTAGATTTTGTACAAAGTTGGGGACCACTAATTTTTGGTCATGCCAATGAACAAATAGAAGATGTAGTAATTAGTACAGTCAAAAATGGATTATCATTTGGTGCGCCTACTGAATTAGAAACACATTTAGCAAATGAAATTGTAGAGATGTTTGATAATATAGATAGTATTAGATTTGTAAGTTCTGGTACAGAAGCGGTTATGTCCGCTATTAGATTAGCTAGAGGTGTTAAAAATAGAAATAATATTATTAAATTTGATGGATGCTACCATGGGCATAGTGATTCACTTTTAGTAAATGCTGGAAGTGGGTTGGCTACTTTTGGTACACCAAGCTCACCTGGAGTTCCAGAAGATTTGATTAAACATACAATTATAAGTCCATATAATGATATAGAAAAACTTGAAGAATGTTTTTTAAATAATACTGATATTGCATGTATAATAGTTGAACCAATTGCAGGAAATATGGGTTTTGTCCCTGCAAGTGAAGAATTTTTAGCTAAATGTAGGGAACTTTGTGATAAATATGATGCATTATTAATATTTGATGAAGTTATGAGTGGATTTAGAGCAAATTTAAGAGGTGCATCTGGAATAGTTTCTACAAAAGCTGACATAATTACATTTGGTAAGGTAATTGGTGCTGGTATGCCAGTTGGTGCATTTGCTTCAAATAATAAAATAATGTCACAATTAAGTCCTCAAGGACCTATATATCAAGCTGGTACATTAAGTGGTAATCCTGTTGCAATGGCAGCTGGATTAAAATCTTTGCAAATGTTAAAAGAAAATGAAAATATATACAATGATTTAAATGACAAAGCAGTTCTTTTAACAGAGGGTTTAAAACAAATGGCTACTAAGCATAAAATTTCATTACAAGTAAATACAAGAGGTTCAATGTTTGGATTCTTTTTTAATGATAATATTTGTACAAATATGAAAGATGTTAGTACATGTAATTTTGATTTATTTAGTATATTTCATAATGAAATGTTAAAAAGAGGTTTTTATTTTGCTTGTAGCCAGTATGAAACAGGATTTATATGTACTACAATGACTAATAGTGATATACAATCATGTATTGATGCTAGTGATGAAGTTTTTTTAATATTAAGCGGAAATGATGAGCGAAAATAATAATAATTCAACAAATGAAATAAATAAAAAACCAAAACATCAAGATAAATATGAAGCATTGGATAACCTATCTTTGGGTATTTCAATAGTTGTTGCAATTTTACTTGGAGTTTTAATTGGCTTTGGATTAAAACAATGGACAGGATATACTTGGACATTGTGGCTTGGAGTATTTTGGGGAATTGCTGCTGCTATATTAAATGTTTATAAAGCATATAAAAATGCAAAAAAAAGTTTAGATAAATTGGCTGATGATCCAAAATATAAATATATGGCTAAAAATGGTTATTATAAAGAAGATGATGAATAAATCTTTATTTAAAATATTTGTAATTATAAACGTATTAATATCACTTATATGTATTATTAGTGATAATTACTTATGGCTTTTGAATATACAAATATCTTTTATATCTTCATTTATTATTAGTTTAGCTACATTTTATTCATACAAAAAAAATATTCATAACGGTATAAAAGATAAAATCGAACAAAACAATGAAAATATAGATTCAATAGATAATATAGAAGATCCTTATGATTTATATAGCGAAGAAGTTTTAAATAATGAAAATAGGGCACCTAATGCCATTGAAATAAAAGAAGCAATGAAACCTATAAAACAAAAAAATTTGAGAAATTTAAAAGATACATTATTTACATTTGTATCATTTTTTAGAATTTTTGCTTATTTTTTATTGATTATTGGATTTTTTTACTTGAATAATAATAATAATTTACATATATATTCATATTTATTTGGATTTTTGATTGTTCCTTTTTCATCTATGTTCATTCAAATAAAAAATAATTAAAAAAAAAGCTTTGAAGAAAAAATCTTCAAAGCTTTTTATATATTAAATAAGAAGTTATTAGTAATCTCTTCTTGGTCTTTCTTCTCTTGGTTTAGCTTCATTGATTTTTAATGTTCTACCTTCAAATTCTTGTTGGTTTAACTCCTCAATTGCTTTGTTTGCTGCTGCATCATCACTCATTGAAATAAAACCAAAACCTTTTGGTCTTTGAGTTTCTCTATCTTTAATTAATGTAACTTTTTCTACTTCACCATATTGGCTAAATAAATCTTTGATTGTTTCTTCAGTCGTTTGGTATGACATATTTCCTACGTATATTTGCATTTTTTTCCTTTTTTCTCGTACTACAATATTATAACATAAAGAAGTTATAATTACTCATAATTTTAAAAGAATTATTAAATTTGTAATTAATTATATTACATAAGAACATTGTAATATAATTGTAAAGTTTTATTACAATTATATATTATGCGTGATAATTAGGAGCTTCATTTGTTATGGTTACATCATGTACATGAGATTCTTTTAATCCAGCACTTGTAATTTCTACAAATTGAGCATTTTCTTGGAATGTTTTAATATCTTTACTTCCTAAATACCCCATAGAAGCTCTTAGTCCACCAACAAATTGATGAATTATATGAGATATAAGTCCTTTATATGGAACCATACCCTCAATTCCTTCTGGTACTAATTTATCCGATGCTGTCCCTTCTTGGAAATACCTATCATTTGAGCCTTTTTGCATAGCTCCAATTGAACCCATACCTCTGTACGATTTGAATTGTCTACCACCTGAAAGTATAATTTCTCCTGGGCTTTCTTCAGTCCCAGCAAGGGCTGAACCCATCATAACACATGAAGCACCAACAGCAAGTGCCTTTGCAACATCTCCAGAAAACTTTATCCCTCCATCAGCTATTATTGGTACACCATATTTATCACCCATATCACTACACTCATCTATAGCAGATATTTGAGGAACCCCAACACCAGCAACAATTCTTGTTGTACAAATACTACCAGGTCCAATTCCTACTTTAACTGCATCAGCTCCAACTTTTATCAAGTCTTCAACAGCCTCTGCGGTAGCTACATTTCCAGCTATTACTTCAATATTTAGTTTTTCTTTTATTAAACTAACTGTTTGTAATATACCTTTACTATGACCATGTGCAGAATCAAGAACTAGTACATCAGCACCAGCTTCAACTAGTGCAGTTGCTCTATCTAACTGTCCAACTCCAATAGCAGCAGCAACTAATAATCTTCCAAATTCATCTTTAGCAGCATTTGGGTATTCTATTTTTTTATTGATATCTTTAATAGTTATTAAACCTATTAGCGTGTTTGTATTATTAACCACTGGAAGTTTTTCAATTTTATGTTTGTGCATTACTTCAGCAGCTTCTTCTAGTGTAATACCTTTAGATGCTGTAACTAGTGGCATTTTAGTCATAACATCACCAGCTTTTTGAGTAAAATCTTTTATAAATCTCATATCTCTATTTGTTAAAATACCTAAAAGTATATTATCATCATTTACAACTGGAACACCAGATATTCTATAGCCAGCCATAAGATCTTCTGCGTCTTGTAGCGTTTGCGATGGTTTTACTGATATAGGATCAATAATAATTCCACTTTCACTTTTTTTGACTTTTTTGATTTGTAAAACTTGTGATTGAATATCCATATTTTTATGAATAACTCCAATACCTCCAAGTCTAGCCATTGCAATTGCGGCTCTATACTCAGTAACAGTATCCATAGCTGCACTAGCAAATGGAATATTTAATTCAATGTTTTTTGTCAATTTTGATTTTATGCAAACTTCTTTTGGTAAAATTTCACTTTTTGCAGGTACTAATAATACATCTTCAAATGTTAAGGCTTTTTTTCTTATATTCATTATTTTTCCTTATTTTTTATAATTTACAATAGATTCAAGGCTCATTGCCCCATCAAATAAAGTTTGCTCGTCAAAGTCATTTGCAATTAATTGAAGACCTATTGGCATATTATTAGAATCTTTAGTTACAGGTATAGATATAGCAGGTAAGCCAGCTAAATTTACAGAAATAGTATAAATATCACTTAAATACATATCAAGTGATGATTTAAATTTTCCAAACTCAGGAGCACTAGTTGGAGCAACGGGTGATAAAATCAAATCAGCTTCTTTAAATATATCATCAAATTCATCTTTGATTAATTTTCTAACTTTTTGTGCTTTTATATAATAAGCATCATAGTATCCAGAACTCAAAACAAAAGTACCAAGTAAAATTCTTTTTTGTACTTCTTCTCCAAAGCCCTGAGTTTTAGTTTTTGTATATGTTTCTTGTAAATTTTTACCTTCAACTCTATTTCCAAATCTAATACCATCATATCTACTAAGGTTAGCACTAGCCTCAGCAGTTGCTACAACATAATACGAAGAAATATGTTTTTTTGTGTCCATCATATTTTTATGTATTATTGTATGTCCTGCTTTTTTTAATAAGTCTATTGTATTTGCATATGCTTTTTTTGTGTCTTCATTTGCTTCTGATATATAGTTATCAATTACAGCAATTGTTAGTTTTTTATTGCTATTTAAATTTTTACTAACTGAATCGTAATTTATGTTTGCAGAAGTAGAATCTTTAGGATCGTGTCCTGCAATTATATCATATAAAATAGCAGCATCTTCAACATTTTGTGTTATTGGTCCACATTGGTCAAGTGAAGAAGAATAAGCATTAATTCCGTATCTTGATACCCTTCCATAAGTAGGTTTCATACCAACACAACCACAATATGCAGCAGGTTGTCTTATACTTCCACCTGTATCTGTACCAAGAGCGGCAATTGCAAGTCCTGAAGCAACAGCAGCTGCACTTCCTCCTGAACTTCCTCCTGGTATTTTTGCATTATTTACTGGATTTAAAGTTTTACCATAACATGAACTTTCAGTACTACTTCCCATAGCAAATTCATCCATATTTGTTCTCCCATAAGCACTTAAACCATTTTTATGAAGATTTTCAATAACGGTTGCATTGTATGGAGAAATATAGCCTTTTAAGATATTGCTACATGAATTAGTTTCTTGATTGAACACATTTATATTTGCTTTTATTGCAATAGGAACTCCACTTACATTTGATAAGTGTAAGTTTTCATTTGTAAATTGTTCTACATATGCACCAAGTTTTTTGTTTTGTGAAATATTTTGATTTAAGTCTTGAATAAGCGAAGATAGTTCATCTTCTTTAAGACATAGCGCTTCTTTTAGTGTTATCACTATATAGCTCCTGAAGTTGTTAATTTCATAAGATTATATCTAAAAAATGATTACTTAAAGTTTAAGGTTTTATAATAATAATATAAAACCCAAAATAGCTAATTTATCTGTTTATTCTTATCATGACAACAGGTGTGCTATAGTTTTCTCTATAACATAATGATTGAGCACTATTACCTTGACCTTTATATCCAACAGTTATTGACTTATCTAATTTAAATGCAGTTAATAAAGCAGAATATTTAGCTTCAGTTTCTTTTTTCCCCAATGTACCTAAAAGCGCCCAATTTCTATTTGTTAGTTTAAACAATACTTTATTTCCTTGAACTTGAATCTGGTCAATATAACCAGGTAAACAATCTACTCGTGCACTAGCAGTTACTGCCAAACTTGACATTATAAATAATGATATTATAGTTTTTTGAATCATTTTAATCCTTTTAATTTTATACATTATATATTTTCTTTTCTAAATATTCAATTATATTTTTATTAAATGATATATATGTAATTATAATTAGTATAGGATTTAAAAGATATATTTCTTGATTGTATGGCAGAGAGCAGCGGATTCGAACCGCTGGAGGCGTAAACCTCGCCG
>CAZEXK010000023.1:6942-22320 GCA_964516815.1 uncultured Helicobacter sp. | reverse complement strand
AAGGTAGCTTGACAGCTATAAATATAAAATTAAAACTTTATTTACCTATTTATAAAATAGGTAAATATTTGATTATGAGTTTACAATATTTTCTATAACTCCAACAATTGAAGCATCTTCTAGAGTAGAAGTATCTTGAGTTATTTCTTCACCTTTAGCTATTGATCTAAGTATTCTTCTCATTATCTTACCTGATCTAGTTTTTGGAACATCAGGAACAATTGCGATATCATCACAAAGTGCAATAGCACCAATATCTGCTTTTAGTATTGTATTTATTTCTTTTTTTAAATCTTCTTTAGAAGTAGAGTCAATATCTTTTAAAACTACATAAGCAAAAATACCCTCACCTTTTATTTCATGTGGTTTACCAACCACAGCATTAGCAGCAATTAATGAGCATTTTTTAATACTAGCTTCAATTTCTGCAGTTCCAATTCTATGCCCTGATACATTAATTACATCATCAGTTCTACCTGTAATAGTTATATATCCACTTTCATCTTTCATAGCTCCATCACCTGTAAAATAAACTGCTTTACCATCTTTTTTACAATCACCAAAATATGATTTTACAAATCTATCATCATCATTCCAAATAGTTCTAATCATTGCTGGCCAAGGTTTAGTAATACACATAAAACCTTTTTCACCTGTTTGTGTCATAGTACCATCCTCTTCAATTACTTCAGCTATAATACCAGGCAATGCAAATGTTGCACAAGCAGGTTTAATTGGAGTAGCTGCAGGAAGTGGAGATATTATATGTCCACCTGTTTCTGTTTGCCAGTATGTATCAACAATAGAACAATTTGAGTTTCCAACACTTTCATAATACCATTTCCATGCAGGCGGATCGATTGGTTCGCCAACAGTTCCAAGAATTCTTAAACTTGATAAATCATATTTAGAAGGTTCATTTTCTCCAGTTTTATGAAGTAATCTAATTGCAGTTGGAGCAGTATAGAATTGATTTATTTTATACTTTTCAACCATTTTCCAGCATCTTCCAGCATCTGGATAAGTAGGAACACCTTCAAACATAACTGTTGTAGCTCCTGCAGCTAAGGGACCATATACAATATAAGTATGTCCAGTAATCCAACCAATATCAGCAGTACACCAATAAGTATCAGTTGGTTTAATATCAAATACCCATTCCATTGTCATTTGTGCCCATAATATATATCCAGCTGAACTATGCTGAACACCTTTTGGTTTTCCTGTACTTCCTGAAGTATAAAGTAAAAATAATGGATCTTCACTATCCATGGGTTCAGCATCACATATATCACTTTGTAACTGGAAGTTAGTAGCATAATCACTATCTCTACCTTCTACCCAAGTTATTTCTTCATTATTTCTTTTGACTACACAAACATTTTTAACACAGTCACATCCAGATTCTAAAGCAGTATCAACAACTGGTTTTAACATATACGGTTTACCTTTTCTATATGCTCCATCTGATGTTATTACAAGTTTAGCACTAGCATCAATGATTCTATCTCTTAATGCTTCTGCTGAAAATCCTCCAAATACTATTGAATGAATTGCACCTATTTTTGCACATGCAAGCATACAAACTGCAGCTTCTGGAATCATTGGCATATAAATTACTACTCTATCACCTTTACTAATTCCATATTCTTTTTTAAACATATTTGCAGTTTTATTAACTCTTTTAGCTAAATCGGCATATGTAATGTGTTCACTTTGCCCATCATCAGCTTCAAATAAAATAGCAGTTTGATTTGATTTTGTATTTAAGTGTCTATCAACACATTGATTTGCCACATTTAATTTACCACCATCAAACCACTTATAAAATGGTGCATTCGATTCATCTAAAACTGAGTCATATTTTTTAAACCAATCAATTTTTTCATCAGCAAAACTAGCCCATGTACCTTCATAGTTGTTTTCAAATTTTTTTACTAAATCATAATAATCATCCATGCTACTAAATGCTGGTTCACTAAACATACTATCTTTTGGGGGAAATATTTTTTCTTTATTTTGCATTTTATCATCCTATTTAATTGTAAATTATATATTAATTCTACATTTTTAGTATAGCATAATTGTAGCATTGGTGTTACATAAATAATAGCTAACTTTATAACATTAAATGTAACTTAATGTTTATGTATATTACAAATTTATTACAATTAATCATCTAATATTAAGTTTAATGTACTAATATTAAATATTGGAGAAATATGAAGACTTTTAATTTTAAATTTACTAATACACATGATTTAGAATCATTTATACAAGTAAATAATATTAATAAATCTAATTCTGTTTTAGTTCAAATATTTTCTGGTTCTTTTGATGTAGAAATATTATCTTCTATATCACAAACAATATTACAAAATATAAAAGAAGCAAAAATAATTGGCGCTACTACTGATGGTGAGATTATGCACGATAAAGTTTTCACTCATAGTATTGTTATTTCATTTAGTATTTTTACAAATACAGATATTTGTATTTCGTATATAGATGATATTCCTCTTGGTAATTCATATAATTCTGGTGTAAAATTAAGTAAAAAACTAATCAAAAAAGATTCCAAAGTATTTATCTTATTTACAGATGGTATGCAAATAAATGGTGAAGAATTTTTAAATGGAGTACAATCTATAGCTAATAATGTTGTAATTAGTGGTGGTCTTGCTGGTGATAATGGTAAGTTTAAATACACATTGCTTTTTTATAATAATAAAATATTAAAAAATGCAGTAGTTGGTGTTTCTTTAAATTCAAAAATATTAAATGTCATTAAAGACTATAGTTTTTCCTGGCAAAGTATTGGTAAAGAGTTCACTGTTACAAAATCACATAAACGTAAAGTATATGAAATAGACGGTATAACTCCTTTTGAATTATACAAAAAATATTTAGGTTCAAAAATTACACACTTATTGCAAGATATTGCCATTGAATTTCCATTGATTATTCAAGATGGACAATATCATACAGCAAGAGCACCTATTAAAATCTTACAAGATGGATCTTTTAGTTTTGCTGGAAATGTAGAAGAAGGTTCTAAAGTAAAGTTTGCAGTTTCAAGTGAAAATATATTATTGCATGACTCAACAAAATTAGCATTAAATATGTCAAGTTCTTCAACACAAAGTATATTTGTATATTCATGCATGGCAAGAAAACGATTTTTAAATAAAAGTATATCAGCTGATGTATCTGCTATATCTAAATTAACACAAGTAAGTGGTTTTTTTACTTACGGTGAATTTTATACATCTAATGATTATTCTTTGCATTTATTAAATCAAACTATGACTATATTATCTTTAAGTGAATCTGAGGAAAAAATTAACAAAAGTGACATCATACTACAAAATGATTTTGATAATATAAAAATAAATAATCTAAGTGCGCTATCCCATTTGATAAAAGTTACAAGTGATGAACAAAGTGATTTAAATAAGACATTGGAACAAAGAGTTACTCAAGAAGTAGAAAAAAATAAAAATACACAAAAAGAATTATACAATAGTATAAAAATGGCATCTTTAGGCGATATGATTTCTAATATAGCGCACCAATGGAGACAACCTTTAAGTATAATTACTACTTGTGCTAGTGCTATGCAATTACATAAAGATTTAAATATATTAAGTGATGAAATGTTTGAAAGTTATACAGAAAATATTGTCACTCAAGGTAAATACTTATCAGAAACAATTAATACTTTTAGAGAATATATTCAAGATGATCATAAATTAATAGATATTATAATAGAAAATGAAATACAAACTACTATAAAACTGTTATCAAGTACGATTAAAAATAATAATATTAAATTAATTCAAAATATAGATTTCAATAAAGTAACAATGATTAAACTAATATCGGGTGAATTATCCCAAGTAATAATCAATATAATAAACAATGCAAAAGATGCCTTTATAGAAAAAAATATCAAAAATCGAATATTAACTTTAGAGTTAAGTAATAATGAAAAAAATTGTTTGATTTCAATTGAAGATAATGCAGGTGGAATAAAACCAAATATACTTGAAAAAATATTTGAGCCATATTATTCTACAAAATCAAAAGAAGAAGGTACAGGTATTGGTTTATATATGAGTTATGAGATTATAACAAATCACTTAAATGGTAACTTATATGTAAAAAACACTACTTCTGGAGCAAAGTTTTTTATAGAATTACCACTTAATATACATTAAAATCTATAAAGTTATTTATATACTTTTTTTATATTTTTAAGAGTTGATGACATGTTTAATAGTAGCATATCAGCAATTACTAATGCCATCATGCTCTCAGCTACAACGGAACCTCTTGTAGCTACACATGGATCATGCCTACCTTTTAATTCGCATTTTAATTCTTTATTATTTATATCAATTGTATCTTGACTTTTAAAAATAGATGGTGTTGGTTTGAAATATACTTTCATATTAATATCATCGCCATTTGAAATACCACCTAATATCCCACCACTATGGTTTGAACAAAAGCCCTCATTATTAATTTCATCATTATTTTGACTACCATTTAACTTTATACTATTAATTCCCTCTCCAATTTCAACAGCTTTACTAGCATTTATACTCATCATTGCATTTGATAAAATAGCATCAAGTTTATAATATATAGGTTCGCCTAAACCAATAGGTACATTAGTAGCTTTCAATGCAACTATACCACCTATACTATCATGAGAAGCTCTAGCTTTTGATATTGCTTCTTTAAATTTATCATCATATTGTTCATTTAATGAATATACTTCACTCTTAATTGAATGTTCATATACAAATTGATCATTAGGTATACATATATCTTCAATTTGACAAATACCACTTTGTATATTAATGTCTAATTGTTTTAGTAATAACTTAGCAATAGCACCAGCAGCTACTCTTGCACTTGTTTCTCGTGCACTTGAACGTCCTCCACCTCTATAGTCTCTTATTGCATATTTATGAAAATAAGTAAAATCAGCATGTCCTGGACGAAATAAATCTTTTACATTATCATAATCGCGACTCTTTTGATTTTCATTAAATAAAATCATACATATAGATGTACCAGTTGTTATACCTTCAAATACTCCTGATAGTATTTCTATATTATCAGACTCTTTTCTACTTGTAGCATATTTACCACCTGGTTTTCTTCTATTCATTTCATTTTGAATAAATACCTCATCTATTTCAATCCCAGCTGGTACACCATCAACTATACAACCCAATGCTTTACCATGAGATTCTCCAAATGTAGTAAATTTAAACCTTTGTCCAAAGCTATTCATGCTAACTTTTCCTTTTTTTTTCTAGTTGTTCTAAAACAATTTTTGCAGCAGCTTGTTGCGCTAACTTTTTACTTTTACCTTTTGCACTAGTATACATTTTATCATTAATCCATAAAGACAATTCAAATTCTTTTAAATGATCAGGTCCAATTGCACTCTCAAGTTTATATGTAGGTATTACTCCAAACATAGCTTGAGTTAATTCTTGTAAGCCTGTTTTATAATCAGAAAATAAATTATCTAATGTAATTTTTTCATAGTTTTTATTTAATAGATTCAATATTATTGGTTTAAGTATTTCAAGTCCAGCTTCGATATAAACAGCTCCCATAATAGCTTCAAATGCATCAGATAATATAGAAGCTTTGTTTCTTCCATTGTTTCTATCTTCTGCATCACTTAAATATATATAATCACCTAAATTTATATAATTTGCTAATTTTGTAAAACCTTTTTCATTTACTAAATTTGCTCTTATTTTAGACAAATCACCTTCTGCTGATTTTGGAAATGTTTTAAATAAATATTCTCCTACAATAAGATTTAATACAGCATCCCCTAAAAATTCTAATCTTTCATTGTTATATGCTTTTCTATAACTTTTATGTGTTAGTGCTTCGATTATCAGATCTTTATTTTTAAACTGATAATCCAAACACTTTTCTAATTGTGCAAATTCTTTCACATTTTTACCTTTTATTTTTTTCTTTTAATACTTCTGCTTCATTTCTAGCTAAATAATCACATCTTTCATTTTGAGGATGACCATTATGTCCTTTTACCCATATTGCTTTTATTGTATGCATTTTTGATATTTTATCATATCTTTGCCAAAGTTCAATATTTTTTACTGGTTTTTTTGCAGCTGTTTTCCATGAATTTTTAATCCAATTTTTTAACCATTCATTTATACCTTGAACTACATATTTACTATCGCTAAATATTTCTACTTCACAAGGTTCTTTTAATGCCTCAAGTCCCATAATAGCTGCTAATAATTCCATCTTATTATTAGTAGTGTCATTTTCACAACCGCTTAATTCTTTTATGCTGTCATTGTATTGTAGTATAGTTCCCCATCCACCCTCACCTGGATTTCCCAAGCTAGAACCATCACTGTAAAGAAGAATTTTTTTCATAATTAGACTTTGCTAAACTTGTTGTGACTTTTAACGATAATATCGCATTACAATTTGGACATCTATTTGCATAGATTGGATGATTTATTTTACATTTGTTACATACAAAATCAAAATTTAAATCAATATTTATATCATTTTGATATGCATTAGTTGCTATTAAAATACTAAGATCTAATATTTCACTAGTAGTAGCAGTATTTAAATAACCTTTTGCAGTATATAACTCATTTAGCAATTTATTATCTTGTGATGCTTGAAAGTTTATATCGTCAAAATCTAAATACCAAAGTAAATCAAGAACTTTACTAAGATCGAATACTTTTATACTTTTAAAAAAATATTCTTTATTGTATGTTAATAAATATTTTACTAAAAGCCTTTCTATTAATCTATTGTTGTCAAATATTTCTACTAGTTTTTTTGTCTTATCTTCAAATGATAAATCAATGTTATTAATAAGCCGTAAACTTTCATTTAGGATATCTTCTTCTTTCATATTTTCATTTAACTGGCTAAGAGAATCTATTATTTCTTTACACATATTATAATTATTTAGTTTTTCATAAATTAATAATAAACTATATAGTGCAGCAATATTGTGGGCATTAAACTTTATTATTTTTAGGTATATTTTTTCACTTCTTTGCAAAAAACCACTTTTAAAATAAGTTGCACCTAATAACTCCAATAGTTTTTCTTTTTTATCTTTTTCTTTTACATGTTCTAATAAAGCTAAATAAACACTAATTGCTTTATTGTTATCACCTTTATGTAAGAATGTAGAAGCTAATAAAAGTATAGAATCAAAAGGCAATTTGTAAGTAGAATAAAGATGTATATAATCTTTTTCATCTAAATTTTTTAAATCAAATTTATTTAGTAGTTTTTTGTATTCTTTATTTGATTTTTTATTTTTTAATATGGTTTCAATATATGTATAAAATGAAGCTATAAAAATTATTACAAAAATAAGAATTATACCAAAGATAGGGTCTCTGTAATCAAAAACAAAATTATTCAATTCCTAATCCCTTTATACACTTATTTACTTTGATTGTATCTAATGTCTTCCTAAAATTACTTGAATTTGATATTACTGTGTTATAATAGCTTTATATGATTGCAAAAAGTTCAATAGAAAATTTAAAAAATAACCTTGATGTTGTTGATATAATTTCTCAGTTTATAGAGGTAAAAAAATCTGGTGCAAATTTTAAGGCATGTTGCCCATTTCATGGTGAAAAAACGGCTTCTTTTGTAATAAGTCCTAGCAAACAAATTTACCATTGTTTTGGATGTGGAGTTGGCGGAGATAGCATAAAATTTATCATGGAATTTGAAAAGCTATCTTATCCTGAAGCACTTGAAAAACTATCTTCTATGGTTAATTTCACTCTTGAATATGACAATAATCATCAAAATACCGACTATAAAGTAATAGAAAAACTAAATGAATATTATGAAAAATTATTAATACATAAAAAAGATGCTTATGAATATTTAATTTCAAGAGGTATTTCTTCTTTTTCAATTGAAAAATTCGAAATTGGTTTTGCTCCAGAATCAAAAGATACACTTAATTTTTTAAAAAATAGTTTTTTAAATCTTAGTGTGGCTCAAGAATTTGGATTAATAGATAGTGGTCAAAATGGCTTATATTCAAGATTTATAGATAGAATTACATTTCCTATTTATTCTTTAAGTTCAAAACTTGTAGGTTTTGGTGGAAGAACTATTTCAGGACACAACGCTAAATACATAAACTCTCCACAAACAAAGCATTTTAATAAATCAAGACTTTTATATGGATATAACTTAGCCAAGCAAGGTATATACAAAAAAAAACAAATAATTATAACAGAGGGATATCTTGATGTTATTATGCTACACCAAGCAGGATTTGATAACGCAGTTGCAACATTAGGAACAGCTCTTACAAATGAACATTTACCAATGTTAAGCAGGGGTGAACCAAATATAATTTTAGCATATGATGGAGATAAGCCAGGATTAAATGCAGCATACAAAGCTTCAGTTATGTTAAGTCAAAGAAGTTATGAAGGTGGAGTTGTTATATTTGGAGATGGACTAGATCCTGCTGACATGGTTCAAAATGGAGAACAAGAAAAGTTAAATATCATGTTCTCTCAAACAAAACCATTTGTAGAATATGTAATTGATTCAATAGTCTTAAAATATGATTTAACTAATCCAAATCAAAAACAAAAATCATTACAAGAAATAAATGAATATATAAAAACTTTGAATGAATTAATCCAACAAGAATATTCTTCATATATAGCAAGTTTACTAAATATAAATGAAAAATTTGTAAAAACAAAAGATTTTAATATTAAAAATTTATCACCACAAAAAAAATTATTAAATATTGATATTGCAGAGTTATCAATTATAAAAACACTTTTAGAACATAAAGAATTTGTCCCTTTAGTTAAAAATATAGACACAAATATTTTTGAAAATCATAAATATGAATTAGATATTGTTTTAAACCATGGTGATTTGGAACAATTAAGAGGGCTTTTATTGCAAGAAGAATTAAAAATATATAATAAAAATGAACTAAATTCACAGTTATTGTTATTATTAATTCCATATTATAATAAATATTTACAAGAAGTTTCAAGAGATAGTAATTTAAAATTTAAATATAAAAGTAGAAAAATTAGAGAAATTCAAGAAAAAATAGTAGAATTAAAAAAAGGACTTTTTTGATGTGTACAAAATTAAATAATATGACAATGATTGAAGCTATGATAAGATTTAATATAGCTATATTTTTAATAGTATTTGCATTGCACTATGAAAGTGCATTATTATTAGTATTGCCAATTATTATTATTTACACTGCTATTACTAAAAGATGTTTTATTTATAGTATTTTTAAAATAAATTCTAATATTATAAATGATAACTATTATAAATCAATATCTCATATTAATATCCCAGCATATATTTTTATATTTAATGAAGATGGTAAAATGGTATTTAAAAATGAAATAAACAATGAATCTTTACAAAATATTAATTATATAAATGATTTAGCTATGCCAAAAAATATAAAATATGAACTCTTAGAAGAAAAAAAGACATGTAGCTTTATATATAAAATAAGTGATTATGATATATATAATGTAAATATGGTTAATTTACAAAATGAAAAAATAACAATAGCATATTTATTTGATATAAATTAAATTAATCAATAAATTATATATTGAAGTATTCTTCTAATTTGTTTTTAATATATGATTTTGTAAAATAAAATAAAAGGCAATTTATGGAATTCTTACAATCAGAAAGATCACCAGAGGCTATAGGACCATATTCACAAGCAGTTAAAGTAAATGGTTTTATTTATTCATCAGGACAAATACCATTACTAGAAGATGGAACAATGGTAGAAAATGATATCAAAAAACAAACTAGACAAGTATTTGCAAACTTAAAAGCAATCTTAGAAGATAACTTTTGCTCTTTACAATCTGTTATTAAAATAAATATATATTTAGTAGATATGAAAGATTTTGGAATTGTAAACGTACTTATGTCAGAAGCATTTGGAGATCATAAACCAGCAAGAGCTACAGTGCAAGTAGCAGGTTTACCAAAAAATGCATTAATAGAGATGGATGTTATTGCAAAAGCAACTGATTGTGTTAATTACTAATTAATCTCATAAAGTTCATTATTTTATTTGCTTAGTATTACTTAAACAAACTTTAATGATATACGAGATATAATTCGCTTTATAAATTAGAAAAAGGTGTTTAAATGTACGCAATTATTAAAAATGGTGGAAAACAATATAAAGTTCAAGAAGGTGATATCCTTAATCTTGACAATATGAATAAAGAACCTAAAGATAGTATTGAATTTACAGAAGTATTAGCTGTGAATGATGGTACTACATTAAAAACTGGAACTGATGTATCATCAGTAAAAGTATCAGCTGAAGTTATTGTTGAAGGTAAAGATAAAAAAGTTATCATCTACAAAAAAAGAAGAAGAAAAGATTCAAAACTTAAAAGAGGTTTCAGAAGAAGCTTTACTCAAGTTAGAATTACTAAAATAGCAGCATAAGGAGATATTGATATGGCACATAAGAAAGGTCAAGGAAGTACACAAAATAACAGAGACTCAGCAGGTAGAAGACTTGGAGTTAAAAAATATGGTGGTGAAGTTGTAAGAGCTGGAAATATTATAATTAGACAACGAGGAACAAAAGTTCACGTTGGTACTAATGTTGGTATAGGAAAAGATCATACAATATATTCATTAATTGATGGTGTAGTAAAATTTGAAATTAAAGACAAGAAAAGAAAAAAAGTTTCTGTTTACGCGTCATAATTTAAAAGATTAAATATTTTATGTTAAAGGTACTATAGCAAAGCTATAGTACCTTTTTTTATTAATAAGGAAAATATATGTTTGTAGATAATGCAAAATTTACTTTAATATCTGGAAAGGGTGGACCTGGATGTTCATCTTTTAGAAAAGAAAAATTTGTTGTAAAAGGTGGACCTGATGGTGGAGATGGTGGAAAAGGTGGAGATATTTACTTTGTTGTAAATAATAATACTGATACTCTATCATGGTTTAAAGGCAGACATATATTAAAAGCACAAAATGGACAACCTGGTATGGCAAGTAGAATGACAGGTAGATCAGCACCTGATATGGAATTAAGAGTACCTAGTGGAACTCAAGTTATAGATACTGAAACAGGAGATGTAATAGCAGACTTGATTGAAGAAGGTACAAGATATTTAATTCTTCAAGGTGGAAAAGGTGGTATGGGAAATTATCATTTTAAAAATTCAAGAAATCAAGCTCCAACATATTTTCAACCAGGATTACCAGGAATTGAACAAGAAATTGGATTAGAATTAAAACTTATTGCTGATGTTGGGCTAGTTGGTTATCCAAATGTTGGTAAATCAACTTTAATATCTGTACAATCAAATGCTACTCCTCAAGTAGCAAATTATGAGTTTACTACTTTAACACCTAAATTAGGAGTTGTTGAAGTTGGAGAATATACATCATTTGTAATGGCTGATATACCAGGTATAATTGAAGGTGCTAGTGAAGGTAGAGGATTGGGACTTGAGTTTTTACGACATATTGAAAGAACTAAAACATTACTATATATGATAGATATGGCAAATTATAGAGATATGATTTTGCAATATAATGTATTAAAAGAAGAACTATCAAAATTTTCTCCTTTATTAGCTAAAAGAAAATTTGCAATTGCATTAAGTAAAATTGATGTTATCGATCCTGATGAGTTAAATGATAAAATCCAAGAATTTATAGAAGGTATTGGCTTTGAACTTTCAAGCGAAAATACATATGGTTTTCAAAAAGATAAAAAATATTATTTACAAGATGTAGTATTTAGTAATTATGATAGTAATTTACCATTTTTTATTCTTCCAATATCAAGTGCTACTAAACAAAATACATCTAGTATTAGATATGCATTGTATGATTTAATAAACACAAAGTAAAGATATGGATAAAATAGTTATAAAAGTTGGAAGTGCTTTACTTACACAAAATAATGCATTAGCTTTGAATAGACTAAAAAATTTAGTTGATTTTATTGCAATTTTATCAAAAAAATATCATGTAATACTTGTAAGTTCTGGTGCTGTTGCTGCTGGATTTACATTATTAAACCTTGATAAAAAACATATACCCAATAAGCAAGCTTTAGCATCTATTGGGCAACCTTATTTAATGCACACTTATGCAAATGAATTTAAAAAATATGATATGATTTGTTCTCAAGTATTGTTAGAAAAAAGTATTTTTAATGACAATGAAAGACTAGAACATTTAAAAGATGCCATATCAGTTTTATTAGCAAACAATGTTATTGCAATAATAAATGAAAATGACCTTACTGCTATTGATGAATTAGTGTTTGGAGATAATGATCAATTATCTGCTTATCTTACATATCATCTAAATGCATCACTTCTTATTATTTTAAGCGATATCGATGGTTATTATGATGACAATCCAAAGATAAATAAAAATGCAAAATTGATAAAAAATGTTTCTGTTATTTCAAATAAACAATTAAATGCCAAACATACAGCAAATAATGAGTTTGCAACTGGTGGTATTGTTACTAAACTAAAAGCTGCTAATTTTTTATTAAAACATAATAAAAAAATGTTTCTGTCAAATGGGTATGACTTGAAAAATATAAAAGAATACATGCTTGATAACATCCATAATTCAGGTACACTTTTCTCAAAATAAGGAAATATTATGTCTAAAAAAATAATTTTTATGGGTACTCCTCAATATGCTAGTATAATTTTAAATGAATTAATAAAAAATGATTATGAAATAATTGCACTTTTTACACAAGCAGATAAAAAAGTTGGAAGAAAACAAATAATAACTGCACCACATATAAAACAATATATTTTAAATGAAAATATATCTATACCAATTTTTCAACCTAAAACTTTAAAAGAAGAAAATATAAAGCAAACAATTATAGATTTAAATGCAGATTTTATAATAGTTGCAGCATACGGACAAATATTACCACAAGATATACTAGATATTGCTCCATGTATAAATTTACATGCATCATTGCTTCCAAAATATAGAGGGGCTAGTCCTATTCAACAATGCTTATTAAATAAGGATAAATATACAGGTGTTACAGCTATGATGATGGAAAAAGGTCTTGATAGTGGTGATATTTTATCTTTTAAGTATCTAAAAATTGATCAAACAATGAATGTAGAGGATTTATTTAATTTATTATCAACAACTGCTGCAACATTAATAATCAAAGTATTAAAAGATTATATTAAAATTAATCCAATTAAGCAAAATGCATCACTTATATCTTATTGCTCTAAAATAAAAAAAGAAGACGGTTTAGTAGAACTTAATGATGCAAGTCATATAAATGCAAAATACAAGGCATATAAGGTCTGGCCAGGTATATATTTAAAAAGTGGCTTAAAAATAAAAATATTAAAAATAAATGAAATAAGTTCAATAAACGACAAAAATAAAATATTAGAAATTAACAAAAATTACATAGTATTATCTTGCCTAAAAGGTAGTATAAGATTATTTCGTATTCAAGTTCCATCAAAAAAAGAGGTTGATGCTACTGATTTTATTAGAGCAAAAAAATTAAAAGTCGGAGATATGCTCCACTAAATAACTTTTTGTATATTCATAAAATCGATAAAAATATTATCTAGATTTTTTTTTAAGAAATGTTTCTAGAATATTTTTAAAGGTTTTAATACTATCAAGTAAATATATTAATTCATTTTCATCACCTATTGACTCTATTATTTCTTTATGATAATTTACATATTGTTCTTGAATTTCATTTGCAAATATTTGTCCATCATTTGTAAGTTTTACTTTTATAACTCTTCTATCTTCTGAAGAAATTGTTCTTAATACATAATCCTTTTTTTCTAAAGAATTTAATAAGTTAGTAACTCTAGCAGCTGTAAGTGACATATGTGATGCAAGTTCTTTAACTTGTGGGAAGGTGTTACTTAATAAATATCTAAGACATTTAAATTCTACTGGTGTAATATTAATCTTATTGCAAAAATATGTTTCTTTACTTCTACATAATTTTTCCATATCAATTGTTAGTGCCGCAATATCATTTGCTATAACATTTTTTTCATCTACGTTCATTTATATCCTTAATAATAATTTTCTATTTTTATTTATTTAAATAAACTTATAAAATAATCTTCTATATGAGTAGGAGTATCCATAATATTCATAAATTCACCCATAGTTAATTTTGGTAATGATAATGCTAAATAATATTTTGGATGTAAAATCATCGCTTTATTATTTTCAATCATAAGCATGTATGGCAAGAATACAGCACTTTTTTCTTCATTCAATATTGATAAATAATTTTTTTCACCATTTTTATTTTGCATAGATATACCGTATAAAGTAGCATTTTTAACTTTTAATTCAAATACTATATTAGAAGCAGCATTTTTCTTTAATTTTTTTATTAAATCATTTCCACTAGCAACTTCAAGCATATCTTCATAAAAAGGCATTCCAAACATAAAGTGATAATCTTTTAAATCACTTTGTACAAGTGAATAATCAGAACTTGTTAAAGTAAATTCATTTTTAAGTTTTTTTAAAACTAAATCACTCTTAGCTTTGTTTATATCATCTTGTAAAAATGCTTCTAAAAAATATTGAGGATTAGTGAATAATAATATATTATCAATTTTTGATATCATTACTTTTTGTACTGCAGCAAAAGCTCTATTTTTCTTTGATGCTAATTCTATTAGTCTTGGTGAGGTATATGTAATTATTTTGTAATCTTTATTTTGCATTGCATTATAAGAACCTATGATTTTAAAACCAGCTTTTTTAAGTTTTTTTTCAACTTGAGCTGATGATAATATATCACTTTTTAGGTATGTACTTATATTTGTAGCAAAAATATTGGATACAAATAATGTTAACAATATTATTTTTTTCATTTTTTTCCTTTTTTTCCTTTGAATATATTATAGTTCAAAAGTGATAATAAACTTACAAATTAAATTTGTAAGCTACTGTTAATGCATTTTAAGAATGTTTTGTAGTAAGTGTTCCAATTGTGGTATCTTTTGATACATCATAATATCCACCAATTGATAAACCAAAACCTGTATCACTTGATGACTTATTATCTCCAACATGCCTTACACCTGCTACACCATTTCCAGGATTTCCATCAAAATCAATTGCTAAAGTACCATATTGTGCAATTGCAGTTAATCCTATAGCATAGTTATCTTTATTATATGTAATAGATGGTGCAAGTTGCAATAATTGTAATTCACTTTTCATATTGTATAATTTAGTTTGACC
>CAZEXK010000023.1:3695-6842 GCA_964516815.1 uncultured Helicobacter sp. | reverse complement strand
ATAAGCCAAATCCAATTGTTAACTCAGAAGATATTCTATGCGCATGAGAAATATAAGGTATTGGTGACATTCCAACATCACTTGATTCGTCAACCCCAGGTACACCTCCACCTTGTTGAGAACCATTAGTAGTTTTAGCACTTACATCAGCTTTAAATAAAGTAGCAGCAAGCGTAAATTCTTTTTTATTTGCTTTTGTTTTTCCAAGTAAAGCTGGATTTGTCATAGCATTTTCACTACCTTGATACATTGCAATACCTGTACCACCTAGGGCTCTTGATTCTGCACCCAATCCTATTAAATTTGAACCATTTGTAGCAAATAAGCTAGCAACTGTAACTGCACTTAGTATTATTATTTTTTTCAATTATTCTCCATTTATATCAAATAATATTAATATAGTGTCCTATTATTGTATAAATAATATAAATTAGAACTTAATGACTTATTAGTTTACTAAGTAAGTTAATTATATTCTTTATAAGTATGTGATATTATTAATTAAGGAAACACAATGAGTAAAATATTTGAATTTGGTGAAAAAGTTGATGGCTATGATACTAATGTTATAAATGAAAGAGAAGCTAGAGCTAGTGCTGGTATTATTTTATTGGTATTGAGTATTGGTTACTCTTTAATAATATTTAAAAATGACTTTTTCTTAACTGAAATGTTTGCTTTTACTTTTGCATTAGAATTTATTATTCGAGTTTTAATAAATCCAAAATACGCACCTTACATGATTATTGCTAGAATTCTTGTTGGTAATCAAAAACCAGAATACGTTGGAGCGCCTCAAAAAAGATTTGCTTGGTCTATTGGTTTAGCTTTAGGTTTAATTATGATTGCTCTAATTGTATACAATAATACAGGAAATGAAAGAGTAGCAATATGTTTAGTTTGTTTATTTTTCTTATTCGCTGAGAGTGTTTTAGGTATATGTATTGGTTGTAAATTGTATCCTTTGGTTTTTAGAAAAGCAGTTCATAATTGTCCAGGTGGTGTTTGTGAAATGAAAGGTCCAAAAGAAGAAATACAAAAAATATCAATTGGTCAAATTATCATTGCTATTGCTTTTGTTGCTGGAGTTTATTATTCACAACCTTTGGTTGAGGATAGAGTATATGCATATGAACTTACATTTGAAGATATGGAAGCTATGGAAGAAAATGGAAATACATTTGAAGACGAAGATGATGAGGATGAAAAATAAAAATTAATTTTCATCTATAATTATCTTTTGTATCACTATTATCTAATTGCTGACCTATTTGTTGATATCTTTTAAAATAATACAATACAAAATCTTTTATATTTTCATTTATTGGTAAGAAATATTTATCTTCTTTAATTGCATAATTATTTAGCCAAATAAGAGCATCTTGTTTATTTAAATAATGTTTTGCTAAAGAAGAATAGGTTTTTATATACCACTGTTTTAAAACTTCAATATTATTAATTGAGGTATTTATACTAAGCTTGTTATTTTTCCATTGTAATATTTCACTAGTAAAAAGTCCACTTAAATGAATAAGTCCTTCACAATAATAAGGCTGTACTTCATCAACTTCCATCCATCCTATTAAAGAAACTGCTCTTTTAATAGTATCTCTTATTACATGTTCTTCAAGGTAAGATTCATCATTACTTTTATCCATAAAAAATGATACCAATCCTCCTGTTGTTGCTTTAAATTCTTCAATATTTTTAAAATTTGAACTTTTATTCATAATAGTTTCTGTTTGTTCATCACACCAGAGTATATGACCAAATTCATGCCCAATAGTAGTTATGTCATATACTTTATGCCAATATTCTTCTTCATTAAATAAAAAATTTCTGTCTTGAGTTAAAAAATTTTGACCCAATATTTCTTTTGTCAATGCTAAAAATGGCTTTGCTCTTGTACTTTGTAGTATTTCATCAGAAAATGCAAATATTTTTTTACCTTCTTCTTTACTAACTTTTTCATCATTTGGTACAACTTGTGCTGAAAATAAACCATTAAATTCAGCCCCAAAAAAAAGTGCAGGTCGACCTAAATATAATTGAACTTTCTTTAAACTTTTTAAAGAAAAATCATATATATCTTTTTTTTCTTTTTTAGTATCAATATTATTGTATATAAGGTCAAACATATTTTTAAGTTTTGCTGCTCTTTTATTTTCTTTTTGATATCTTGGATTTGAAAGTCTAATATCCCATTCAAGTGCCACTGCTTTTCTATAATGATCTTCATAGTATTCTAAAGGATGACCTATTTGAATAGGCGTTTGTATTTTCATCCAAGCGCTATCAACTTCACTCCAATAATGAACTAATTTATTTGTTCTTTGTTCTGCAAATGCAGTTATCAAAGATTGTATATATTTTATATAATTCCATTTAGCATTATATACCTCATCTTCAAGTTCAATGATATTGTCATTGAACTCTTCAAGAGCATCAATTACAGATGTTACTTGTTTTTTAAAGGCATTTATATATGCTTTATTTTCATATTTAGTATTATTTTTTACAAGAACACTATAACTTCTATCTGCAATTTCATCATCATGTCCAATATCAAATAAATTGTTTTTATGTAAATAATCCATAACTTTTTCATCACTTTTAAATTCTTTTAGAAGTGATTTATTTATGTCATTAATAATATGTTCAGTCCAAGAAGATTGCCATGCAGTCATAGCAATACCCACATTGTAAACACCTTTAAATACTTCTTGATAAAATGGCGTTAATAAATTATTTGTTAGTATATATTCAATAGTATCATTGTGATAAGAAGTCCAATATTCACTTACATATAAATAAGCTTTTTCTACTAAATCTATAATTTCTAAATCAGTTTTGTCTAGTTTTTTTAAAACTTGAATCAAACTATCATCTCTTAAACTTACAAGTCTTGAAGTTAATGCGACTCTTAAGTCACTATTCATATTTAGTTCTAATTTTGATGCAAATTCATCTATTATACTTAATTTATCAAATTCATTATTTTCTAAATATTCGTAAAGTAAATTTACATTATCTTTTTTTTTGCTTATATAATCATATACTTTTTGAACATCATCTAAGAAAAATTCTTTTGTCATTTTATACCTTTATATTTAGCTTGTTTAATCATATCCTCACTTAAATCAACTG
>CAZEXK010000023.1:0-3595 GCA_964516815.1 uncultured Helicobacter sp. | reverse complement strand
TCAACTGATAAAGTTCCATCTCCACAGCCTAAATCAAGAACTATTTCATCTTGTTTTAAGTTTAATAAGTCAATCAATGGCAAAGCTAAGTTTGATACAAAATGAGCATGTTTTGAATAATTATTTGCATTCCAGTTATTAGACTCCTTCATAGTATTATTTTTCCAATAATTTTTGCATAGATAAATATGAATTTAAAGCACTAATATAAGCTCTAGCACTAGATAACATAGTATCTATATTCAATCCATGTCCAATCATACTTTGTGAACAATCATTAAATGTAACCTTACAAGTTACACTTGCTAAAGCATCTTTTCCTTCACTAACTGCTTTAACGTTATAATCATTTAATGAGCCATTGTATCCTGTGATTCTATCTATAGTTTTAAATATTGCATCAACTGAACCATCTCCAATTGCAGCATCAATATACTCTTTATTCTCAAATTTTATACAAACTGCAGCATTTGGAACGCCATTACTACAATCACTTATTTGTAATGAAATCAATTCATAAGTTTCATTTATCTTTAAATTTTCATCAGTAAATATCATTCTGATATCATCATCTAATATCTCTTTTTTCTTATCACATAATAATTTAAATCTTTCAAACGACGCATTTATTTTTTCATCTTCTAAATTATCAAAACCTAATTGTGATAATTTATCTCTAAATGCTGCTCTTCCAGAATGCTTACCTAAAACTATAGAATTGTTTTTTTCTATTCCAATATCTTCTGGTTTCATTATTTCATATGTTTCTATATTTTTTAATATTCCATCTTGATGTATTCCACTTTCATGAGAAAATGCATTTTTACCAACTATTGCTTTATTTGGTTGTGGTTCTATTCCAGTAATTGCAGCTACTAATTTACTAGCTCTTAAAATTTCTTTTGTATTTATATTTGTAGTATATTCTCCAAATACATCTGCTCTAGTTTTTAAAGTCATAACTACTTCTTCCATAGCAGCATTTCCAGCTCTTTCACCTAAGCCATTTATAGTACATTCTACTTGCCTAGCCCCTGCTGTTATTCCAGCTAAAGAATTTGCAACTGCTAAACCCAAATCATTGTGATTGTGTAAAGATATAATAGCTCTACCATTTATAAATTTATTTAATTCCTCAACCATAGCAAAAATTTCATCTGGTAATCTATATCCAACAGTATCTGGTAAGTTTATTGTTGATGCACCTGCACTTATTACTGCATCACATACTTCTTTCATAAATGACATATCACTTCTTCCTGCATCTTCTAATGAAAATTCAACATCGTTTACAAATGTTTTTGAATAAGTAACTGCATTTACTGCTCTTTTTATAACTTCATCGGGAGTCATTTTTAATTTGTGTTTCATATGAATAGGACTTGTTGCTATAAAAGTATGAATTCTATTATTTTTAGCATTTTGTACAGCTAAACCTGCTTGCTTAATATCATTATCTATTGCACGTGCAAGTGAACATACTCTTGAAGTACTAACATTATCACATATTTGTTTTATTGCATCAAAATCACCAGGACTAGCTGCTGCAAATCCTGCTTCTATTACATCAACATTTAATTTTTGTAATTGTTGTGCTATTTGTATTTTTTCTGCTGTATTCATTGAAGCACCAGGACTTTGCTCACCATCTCTTAAAGTTGTATCAAATATTATAATATTATTATTTTGTGTAATTATTTGCGACATATTATCACCTTTTTATGTTTTATATTGTTTGTTTGTAATTTATTTGTGGAAATACTTGTTATGCAAGTAAATATTTTAGAGACAAAGGAGAAGGTTATTTCTACTTAATTGCAATTTTGTAAATATTGTATATATTTTCATGATACTTCTCCTTGTATTTATTAGGATAATTATAACTAGTTTTATTTAAATATTATATTAAATATACTTTATGATATTTAGCTTTTATTTTAGTATGGTTTAAATCATCACATACTTTTTTTGCTTTATTATTTTTAATTGCAACAAAAGAGCATAAATCAAGAATATCTATTTTCCCTACATCATTTTTATCTAAACCCAATCCAGCAGTCAAAGCACCTAAAATATCTCCTGCTCTTAGCTTATGCTTTTTACCTGAGTTTATAAATAACGTTTGATAAGGAGCCAATAAGTTAAATTTGCAATCTCTATTTATTTTTGATATTTGATCAAGGGTATAATTACTATTTTCATTTAACTCATCGAATAATTGTAAAGAATCTTCATTTACAAGAGATATGCAAAGTCCACTTTTACCTGCTCTAGCAGTCCTACCAATTCTATGTGTATACACTTCTAAATCAAATGGCAAATCATAATTAAGAACCATCTCAACGTCTTTAACATCTATACCTCTACTAGCAACATCACTAGCAATTAAAACTAAAAATGATTTATTTGAAAATAATATAAGCGTTTCGTTTCTTTGTTTTTGATCCATATCACTATGTAAAACTAAAACATCAATACCTAAGTTTTCTAACTTATTAGCTAAATTATTACATGCTATTTTTGTATTACAAAAGATAATTGTAGAAGATTTTTTTTCATCACCTAAAATATTAAAAATAATTTCATCTTTTTGATTTTCACTTACTTCATAAAAAACTTCTTTAATATCAGGCTTTTCTTCTTTACTAATTACTTCAATATTAATAGCATCATTAGTAATTTCATTTGATAAATTATCAATATTTTCAGGATAAGTAGCAGAAAAAAGCAAAGTTTGCCTTTTTTTAGGAAGGTATTTTATAATTTTATGAATATCCTCACTAAAACCCATATCTAACATTCTATCTGCTTCATCCAAAACTAAAGTACTAATTAATGTTGTAGATAAATTATCATCTTCTAAATGCTTTAATATCCTTCCTGGTGTACCAATTATGATATGTGCTTTATGTCCCAAAGAATGCACTTGTGGTTTATAAGGCATACCTCCACATAAAGTTAATATTTTAACATTATGTGTAAATCGTGCAAGTTTAATCATTTGAGATGAAATTTGATTAGCTAATTCACGTGTGGGAGCTAATAATATAGCTTGAATATCAAATTGTTTTACATTAAGGTTTTGTAAAATTGGTAAACAAAAAGCTAAGGTTTTTCCACTACCTGTCTTAGCTTGAGCTATAATATCTTTTTTTTGCAATGCATATGGCAATGACATTTTTTGAATTTCTGTCATTTGAGTAAATTTTAAATCTTCTAAGTTTTTTAAAATATCTTTATTTAAATCAAGTTTATTAAAATCATTCATATTTTACAATTTAATATTTATTGATTTTTGAAATTTACTTTAAATCTTATATATCTTGGAAATTGTGATTTAATATTCATATTTGGTTTATTAAAGTTTATTTTTCTTAATGTTTTTTTTAATTCAACTAACAGTTTTTCATTCCCAGATACATATATAAGGTTTTGAAATCTACCATCATCTAAAAGTGTTATTCTAATGTTTATTGATAACTTATCATTTTGTACATTATATAAGGTAGTAGTATTGTTATTAACTTTATTTCTAACATATTTAATATATGCATTTAAGTCATTAAGCATTAATTTTTTAGTTTTTGATATTTTA
>CAZEXK010000022.1:0-24523 GCA_964516815.1 uncultured Helicobacter sp. | reverse complement strand
ATCTAACACACAACAAATTCAATAGATGGCGGAGTATTTTCTCCTATGAAAAAGTGATTAAACTAGCACCCATATTTTCATTAAGTCTGTAAGTTTAGATAGTGTAATAAAAACAATGTTTGAAACAGGAAAAGATATGAAAAAAAAGTACAAAGAAACTTCTACAGGTGGACTTGCTGTTAACGCTGTAGAATGTTAAAATAAAGTAACAAACTATTTTACTTTATTTTATTTATATTAAGTCATTATGCCTTTTATTGTAAAAAATACAATTGCACTTAGTGTTGCAGCTGCTGGTACAGTAATAACCCATGCAGCAATGATTTTTTTAACTGCATTTCTTTTAACATATTTTATATTTTTAACATTTTTAAATTCTTTTTTTTCAGTTTTAACTGAACTTTCTTTTTCATCTATAATTTTATAAAGCTCAACAATTCTTATATAATCTTCTTTTGATTTTTTATCAACTTTATCTAGTTTTTTAAATTCTTTTTCTAAATTTTCTAATTCTTTTTTATTTTCTTTAAATTTTACTCTAACGGCATGTAATATTTTAGTATCTGACCTATCTAGGAATTCTCTTAAAAAACCAACACCAAAAACACCCCCAACTGCAATATGAGTTGATGATACAGGAAGACCTAATTGCGATGCAATTATAACAGTAATAGCAGCAGCCATTGCAATAGAAAATGCTCTCATTTGATCTAGTTCAGTTATTTCGCTTCCAACTGTTTGAATAAGTTTTGGTCCAAACAACGCAAGTCCAACAGCAATACCAACGGCACCAACACCCATAATCCATAAAGGAATATCAACTTTAGAAGAAATACCACCTGAATTAACTGCATCGTTAATGGCAGCCAAAGGTCCAATAGCGTTTGCTACATCGTTTGCACCATGTGCGAAACTTAACAATGCTGCTGCAAAAATAAGTGGAATAGTAAAAAGTGAATTTACACTAACTTTTGTATTTTCTAACTTATCAGCCGCTTTTGCAATTAAAGGTTTTACTACAAAATATGTAGCAAGTGCAAAGGCAAATCCTATCATCAATGCAGTTACAAAATCAACTTTAACTATTTTTTTTACACCTTTTAACATTAAGTATGTAACAAATGCCATTGCCATAAGTGAAACTAAATAAGGTACTATTTTTTTTGCATTTAATAGCATATCATCCTTATAGGTAATTTTTGTTTTTATAATGTACAAAAATATAGCTGCAATAACTCCTCCTAGTACTGGTGATATTATCCATGAAGCAGCAATTTTTCCCATTGTACCCCATGCAACTATTTCAAATCCAGCTGCTGCAATTCCAGCTCCCATAACTCCACCAACAATAGAATGAGTAGTAGAAACTGGTGCTCCAACTGAAGTTGCAAGATTAAGCCAAATTGCAGCACTTAACAATGCAGCACTCATAGCCCAGATAAATATTTCTGGATTATCAATCATACTAGGATCAATAATGCCTTTTTTAATTGTTTTAACAACATCTCCACCAGCAATTAGTGCACCAGCTGCTTCAAATATAGCAGCTATTACAATTGCCCAAAATAGTGTCAATGCCTTAGAGCCAACTGCTGGTCCAACATTATTTGCAACATCATTAGCTCCAATATTCATAGCCATATATGCACCAAAAACTGCACCAATAATTAGAAATTCATTATTTGGCACACTAGAATGAGTAAGTGAAGCCCATATAAATACAATTGCAATAAAAACAAAAGCAATGCCTAGTTTTGTTACTCCACTTGTTTGCTTGAGTGTAACTTTTTCCATAGTTTTGATTGTTTTGATATCCACTGATTATCCTTATTTTTTATATGAAAGTATATTATTTTAATATTAATTACATATTATAAAATATGCCTTAGAAAATGGGGAAAGGAGTGTTTTTATATGAAATAGTAATAAGTTATTACTATTTTTTTTCAATTTTTTTGATATTGTTTTTATTTTTAGAAAATCCAGATCCATCTTTGACTTTTTTTTCTAGTCGTAAATCTTTAATATGTTCTTTATATGGTATGTTTTTTTCATGCATTAGCACAAATGATTTTGCAATTACAGCAATGGTATTTGGAACTTTTTCTTTTTTCTTGTAAGATTGTATATTTTTATCACTAACTTTAATCAATTTTGCAAACTTTGGCAATGTTAAATCAGCATCTAAAAGAAGCTTTTTGAAATCAATGAATGTCATTTTAATCCTATATATTAGTACATTAGTATATAATATTTTTACTTAAATAAAAAGGTAACTGTATGAGTACAAGTAAGGGTATATATTTTGAAAATAAAGCTTGTGCTTACTTAGAAGATATTGGTTTTATTATAATAGAGAAAAACTTTTATGCAAAAAAACTAGGGGAAATAGATATAATTTGTAAAAAAAATGATGTTTATCATTTTGTAGAAGTAAAAAGTGGACTAAACTTTGAAGCTATTTATAACATAACGCCCTCAAAGTTATCTAAATTAAAAAGAAGTATACAATACTACTTACAATTAAAAAAGCTAAATGTTGCTTTTTGTATAGATGCAATTATCTTTGCAAATGAAGACTTGCAATATTTAGAAAATATTACTTTATAAAAATAAGGATTATAAATAATGTATTATAAAAAAGAATTAGATGCTATTAAAAAATCAAATCGTTTTAGACAAAGAGAAATATTTGATGAAAACTTACTTGATTTAGCTTCTAATGATTATTTGGGTTTATCTTGTAATAAAGATTTATTTAAACAAGCATCAAAATTAGTAGAGCATAATAAATTTAACTCTTCAAAATCTTCTATGTTAGTAAATGGGTATAGTCAAATACATAAAGATTTTGAAAAAACACTATGCCAGTACAATAATTTTGAAGATGCTATTGTAATAGGAAGTGGCTTTTTAGCAAATCTCTCACTTATTCAAGCTCTTGTACGTTCTAAGGACGTTTTGATTATAGATGAGGATTATCATGCTAGTGGTATTTTAGCATCTAAATTGATCTCTAATGTGATTGTATTCAAGCACAATGATTATAAAAATTTAGAAGAAATATTAAAAAGTACACAAGCTAATAGAATTATAATAGCAATTGAAGGTGTATATTCTATGTATGGAGATATAGCACCAAAACAAATAAATGATTTAGCCTTACAATACGATGCTATATTAATAGTAGATGAAGCTCATAGTTCAGGAGTAATTGGAGATAATTTATTAGGATGGTATGATTATCACAATATAAAAATACAAAAAAATCATATCAAAATGGGAACACTAGGAAAAGCATATGGTTCTTATGGAGCATATATCTTAGCATCAAATCATATTATATCTTATTTACAAAATCAAGGTAAATCTATCATATATACTACTGCACCATCTTTGTTTGATATCGCATTAGCTCATGTTAACTTCAAATACATAATGCAAAATAAAATATCTATAACAAATCAAATTATATCTTATAAAAAAATTGTCAATGATGTTTTAAATATACAATTACATTCACTTATTTTACCAATAATTATAAATGATAATAAAAAAGTACTTGATATACAAAAAGATTTTAATAAAAAAGGTTTTTTAATTGGTGCTATAAGACAACCGACAGTTAAAAGAGCTATTTTAAGAGTCATATTAAAACTTGATGTTAATATTGAAAATATAAATATTGTTTGTCAAGACATAAAAAAAGCCAAGAAGTAAAACTTCTTGGCTTTTGAAGAATAATAATTCGTAAAAATAATAGATTATCTTTTTGAGAACTGTCTGCTTCTTCTGGCTTTTCTTCTTCCTGGCTTTTTTCTTTCCACTTTTCTTGAATCTCTTGTTAATAAACCATATGGTTTTAAGATTGCTCTGAATTGTTCATCATAAGCAACTAGTGCTCTTGAAATACCATGTCTTAAAGCATCAGCTTGTGCAGAGTATCCACCACCTAATGTTGATGCTATAATGTTTACTGATTCTAATTGTTTAGTAACTAATAATGGTTGTCTAACTCTAGTTTTGATAGCTTCATGACCACCTAACCAGTTATTTAATGTTTGTCCATTTATAGTCATTTCACCAGTACCAACTTCTAGCCATACTTTTGCTACTGCTGTTTTTCTTCTTCCTGTTGCGTAAGTTTTTGCCATTCTTAAGATCCTTTTACTTGTGCAGTGTGAGGGTGTTCAGCACCTGCATATACTTTTAAGTTTTTAAGCATTTTAGCACCTAATTTAGTTTTAGGTAACATTCCTCTAGTTGCTAATTTAAATAACTTTTCAGGGTTATTTTCTAACATATCAGACATCTTATGCGTTTTTGTTGAACCAAAGTATCCTGAGTGAGTATAATAATTTTTTACATTTAGTTTATTACCTGTAAATTTTGCATCTTTAGCATTTATGATAACAACATAATCTCCACAATCAACACTAGGTGAAAATGTAGGTTTGTTTTTACCTCTTAATATAGTAGCTATTTCAGTTACTAATCTACCAAAAGTTCTATCTTTTGCATCAAGTACAATCCAATCTTTTTGAACATCAACTTCATTTATAATTTTTGTAAAATTCATGTGATAATTCCCCTTATTTATTTTTTATATCTATCATATTTGCATTAATACAAACACTCAAATATTTAGTGGGCGAATTATAGTCATATATTCTTACATATAACTTAAATTAAGCTTTAAATAAGTATTGTTTTTAAAATTAAGCTAAACTAAAATTAAGCAATGTTTAAATATAATCCCAAATAATAAAGAAGGGCAATATAAAGCTTGACCTTTCAACATATTATAAAGGACATAAAATGAAAAAAGAAATACACCCAGACTTTAAAGAGTGTTCAGTATCTTGTGCTTGTGGTAATGCGTTTGTAACTAAATCAAATGTAGAAACTATGAGATTAGATATTTGTAATGCTTGTCACCCTTTCTTTACAGGTGAGCAAAAAATTGTTGATGCTGCTGGTAGAGTAGAGAAATTTAAAGCAAAATACGATAAAAAATAATAGTATTAACTTATGCTAACTTTTATTCCAACTCCCATTGGAAATTTAGCAGACATCTCATTTAGAGCTTTAGAAGCTCTAAAGTCATGTGAAATTATCTTATGTGAAGATACAAGAGTAACAAAAAAACTTTTACAACTAATCAATCAAAAACTAGATATACAAATAGATTTAAATAAACAATATTTTTCAGTACACTCGCACAATGAAGTGAAGTATACAACAAATGAATTTTTGTCTATGTACAAAGAAAAAAATGTAGCTTATGTTAGTGATGCTGGCATGCCATGTGTTAGTGATCCAGGAGCTATATTAGTAAAAAGTTGTATAGAGCATAACATTGTTTATGATGTACTACCAGGTGCAAATGCACTTTTAACAGCTTTTGCAATGAGTGGATTTGTTCAAAAAGAATTTACTTTTTACGGTTTTTTACCACATAAAGCAATTAATAGAAAAAATCCTTTGCACAAAATATTAAATAGTGATTATTTAACCATACTTTACGAATCTCCTCACAGAATCCAGCAACTTCTAAATGAGATTTATGAACTAGATCCTTATAAAGAAATATTTATAGTAAAAGAACTAAGTAAGATGTACCAAAAATATTTAAAAGGCACAATTACAAATGTTCTAGAAGAATTTAAAAGTATAGATCAAAGAGGCGAATGGGTAGTAATAATTAATGCAAAACAAAGTACTCAAGGTGAGCAAATAACCTTAGAAGATATAAATAGTTTAAAAATTCCGCCAAAACAAAAAGCAAAATTAATTGCAAAACTTACAGGAAAAAATGTTAAAGAAGTTTATAATTCTTTTAATGATCAAGAATATTAATTCCATATTCTTTGAACACTTTCATAATACGCATTAGATGAATTATTCTAATGCTTTTATTTTATAATGCTTTTTATATTGGTAAAACTCTAATGTTTTCATCTACTTTTTGTTTTAATACATTTTCAATTGCATAAAGTGTTCCTGTACTACTACTTTCACAACTTCCACAGTTTCCTAAATAACTAATATATATGTCATAATATGGTACATTTTCTTGAATATCTATAATTTCCATATCTCCACCATCCATAACTAGCATAGGTCTAATTTTTTCATCTATTACAGCTTCAACTTCTTTTAATCTTTGTAAAACTGTCATCTTATCAAATGATTTAGTAGGATTAGCTGCTGCTTCTTTTATAGCATTAGAATTCATATCTTTTCTAGTATTTTCTAAAACATCTACTAAATAAATATCCATTTCTTCATGTCCACCAGGTCTTACACAAGATTTACAATAAGCACCAGCTTTTGTAATTTTTGTTATTTCTGCAACATCAGTAATATTATTTACTTTAATAGAATCTATAAGTTCTTTATGAGTTACTCTAGCACACTCACAAACTATATCAGCATTTTGCAATGTTTCTCTTTCAACGCCTTTATATTGTGCTGCAGCTTCAAGTATAACATCATAAGCCATAACTGAACAATGCATTTTTTGTGGTGGAACTGCTGGAGTACCATCGTCATCTCTTAAAAATGCTTCAACTTCTGTATTTGTAATTTTAATAGCATCATCAACACTTTTACCTATACATAATTCGGCCATAGCATCACTTGATGCAATAGCCGTACCACAGCCAAAACTTTTAAATTTACTATCTAAAATTTGATCATTTTCTTCATTTACTAACCAAAAAAGTCTAACTGCATCTCCACAACTTTCAGCACCAAAATCAGCAACAACTAGTCTTGCCTTTGCTTTATCTGCATCTTCTTGTGAAAATTCACCCATCGCTTTTGGACTATTCATTCTTTCTTGAACTTTTCTACTATATTGTTCCCAAACGTTTCCGCTAACTAAATCATCTCTTGCCATCTTAAATCCTTTTTATTTATTTTTTTAATCTATATGTACACTAAAAGCTTTTTGTTTAGCATAAGTCATAGAGATTTCTCTAATTCTAGGTACTATTACATTTAACTTTTCAATCACATAATCTATTTGTTCTTCTGTTGTAAACTTGTTTAATGCAAACATAACAGTTGCATTTGCAATTTCAACCTTTTCACCTAAAGCTTCAACAACTGCACTAGCTTCTAAGTCTTCACTACTACAACTACTTCCAGTTGAAATAAAAATACCATTTTCATTCATGTCCCATAGCATTGATTCACCTTCAATTCCTCTAAAAGATGCTACTACAATATTGTCTAATCTTGTAGTTCTTGGAACATATACTTTAGTATCAAGCAGTTCTAAAATTGCATCTTCTAATTTATCTCTTAGTTTTTTAATATCTTTACTAATAAATCCTAAATGTTCATCACTATTTGCCATTTTAATAGCAGCGCCCATTGCAAATGCTCCATTGTTATATACACTACCTGCTCTTTTTCCACCCATAACATTTTTACTTCCATGTATCAAGGCTATATAAGGAGCATTTTGCTTAATAAACAATCCCCCTATTCCTTTTGGTCCATGAAATTTATGTGCCGACCAAGTAAAATAATCTATCCCAAGTTCAGTTAAATCTACTTTAACTTTACCTATAGCTTGAGCTCCATCTGTATGAAAAGGAATTTCTTCAGCTCTACATAATTCTGCCATTTTTTGAATTGGTTGAATAGCACCTGTCTCATTACTTGCAAAAAGTACACTTACAAGTGCCGTTCTTGGAGTAATTGCAGCTCTTAATTCATCAATACTAACCATACCAAATTTATCAGTTCCCAAATATGTAACTTCCATTCCAAAAGTTTTGCAATAAGCTAATGGAGCTTTTATACTTGCATGCTCTGCCACAGTTGAAATTATATGATTTTTAGCTTTTGACTTATCATCGCTTCTTAAATATATATCTAAAAATGTTTTGATAACTGCATTATTTCCTTCAGTTGTAGATGATGTAAAAACTATATCATCTTCATCACTAGCATTTAAACTATCATATATTACGTCATATGCTTCATTTAATGCTTTTCTTGTATCTATTCCTTGTTTATAAATTACATTCGCATTTCCAAATATACTAGTTGTATCAGTATAAATTTTTTGTATTTTTGGATCAATTGGTGTAGTTGAATTATTATCTAAATATACTTCCATATTCTTTATCTCCTATTTATTTTCTGAATTGTATCTTAATTAAGATAAAAATTGTCTTATTTAGATGAGTTAGAATTTTATTTTAGGAATCTATAGAAATTTATATTATTGGTTTATACATTATCTTAGTTTGTTGAACCAAAGCCACCATTTCTTTGTTCATTGCTTTGTATATTAAAAAAAGAAGATCTATGTTCTAATAACAATATTTGAGCTATTCTTTGAGATTTTTTTATAGTAATAGTATTGTCACTTGATACATCGCTTTTAACAGGATTGTGTAATCTTATCATGACCTCATCTTTATAATCAATATCAATAATACCAACACCATTAGCAATAATCAAATCTTTTGATAAACTACTTCTTATCATAAGTTGAAAATAATGTCTTTGTAAAAAACTATCAGCTTCTTGTTGTAATTCATCTTTATACATGTAAGGTATATTGTTTTTTGTAAAAAAACTTTCGTCATCATTTAATATTGCATTATAGCATCCAGATGGCATAAGTAATAAGTTTTTATCCAATATAGAAGCTATATCTATTTTTATTCCCAAAGGGATAAGTACAGTTTCCCCTTGTTTTATTTTTATATCAATTCTACTTTTCAAATCAACACAAGCTGAATATTTTGTACCTTTACTAGGTTCACATACTTCATCCAATATTATAAACATAACAATCTCCTTATTCTTTGCTTATTAAAGTTTTATTTATTTCTTGTATCATATGATTTTCTTGTTCTAATCTATAAAATTCATTTGTTACAAATGCACCAAAGCCTTCTTGTGTAAAATTCGTAGTCAAATTTTCTTGATAAAAATCACAATCTTTAATTCTATTTTCTATTTCACCTATTAACACAGTGAAATCTCTATTTTTTCTATTTATAGTACCAACATTTTTATTTTCATCTGTATTTTCTTTTGTGTGATATCTTAAAAATTTTAAAACTTCATGATAATTATTTTTCATTCTTTCAAATAATAAAAATATATTTTTTTCAGTCCATGTTTTTTCTTTAAGTCCTTTTGTATCCTCATTAAAATACAATGTATCTATCTCAAAACCCTCACCTGCTAATTCAATGTCTATGTTATAAACTTGCATATATTTCCTTTATAAATTTAAGTATTAATTTTTGAAAGAATAGCATAACAAACTTCAAGCAAAATTTTAATATTTATTGTAGCTTTATTTGCCATAAAGCTTAATAATCATATCAATACTATGACTTACAATACGTTCTTGTTCTTTTTGATTTAAAATTTCTGCTCCATAAAGTTGAGCATAAAAAGTAAAATATAGTGTATAAATATACAAAGATTTTAATACATAAACATATAAATGAAAGTAGAGGAAGCTTAGAGATAGTTACTTTACTGTCTTTAGAAGATAATAAAATATATCCAATAAACAACAAGTATATATTACAATATTGTTAATGCATCACTTAAACGGCTTGATGACTATGATAACATTGAGTATTTTAGATTTATGTGTCAAGATTGGGATAATAAACTTAAAGAAATAGTTATTAAAAACTTACAATATGACCAAAACATTTCTGTTAAACCACATCAATACGAACTTTATTTAGAAGGTAGTAAAACTTAGATGAACTTTATTCATAAATAAGTTTTTTCTAAATTACTAAACTTACGAACATGCTCTTAAGCATGTACCGATAAGTTTCCAATCTCTCTATCTATCACAAATAGACCTCTTCCATCTAAACCGATTATATCAATCTTGTCTAAAATCGATTTAAACAGTTTTTCTTCTTCATGTTGTTCTGAAACATACCATTGTAAAAAGTTAAATGTACTGTAGTCTTTCTCGCTTAACGCTAGATCTACTATCTCATTGATTTGAGAAGTTATCATTTTTTCATGCTGATAAGTCTGAACAAAGATATCTTTTAAGTCTGTATACTCAATCTTTGGCTTCTCAATTGCATCTATAACTGTTAAAGCTCCCGTATCTTGTATATAGTCAAATATTTTTTGCATATGTGACATCTCTTCTGCTGCATGGTCTCTTAAAAACTTAGCTGCACCATTTAAACCTTTATTGTCACACCAAGCACTCATCTGTAAGTACAAATTCGATGAGAAAAACTCTAAAGTAACCTGTGTGTTTAATTTTTTTAATAAGTTTTCACTTAACATTTTATTTCCTTGTTGTCAGGTTTCACCACGTTGTATCATTTCAAAAGCAATATCTTGAAACACATCTGGTAAAATCTTAAATATTTCAGGCTTCGTTTGAAACCAACTTCGAACTGCATCAAATGGAGTTCTTACTTTTAACTCTTTTCTTAAAGACCCATGTCTTCTATTGAAACTATAATATATCAAGAATTTATTTAAATCTTTTTTAACATCATCAATATTTTCATAATCTTGGGCTTTGATTTCCAGACTACGCTTAGGGATTCCGCTTCGCTACATATAGCATTTTAATAGTTCCATTAACTCGTCAAGCATTTTGTTGGTTTGAGGTGTATATTGAAAGTTTAAAGAAGTGAAAAGCCCACTTCTTTAATAATGTTTGTTTAGAATGATTTTGAAATTATTCTATTTAATCTTTGAGTATACAATACTTGGTCTTTTATTTCCATACCTTCGCTCATTTTAGCTTGGTCAAATAACAACCAAGCAATATCATCTATCATAGCGCTATCTTCACAAGAATTTAAACTTTTTACTATTTCATGTTCTGGATTTATTTGTAAAATAGGAGCAGATTCAGGCATCTCTTGACCCATACTTTTCATCATAGCTGCCATTTGAGCCATAGGATCATTTGGATCTTTTACTACACAACTAGGACTATCAATAAGTCTGTGTGTTGTTGCTACTTCTTTTACTTCTTCACCTAATACATCTTTGATTTTTGACACAATTTCTTTGAAGTTTTCTGCAACTTCTTTTTGCTCATCTTCTGATTTTTCAGATTTAGGTGCTTCACATGAAGTAATATCTTTAAATTCCCATTCTTTATATTCACCTATCATTGGTGTAACAGCTTCATCTACATCTCTATCATCACAAATAAGAACTTCAATATTGTTTTTCTTGTAGCTCTCAATCAACGGTGAGTTTCTCAATACATTTTCATTATCTCCAATGATATAGTATATAGTTTTTTGTTCGCTGTTAGCTCTACTTACATAGTCTTCAAAAGAAGTCATAACTTTATCATCATTTGTAGACTTATATCTTACAAGTTCTACTAATTTATCTTTATTTACATAATCTTGATAAACACCTTCTTTTAATAATCTATTGTATTGATCAACAAACTCTTGGTATTTATCTGCGTCTTTTGAAAGTTTTTTAATTTCTGTTAAAACTTTTTTAATACTTGCTTGCTTAATATTTGCCATTACTTTATTTTCTTGAAGTATTTCTCTACTTACATTTAAAGGTAAATCATCACTATCAATTACTCCTCTTACAAATCTTAAATATATAGGTAAAAGTTCTTTTTCATCATCAGTAATAAATACTTTTTTAACATAAAGCTTAACACCTGGCTTATAATCAACTCTATACATATCCATAGGCGCGACTTTTGGAATATAGAACAATGTTGTATAATTGTTATTTCCCTCTGCTCTTGTGTGAATATGTGCCATTGGTTCTGTGCTATCATGGCTTATTGTTTTATAAAAATCATCATATTCTTCTTGTTTGATTTTAGATTTTGAAAGAGTCCATAAAGCTTTTGCTTCATTTATTTGCTCATGCTTTTTTTCAGTTGTTACAGCAGGAGTTTTTCTATCTTTTTCATCTTTTTTCATCTCTTCTTCACTTAATTCTTCTGTTACTTCTTCTGTGTAATTTAAGAATATTGGATAAGCAATATGATTTGAGTATTTTTTAACTATATTTGTAACTGTATTCTTAGAAGTATAATTACTAATTTCATCATCTTTTAATTTCATATATATTACTGTTCCATGCTCTTCTTTTGTACAAGTAGATAAATCAAAACTTCCACTACCATCACTTGACCATTTGTAAGCAACATCTTCACCAGCTTTTTTTGTAATAACATCAACTTTACTAGCTACCATAAACACACTATAAAAACCAACACCAAATTGACCAATAAGATTACTGTCTTTTTTAGCATCTCCACTCATTGCATCGATAAATGACTTAGTTCCAGATTTTGCTATAGTACCAATAGAAGCAATTAAATCTTCTTCATTCATACCAATACCATTGTCTACTATAGTAATAGATTTATCTTCTTCATCGATTTTGATGTTAATAGCAGGTACACTATCAAGTTCTTTTAACTTTTCATCTGTTAATTTTAAGTATTCTAATTTATCAATAGCATCACTACTATTTGATACCAATTCTCTTATAAAAATTTCTTTATTTGAGTATAAAGAATGTGTCATTAATTGAAGTAATTGTCCTACTTCTGTTTGAAATTCATGTTTTGCCATATTTATTTTCCTTTAAAATTGTTTATTAAAAATTCGAAATCATTGTAACATAAAAGATTAATAGTTTCCTTAAAATTTAGCACTATATTATATTGAGTGCTAAAAAATATCTTATAATTTTTTGATTTTTTTAATTTTAAAAAAAACATACACACATATTAATATAGCGACACTAGCAAGTGTTGTATACAAAATATTTGGTAAGTATTCTTTGATTAGGGATTCATTATCACCTAAAAAGTATCCAAGCATAGTAAGTACCATTATCCATATAAATGCGCCAAGAGAAGTGAAAAATACAAATTTAATTAAATTCATTTTGGCTAATCCAGCAGGAAATGATATATACTGTCTAAGTCCAGGTATTAATCTACCTGTAAATGTAGATATCTCTCCATGTTTTATAAAAAAAACTTCAATCTTATTAAGAGATTCTTCGTTTAAGAAAAAATATTTCCCATATTTAATTATAATGATTCTTCCAAATTTAATAGCTATAAAATAATTTAGCAAAGCACCTAAAATACTTCCAATTAAGCCCAAAAATAAAACTATATATAAATTCAATTCACCTTTACTTGCTAAATATCCAGCAGGTATCATTACAACTTCACTTGGAAAAGGAAAAAAAGAGCTTTCTAAAAACATCATGAATAATATACCAAAATAGCCTAAATCTCCTACTATTTGAACTATATAGTTGATTATGTCATGTAACATATTTATCCTTTTTTTAGTTTTCCTGCAAGATACCCACTTGCAAATGACCATTGTAAATTATATCCTCCACAAGGACCATCAAGATCCATAATTTCACCACAAAAATATAGCCCTTTGACTAATTTACTTTGCATTGAATTTGGATTTATATTTTTTAAGCTAACTCCACCTCTTGTAACCATAGCTAGTCTAAAGCCATCATGTCCACTTATTGTTAAAGGAGTATTACATAACAATTTAATAAAAGAAGCTTTTTTGTCTCCTTTTAAATGCTTATATGTAACATCACAATCAATATCAACTAGCTTTGCTAATTGTAAAATAATATCTACAGGTAACAGGTTTTCAAGATGGTATAATACAGTTTTATGTGGATATTGTAAAGCTTGCTCTTTTAAGAAATTAATAATATCATTTTCATTTTTACCTTTTAATAAGTTCATAATAAGTGGTATTTCATCATATTTATCAAACAAAGGGGTAATTTCTCTAGCAAAATCCAAAACAACAGGACCCCTAATTCCTTTTTTCGTAAATATCAAATCTCCACAGGCATTTAGTTTTTTGTATTTTTTTATGTTTACATACATATTGACTTTCGCAACAGTATGTGCAGTACAAAAAGCTACCCAAGTATCCTTGGTAAACAGTGGCATCATTGCTGGATACAAGGGTGTAACCTTATGTCCTGATTGTTTTGCAAATTCATGTCCATCACCACTAGCTCCTAAATTTTCATAACCCAATCCACCACTTGCAATAACAATATGTTTGCACGCATATTCATTATTTATAGTTTTTACACCACAAACCTCATCATTAACTTGCAATATTTTACTAACTTTTTCATTACATGCTATTTGTATTGATATTTTGTTCATATATGCTTTTAGTGCATCAATTATTGTTTGAGAAGAATGAGTAGTAGGAAATACTCTATATCCATCAGGAGCATGAGTATCAACTCCAATGAGTGAAAAAAATTCCCTTAGTTTTTTATAATCAAAATCTTCTAAAGCCGTACTCATAAATCTACCATTTTTACCAAATCTTGTCATAAATTCTTCATTTGATAAAGTATTTGTAAGATTGCATCTTCCTCCTCCACTAGCTTTTAGTTTTGGTGCAATTTTTGCTTGTTGCTCTAAAAGTAGAACACTATTGCCTAAGGTTTTAGCTTGTATAGCTGCCATAATTCCAGCAGCTCCACTTCCAATTACTATTAAGTCATACATACATCACTACTCACATCAATCGTGTTTGTATTCTAATATATCAAAAATAATATCATTAGTTTTTAAAAATTCTATTGCCAATGTCATTTTAAAGATTATCTTAAAATAATTTTTGAAACTTCATTAAAGTTTAAAGAGTTTATAACTGTATTAGCATAACTATTAGTAAAGCTATGTCCACTTTTAACTTGAATAGTATTTTTAATATTAGCATTTTTAGCACAAGCTATATCACTACTCTTATCTCCTATTAACCATGAGTTTTTTAAATCAATTTCGTTATTTTTTAAAATATTATCTATCATTAAAGTTTTAGGTTTTCTGCAATCACAGTTTTGAGTAGGAGTATGAGGACAAAACTGAACATCACTTATTATTATATCGTGCTTTTTAAACTCATCTAACATCCAAGAAGTTAAAATATTAAAATCTTCAACAGTATAATACTCTCTATTTATACCAGATTGATTAGTAATAATAAATAGCTTATATCCTAAGTTTTGCAAATAAGACAAGCACTCAAAAACACCATGTATAAATTCAAAGTCTTCTATTTTATATAAATAATTCTTTTCAACATTTATAACACCGTCTCTATCTAAAAATATGGCTTTTATTTGTGTATTTTGCATTGTTATTTTGAGTTATAAAGTATTTATTTGAATATTATTGTTTTTTACTTCATTACATAAAAGATTTTTTTTCATATGTTCTTGTAAAATATTTATAATTTCTTTTTTTAATTGTTTATTCAAGATATTTTTTGTATTCATATACAATTATAACATAATATATTTACGCTTTTAAATATACTACTTAGCTTCTTATAATAAAACATTCTAATAGCTCACAATTATTTTCATATTATACTATTGACATCATTAGTGCATTGGATATATTATATAAATAGTTTATTTCCTAATTTTTAAACCTAAAAACTGTAAAAATGATGTAGCTTCAATCATAGAAACTTTAGTATCTTTCAAATAATTTGCATTTGGGTCAATCATATAATTTTTTGCATAAGTTAAATCTGTATTTTTTAGATTGCTTTGTGAAAATATTGAACCTTTTAAATCTGTATTTTTAAAGTTTGCATTTTGTAAATTTGCATTAGTAAAATCAACATCATGTGCTATACAATCGATTATACTTATATGCTTGAGATCTCTTTGTGAAAAAGATGACATAGTTATATTTGAGTCATGAAAAGAAAGTTCAAAATTATTGTCATCTGCTTTGTACCAGTTTATACCTATGGCCTTACAATTTTTAATTTTGACATCATTAAAAACGCTATGAATTACATTAAGTAAAGATAAATCGCAATTTATAAAAGTACATTCTACAAACTTACAATGTGAAATTATACTTTTATTAAAATTACAATTTTCAAAGATACAATCATCAAATTTAATATCACTTATTTTTTCATTTACTATATTAATATCATCAAAACTATCATCGTAATAATCATTGTTTGTAAAATTATCATTGTTCATAATTATTCCTAAATATTAAAATAACTTGCCTCATCATTTACTACAACTATAGCAACAGTACTTTGCTCTGGATGTATTTGATATGTTTCGCTTAATTGCATATCAAAATCTTCTGGTTTTAATAAATCAAATATCTGTCTATTTTGTGCTAAATCAGGACAAGCTGCATATCCTGGAGAATATCTACATCCTTGATATTGTTTCATTTGAACATCATTTAAGCTTGGTTTTTCTTTTGAAGTTACATTTAAATCAAGTCTAACTTGCTTGTGTAAAATTTCAGCCATAGCTTCTGCTAATTCAACTCCTAAACCATGAGCTGAGTAATATTTACTAAACTCACCCTTATCGTATAATTCTTTTTCATAAGCGCTTATATTGTGCCCAGCAGATGCAAAAGTAAGAGCTATTACATCAAAGTCATCTTTTTTAAAAAAATCTGCCAAACATCTATGTGGTTTTTTACCTTGTCTAGGAAAGTCAAAAGTACTTATTATATTTTGTTTTTGTTCATCATAAATATGTAATTTAGTATCTTCACTTTTACAATAAAAATATCCATACAAAGCTATAGGACTAAATATTTTTTTAGAGATAAATTCTTGTTTTAATTGTTCATATAAAGGCCAAACAAGTTCTTCTTCTTGTGTCTTAAAGTCTTGTACTGACATCTTACCTTTTTTGTAACCCCATCTTTGTCTAAATAAAACTCTATGATTTATCCATGAAAAAGCTAGTTCTTCATTAAAATTATATTGTTTATTTTCATATTTACTAGGCGCTACTAATACTTTTCTTCCCATAAATGGTGCTTTGTAATTTTTGTGATTATGCAAATGTGACACTGTATGAATATTTTTATCAAAAACTACCTTTTTAACTTTCAAACTTTCATCAATTTTGATTAAATCAGCAGGCATTTCTGTATTCAAATTAGAATAATCCCCATTGCAGGCTTCTAATCTTTGCATTGCTAAAACACCATCAAAGGCATCTCTACAATAAAATATAGGACCACTATAATAAGGTCTACAAAAATCATCTACAAATGGCTTGGTAAGTGCAGCACCTCCTAAGAGTATTGGCAATAATATACCAGCATCACTTAGTTTTTGCATATTAGACTTCATCTCGTTGGTTGATTTTACAAGTAGACCACTCATTCCTATTGCTATTGCATTGTTTTCATTTGCACTTTTAATAAATTGATCAATAGTAACTTTTATACCTATATTTACTACTTTAAATCCATTGTTTGATAATATAATATCAACCAAATTTTTACCCACATCATGAACATCACCTTTTACTGTACCAATAATTAATGTTGTATCAATTTCTTTTTGTACCTTTGGTAAATATGGGTTCAGTACATCAACACAAGCTTTCATTGTTTCCGCACTTTGTAAAACAAAAGGTAATTGCATTTGTCCACTACCAAATAACTCACCAATAATTTTCATACCATCAATAAGCCATTCATTTACAATTACATCAGCTTGAACTAAATCTCCTTGTAATTCAAGAGCTAAAGGTAAAAGTCTTGTTTTATCTCCATCAAGTAAAAGCTTTTCAACCTTTGCCTTAGGAGTTAATTCATTGTATTGCTCATCGCTTTGTTGGGCTACAGCTTCTATATCACTAAAGTGATCAATAAAAGCAAACAAAGGATCCCCTTGATCTGTTTTATTAAAAAGTAAATCTTCACAAGCTTTTATATCCGATTCTCTCATTTTATTTCTAGGTACTAAATGTTTTACATTTACAATAGCAGAACTTAAACCAGCATCAATACAATGATGTAAAAATATAGAATTTAAATAAACTCTAGCTTTACTATCAAGACCAAATGAGATATTAGAAAGTCCAAGAGTAGTAGAAACTTCTGGATGCATGGCTGTAAATTCTCTTATAGCTTCAATAGTTTCTATACCTGCTGTACGATATTCTTCATCTCCTGAACCAATTGTAAACACCAACATATCAAAAACTAAATCTTCAGGATTTATTTTATGTAAATTTACTGCTCTATCATAAATACGTTCTGCAATTTTTACTTTATCAGCTTTAGTTTTAGCCATTGCAACTTCATCAATAACCAAACATACTAAAGAAGTACCAAACTTTTTAGCTAAAGAACATATCTCATCAAATCGTTCAATTCCATCTTCAAGGTTAACAGAATTTAAAATAGGCTTTCCACCTATTAATTTTAAAGATTGAATAAGTGCTGGTATTTGTGTAGAATCAGGCATTAAAGGAAGAGATATTTTTTGAGCATAGATTGATGCTACTTTTTCCATATCAACAGTTTCATCACGTCCAGCAAATCCTACACTAACATCAATTACGTGAGCACCTGAACGTACCTGCTCTTGTCCTACACTTAAAGTACCTTCAAAATCCTCAGCTTTTAAAAGTTCTCTAAAAGCCTTAGATCCTGTAGCATTTGAACGTTCTCCTATTAAAAGTGGAGCTGGTTCTTGTTTTAAACTTACACTTTGAAATAATGAAGCTAAGGATGTTTCACAAGATCCAATTGGTGCTTTTGGTTTTATATTTTGTGTTTCATTTACTAAGTTTTTTATGTGCAAAGGTGTTGTACCACAACATCCACCTAAAAAACTAACTCCATGAAAATCTAAAAATGTTTTTTGAATGTCAGTAAATTCATTTTCATCCATAGGATAAAATGACTTTCCACCTATATTTTGTGGCAAGCCGGCATTTGAATGTACAGATAATAATTTATTACAATTATCACTTAAAACTTCAATATGTTTTTTAACTTGTTCTGGTCCCGTACCACAATTAAATCCTACAGAAAGCAAATCAAACGGCTCTAAAATTGTTACTATTGTTTGAGCATCTGTTCCTATTAGCATAGTACCACTAAGCTCAATAGTTACACTAACCATAATAGGAATATTTTTATTTATATCTTGTATAGCATGAATAGCTGCTTTTATTTGCAACGGATCTTGACAAGTTTCAAGTAAAAATACATCAACCCCACCATCAATTAATCCTTTTGCCATGGTTTGATATCCATTATACATAGTGTCATAATCAATATGTTTTAAAGAAGGTAACTTAGTACCAGGTCCAACAGAACCTAATACAAATCTAGGTTTCTCTTGAGTACTATATTTATCACATATTTTTTTAACATGTTGTGCGCCTAATTTTGAAAGTTCATAGGATCTATGCCCCATATCATATTCATCCAATACCCAATCCATAGATCCAAAGGTATTAGTTTTAATCATATCAGCACCAGCTTTAGCGTATGATTCGTGTATTTGTTCTATTATACTTGGACTTGTTGCATTTAAAAGTTCATTACAACCTTCTTGGTCTTTATTATTTTCATCCAACCAGTATTTACTAGCTATTTGCATATTTTGTAATTGCGTTCCCATAGCACCATCTATTATAAGTGGTCTATTTTTGATTATGTTTAATATTTTGTTCTTCATTGTAATTGCAATTATATCTTAAACTTTATTTAAAAGCACTATACATAAATATACTAGTATAAAAATATGTAAGTATATTTTAGATATAATCCACCTAATTAAACCCCAAGGAATATTGTATGTTGAACAAAGACTTTTTAAAAACTTTAAATGTTTTATATGTTGAAGATGACGTTTCAATACGAACTTCATTAGGCAATATTTTAAAAAAAATTTTTAATGAAGTTATCATATGCGAAGATGGTCAAATTGGTGTTGACAAATACAAAGAATACACAAGTAAAATCGAATTTGATATTATTATTAGTGATATTAATATGCCAAATTTAGATGGTCTAGCTATGGTGAAACAAATACGAGAATTAAACGACGATATTCCTGTAATAATGGCAACAGCTCATGGTGAAGCTAATTATTTGATGGAAGCTATTAAAGTAAATGTTTCAGGATATTCTCTCAAACCAATTGATGCGAAAAAATTACTTACAAACGTAGAGAAATTCTGTCAAATCAAAAAAAATCAAAAATTAATCATACAAAAAGAAGTAGAATTAAGTGAATATATGGATTTGATAAATACTATTTCTCCAATCATAAAAGTAGATAATGATGACAAAATAACGTATGCAAATGAATTTTTTCAAGATATTAGTTTATATACACAAGAAGAATTACTAAATAAACAATTGTCAGATATTATTCATCCTGATTCAAAAGTTAAAAATTACGCAGAACTTAACGCACATATTAAAAGCGATAAAACATGGAAAGGTAAGTTAAAATTTTTAAGTCAAGAAGATGAAAAATTCCACCTAAGAACAACCGCAATTCCTCAAAAAAATTCGGATACAGGACTCATAGACGGATATATATCTATTGGTTTTTTAGCAGATGACGAAGAGCAAGAGAGAACTCAAACTTTACAACAAGTAAAAGTAAATATCATGGAACAAAAACAAAAAGTATTGTCTTTAACTAGAAAGATAAAAGAATTATCTAAGTTTTCAAATCAATCTCCTTTATCTGTAAGTTTAGAAAAAAATGAAAAAATACTTAAAAAAATTCTAAAAGATGAAAGAATTAAAAACTCAGATCTAGGTAAACAAGTACAGTATTATGAAGATGAAATATTAACTCTAAAAGCAAAGCTTTCTGGAATTATTGATAATGAAAAAGATAAAAGAGCTGCGTTAGTAAGTAAAGTACAATCAATATCAAAAGAAAATGATCACTTAAAAGGAAACTTAATAACTGCTCAAAATCAAATCAATGCATTAAAACCAAAACCTAAATTTGTAGAATAATTGTCAGCACTTATATCCATAATTGCTATTTATTCTTTCATCGTTTTAGGATATATAGCTAAAAAAATATTCAAAGATGAGATTAATAATAAAACATTAATAATATTTTCTATTTACTTCTTACAACCCATACTTACATTTTGGGGATTAACTAGAGTTCCCATAAATTACAATTTAATTCTTACACCTTTTATATATTTTTTAGTTGTTACAACTACATTATTAATTTTAATAGTAGTAGCTAAATATTTATTTGATGATGAACAAGATAAATCTATATTTATTACAACTTCACTTATTGGAAATACTGGTAATTTAGGTATTCCTTTAGGTATTGCTATATTTGGAGAACAAAGTATTCCTTATACAAGCATAATAAATATAGCAAATGTATTTTTCATATATACAGTTGGTATATTTTATTTTGCAAAATCTCAATATACTTTTAGACAATCATTACTTACAATGATTAAAATACCTATATTATGGTTTGCTATTATTGCTATTTTGTATACTTATTTAAAACTACCAATACATCCACAAATTGATCAAGCATTGCAAATGGGAGCATATGCTACTATTGTATTGCAATTAATAATTTTTGGAGTATATTTAGCTGACATAAAATTAAAATCAAAAAATTTGCTACTAAATTATTCAACTACTGCTGTTAAACTCATACTATTACCAATAGTTGGTATAGTTTTTGCTTTAATATTTGACCTAGATTCTTTTATTTCAAGCATACTTATCATATCACTTAGTGTTCCTTTAGCTGTTACTACTGTTAATATATCAGCACTTTATAATTGTAAACCATATGAAGTTACATATATAATATTTTTATCAACAGTATTGTTTTTATTTATATTTTATTTTGACTTAATAATTATAGAAATGATTTTTAATTAATGTGTGGTATCTTAGGAAGTAACTTTAAACCAAAAATAGACATCTTAAACCTTACTAGTATTATGCAAAATCGAGGTCCTGATAACATTTCCACTTACAACATCAATAACAATTATTTTGGACATACAAGGCTTAGTATTGTTGATTTACATAGTTCTTCAAACCAAGCTATGGTTTTTGATGATTTAGTTTTAGTTTTTAATGGTGAAATTTACAATTATAAGCAATTAATAAAAAATGAAAATCTAACTTGCCAAACTTCTAGTGACAGTGAAGTACTATTACGACTTTATCAAAAATACGACATAAATTTTCTAAATATGTTAAATGGTGCATTTTCTTTTTGTATTTATGATGTGAAAAAAGATAAATATTTTTGTGCTAAAGATAGATATGGTAAAAAGCCATTTTATTATTATAAAGAAGATAACAAATTTATCTTTAGTTCAATGATATCACCTATTATAAAAGCACTTGGATTTACACCAAAGCTAAATAAAGTAGCTTTATCACAGTACTTACAATATTTTACTCCAATAAATGACAATACCTTTTATACAAATATAAATAAACTTGAAGCCTCTTCATATTTAATTTATGAAAACAATATTCTAAGTATAAAAAAATACTATAAAATAAACACTCATAAAAGTATTTTTGATGAGAAAGAAGCCATAAAAAAAATAGAGCAAACTTTATTATCAAGTGTCCAAGACAGACTTATGGGAAATGTTGAAGTTGCATCATTATTAAGTGGAGGAATAGACTCCTCATTGATATCTTCAATGTACAATAAAATGTCAAATAAAAAAATACAAACTTTTAGTATAGGATATCTATCTCATAAAAAATATAGTGAACTTCCCTATGCAAAACTTTTAGCTAAGAGTATTGATTCTAAGCATCATGAAATTCAACTAAATCAAAATGAATTCATAGCTTCAATACCAGAAGTATTTCAAAATATGGAAGAACCTCATGCTGATCCTGCTTCAATACCTCTTAATTATATGTGTAAATACATAAACAAACAAGGCATAAAAACTGTACTTTCGGGAGAAGGAAGTGATGAGATTTTTTTAGGTTATGATAATTATTCAAAATTTAATAAATATTATGATTTTAAAAACTCTCTAAATTCTCAACAATTAGACTTCTTAAAAAACAATTTTGAATCAAGTTTAAATAAACAAAATAAAGAAAGCCAATACATAAAAAGAATTTTAAACAATCAAACTATTTATAATGGTTTTGGAGAAATATTTACTTATTCTCAAAAAAAGCAATTGTTCAAAAATACTCCAACATATAAAGCCTATAAAGAAAAAAACAATCAACTAGACTGGATGAGTTATATTGATTTAAAAATATGGCTAGGTAATGCACTTTTAAGTAAAGTTGATAAAATATCTATGTCCAATTCACTTGAAGTTAGAAATCCTTTTTTGGATTTTAATTTAGTAGATTTATCTTTTAAAATAGATGCTAAGCTAAAATTAGGAGATACAAATAAATATCTTTTAAAAAAAGTTGCTAAAAACTATGTACCTGATGAGATTATACATAGAACTAAGAAGGGTTTCAACTCACCTTATAATGAATGGCTACACGATGAATTTAAAGATGATTTATTATATACTATTTTAAAAGCAAATAAACATCATGGATTGTTTAATGATGATTATTTAAAGTACATTTATACTCAAGCCAAAAATAATAAACTAAAACAACATTTTTATGCTTTGTGGAATTTTTCTACTTGGTATTTAAAGACTTATTAAAAGGATATCTCATCATAAGTAAAATAATATTTATTTGTTTTATTGTTTTACTTAGCATACATTCAAAGGATAAATCAATGAATATATACGACTTTACAGTAATAGATATAGACAATAAAGAAGTAAAATTATCTAAATATAAAGATAATGTACTATTAATAGTCAATGTTGCTAGTCTATGTGGTTTTACGCCACAATATGAAGATCTTGAGAAATTATACTTAAAATATAAAGATAATAATTTTAAAATATTAGCATTTCCATCAAATCAATTTTCAAAACAAGAACCAGGAAATAATGAAGACATAAAAACATTTTGCTCAGTAAATTTTAATACATCCTTTGATATGTTTTCAAAAATAAATGTGAATGGAGATGATGCTATACCTTTATATAAATTTTTAAAACAACAAGCAAGTGGCATACTTGGAACTAAAAGTATCAAATGGAACTTTACTAAGTTTTTAATAAATAAAAATGGAGAAGTACTAAATAGATATGCACCATTTACAAAACCATTTAATATTCAAGATGATATAACTAAATTATTATAAATACAATTTCACAAGAAGAGGCTAAGCCAGAAGTAAAAAAGTTTTAAAATCTATTTTTAATTCAGAGGATTTTAATCAAGCAGATTTAAAAGATTAAGAATGAATATCTCATAATCTTAAGTTAATTAAATTACTTAAGATATATTCTAATATTTAATAGTTTTGTATTAGAGTTAGATCAGCTTACAGAAGTTTAATGACAAATTTAGTATATTTATTTACTTATAAAAATCACAAAAATATCACCATAGATAACACAACAAATTCAATAGATGGAGGAGTATTTTCTCCTATGAGAAAGTTAATAAAAATACATAATGGATTTACTAAAAGTTTGAAGTTGAAATTAGTAGATGATTATCTAGTTAGTTATATTATAAGTAAATAAAGTATAAAAAAAGAGCTCATAAAAGTTGGCGGCGACCTAC
>CAZEXK010000021.1:0-25517 GCA_964516815.1 uncultured Helicobacter sp. | reverse complement strand
AATTTATATTAATTCATTTTTATTCAGAGCTTTTTTATCCTTTTTTGATTATACTTACACATCAACCTCTCGGAGTGCCAATACAGGCTGAGATTGCAAATCGCATGTTCCGTTGAACTTGAACTGGTTAAAACCAGCGTAAGAAAGAGAATTGTAAATAATCTTACTATTATAATATCATTATAATAATATATATGCACATTCTCTTTGATAAATAAATTTTATTTAAAGGTAAATATATGAAAAAAATAATATTCTTATTACTAACGAATTTGGTACTTTTTGCTAGTCAAAAACCAACATTAACTGTTTATACTTATGATTCTTTTGCATCATCATGGGGACCTGGTCCTAAGGTTAAAGAAGCATTTGAGCAAAACTGTAATTGTGTTTTAAATATTGTAGGTGTTTCTAGTTCTATTAGTACTTTAAGAAAAATACAATTAGAAGGAAAAAAAACTAAAGCAGATGTAATTCTAGGCTTAGATACTGCTATTGCTCAAGTTGCTAAAGAAACTAAACTATTTATTCCTCATGAATTAGATACATCATCTCTTGAATTACCAATTAAATATGAAGATGATACTTTTGTTCCTTTTGATTATAGTTTTTTTGCTTTTGTTTATGACCAAAATAAACTTAAAAATCCACCAAAATCTTTTGAAGCTTTAGCTTCTATGCCAAAAGACTTTAAAATAGTTATACAAGACCCTAGATCTTCAACTCCAGGATTTGGTTTACTATTATGGGTTAAATCTATATATGGTGATAAAGCAGCAGAATATTGGAAGTCTTTATCTCCGTACATTCTTACAGTAACAAAAGGATGGTCAGAAGCTTATGGATTATTTTTAAAAAATGAAGCTGACATGGTATTAAGTTATACAACTTCTCCTGCATACCATATGATAGCAGAGAATAAATACAATATAAAATCTGCAGATTTTAAAGAAGGACATTATGGTCAAGTTGAAGTTGCTGCTATTGTAAAATACTCAAAACAAAAAAAATTGGCAAAAGATTTTTTAAAGTTTTTACATTCAGAAAAATTTGCAAATATTATCCCAACTACAAATTGGGCTTATCCAGTTGTAAAAAATATAAAACTTCATAAAGATTTTAATAAACTCAATAAGCCAAAAACAATGAAATTATTAGATGATAAAATGGTACAAGAAAATAGAAAAATCATTATAGATGAATGGATAGAAGCTATTAAAAAATAAAAGTGAAAAATACTTTAAGAAGATTTATAAGTTCTACTTTTTTAGGTGGAACTTTTGTATTTATTTTTTTATTTTTTGCATTTTTGTTATTTTATATTATATATAATGAACAAAATACAACACTATTTACAAAACTTGATACTAAAATTTATGATTTATTAAAATTTACTATTTTTCAAGCTTTTTTATCTACATTGTTTTCTTTATTTATTGGGCTTTTATCTGCTTGGGCTTTTGCTCATCAAAATAACTTTAAAAGTAGATCTTTTTTTCTTGTACTACTATCATCATCTTTAGTATTACCTTCACTTGTAGTGGTTTTTGGACTAATTGGGATTTTTGGTAGAAATGGATATTTAAATCAACTAAGTCTATTTTTGTTTGATACATCTTTTGGAGCGTATATATATGGTTTGAGTGGAATTTTATTAGCGCATGTTTATTTAAATGCCTCTTTTGCTTTACGTGCCTTGCTTCATAGTTTTGAAAGTATTCCAAAAGAAAAATATAAATTAGCAAAAAGTTTAAATTTTAGTATCTTTAAAAGATTTTGGTATGTTGAGTACCCTGCTTTAAAAAGTACATTACTTAGTATTGGATCTACTATATTTTTATTGTGTTTTACATCTTTTGCTGTTGTTTTATTAATAGGTGGGAATCCAAGTTATAATACCTTGGAAGTTGCAATATATGAAGCTGTAAAACTTGATTTTGATATTGCCTTAGCTATAAAATTAGCTCTCATTCAACTTGCGGTTTCTACTATTTTAGTAATACTTTCATCTTCTTTTAAAATAGATGTAAGTAATTTAAAAACAAGTATTTCAAGTATAGATTTAAAAGAACCAAAAAGTGTACAAGCAATTCAAAAAATTATCATCTTTGTATTCTCATTATTTTTTATTTTACCTTTAATTGTAATATTTATTGATGGGTTAAATGCAGACTTTATTAAAATACTGACAAGTGAAATTTTTATAAAAGCTTTAGTAACTTCTATACTTTTAGCTAGTGTATCAAGTGTAATAACAGTTATAATAGCCTTGATTTTTAGTAATACTAAGCGTAATTTTACTTTAGATACACGTTTAGCTATGAAAAATTATTCAAAGCTATTTAATATAATAGTTTCTTTTTCTGCAAATTTATACTTAGCTATTCCTTCGCTTGTATTAGGTTTAGGATTTTTTTTAATGTACCAAAAATATGATGGATCATTATTTTTATGGTCTGCTTCTGCTCTGATTTTTGTGAATGTTCTTATGTCATTGCCATTTGCGCTAGCTGTACTTTCCCCAGTTATGCACAAAATTGCAAAAAGATATGATAAGTTATCATTTTCTCTAAATTTAAGTACTTATGAAAGATTCAAATATGTTGAATATCCTTATTTAAAATCTTCTTTAGCTTATGTATTTGCCTTATCATTTTGTTTTTCATTAGGTGATTTGGGTATAATTGCATTATTTGGATCAGATGATTTTATAACATTACCTTGGTATTTATATCAATTAATTGGTTCATATAAAACTACAGATGCTTCTGGGGTAGCTTTGATACTTTTATGCTTAATTTTAAGTGTATTTATTCTAATACCTATATTATTTAGGAATAAAAATGCTTGAAATAAAAAATTTACAATATAAATATGAACAAAGCAAAGAATTCTATACTTACAGTTTAAATGTGAAAGCTAGTGAAATTGTTGGAATTGTAGGACAAAGTGGTAGTGGTAAATCTACACTTTTAGATTTAATTTCTGGCTTTTTAGAATCATATAATGGAAATATAACTTTAAATGGAAATGAATTAAGTTCAATGGTAGTTGAAAAAAGACCTTTTAGTATTTTATTTCAAAAACATAATCTATTTGAACATTTAAACGTAAAAAAAAATATATTATTAGGTCTAAAAAAAGAACATCCTAATCAAGAAGAAAAGGTAAAAAATATTTTAAAAGAAGTGGGATTAGAAAATTTTACGAATACATTAGTTTCAAAATTATCAGGAGGTCAACAACAAAGAGTTGCAATAGCAAGAGTTTTGTTAAGAAAAGAACCAATACTACTTTTAGATGAACCTTTTACAGGCTTAGATGAAGAAACAAGATTATCTATGCTTAAACTAATAAAAAAAATAAGCATAGAGTATAATCTTCATACTATTATGGTAACTCACGAACTAAATGATTGTCAAATAATTGCAAATAAAGTTTATAAAATGCAAGATTATAAACTTATAAGTCATTCACTTAAAAAAATAATTAAATAAGCAAAAACATTACTAATATTTGTTAGATTTTGTAACTTTATAAGACTACATATCATATATAAATGTCAACTTAAATATATGCTTATAATTTAAACGAATATAAGTTAGAATATTATATAAATATATAATTTGAAAGGATTATTATCCATTATCCATTATTTTCCAAAATAAATACCTCATTGATGTCAAAATATTTAAGCAAAAATATATTTGAAGAACTTAGATATAAAAAAACTTCAAATGGCTTTTCATTAGAACATGCAATTAACTCTGGAATAGAAAACCCCGATAGTTTTATAGGTATTTATGCAGGAGATGAAGAATCATATACATTATTTGCTTCTTTATTAGATCCTATTATTAAACAGTATCATGGTTTTTCTAAAGACGACAAACATATAAGTAATTTAAAAACAGATGATTTAAAAGCAGATGATTTAGATATAAACAATAAATATATAATATCCACAAGAATAAGAGTTGCAAGAAACTTACATGGTTTTGCACTTGGAACTATTATTTCTAATACTCAAAGAGAACTAGTATGTGATACTATTTCAAAAGCGTTAAGTTCTTTTAGTGGCGAATTATCTGGTACATTTTATCCAATAGATGGTATGAGTATTAAAAATAAAAAAACACTAATAAAAGATCATTTTTTATTTAAAGAAGGTGATAGATTTTTACATAGTGCTGGGTTAAATAGAAATTGGCCAAAAAGTAGAGGTATATATCACAATGATGATAAGACTTTTTTAACATGGGTAAATGAAGAAGACCACTTAAGAATAATATCTATGCAAAAAGGTGGAAATATAAAAGATGTATTTTCAAGATTAGTACTAGGCATAAAAGAACTTGAAAAACATGTGGAATTTTCCTATAGTGATCATTTAGGATATATTACATCTTGTCCTACAAACCTTGGAACTGCACTTAGGGCTAGTGTTCATATTAAATTACCAAATTTATCAAAAAACATGCAATTGTTCAAAGATATTACAACTAAACATCATCTCCAAATAAGAGGTATGCATGGTGAACATTCTTCTAGCAAAGGAAATATTTATGATATTTCTAATAAAAGAAGACTAGGAGTTACTGAAGTTCAGTGTGTACAAGATATGTATGATGGAGTACTTGCTTTAATTAAAGCCGAAGAAGACTTATAATAACAAAATCATATATAATACATTATATTTTAAATATAAATAATATTATTAATAGCAACTTAAAGTAAATAAAACAGATTTTAGATATAATCACGGTTAATTATAACAAAGGGTTTACAAGTTTGAAAGAATTTTATTATGAATTAAGCATTGCACCTTCTAAATACCTTGAATTGTATCTTGATTTGATATTAAGTTTAAGCCATGAAGCTTTAGAAGAATTTGAAGATAAAATAATACTAAGAAGCCAGGAGCCATTTGAACATATTATTACAGGAGTAGAGCTATTTACAAGTCAATTAAATGAAAAATTAAATGAAAATATAATATGTGATATAAAATCACAAAAAAAACAAAATGTTGACTGGGTATCATTATACCAAGACTCAGTTCAAGCCGTTGAAGTTGGAAAGTTTTATATACATCCACAATGGTGTGAGCAAAAACACAATAAAATAAATGTTTTAATAAACCCAGCTCTTGCCTTTGGTAGTGGGCATCATGAAACTACAAGTTCATGTTTAGAAGCTATTAGTAAATATACAAAAAAAGGTGATACTTTAATTGATGTAGGTACGGGAAGTGGTATATTAGCTATTGCAGCTTCAAAGTTGCATGCTATTTGTGATATATGTGATACTGATGAAGTTTCAATAATAAATTCTAAAGAAAATTTTGAATTAAATAATACTTCATACAATGATGCTTGGGTAGGTAGTGCTTCAAAAAGTAATACAAAATACAATATAGTAGTAGCGAATATAGTTGCAGATGTGTTAGTAATGATAAAAAAAGATTTACATAAGATATTAAAAGAAGATGGTATACTAATAATCTCTGGAATATTAGACAAATATGAAGATAAGATTTTAAAAAAATATAAAGATTTTATAATAAAAGATAAAATAAACAAAAACGAATGGATAACATTAGTATTAATTAAGGATAACAATGAATAATCAAAATAATGACGACAATAACAATAACAAAAATAATAATTTTTTTAATAATAACCCAATTATAGTTTTTGTAATATTTTCACTTTTATCAGTAATGATATTTAAAAATTTATTTCCTCAAGATGATATGAGTATATCTGGAAATCAGCCAGTTTACGGACAAATCAATAAAACAATCTCATATTCAGATTTAAAAAAATTGATTTCTCAAAATGCTGTTGATTATGTTGGTATAGGCAATACAACAATTAAAGCTCATTCTATTTTAAATGGAACTAAAACAGTTTATAATGTAAGAAGAGTAATACCAGATGGTACTTTAATACCAAGTCTTGAAAGTAAAAATATACCTTATGGTGGAGTAAACGAAGAAAATCCACTTGGAGATATGTTATTTGGATGGGTATTGCCATTATTAATATTTTTTGGTATTTGGACATTTTTGGCAAAAAAAATGAGCAAATCTATGGGCGGTGGAATACTTGGCATGGGTGGATCAAAAAAGATGATAGCTACAGAAAAACCAAATGTAAAATTTGATGACATGGCTGGAAATAAAGAAGCTAAAGAAGAAGTATCTGAAATAGTTGACTTTTTAAAAGCTCCAGATAGATATGTGAATTTAGGTGCACAAATACCAAAAGGTGTATTACTTGTAGGTCCTCCTGGAACTGGTAAAACACTTTTAGCAAAAGCAGTTGCAGGTGAAGCTGATGTAAACTTTTTAAGTGTTACAGGGTCTTCATTTATTGAAATGTTTGTTGGAGTTGGTGCTTCAAGAGTTAGAGATTTATTTGAACAAGCAAAAAAAGACGCTCCTGCTATTATCTTTATTGATGAAATTGACGCAATTGGAAAAAGTCGTGCAAGTGGTGGAATGGGTGGAAATGATGAAAGAGAACAAACTCTAAATCAACTACTAGCTGAAATGGATGGGTTTTCATCCGCAGGTGCCCCTGTAATTGTACTAGCTGCAACAAATAGACCTGAAGTTTTAGATCCTGCACTTTTAAGACCAGGAAGATTCGATAGACAAGTGTTAGTTGATAAACCTGATTTAGAAGGTAGAATAGAAATTTTAAATGTACATATAAAAGATGTTAAAATTTCAAAAAATGTTGATTTAAGAGAAGTTGGAGTTATGACAGCAGGATTAGCGGGAGCTGATTTAGCAAATATTATTAATGAAGCAGCATTATTAGCAGGACGTGCTAATGCTCTTGAAGTAACGAATGATAACTTTAAAGAAGCAGTTGAAAGACAAATTGCTGGACTTGAAAAGAAAAGTCGAAGAATATCTCCCAAAGAAAGAAAAATTGTTGCATACCATGAATCAGGACATGCATTAATGGCAGAAATAACTAAAGGTGCAAAAAAAGTAAATAAAGTATCTATAGTACCACGTGGCTTGGCTGCACTTGGATATACACTTAATACTCCTGAAGAAAATAAATACCTAATGCAAAAACATGAACTAATTGCAGAAGTAGATGTTTTACTTGGTGGTAGAGCTGCTGAAGAAGTATTTATAAATGAAATTAGTACAGGTGCTGGAAATGACTTAGAAAGAGCAACTGATATTATAAAGTCTATGGCTAGTATTTATGGTATGAGTGATGTTGCTGGACTAATGGTTTTGGCTAAACAAAGTAATCAATTTTTAGGCGGTAGTCAAACTTCAAAAGATTATAGCGATAAATTAGCTAATGATTTGGATGAATATATCAAATCAACTCTAAACGATAGGTATGTGCATGTTTTATCATGTATGAGAGATTATAATGATGCAATAGAAGAAATGACTAAAGAATTATTAGATACTGAGGTTATATCAGGTAAAAGAGTTCAAGAAATAATCTTATCAAGTGGAAAAGAAATTTATATTAATGAAGAAACATTAACAACTAGTGATACTAATCAAGAATCTTAATAATAAAAAAGTAAATACTTTTTGAGAGTGTAAAGTAAACTGTGTAAACCCACCAGTTTCTTTTTAGTCACTTCTCATATTATTATTTTGCCATAATCTCTTTTTTACCCTCTAACGTAACACCTAGCATAATATAAGCAGCTATATTTTTAACTACTCTATCAACTCTAATTTTTAATACAGTTGGCATCCATAAAGATAATTTGATATATTTTATCTAGTGGTCTTATTTTCTATTCTTTAGCTTTTTCAACAACTTTTTCTGTGATATTTGATATAGTTTGTGTTGATAACTCATAACCATATAAATCATCAAGATGTAATTGTATATCTCTTGGAATTGCAACATCAATATTTACATACTTTGATTTTGTAGTTTTATCATTATATCCATTACGGTAGTTTGATGTTTGGGATTCTTGATGTTTATCATAACCTAAGTGTGAGGTTAGTTCTTCTTGAGATGCTGTTTGTATTACTTCTTTTAGTATATTTTTAAACTCTTTAGTAATATCATCTAAGCTTGTAAATGTTCCGTTAGCTATTTGTCTTTTTAATTCTTCTATATTTAATAAATTCATTGTGTAAATCCTTAATATCTTTCATATTTGATATTTTATCAAATAATCATATTTTTGGATTTACACAGTTGTTTTTACAGTCTCTACTTTTTTATTATCTTATATTTTTATTTCCAACCAACGTTATTAAATACTTTAACAGCATTTGCATTGTTAATTCCAAATAATTCAAGTGGAGTTTTATCTTCTTTAAAAGTACCCCAAGATTGTAATAATTTTGAAGCTTTTGCTTTTGGATTAACTGGATATTCATAATTTGTTTTTGCAAAAATTTCTTGTGCTTTTACACTTGATAAAAATTCTAAAAATTTAATAGCATTTTCTTTATTTTTAGCATATTTTGTAACCCCAGCACCTGAAATATTTATATGTGCACCTCTTTCATTTTTTCCTTGATTTGGAAAAAAGACAGCCATTAGTTTTCCAACTTCTACTTCATTTGATTTTTTTGAATTTAAAAGTTTACCAACATAATATGTATTTACAACAGCAATATCACCAATACCAGCAGCAATTGCCTTCATCTGATCTCTATCATTACCTTTTGGTGTTCTTGCAACATTACTAACAATACCTTTTGCCCAAGTTGTAGCAGAATCAATACCATCATTTGCAATAAATGAAGCTAAAAGTGATTGATTGTAAATATTATTTGATTTTCTAATTAAAATTCTTTTTTTCCATTTTTCATTTGTCAAATCATCATATGTAGATAATTCTTCTTTTTTTACTTTATTTTTATTATAAACAACAACTCTAGCTCTTTTTGTCAAACCATACCAATATCCATCTTTTTGTCTTAAATGTGCAGGTATAGCTTTATCTAATTTATCTGATTTAACAGCTTGTAATAGATTTTTTTGTTTAGCCAATACTAAATTACCAACGTCTACTGTTATTAGAAGATCTGCTTTTGTATGTTTACCTTCACTTTCTAATCTTTTCATCAATTCTTTTGCTTTTGCTTTAACAACATTTACTTTTATTCCTGTTTCTTCTGTAAATAATTTAAATAATTGCTTATCTGTATCATAATGCCTTTTTGAGTAGATATTTACCTCTTGTGAAGCAAATACTGAACTCGTCAATAATATTGAAATTAAACTTATCTTTAACATATTTATCCTTTTTATTTTGTATTTATTTTTAATCATGTGATTAAGTATCTGAATACTATAATAAAGAAACTTTGTTTATTCTTAATAGTGATAATTATTATCAGTTTTTAGTTAAATAAATCTTTTATAAAAGTTGACTTTGGATTATTTTTTAACTCATCAATACTATCAAATTGAATAATTTTTCCATCTTCAATATAGCCTATTCTATCACTTAAAAGTATAGCTTCATTTGGATTATGAGTAACAAATATAGCAGTGATATTATAACTTTTTAATATCTCTTTTATTTCTTTAATAATTTTAGCCTTTAAAGTACTATCAATACTAGAAAAAGGCTCATCAAAAAGTATAAGTTTACTATTTCTAGCAAGTACTCTAGCAATTGCTACTCTTTGTTGTTGTCCACCACTTAATTCATGTGGATAGTTATTTTCTAAACCAATGAGATTTATAAGTTTTAACAACTTATCCACGCTCTCGTCTTGATATTTTTTTTCAAGATGATTTATTCCAAATGCTATATTTTTTTTAACATTTAAGTGAGGAAACAAAGCATAGTTTTGAAATACAAATCCTATATCCCTATTTTGTGGTTCTATAAAAGTATTATTATTTATAAGTGTAATATCATTATAAATAATACTCCCATCATTAGATTCTTCAAAACCTGCTATTATATTTAGCAATGTACTTTTTCCACTTCCACTTTGTCCTAAAAGTGATATAATCTCACCTTCTTTTATACTTAAATTTATATTATCCAAGACAAGGTTATTTTCAAATTTTTTTGATAAGTTTTTTATTTCTAACATTTATGTATACTCTCTTTTTTATGACTTATAATTATTGGAATAAAACACAATAATACAATTGTTAAAGCATATATAGAACTCTCTTGAATCATACTATTTGCAGCATATTCATAAGTTCTAGTTGCAAGGGTTTCATAGTTGTATGGTCTTAAAACTAAAGTAAGTGGCAATTCTTTAATAACATCAATAAACACAAGTAAAAATGCTAAAAGAAGTGTCTTTTTCATGTTTGGGTATTCTACTTTTATTAAGGTCTGCCAATAGTTTAATCCTAAGTTTCTTGATGCTTTATTTATATTAAATCCAAGTTTATCAAAACTTGACTCAATCATATTTAAGCCTACTGCTAAAAATCTAACTATATATCCAAAAGATAGTGCAAACAATGTACCTGAAATTAGTAATTCTTCAAATGAAAATACATATATAAAAAAATGATCAATTTGAATAAACAAACTCAAAACACCAATAGCAATTACAACACCAGGTATTGCATATCCTATTCCTGCTAGTTTAGTTAGGTATTTTGTATAGTTATTATTATTTATTCTTAATGTATAAGAAATAAGAAAAGCAAAAAATACTATAAATAATGACGATATAAACGAAGCTAGAAAACTATTTAAAACTGCACTTAAAAATTCATCATCAATGACAACACTAGCATATGTAAAAGAATAAAAAATTATCCATATAAATGGTATAACAAAACCAAATAAAATAGGAATACTCAAAAATAAATAAGTAAGAAGTTTTTTATATCCGTGAAGTTTTTTCTTTTTCATATTTTTAGAATTTGATTCGCTTTTATAATTACTATTTCCTCTACTAAATTTTTCTATACTTAATAATACAAAAACAATACCCATAGCAATTATACTTAAATAAGCAGCACTCTTAGGATCATTTAATCCAAACCATGCACCATATATTGCCGTACTTAAAGTATCTACTCCATAGTATGATACTGTACCATACTCATTAATAACCTCCATAATAACTAAAGCAAGACTACCTATAATAGCTGGTCTTGATAAGGGAAGTATAACTTGGTAAAATAATTGAGTAGTACTTTTTCCAAGAGATAAAGCAGGATATAAAAGCGTTGAATTACTTTTTAAAAATGATGCTTTTACTATTAAATAAATATATGGATACAAGCCTAAACTAAGGATAACACTAACGCTATTAAAACTTAAAATATCAAAATATTCTTTAATTCCAATACCTCTTAAAAATAAATGAAATGGTGAAAAAAAACCAAATATATCACTATAAATATAAGCTAGTATATAAGTTGGAATCACAAAAGGCAAGGCTAAAAGTATAGAAATAAAAGTTAAAAACTTTATCTCATAAAATACGGTTATATATGCACTTAATACTCCAAATATTAACGATAAAACCGAGACAAAAAATATTAACAACAAAGTATTTAAAATATAATCACTAAGCACAGTTTGTTTTAGATGATTTAAAGTATCGCTATTTTCTCCATAAGAATAAATTAAGATACTAAATATAGGTAGTAATAAAATTACAATTATAATTGTACTGCTAATTGTATACTTATTTAGTAATTTTACCATACTAATTTACCTTATTATTGATTGTGGATAATACAATAAAAAACTTAGTTCGTACTTAATAATGATAATGATAATTATTATTTAACTTAATGGTAAATAATAATTATGTATTAATTTGTTTGTTTAATTTATCTTTTATTGATTTAGTTTTGGAATTTAACCTATTTGTTGTATCTTTTCTAATATCAAATTTAAGTGAGGAATATATTCTATCACAGTCTAATTGATCATATGCTAATTGTATAATACTTAAAGCTTCTTTCATGCTTGAGGCTTCTATAATAGTTCCCATAGCAGTTAATTGATAAGAAACACCAGATTTATCAATAGCATCAATTATTTTTGCAACTTCACTTGATACACTTGAACCATCTCTACACTCATCAGAAGTTGGGAACATTGAAAATTCTAATAATACACTTGTCATATTTGTCCTTTTTAATATAATATAATTTAGAAATAAAAAAAGCTATAGCATAAAGCTACAGCTTTTTTTAAGTAAAACAAAAACTTATTTAGCTCTTATTCCTAAATCGCTAACTAATTCTTGGAATTTAGCAAAATCTTTTCTTCTTAAATATTTAAGTAGTCTTTTTCTTTTTCCTACCATTTTAAGTAGTCCTAATCTAGATGAATGATCTTTGTGATTAGATTTTAAATGTTCAGTCAATACTAATATTTGTTTACTTAACATTGCAATTTGTACTTCTGCACTTCCTGTATCTTTGTCATTTCTTTTATGCTTGTTAATTATTTCTAATTTTACGTCCTGATCTAAAGCCATAATGACCTCCTTGATTGGTTTATTTTATTTTCTTTGATTAGAAGTTAATTCTTAAAATTTATGGTGTCAAGAGAGGGACTCGAACCCTCGACCTCCGGCTTATGAGACCAGCGCTCTAACCAGCTGAGCTACCTTGACTTATATTAAGAACTAACTTCTAATCAAAAAAGTAGCGAATTATACCTAAAATACATTATATATGCAAGTGTTTTTTATAATAAAACTTGCAATTATAAAATATATCTTGCCGTATCTTCATCTTCAATAATATTTTCTAATTTATTTATTACTAAGTCTTTTGTAATATTAATAGTTTCACCTGAATGCTCATCAGCATCGAAGCTAATGTCTTCTAACACTTTTTCAATAACAGTGTGTAATCTTCTAGCTCCAATATCTTCAGCTTTTTCATTAGCACTTACACTCAGTCTAGCAAATTCTTTTATAGCATCATTTTCAAAGTTTAATACAACGCCTTCAACTTTTAATAATGACTGATATTGTTTTAATAAAGAATTTTTTGTATTTGTAAGTATTTTGTATAAAGCATCTTCATCTAATGGATTTAATTCTACTCTTAGCGGAAATCTACCTTGCAACTCTGGTAATAAATCACTTGGTTTACTAACGTGAAATGCGCCAGCTGCAATAAACAGTATATGATCAGTTTTAATTTGTCCATATTTTGTATGCACAGTACTTCCTTCAACTATTGGAAGTAAATCCCTTTGTACACCTTCTTTACTTGGATCTTGGTTTTTATTGTTATTTCCAGTTGCAATTTTATCAATTTCATCTAAAAATATTATTCCGCCATTTTCACATCTTTTTATAGCTTCTTCACTAATTGAATCTTCATCAAGTAAGTTTTTTGTTGCACTTGTACGAAGTATTTTTTTTGCATCTTTAATTAAAACTTCTTTTTTTACTTTATTTTTATCCATGTTTCCTAAAATATTATTTAAGCTTTCACTTACAGCTGACATATCCATAGGTAAGTTAGTATCTACTATATCTACATGATTTTTTTTAGGAAGTTCAATTGTAATAAATTTGTCGTCCATACTTCCATCAATAACTTTTTTTTCCATTATATTGTATGTCTTGATAAAACTATCTTCGGCTAATTGAGTAGCACCTTTAGGCAATGCTGGAACTAATGTTTCAACTATTTGTTTTACTATTTCTTTATCTATATCATCTTGAATTTTATCTTCATACTCTTTTTGAACTAGTTTTAAAGATTCGTAAGCCAAATCTCTTATCATAGATTCAACATCTCTACCAACAAACCCAACTTCAGTGTATTTACTAGCTTCAACTTTTACAAAAGGCAAATTCATCATTTTTGATAAGCGTCTTGCAATTTCAGTCTTACCAACTCCTGTGTTACCTATCATAAGTATATTTTTAGGCATTATTTCTTCTTGAATTTCTGGTTCTAATTGCATTCTTCTATATCTATTTCTTAATGCTAATGCAATAGTTTTTTTAGCCTCATTTTGTCCTATAATATAATCATCAAGATACGATACTATTTGTTTTGGTGTCATGTTCATCTTAGCCCTTTTTTTCAAGTGTTAATAATTTTATATTCTGATTTGTATAAATACAAAGTTCACCAGCTATCATTAAAGATTCTTTTACTAAATCATCTGCTTTTAAATTGGAGTGTTTTTTAAGTGCTCTAGCTGCTGCAATTGCAAAGTTACCTCCACTACCAATTGATGCTAAACAACCATCTTCTGGTTCTACAACATCTCCTGTACCACTTAAAATAAAAATGTGATTTTCATTTAATACAAGCATCATAGCTTCAAGCTTTCTTAGATTTCTATCTTTTCTCCATTCTTTTGAAAAATTAATAACAGATTTAAGCAAATCACCTTTTGTATTTTGCAAATGTTCTTCAAACATATCAAATAAATTAAAAGCATCAGCTGTACTTCCAGCAAATCCTGCTAAAACTTTATCTTTATACAAAGTTCTAATTTTAGTTGCATTATTTTTTAAAACTGTATCTCCAAATGTTACTTGCCCATCTCCACCTATTACAGCTTCACCATTTTCACTTTTATATGCAAGTATTGTTGTAGCATCAAACATATTATTTCCTTATATATCTATTACATCTATTGTAAGATTAGCACTAATTCCATGACCTAGCTTACAGTCTACTTCAAAAATACCTGCACTCTTTATTGATTTTTTAAGAACTATTGTCTTTTTATCAATTTCTAAATCAAACTGTTCTTTTAATGATATTGATATTTCTTTTGATGTAATTGTTCCAATTAAATGTCCATTTCCACCAACTTTGTGTTTAATAGTTAACTTTAATGCATCTATCATTTCTTTTTGCTTATTTGCAGTGTCAATATCTTTTTGTAAGTTTATTTTTTTATTTTCTTCATCTTTTGCCCATGTTTCAAGAACTTCAGGTGTCGCATGCTTAGCATATCCTTTACCAACTAAAAAGTTCTTTCCATATCCGTCTTTTACTTCTTTTACTTCACCAATTTTTCCTAAACTTTTTACATCTTTTATCAATAAAACTTTCATTTATTTATCCTTATAAATAAAAATAGCAAATTAATAAAAATTAATTTGCTATTTTTTGTTCTTTCAGAAGATATATTACTCCCCTGATGTTGTTTCTCCATTATATGCAATAATTCCTTGAGAATAGTTTGAAACTTGTTTCCAACCCATGTCTTTTAATACATTTTGGCAATATGCACTTCTTGAACCTGTAAAACAATAAACAATAACTGGTCTTTGTTTATCTGCATCTATTTTATCAATAGCATCATAAAAAGAAGTTGTTGGTACTAAAACATCAGTTCCTACAATTCTTTTTTGTTTCCATTCCATCCATTCTCTAACATCAATTAAACAAAAGTCAATCATTTTTAAATCTCTAGCTTCAATTAAAGCCTTAAGTTCTTCTGTATCAAGTTGCTCTTTTGCAAGTAAAGAAACACATTCATCTTGATTTAAGCCTCTTGAATGAGTATGTGCTATTTCAATTGCAGATTCTTGAGAACCATGTTCTTTTGCATACTCAGCAGTAACAAAAATACCACAATGACAGGCTCCATCTTCTGGTATTTCTTTTTCAATTGCTGGTTTACAAGGACAAATTCTATTATTAGCTTCTTTTCGCTCTTCTTTTGTCTCACCAATTACCATAAAACAGGGACAATATCTTTTATTATAAATTATTTTATTTCGTGCAAGTCCCATGCTAACACCCTCATTTACATCTTGATTTGGATTGTACATCCATCCAAATGTGTCACAAACTTTATCAGTAAAAGTTTGTGTTGATTGTAGTTCTAGCTTAAACTCTTCAGATTCCATATCTATTTTAGTAATCATAATATCTCCATTTTATTTTTCACATAATATCAATTTCCAATTAAATACAACTTAGTTAATATTGTTAATTAAATTTTATATTTTACTAATACTATCTTTAACTTTTTGAATAATCCAATCAGGTGTTGAAGCACCTGCTGTTATACCACAGCTTGTTTTTTTATCAAACCAGTTTTCTTGTATTTCTAGTTCATCCTCAATGTGATAAGTTGTAGTATTTTTTTCACAAATATAAAATAATTGTTTAGTATTTGATGAGTTTTTTCCACCAATTACAATCATAATATCTACTTCTTTACTAAGATTATTTGCAGCTTCTTGATTTTCAAATGTAGCATCACAAATTGTATTGAATGCTCGTACTTCTTTATATCTACACATAAGTGCATTAATAACTTCTGCATATTGTTCTTTTTGTTTCGTTGTTTGAGCTACAGTTGCTACTTTATCATATTTTAGTTCTAATGAAGCTATTTCATTAATACTAGATATTACATGAACATCATCCCCGTATGATTTTACACCTTTTACCTCAGGATGATTTTCATCACCAAATATTACTATAGAGTATTGTTCACTTGACATATTTTTTACTATTTGTTGAGGAGTAGTTACAAAAGGGCAAGTTGCATTAATAATTTTTGCATCTTTACTTTTTAATATTTTTAAATTATTTTGAGTAATACCATGTGTTCTTATTATAACCGTATCATCTTTTTGTACATCACTTATATTCTCATATAATTTTACATTAAAATTATCTTTTAATCTTGATATTTCTTTTTGGTTATGTATTAGTGGACCCATGGTTGCAGAATTTTTATGTTGTTCAGCTATTTCTATAGCTCTTTTAACTCCAAAACAAAACCCATAATTTTTAGCTAATTTAACTTTCATATTTTATCCTAATGTTTTTATAATATCAATAAAGTTTGGAAAAGATGTTTCAATACATTGTGTATCAGTAATAGTCATATCACATAACAAACCAGCAATTGCAAAACTCATGGCCACCCTATGATCTCCGTGAGAGTCTATAGTTGCTTTTTTTAGTTTTGTATTCCCAAATATTTTATATCCATCTTCATATTCTTCAAATTTAGCTCCACATAAGGCTAAATTATTTACAACTGATGAAATCCTATCACTTTCTTTTACTCTTAATTCTTTAGCATTTCTAACAATACTAGGACTAGATGCAATACTCATAGCAATACTAAGAGCTGGCAATTCATCAATAAGCCATGCAATATTAGAATCAATAACAACTCCGTTTAATTCATTGTATTGAACTATTATATCGCCAATTGGTTCATATAAATCATCCGTTTTGATATAAGTAATTTTTGTGCCCATTTTTTCTAAAACTTTATATGCTTCAATTCTAGTTGGGTTTAATGTTACATTTTTTAATACTATTTTTGAATTTGGAATAATAGCTGCTGCTAATGCAAAAAAGAATGCAGATGAAGGATCTGTTGGAACAGTAATATTTAAAGGTTTTAATTTTTCTTTCATAGGATTTATTTCAATCCATCCTTCATCATTTGTACTAATATCAAGTCCCATTCCTCTTAGCATTCTTTCTGTGTGATCTCGAGAAAGAAAGTTTTCTTTATAATACGATGTTTGTTCACCTTGCATGGATGCTAATATTAAAGCTGATTTAATTTGTGCTGAATCAATTGGAGTATGATATCTAAAAGGTTTTAATTGTGTCCCTCTTATATGTAAAGGTGCAAGGTTTCCATTTTCTCTTCCATCAATAGTTGCACCAATATCTCTTAATGGATTAACAACTCTGCTCATAGGTCTACTACGTAAATATTTATCTCCTGTTAAAACAAAAGAACCACTTAATCCTGCTAATAAACCAGTGTACAATCTCATGCCAGTTCCAGCATTACCACAATCTAGTATATCATTTGCTTCATTTAATTTATTAGGTGCTGTAATTGTAATAGTTTCTCCATCATCTGTAATAATTGCACCTAATTTTTTAGCAATTTTAAGAGAGTCCATTGTATCTTCACCTCTTAAATAATTTTTAATAGTAGATGTTCCATCAGCAAATAAGCTAAACATTGCACATCTATGAGAAATTGATTTATCTGAAGCAATATTATTTACACTAATATCAAATTCTTTTGTTAATTTTTTTATTTCAATTTTATTCATTTTAAATTTAACAACTTATCTTAAATAAATATCTAGTTTAGTTTCTAGTTTTTTAATTATCGTATCCATAATTGCATTGATATCTTCTTCTTCAAGTGTTTTTTCACTTGATTGTAAAACAAATTTTATTGTTAAACTTTCTTTATTTTCTAGTTTTTCATCTGTATAAATATCAATTAAATTATATTGAACTAAGTTTTTTAATTTTAGTGAATCAATTAGATTTTTTATTTTTTTATATTCTAAGTTTTTATCAACAACAATACTTAAATCTCTTTTTGATATTTGATATTTTGATATCTCATCTACTTGTACTAATTTATCTTCAATCAAATCAAAATCAATAGATGCAAGGTATGTGTTAGAACTTATATCAAAGTCATTTGAAACATTAGGATGAATTTTAAAAAGTTGACCAATGATTTTATTATTTTGAATTACATTTGCACACTGATATGGATGAAAAAATTTATCATTTATTTTTTGAGGAATTTCTAATTCAAACTCTCCAATAACATTTGTTATTTTTTGTGCAAACTCAAATAAGGTAATATTTTTAACTTTTCCACTATTTTGAAGACTTTCATTCTCTTTTTGTCCAGAAAAAACAAATGCTAATTGCTTAGATTCATTTCTTTTTTCATCAAAGATAATACCTTTTTCAAATAATGAAATTGACTTAAATCCTTGCTTTTCATTATTATTAACTGCTTGTAAGAGGTTTAAATACATATTTGTTCTAAAAGTATTTAAATCACCATTAATAGGATTTAAGATGTCTAAATTAGCATTAACTACTTCAAAGCCATATTTTAATAATAAATCTTTTGATGAATAAACGTATGTAACTGTTTCAAAAAAGCTATTAGCAACACTAGAAGATCGTAATTTATTTAGCTTAATTAAGTCATTAGATATTTTATTTGTTCTATTAACTGCATCAATACACAATGGTTTAGCTTTAATATTATCAATTCCAACCATTCTTACAATTTCTTCACTTACATCTGCTATATTTTTAATATCATGTCTACTTATTGGAACAATTATAGTTATTTTATTTTCAACCTTATGCTTAACAATAAAACCTAATGATATTAAAATATTTTCAATTTGCAAATGCTTTATACTTTGTCCTATGATTTTATTTAACTTGGTTAAATCAATTGTTAATGTTTCAGGCAAGATATCTGATTGCAAATCAATTCTACCTTTATATATTTGTGAATTTTGAATTGATAATATATTTGCAATATAATCCATACCAAATTCTAAATCAGGATTTGAACCTCTTGAACTTTTATAATAAACATCGCTTGTTTTTTGTTTACTAGTAAACACATTTTGTGCCAAAGCTGTAGGTTCACTATATGAAGCTTCTATTACAATTTTTGTATCTTCATTTACTATATTTGAAGTTAAAATTCCAACTTTACTTAAATTTTGTTTTCCATCTACATTAGTAAAATTATTTGTATCATTATAAATGTTTAGTTCAATTTTATCATTTTCACTAGCACTATTTTTAGTATATACATTTAATAATATTCCAGTACTATGAGTACAATAAGTCACAAGCGTTTCTATTTGTGTATTTTTTTGTATTCCTAGAAATGCAACCCTTAATTGGTATAATAATGAAAGTGAAAACTTAGAAATATCAGCTACTTGGTAAAGTAAATTACTACTTATATTATTTGTATGAGTGATATTTAATATTCTACCAATTGCACCTTTACTATATTTTATTTTTGTATCTAATGCTTTTAAACTTATAGAAAAATATGCTCCTAAATCTTTTGCAATGCCATATACACTTTGACAATCACCTCTATTTGCAGTTAATTCTATGTCTATAACAGTATCATTTAATCTCTCATATTTATTTAATTCTTTTCCTAATACTAATTTACCTATAGAATCATCAAGTACCATAATGCCATCATTTATTTTTCCAAGGCCTATTTCACTACTACTACAAATCATTCCTATAGACTCTACACCTCTTAATGTAGCATCTTTAATTAAAAAATCTTCACCAAGCATTGTGCCAACTGTAGCAACTGCAACATATTGATTTTTAGTAACATTGGATGCTCCACAGACAATTTGTAATATTTCAGTTCCTATATCAACTTTACAAATATTAAGCTTAGTAGCATCTGGGTGTTTTTTACATTCTTTAACACGACCAACAACAACACCTTTAGCAATTGAAATATCACGTATGCTATCAACTTCTAAGCCAATTGTATTTAATGCTTCACTAATTGATTTACTAGATTTAGAAGATAAGTCTATAAATTCATTTAACCATTGCTTACTAACTATCATCTAAATTGTCCTAATAATCTTATATCACTTTCAAATAACGACCTTAAATCTCCAATGTTGTGAATTAACATTGCAAATCTTTCAATACCTAAACCAAATGCATATCCACTTACGTTTTTATAACCAACTGCTTCAAAAACATTTTCATCAACTATTCCACATCCTAATACTTCTATCCATCCTGTATTAGAACATACTCTACATCCTTTACCGTTACAAAATACACAAGATATGTCTACTTCACTAGAAGGCTCAGTAAAAGGAAAAAATGAAGGTCTAAATCTAACTTTTACATCTCCAAACATGTGTTCTAAAAATTCAACCATAACATGTTTCAAGTTAGCAAACGAAATTTCACCTTCTTTTCCAACAACCAATCCTTCAACTTGATTAAACATAGGTGTGTGTGTTATATCAAAATCTTTTCTAAATACTGTCCCTGGTGCTATCATTCTAATAGGTGGTTTTTGACTCATCATAGTTCTAATTTGTACTGGGCTTGTATGTGTTCTTAAAACTTTTCCATCTTTTGTGTAAAAAGTATCTTGCATATCACGCGCAGGATGGTATGCTGGAAGATTTAATGCTTCAAAATTATGAAAATCATCTTCTACTAATGGTCCTTCTTCAATAGAAAAATTTAAATTTTGAAAGTATTGTATTACTCTTTGCATAGTATCTGATACTGGATGAAATGATGCGCTTTGAACCGATGCTGAAAATTTTGTAAGATCTATTTTTTCATCTTTTAATTGTTCTTGTAAAGCAATTGCCATTAAGATAGTTTTTTGATCTTCTAATTGTTTTATAACTGCTGTCTTTTGCATGTTCAAATTTTGTGCAAACTTTTTTTTATCTTCATTTGCTATATGTTTCATTTGTCCAAATTCTAAGGTTAATATACCTTTTTTTCCTAATATCTTAACTCGAAGATTTTCTAGTTCTTCTAAATTTTTTGTATTAGTGATTTCACTTAGCCATTTATCACTCAATTCATTCTCCTAAAAACCAATTTGTTTGGTATATAATTGTGATTATAGCGAAATTAAGCTCAATATTTAATTATACTTTTGTTATACTATATTTATAAATTTATAGGAGATTTTATGTGTTTATTTTGCAAAATTATTAATGGTGATATACCCAATAAGACAATTTTAGAAAATGAAAATTTTTTATGTTTTGAGGATATCAATCCTCAAGCAAAAATACATGTACTAATCATACCTAAAGTACATATTGAATCTTTTAATGAAATGACTGCAAATATAATGTCAGAAATGACAGTTTTTATACAAGAAGTAGCATTAAGCTTAGGTGTCAAATCTGATGGATATAGACTAATTACAAATATTGGAACTAATGGTTGTCAAGAAGTAGGACATATTCATTTCCATTTGCTAGCTGGTGAGAAACTAGGTTCCATTAGATAAAACTATTATTGTAGCAATCAAGAATAAAAAAAGCTAAGCTTTTAAGCTTAGCTTTTTTTATTTATATAACAATTATTCTAGTCATAACTTCCTAATGCCATTAATTTTTCATATCTTTTTTCATATCTTATTTCACTACTTAACGCATTTATTTCATTTACTTTTTCAATAAAATAATTTCCAAGAGCCTTAATAGCATCTTCTTTATTTCTATGTGCACCTGTTAATGGCTCTTCTATAACATCATCTATTAAATTAGCACTTTTTAAATCTATAGGCGTGATCTTAAGGGCGTTTGTGGCAGTTTCCACCATACTTTTATCGTTCCATAAAATACTAGCACAACCTTCTGGAGAAATTACAGAATAAACACTGTATCTCATCATTGCAAGCTTATCACCTACAGATATAGCTAAAGCACCACCAGATCCACCTTCTCCAATTACTACAGATATTATTGTAGTATTTGTATCACTTAATTCAAATAAATTTCTAGCGATTGCTTCACTCTGACTTCTTTCTTCAGCACCAATACCAGGATAAGCACCTGGAGTGTCTACTAAAAAAAGTATTGGAAGATTAAATTTTTCTGCTAATTTAGCAGCTCTTAATGCTTTTCTGTAACCTTCAGGATTTGGCATTCCAAAATTTCTTTTAATTTTGTTTTTAACACCTCTACCTTTTTGCTCACCAATTACTACACATTTTATACCAGCAATATGTCCAATAAAACATACTATAGCAGCATCATCAGCTAAATGCCTATCACCATGTATTTCATAATAATTTTGCATAAGTCCATGAATATAATCTAAAGCATACGGTCTATCTGGATGTCTTGCTAGTTTTAACTTTTGAAAATCACTTAAGTTTGAATATGTTTTTTCAACAGCAGCCATAAGTTTTTTTTCTAATATTTTTACTGCATATTCATCTGATTTTCTTTTAGCGACAACAATTTCATCTTCAATGCTTTTAATATTTTTTTCAAAATCCAAATAAGTTGCCATTTTATACCTTTACTTAGTTTTCGTATTTTTTCATTATTACAACACCATTAGTTCCACCAAATCCAAATGAATTTGACATAACAACATCAAGATTAGCTTTTCTTGGATTTGTAGCTACGTAATCTAAAGTACAATTTTCATCAGACTCAATTTGATTAATAGTAGGAGGAATAATTCCCTCACACATAGCTTTAATAGATATAATAGCTTCAATAGCTCCAGCTGCACCTAAACAATGTCCAATTTGACCTTTAGTAGAAGTAACTGGTGGACATTCTTGATTTCCTTGGAAAAGTGATATTAATGCACTTGTTTCATTTTTATCATTAACAGGTGTTGAAGTTCCATGTGCATTTACATAATCAACATGTAGTTTTCCACCATTATTTTTTTTAGCCATATTATATGCAGCTTTCATAGCTCTATATGGTCCATTTTGAGTTGGTGTTGTAATATGATTAGCATCACCACTTTCACCAAAGCCTATAACTTCAGCATAGATTTTAGCATCTCTTGCCAGGGCTGATTCAAGTGTTTCTACAACTAAAGCACCAGCTCCCTCACCCATAACAAAACCATCTCTATTTTTATCAAAAGGTCTTGAGGCAGTTTTAGGATCATCGTTTCTAGTACTAAGCGCTTTCATAGAAGCAAATCCACCAATTCCAGCTCCTGTAATTGCTGATTCTGCACCAACAACTAACATTTTTGTAGCACCACCTAAAGCTATAGTTTTAAATGCTTCACCAATTGCATGAGTACCAGCAGCACAAGCAGTAACAACTGAAAGGTTTGGACCTTTTAAATTATGTTGTATAGTTACAAAACCACCAAGCATATTTACCAAAGATGATGGAATAAAAAATGGAGATATTTTAGATGGACCTCTGCTTTCACAAATTACAGAGTTTTTTTGAATATTTGGCAATCCACCAATTCCTGAAGCTGAAACAATTCCAAATTCATCTGCAATATCATTATTTATTACACCATTTTCATCAGCAAGTCCACAGTCTTTTATAGCTTCTAAAGATGCATGAATACCAAGCTGAATAAATCTATCAGCTTTTTTAGATTCTTTTTTTCCCATTATAGCAGTAGGGTCAAAATTTTTAACTTCACCTGCAATTCTAGCAGAAAAATTGCTAGCATCAAATAATGAAATTGTATCAATTCCACAATTTCCTTTTACTATTGAATCAAAAGATTCCACAACATTATTTCCCAATGAATTTATCATTCCCATTCCAGTAATTACTACTCTTTGCATTTTTCTCTTTGCTCCATTTACTATGTATATATTTAAAAAAAACTTAAAAAGTACATTTTAAATATCTTTTAAATATACAATATTGGACATAATATCCAATATTATTAATTATCAATTATTTGTTATTATTAATGTAATCTAAAGCATTTTGTACTGTTAAGATACCTTCTGCATCTTCATCTGGAATTTCAATATCAAATTCTTCTTCTAATGCCATTACAAGCTCAACTACATCTAGTGAATCAGCACCTAAATCTTCTATGAATCTTGAATCTTCTTTTACTGAAGCCTCATCACAATCTAATTGTTCAACAACTACTTCTTTAATTTTTTCTAACATTATTCATTTCCTTTTTTATATGTTTGCGCAATATTATATCACAATTACTTAAATTTAAGTATAAAGTCCACCATTTACCTTTAAGATCTCTCCTGTTATATATGTAGAATGATCACTTAACAAAAATGCAACAGCACCAGCAACTTCTTTTGCCTCACCAAACCTTGAAAGTGGTATATTTTTTTCGTAATTTTCTTTTACTTCTTTAGTCAATTCATCTGTCATATCAGAACTAATAAATCCAGGAGTAACTGCATTATATCTTATATTTCTAGCTGCACCCTCTTTTGCAAAAGCTTTAGTCATAGTGTTTGTTCCACCTTTACTAGCACTATAATTTACTTGTCCAGCATTACCAATTTCACCAATAATTGATGAAATATTAACTATACAACCAAATCTTTTTTTAGACATCATTTTTAAAGCATCTCTACAACCTATAAACGTTGATTTTAGATTAGCGTTTATAACTTCGTCAAATTCATCAATACTCATTCTTAATACTAATTTATCTTTAGTGATACCAGCATTATTAACTAAATATGACAATCCTCCATCACATTCTTTTATAATTTTTAACATCTCTTTCCAGTCATTTTCTACAGAGACATCTGCTTTTATAACAGCAGCAGTTCCACCAGAAGATTCTATTTCTTCTTTTAATTTATCTGCTATTTCTGGTTTACTTCTATAATTAATCCACACTTTTAAACCATAAGATGCAAGTTCTTTTGCTATACTAGCTCCTATACCTTTACTAGCACCAGTCACTAATACATTTGTTCCTGTAAATTTCATTTATTTTCCTTCATTATTATTTTGTAAGTTTATCATACTTTTAATCAATATATCTTTTTGTAATATCTTCATAAAATTTTATTCTTCTATCACGTAAAAATGGCAAAATTTTTCTTATGGCATTTATATTTTATTTATTTATTTATATTTCATATATAAAATGCTTCAACTTGTCCCACTTAGCTATAAACTAACCTTGCACACTAACTACAAATGAATCTCACAAATAAAGTTCCTTTAAATTCTTTTAGATAATTTTTTCCATTTTATAGTAGCTTTTGTTTAAGCTTTTCTCTTTTATATTTATTTGTTCTTTAGTACCTCTATT
>CAZEXK010000020.1:0-25585 GCA_964516815.1 uncultured Helicobacter sp. | reverse complement strand
ATATCAAACATATTTTTATACTAAAAAACAAGCTAAAACTGAGATATTTGAATATATAGAGTTTTATTATAATAGAACTAAATCACATAGCTATTTAGGTAATTTAAAAAAAGAGTATGATTTAAGTTACCATTGCACTCTACATTAGTTGAGTACATGTTAAATTATCATACTACAGAAAAAAGTTCAAAGAAACAAGATGTTAGTTTATAATTATTTGGTTTTAGTTTCATTACTTAGTTGTGAATAAATACTTATAAATATATTCTACTTAGCAACAAATCCATGAAACCTAGTACCTTGATAAGTAAGTATTCCTTCTTGATTTTTATTTACATTTTCATAAATCTCTTCTTTTACATTAAAGTGCATATTTTCTTTTGTCTGTATATCTTGAAATGCTATTAAATAAGTATCATTAAGTCGATCATATCTATCTTCATTTTTCATTTCGCGTTTACTATCATCTATTAAATCCATATTTTTATTGTTGTCTTCTTGTTTTTTATCAATTACTATTGCTTTTACATTTACTATTGGCATTGAGTTATTATTTTGCCATTCTTTAAATTTTTCATAGCCATTGTAGGCTATAAATATAAAAGCTATAAAAATTACTATATATATTATATTTGACATGAGTATTCCTTTTAATTGTATGGCAAGTTAGTTTATCGAAAAATTGTTATATATTTGATTTTATTTATAATATTTTTTAAAAAAATAAATAGCTATAGCAATTGGTGCTACTAATGATAATATAGTAGCAATAATATTAAATAAATGTGATTTTGTGCTATTTTCAATACTTGCCTTTTAGATATAAAACAATATAGCATATCCTATAAGATATTACTTAAGTAATTTTTAAAATACATAAAAAAAGCTTTGCTATTTTAGCAAAGCTTTTTATTGAAATATTATTTAATGTTATTCAACATCTGCGTCAATAATATCTTCTTCATCTTTTTTCTTCTTTTTTGGTTCATCAGCTTTAGGAGTTTCTCCAGCTTGACTTTTTTTCATTTCAGCTTCCATAAGTTTAGTTGATTTTTCACTTAAAACTTTTAATGCATCATTGATTTGATCTTTACTTGCATTCTCATCTTTTAAAAGTTCTTCAAGTACTGCTGCTGCATCAATGATTTCTTTTTCTTCATCTTCGTTTACAACTGCATCATCTTTATTATCTTCTAATGCTTTTTTGATTTGATGTAATAAAGATTCAGCTTCATTTTTTGCTTCAACTGTTTCTTTTTTCTTTGCATCAGATTCTTTGTTAGCTTCAGCTTCTGCCACCATTTTAGCAATTTCTTCATCACTTAATCCAGACGAACCAGAAATTGTAATTTTATTTTCTTTTCCAGTTGATTTATCTTTAGCAGATACATTTAAAACACCATTAGCATCAATATCAAATGTAACTTCAATTTGTGGTTGACCTTTTGGAGCTGCTGCAATATCTGAAAGTTCAAATTGACCTAAATTTTTATTGTCTTTTATAAATTCTCTCTCACCTTGACCAACTACAATTGAAACAGCAGGTTGATTATCTTGTGCTGTTGAAAATACTTGAGATTTTTTAACTGGAATTGTTGTTCCTTTTTCAATCAACTTAGTCATAACTCCACCTAAAGTTTCAAGTCCTAAAGATAATGGTGTAACATCAAGTAAAAGTACATCTTTAACATCACCTGTTAAAACTCCACCTTGTATAGCAGCTCCCGCAGCAACAACTTCATCTGGATTTACTGAATTATTCAGTCCTTTTCCAAAGTAATCTTTAACCACTTCTTGAGCTTTTGGAATTCTAGTACTCCCTCCAACCATAATAATTTCATCAATTTCATCATTATCTAATCCAGCATCACCCATAGCAGTTTTAATATGCTCTAATGTTTCAGCAACTAAGCCTTCTGTCATATTTTCAAAATTTGCTCTTGTAAGAGTTTTTACAAGGTGTTTTGGTCCTGTTGCATCTGCTGTTATAAATGGAATGTTTATTTCAGTAGATTCAGTAGCACTTAATTCTTTTTTTGCTTTTTCAGCTTCATCTTTTAATCTTTGGTGAGCCATTTTATCAGTTCTTAAATCAATACCATACTCAGCTTTAAAATCGTCAGCTAACCAATCTATGATTGTATTATCAAAGTCATCTCCACCTAAAAAAGCATTTCCATCAGTACTTAATACTTCAAAAGTACCATCACCAATTTCAAGTACAGTAACATCAAATGTTCCCCCACCTAAATCATATACAATAACTTTTTCTTCACCCTTTTTATCTAAACCATATGCTAATGCAGCTGCTGTTGGTTCATTGATGATTCTTAATACATTTAGTCCTGCAATTGTTCCAGCTTCTTGAGTTGCTTTTCTTTGTGCATCATTAAAATATGCAGGTACAGTAATAACAGCATCTGATACAGCAGTACCTAAATATGCTTCTGCATCTACTTTTAACTTCATTAAAATTTTTGCTGAAATTTCTTGAGGAGTATATGTTTTTCCAGCTATTTCAACCGCTGCTGCTCCATTTTTATCAACTATTTTATACCCTACTTTAGAAATGGCATCTTTTGCATGTTCTTCATTCATCATAAGACCCATAATTCTTTTTATAGAATAAATAGTTTTTTCTGGATTTGTAATTGCTTGTCTTTTTGCACTATCTCCAACTAAAATTTCTTCTTTATCTGTAAATGCTACTATAGAAGGAGTTGTATTTTTACCTTCTTTATTTGCTATAATTTTTGCTTCTCCACCCTCATATACTGATACACATGAGTTTGTTGTTCCTAAATCTATTCCTATTGTTGCGCCCATAATTTTTCCTTTTTGAATATTAATCTTTGTACTCTAAATTTTTAGAGTATAATTAATAGTTTATTGACATTACGGTCAAATACTAATACTAGTTAGCTACACTAACCATTGCTTCTCGTAAAAGTCTTTCTTTTAATTTATAACCTTTTTGCATTACAGTTACAATTTGTCCTGAATCAACTTCTTGACTATCTACTTTCATAACTGCGTTATGGTGTTCTGGCGAAAATTCATCATACTCTACTTCAGTAATATCATGTTTTTCAAATGCTGTATTAAATGCTTTTAGTGTAAGTTCAATACCTTCTTTTAGCTTCTCAACTATAACTTCTGGTGCTAAATCACCTTGAGTAGTAAGTACTGCCATTTGAAGTGCATCTATTGGAGCTAATAAATCTTTTGCAAATTTTTCACTTGAATAATCAATAGCTTGATACTTTTCTCTCTCAAGTCTTTTTTTCATATTCTCAAACTCAGCATAAGCTCTTAGATATTTATCTTCTGCATCTTTTACTTTATTTTGCATTTCCTCTTTAAAACTATCAGCTAATATTGAATAATCAGGCATAACCTCTTCTTGTACTTCTGTTTGTAATTCAACTTCTGGTATTTCTTCAGTAATTGAATCTTCTTTATTTTCGTTTACAGTAGTATCTTGATCTTGAATAATCTCTTCACTTTGAACTTCTTGTTCTTTTTTTGTTTCACTCATGTTTATATAATTCCTTTATAAAAATATTCATAGTCATTGTTCATTTCTCCAACAACTAAAACCTTAACTTTTTGTTTATCAATAATAGTATCATGACAAATCCCCATATATCCAGATGGGAGTATATTTTCAAAATACAATCCTTCTTCTAGATTTTGCATAATTTTACCTTGCATAAAATCATTGATAATTCTTTCATCTAAATCATAATGAACAGCAATTCTAAAATAATTTTTAATATTTACAATTGCAAATTCACTTTTTTGAATATACTTTGACAGTTCATCATGTAAATTCATAGCTCCAATTTGTTTAGTAATATCCAAAATATCAAATAAATCATTATCTATCATATCATTTACAAATTTGTACAAAGCCTTATTAAACTTTATAGTCACAGAAAATAATGTAAATTCTAATATCATATATATTTCTTCAATATTTAAAACTCTTTGTAGTTTATTTTTATGATATTGCTGAATAAACACACTAAGTCCCATGTTTCTTGAAAGCAATTGCATTTTTTCATAGTCTATGCTAGATAACTCAAAATTCAATCTTTCCTTCCAATACTCTTTCAATGCAACATTAGTTGGTGTTCTACCAGAACTAATATGCTCTTGTACTAAATAACCTTCGTCTCCTAATTTTTTAAAATAACCTCTAATAGTAGCTGGAGAATATGAAATATCATACATAGATTTTAATTGAGATGAACCTATTGGTTCACATTGTTCAATATATGCACGGATAATAGAATGTAATAAAAATTCTTTCTTGTCCAAGTCTTACCTTTTGAATTATTTGGCACTTCATTGCTACAAGTGCTATAAAAATTATAGCTGATTGGTTATTATTTGTCAAGTAAAATTGGCACTGTAATATAAATAGTGCTAATTTTGCTTATTTTGCTTATTGATTAAGGAGATAAGTATCGATATAATAACATATGAGAAGAAAAAATAAAAGCCAATTTGTAGCTCAGTTTTAACAATACTTTGCTTATTTGGAGATAAATAAACTAAAAATATTGATAAAACAAATACATCTGCCATAGAAAATTTGTTGATTTTTGACATAAGGTGTCTTATTCTGCTAATAATATGTTCTTCATTTAAATAAATTGATATAAATGAGATTATAGTTTTAAGTAAAGGAAATAAAATGGAAAATATAAATATAATCCCAGCTACAAAATAATTATCCTGTACAAATAGTTTGTTAATTGATGAAATTATATTACTAGATTCAAATTGCAATATGATTTCGCTATTAACAAAATTTGATGTAACGTACATCAAAAATATTGGACTGAATATACCAAAAAATAATGTCATTATAGATATTATATGTAAATATGACAATACTATTTTTATATTTACAAAAAAATATGTGAACAATGATAAAATAAAAACAATTATAAAATATAAAAAATATTGCAAAGTTTTATTTTTAAGTTCATTGATCATTATTTTATCAACCTTATTAGGCTCTTTTTTGTCATCTTTTATATTTAACAAACTAGATAACACATTGTTTAACAATTTTTCTACTTGCACTTGTGCATTAGTTTGTAAGCTTTTATCTTGTGCATATTGTTTGTATTGTGATTCATAGCTTAAACTTAAACTATAAGATTTATTTGCAAGAAACAATAAACAAACACTAAAACAAATCAATACAATATAATACAATAAATTTTTCATAATATTATTTCCTTTGGATATAAATGATAATTTTATTATAATATTGAACTATCACTAAAATAAACATTAAAAATAAATAAATTTATGTTTTACTTCATATTATATATGAGTAAAGTTAGTATAGTTTTTAAAAAAGAATAGATCCGAATTCTTAGATATAGTTGAAGAAAAACTTGAAAATCTTTCTTGTGAGGAAGTAAATGATATTGAGAATATCTAATATTTCGTAAAACTTAATCTTTCAAAATGACATATTTTGACTCTTATTGAATTTATTATTGTAAAATTTGATATAATTAATAATAAGGGTATATATTGGAACGATTAGTAGAAGTTGAACAAATCTCATTTGAAGAAGAAAGTCAAGAAATAACACTTAGACCTAGTTTATGGGATGAGTACATTGGTCAAAGTAAAATCAAAAAAAATTTAAGAGTATTTATACAAGCTAGTAAGCAAAGAGAAGATACACTAGATCATATACTTTTATTTGGACCTCCTGGACTTGGTAAAACAACATTGGCGCATATAATTGCAAATGAAATGGAATCTTCTATCAAAGTTACTGCTGCACCTAGTATAGACAAAGCGGGTGATTTAGCTGCAATTTTAACCAACTTAAATGAAGGTGATATACTTTTCATTGATGAGATACATAGGTTAAGTCCTGTAATTGAAGAGATTTTATATCCAGCAATGGAAGATTATAGATTGGATATTATAATAGGAAGTGGACCAGCTGCTCAAACCGTACAAATTGATTTACCAAAATTTACACTCATTGGTGCGACCACAAGAGCAGGTATGATTTCAAACCCATTAAGAGATAGATTTGGAATGCATTTTAGAATGAACTTTTACACATCTGATGAATTAGCAAAAATTATTGCTATTGCCTCAAATAAACTACAAAAGGAAATTTCAAAAGATTCCAGTGTTGAAATCTCAAAAAGAAGTAGAGGCACACCAAGAGTAGCTCTTAGGTTATTGAAAAGAGTACGAGATTTTGCAGAAGTACAAAATGAAAATGAAATTAATTTATTTAGATGTAAATATGCACTTGATGAATTAGGTATCAATGACTTAGGTTTTGATGAAATGGATTTAAGACTATTAGAACTTCTTATTAGTAATAAAGGAAGAGCAATGGGACTTTCTACAATTGCAGCTGCTTTGAGTGAAGATGAAGGTACAATTGAAGATGCTATTGAACCATATTTATTAGCAAATAATTATATTCAAAGAACTGCTAGAGGTAGAATTGCAAGTTTAAAAAGTTATGAACTTTTTAGATTATCTCCTCCTATACAAAACGATGAAGGAACACTATTTAATTGAAGGAAATAAATGGCAATATTAAATATAAAAATTCTAAAAACTATTAATATTTTATATGTTGAAGATGAAGATAAATTAAGAGAACAGGAACTTAAAGCATACAAAAAATTATTTAAAACAGTTTTTTCATGCGAAAATGGATTAAATGCTTGGAATACATTTAAAGATAATAGTGAACAAATAGATATTATTGTTACAGATATCAATATGCCAAATTTAACCGGCTTAGAGTTTTTACAAAAAGCTAGTAAAATATCCAAAATTCCATTTATCCTTACAAGTGCATATGATGATTCAAAATATTTACAAGAGGCAATTGAACTTGGTGTAAAAAAATACATTGTAAAACCAATAAATATTAAACAATTAATAGAAAATATTCAAATTGAAGTACAAAAAAATCGAAAAGAACAAAAAATTATGGATATTACTCAAACATTATTTGATAATTCCAAAGATACTCAAATCAAGATAGAAGAACTATCAAATCAAAATATCTTATTAAAAAATAAACTTGCCCAAAATGAAGATTTAATCAATAATTATATATGCAAGGTTACTACAAATAAAAATGGTATTATTACAAATATTTCAAAAAATATAACTGATTTGCTATTTTATACAAAAAATGATTTATTAGAAAAAAATATAGATATATTGCAAGATAGTACTTGTCCTAATGGTAGTTTTCAAAAACAAATGTTAAATACCATTCATACAAAACAAAAATCAGTTTCAACTTTTATCATTAAAAATAAAAGTAATAAAATAAATACTTTCACTGTAGAAACTTCTGCTTTAAGAGGATCTGATTATATGGTTGATTCTTATGAGTTTTATTTTAATTTAAAATTGCCTTTTTAATGGCGTTTATATAACTTACTGTAGATACATTATTATTTTTCTTGTATGAAATATCAAATGCTGTTCCATGATCTACTGAAGTTCTAAGTATTGGTAAATTTAAAGATATGTTAATAGATTCTTCAAAATATAAAGCCTTTAGTGGTATTAATCCCTGATCATGATACATAGCTACAAAATATTTATAATTTTTTCTAGAGTTTTTAGAAAAAATAATATCAGGAACTTTAGGACCTTCAAATATATTTTTATTTAGATATATATTTACTTTTTTAATGGCTTTTATTATAATCTTTTCTTCATTACCAAGAATTCCATTATCACCACTATGGGGATTTAGACCTAAAACTGCAACTTTAGAATTTGGTTTTTCACTTTTATAAAAATTTATTAAAAAAGCAAACAATTTATCATAACTTAAAAGTGAAGAAACATTTTTGAGTGCTGTGTGTTCTGTAAATAATGCTACGTACATTTTCTCACATCCTAGCATCATAATTGCATCTTTTTTAAAAATATCTCTTAGCATATCAGTGTGTCCAACATAACTGATACCAGATTTACTCCATGATTGTTTGTTTATAGGTAAAGTACATAAAGCTTGCGCTTTGTTATTTTTTACTAAATCAATTGCATCCAAAAATGAATTGTAAGAAAAAAGTCCTGATTTTTTTGAAACCTTTCCTGCTTTGATTTTTAAATTACCTTTTGTTTCATAAAGTTTAAAATCATTTGGTATATCAATATTTAGCAAGGTAGATGCTTGTTTTAGTAATTTATTATTAATACAATAAATAGGATTACATATTTTTTTTATTTCATTATGACTTTGTAAAGCAATTTGAACACCAATTCCATTGATGTCACCTATTGAAATAGCTATACATTTTTTTGACATTACTTCAATAAGTCTTTCATATCTACGATTGCAGTTTTTAAACCAGAAAATACACTTCTTGCAATTATACTTTGTCCTATATTTAGCTCATCAATTTCAAATATTTCTGCAATATGAATCACATTTTGATAATTCAATCCATGCCCAGCTGCTACTTTTATTTCAAAATCTTCTGCTAGTAATGCTGCTTCTTTAATATTATCAAGTGATTCATTTAATTTTATTGATAATTGTGATCTTGATAATTGTAATGCAACTATACTATGGTGAGTTTTTTGCAATCCTGAAAATAACATTGCATATATATTAGCATAAGTTCCTGTATGTAGTTCTACCCAAGCAACATCGAGTTTATTACTTAAATTTATCATTTTACTATTTGGATCAATAAATAAAGATACTTCAATTTCATTTTGTTTTAATTTGTTTACTACTTCTTGTATTTTGTCAAAATTTAATTCTAGATCAAGACCACCCTCTGTTGTTACTTCAGATCTATTCTCAGGAACTAATGTTACTCTATGAGGTTTCAACGAACAAGCAATATCTATAATTTCATCATTTATACTACATTCTAAGTTTACAGGTAACAATGATTGTTCAATAATATTTTTAGCATCATTATCATGAATATGACGTCTATCTTCTCTTAAATGTATAGTGATTTGATCAGCACCAGCTATTTTACAAATACTTAGTGCATCCAACGGATTTGGTTCATTTATTTTTCTTGCTTCTCTTAGTACAGCTATGTGGTCAATATTCACACCTAATAACATATATTATCCTTATTTTTTAACTTTAAGTTATAAAATTTTATCTGAAGTAAGCTAAAAGTATATTAGATTTTTATGAATATATAAAAGGATTATAAAATAGCATAATGCTATTTTATAAGATACTGGTTATTTACATTGCACCACATTTACCAGCTCCACAAGAACCTGATTTTTTACCTGATTTTCCTGACATTTCTCCACCACAAGAACCTGATTTCTTCTTCATATCACCACCGCAAGAACCTGGTTTTTTCTTCATATCACCACCACAAGAACCTGATTTTTTTTTCATCATTTCTTCTATACATTTTTTATCTGTATCTTTACATTTTTTATCCATCGTTCCTCCACAACTACCATTTGTACCAGCAAATGCTGCTACACCCATAATTGTTGTTCCTAAAACTATTGAAGCCAAACTATTTTTTCTGTTTTTAATCATTTTATTTCCTTAATTTTTTAATAATTAATAATATACTTAAATTGTGTAATAATCGTGTACTTATTATAAAATAATACCAGTACTTACAAAGTTATTAATAGTATTATAAGATATGGACTTGGCATCTTTATATTTTATATTTGATTGCTTACTTGCTAGTTTAATTGCATCATCAATTGTATTAAAATTTCTTAATTTTTTCAAAAATAAATATAAAAACTTAGATATATTAATATAATACACGTCATAATCTTCAATACTTTTATATACTAAATAATATTGTGTCTTACTTTTCGTAAAACTCCTATTTGTTATATTATAATCATGTTTTTGTATAAATGCATTTGAGGATAGAGTATATTTTCTTTTGTGATTTATTTTTTTATACATTATATTTTTATTTGATACATAAATTTTTATTTGTGCATTTTCAAAATATAAAATTTGTTTGTGCAATAAAGATATACCATATATTTTTAATAAAAAATCAAAAAATTCTAATGCTATTTGCCAGACATAAGAGGTCTTACTTCCATAAATTATAAATTTTTTTATTTGTTTTTCTAATTCTTCTTTACTTATACTACTAACATATATTGGAAATGTTGATTTAATAGCATCATTTATTCTAAATAATATCAAATCTGCATAAATAGAAATTCGTTTATTTGATATATCTTTATTTTCTATTACTTTTGTGAAAAAACTATTTTGAATTTCATATGGATTCATATATATTTTCCATTTTAGTATATTCTTGCATTAATTTTTTATATCTTGGTATATTATTATCTCTTTCTAATAATATTGGTACTTTTTTCTTCCCAAGAACATATTTAGTCAAATCCCATACATCATTTTTTACTGGTGCTCCATGGTTATCTATCCATAAATCTTCTTTATACTCCAAATGTCCAGCAACATGGTAGTATGCAACTTTTGAAAAATTTATTTCATTAACGTATTTATACGCATCAAAACCATGATTGTGTGCATTGACATAAATATTATTAATATCTAAAAGCATTTTTGCTCCACTTTTATCAAACACTTCATTTATGAATTCAATTTCATTCATAGTAGAATCCTCAACATAATAATATGTAGAATTTTCCAGAATTAATTCTCTTTGCAAATAATCTTGAATTATTTGTACTTTTTGAATAATTTTATTTACTTCTTTTTTATTCATTGGTAAAGGTAACAATTCATGAGATTTGATACCATTTAATGATGTATAGCTTAAGTGTTCTGAATAATGTTTAATTTCATATCTATCTAAAAAAGTTTTAATTTCTTTTAAGAAAACCATATCAACATCCTCATGAGAACCAATAGATAAAGATAAACCATGACAAACTAATTCATACTCAGAAACTACTTTTTCAAATATTTTTTCAAGTTTTTTGGGCATATGTATCCAGTTTTCAGGAACAAGTTCTAACCATGATGGTTTTATTTCAAAATCATCTAATTCATATATAAACTCTTCTCTAAGACCTAATCCACATCCCTTTATATTTTCAAGCACTTTATCCCTTTAGTTTATTATTTATTTTAAAACTTTCCACCATATAAACAACAATTGGTATTATAATTAGTGTTAATATAGCAGAACTTACCATTCCTCCTATCATCGGAGCAGCAATTCTTTGCATAACTTCACTTCCTACATTGTTATTATACATAATTGGAATTAAACCACCCAATATTGCAAATACAGTCATAAGTTTTGGTCTAAGTCTTAGTGCTGCACCTTGAAATACTGCATTTTTTATATCTTGCTTATTCAAATTAATATTTAATTCATCTTTTTTATTTTTAATTGCTTCTTTTAAATATATAATCATAACTATAGATGTTTCAGCCGCAACACCCAAAAGAGCCAAGAAACCTACAATAACAGCAATACTCATATTAAAATTTAAATAATCAATATAATACAAACCTCCTGCTAATGCAATAGGTAGAGTGAAAAATATTATACTAGCTTCAATTAAATTGCCTAAAGCAAAATATATTAATATATATACTAATATAAATGTAGCAGGAATAATATATTGCAATCTTTGCATAGCTGATTCTAAATATTCACTTTGTCCTGCCCACTCATAATAAAATCCTGAAGGTAATTTAATATTTTTTAATATTTTTTGAGCTTCGTCTTTATATGTTTTACTAGATACATTTGATTTTGGTGTAATATAAATAAAATTCACATTTAAACCTTTTTCGCTCTTAATTACTGAAGGTCCAACTTTATAAGAAAGTGCTGCAAATGTTTCAAGAGGGAAAAATCCATACTTTGTCTTAATTAATATTCTTTTTAATGAAGTAATATCTTCTCTTTGAAAACTTTCATATCTAATTGATATAGGGTATCGTTCTAATCCATCTATGATTGTAGATATTTTATTGCCACCAACACCATAAGAAATTGTATCTAATATTTTGTTTTTAGTAATATCGTAACGACTTAACATTTCATCATTTATCTTTACATCTAAATAATACCCACTATTTGCCTTATCAGAAGATACAGATAAAGTCGATCCAAATTTTTTAAGTTCTTGCTCAATTTTTAATGCTGTTTGTTCTAATTTATTATGTCCATCACCGTATAATTTGATACCCAAAGGTGTTCTTATACCCGTAAGAAGCATATCAATTCTACCTCTTATAGGATAAGTCCAAGAATTAATGAGTCCAGGAATTTGTAATGCCTTATCCATATCAGTCATAAGTTTTTTGTATGTCATACCAGATCGCCAATGTGATTTATCTTTAAAAGTAATAATAGTTTCAATCATTGCTAAAGGAGCTGGATCTGTAGCAGTATCAGCTCTTCCAGCTTTTCCAAATACCGTTTTAACCTCAGGGAATGATTTAATAATCGCATCTGTTTTAATGGTTAGTTCTTTAATTTTATCAATGCTAATTCCATAAGGAGTTACAGGCATATACATAAATGTTTGCTCATTCATCATTGGCATAAATTCCCATTTTTGTTTCTCATATAGATTTATAGCAAAGATTAAAAATATAACAACAAGTATAATTACAAGTATTTTAAATTTCATAAAGATTTTTAAAATAGGTAAGTACAATATTTGAAAAGTTTTATTTATTGGATTTTTACTTTCATCTTTAATTTTTCCTGCCATAAGAAGTACCATAAGTACCGGAACTAAAGTAATAGAAAGTACTGCTCCTACCATCATAGCAAATGTTTTAGTATATGCTAAAGGCGTAAATAGTCTTCCTTCTTGTCCGTCAAGAGCAAATATTGGCAAAAATGATACAACTATTAAAATTAATGCAAAAAATATAGGTCTCCCTACTTGTTTTGATGATGCCAATACAACTTCTAATCTTTTTTTATAAGATATAGCTTCACCATCTTTTTGTGCTAAATATATATGTTTATGCGCATTTTCAACCATAACAATAGCAGCATCAACCATAGCGCCAATTGCAATAGCAATTCCACCCAAAGACATAATATTTGAATCTATTTTGAAAAAATGCATAAGTAAAAAAGTAATAGCAACAGTTGATGGCAATACAATAATAATAATTAGTGCAGATCTAAAATGAAATAAAAATAAAAGAGTAACTATTATAACTATAATACTTTCTTCAAATAATGTAAAATTTAAATTATCAATTGCCTTATCTATTAAAGATGTTCTATCGTATGTTTGTATTACTTCTACATCATCAACTTTTAATGTCTTTAGTTTTTCTTTTACTCTTTTAATAACATCATAAGTATTTTCCCCATATCTTACAACAACAATACCTCCTACAGTTTCACCGTTTCCATTTAAATCAGCCATACCTCTTCTATTTGATGGTAAAACTTGTACATCAGCAATATCTCTTATTTTTAAGGCAATTGTGTCATTTACTTTTACAGTAATATTTTGTATATCTTGTACATTTTTCAAATATCCACTCGCAGTAATTATTTGTTCAAAGCCATTTTCTAATATTACTCTTCCACCCTTGTCATTATTACTTTGCTGTATTTTTTTTATTATTTCTTGTGTTGAAATATTGTATTGTACTAAAGCATCATTATTTAAAGTAATTTGAAAGTTTTTTACAAAACCACCTAATGATGCAATTTCACTAACTCCATCAACTCCTAGAAGAGCATACTTATAATAATAATCTTGCAAACTTCTAAGTTCACTTAATGATTTTGTTTTGGATTGTAAAGCATATTCATAAGCCCACCCAATTCCAGTAGCGTCAGGACCCATTGTAACCTTTGCATCTTTTGGGAACGTAGGACTTAATTGAGATAGTTGTTCTAAAATTCTATTTCTTGATTCATATATATCAACATCATCTTTAAAAATTATATATATTAGTGCATTTTCAAATGAGCTCATAGCTCTTACAGTTTTAATACCAGGTAAAGACATAAGATTTGATACAAGTGAGTATCCAACTTGATCTTCAATAACTTTAGGACTTTGACCTGCCCATTTTACTTGTACTATAACTTGAGGAGGAGATAAATCCGGAATAGCATCTAAAGATATATGTTTAAAGGCCCATAGAGATGAAAGTGTTAATACTAAACTAAACATTAAGGTCAAAAATATATTTTTTAATGAGAATTCTATTATTTTTTCAATCATACTATTTTACCACTGTTCTTCTTCTTCATACAAACCATTAGTAACAGCATCACTATCTAACATAAACAAAGCATTGTTAATCACTACGTCATTTTCTTTAAGTGATGAAAGGATTTCAAATGAATTGCTATTTATTCTTCTAGCATCAATCTCAATTGGTTCAAATTCACCATTTTCAAGTGGTTTAAATACATAGTGTTTATTTGCTTTTGTAATGACTGCAGTTTTAGGTAAAACTAACATCGACTTTTTATTTTCCATAATTGTTATTTTTGCAAACATATTTGGAAATATCTTTAAATCTTTATTATCAATTAATAATCTTACTGATACTGTTTTTGTTTTATTATCTACAATTGGATGAATAAGTTCTACTTTTGATTCATATACTCCTAATCCTTGAATATAAATACTAGCTTTCATATCTTTTTTTATAAAATTTAAATCTTTTTGATAAACTTCTGCATTAACCCATAAAGATGAAATATTAGCTAATTGAAATAACCTTTCACCACTTTTTATATATGAAGCTTCATTAATTGATTTGTTTATAATTATTCCTGTGTATTTTGATTTGACATCGATATAATAAGGAGTTTTTTTTGTTTTTTTGATTTGTTTAATTATATTTTCATTGATATCTAATAACATCAATCTATCTTCAATATTTTTTATAAAATTATTATTATAATTATGTTTAAGCGCAATTGTAAGCTCATCTAAGGTTTGGACTACTTCTTTTGAATATATAGAAAATAATATCTCATCTTTTTTAATAAATTTATGTACAGAATTTGCATTTAAGTCTTTGATATAACCATCATATCTTAATACAATATCATTTATGCTTGTCTCATCATAAGTTGTATTACCATAAAATGTTTTTTTATTTGATATATCCATTTTTTTTACTTTTGTTAAACTTGTATTAAATAACTGCTTAGTATTTATAATTTTTGCATCACTGTAAACTAAGATAATAAATAGTACTACTATGTATTTCATTAAAATTTTCCTATATAATATTGTAATTTTGCCTTGGCTTTATAGAATTTATTTTGTTCTTCTAGCGCCTTTAATTTTTCATTGATTATGTCATTGTCATTGTTTAATTGTTTAATTGTGTTTAATTTTATTTGTAAGTTTTGTGAGAGTAAAATTTTATTAACGAATTTTTTATTAACAATTATTTTAGAATAAATAGTATAATAATTATTATTTGCAAAGCTCATATCCAATAATAACTTTTGTATTTTTATTCTAAATTCATTTTCGAATATACTTAAATAAGATTTGTTTTTTAAGTGTATTTTTTTTGATTTATGTATTTTTATATCTTCACTTCCATATATAGATAAAGGGTATGAAAGTGAAAAAGACAAATAATCATCGAATTCTTTTCTTTGGTAATACCCTACTTTAAAATTTAAATCATTTGTTATCATTGCCTTTTGTAATGATATGTTTTGCTTACTTTTTTGCATTCTTTTTTCTAAGGATTTGTACATATTATTATTTTTTAAACTTGTATTGACATCAACAATTGGGATACTTTGCTTTGAGAGTGTATGTTTAATATTGTCTTGTCTTAAATATGATATGTTTTGTAACTCTAATTTAATATTCTTTAAATCATTTTGTATTTTTCTTTTTCTTAATTTTGTATTTTCATACATTATTTTAGAATTTACAATAGCCACTTGTCCTACGGAATTTATTTTAAAGTTTTCTTCTTGAAGACGAATTATTTTTTTTATATTTTTATTTTTTCTCTTTAGCAAAAAAACTTTTTTATTTAGTATTGTGTACTCATTTAAATATTGCAAAATACTAGAACGATATTGATTTTTTTTATCTTCTAGTAAATGAAAAAATATTTCTGAATTTGTATTTGAAATATCTTTTTTATATTTTAATTTATTTCCTATTGGTATTTTTTGAGAAAAAGAAATAAATTGATTTTGCATTGGTTCGATACTTCTATTTGATAAATCATCAAGAAGTATATCATTTACTCCTAATCCCAAAACTATATTTTCCCATTTTGTACTTAATAACTCATCTTGCCTTGAAATATCAATATTAGTTTTCATAATATGTAAATTATCATTATTTTTTAAAGTGTTATTAATAATATCATCAAATGTACTTGCAAACATAATTGTTGAAAAGATTATACTAAAGTTAAATATTTTTACTATCATAATTTATATCAACTTATAATTATAAATTAACACTACCTCTTGATTTATAAACCAAATCATCTGATGTTTTCCATTCTAATTTATACTGCCATGTACCTGCCATGCTAAAATTAATTGTCATTTTGTATTTTCCATCTATCATTTTACCTTTTGCTTTATATTCCATATAAGGCATACCTGGCATTTCTGGCATAAAGAATTTTATTCTAACTTTTGCATCATTAATTGAAGTTTCATTCTTTGACAAAGTTACGAATAAATCATTTTCTCCAACTACTAAAGATTTAGTGCTTTTTAGAGTAACATCAATACCTCTTTCATTTCCAGATAAGTCAAGTAGTTCTGCATTTGCAATACTAACTGTTATTATAGAAATAACTATTGTTTTTAAAATTGTTTTTATCATTTTGTTTCCTTTTAGATTATTATTATAATAATTTAGTGTGTAAAAATCGTGTGCAAGATATGTAAATTATTTTATAAATTATTCTTTAAAATAAAAGTCTAAAATTACATCGGTTTTGTTATTTTTTAATGTTACTATCATATTGACATGAGATTTTAAACCAGATACATCAATATCATAATCACATCTGTATGCAGTAGTATTTTCATCTATACTTATAAAGTTAAATTTATCTTGTATTTTTAATATATTTGTATCTTTAGTGGTACTTACATATTCATCAAGTATATAGTTTATTTGTCTAAAGTTTGTTATATTTTTATCTTTATATATTTTTACAAAATCATCTGGATAATATACTTCGTCATCATAAAGTTGTTTTATTAGTTTTGATTTATTTTTTGCATTTAAGTAGTAATTTTCATTAAAATCAAGCTCTACTGGTACTTTAATAAAAACACTTATGTCTTTATAAAATAATGGCAAAATATTTATTTTTGTACGCTGTAAGGAATCTAATATTTCATTTAAATTTTTATCTTTTATTAATTCAATAATAATATTTTTTGTATTATTAACCAATATATTGGTTTGTGTAAATTTACTTGATGTTTGCATAATATTAATAAATTCTTCACTGTCATCTAAATTTTTCATTACTAAAACAGAAATTGCTACAATAAAGATTAAACTAATCAATAGTATTATAGATTTTACTTTTCTCAAGATTTAAATACTCATTGAAAATATTGGCAATAACATTGCAATTAAAATAAAACCTACAATAGTACCTACAAACAACATTAATACAGGTTCAAGTAATGATATAAAAGTATCTATTTTGTCTTTGTTCATACTACTATATAATTGTGCTAAGTTTTCTAAAACTTGATGTAATTTAGATGTTTCTTCTCCAATAGCAATTGCTTGAATGAAAGCAATATCAACTACGTATATTTTATGATTATCTAAAATACTTGACATCTTTTCACCTTCAACAATTTTTTTACTAGCATCTAAAAATAATTCTTTTAATACTAAGTTATTTAATATATTAGCTCCCATTTGAAAAGATTGAACAATAGGAACTCCTGATTTAATTAAAATTGAATTAATATAGGCAAATCTTGATAACTCGCTTATTTCTACAAGTGAACCAATAAATGGCATTTTCATTATGATTGAGTCTATTTTTCTTTTAAAATTATAATAATTTTTCATAAAATATGTAAATAATGTAATACTAATAAAAGTAATTACAATCATAACAATATAGTTTGTATTAATAAAATCACCTGCATCAATTACAAATTGAGTAATAGAAGGTAGACTTTGATTGTTTTGTACAAAAATTGATGTAATCTTTGGCACTATTGAGCTTAACATAAAAGCAACCATTAAAATAGATACAACAATTATAAATATTGGATATGTCATAGCTTGAGATATTTGTTTTGATAATTTGTATTGTTCTTGTAAATATAAGCTTAATTCAAGTAATACATCTTTTAAAATACCACCATCTTCACTTATTTTTATACTTTGTAAATAAAATTCTGGAAGATCTATTATTTTTTGTAGATTTAGTGAAGTATATAAGTTTTTACCTTCATCTAAATAACTAATAATAGATTCAAAAAAAGGTGATAGTTTCTTATCATTTTTGTATCTTTGATTTATTAATTTCATTGCATTTAGAAGTGAAATACCTGAATTTAAATAAATACTCAAATCCCTTGATATTACGCTAAGAATTAAAGGAGATATTTTTTGTTTGGATTTTTTAAATAATTTTGTAAAAAAACTAAGATTATTGGCTTTTATTTTTAGAATAATAATTTTTTTTTGTTTTAGTTTTAATTTGGCTATGTGTAAAGATTCAGCTTCTATTGTAGATGAAAGAATGTTTCCTTTTACATCATAACCTTTATATTTAAAAATCATTTCTTACCTTATATTCTAAGTTATCAAAGTAATCAATCACATCATTTAGATATTCTAATATGATAACTTTATTTGTAAACGAATTTAGTATATAAACCTTATCCTTTACTTGAACAATTATATCTTTTTTTTTACGATATTTATTAATATTGTATTCAAAACAAACTTCATATCTTTGCAGATGTTCCAACTCAATATCACTAAATTCTACAATTTTTAAAGATTTATTGTATTCATATACAATTGGTTTTTCTAAAAATAAATTTAATATTTCATCAGTAACATTACCATCTCTAAAAACTAAACATTTTTTTCCATCATTTATGCACTTTAAGGATAAAGAGTTATCAAAGCTATATTTTGACATAAATGTCTGTATGTTTTGAATATTTGTTTTATTTGAAATTATTTTAGAAAAAGAAAAACTTGAGATTGAGAAATAGTATACAAGTGAGATTATAATTGTAACAATTATAATCTCAATTAAAGTAAATGATTTTTTATTTGTCTTGTCCACATTTTGTATAATAGATATCATCCTCTCCACCTTCTTTTTTATTTGCTCCAAAAGAAATTAGTTCGAATGATTCATTATTTGTTTTAGCATATATAAATTCATTATTCCATGAATCTTTTGGTATTTTACCTTCATCAAATTTAATTACACTTAAGCCATCAATAGTACTAGGATAATTTGAATTATCAATTTTATACATTTTAAGGGCTTGACTAATACTTTTCATTTGAATACAAACTATTTTCTTTTTAGCCTCTTCTCCTTTTCCGGTCAAAGAAGGTAAAACAAATGCAGCTAATAAACCTAAGATAATAATAACAACCATTAATTCCATTAATGTAAACGCTTTCTTATTTATTGATTTTCTTAAATTATTATTCATGTAATGTCCTAGTAATTATTTTTAAAATTCTATCTAAATTTTCTTCAATGAAATTTTCATACATCATATCATATAACAAATAAAAAAAGGTTCAAACAATTGTTTGAACCTTTTTACAATATTAAGTATAAATATTATTATTTAATCATAGCAGATAGTTCATCTTTAGATACTTTATGGAAATTAAGATATTTATAAACATCATCTGTAATTTCAGGAGTAATTTTACTTTGTACAATTTCTAAATACTCAGCAGCACTTGGAATTCTTCCTTTAAGTGCAACAACAGCAGCTAATTCAGCAGATCCAAGATAAACTTGAGAACCTTTACCTAGTCTATTATCGAAATTTCTAGTTGATGTTGAAAATACCCATGCATTTTGTGCAACTGCAGCTTGATTACCCATACATAATGAACAACCAGGAGGTTCTGTTCTAGCTCCTGATGCTCCAAATACACTATAATAACCTTCTTCTTGGAGAGTTTTTTCATCCATTTTAGTAGGAGGACAAACCCAAAGTTTATTTGCAACAGTACCCTCACCTCTTAAAATTTCACCAGCAGCTCTGAACAAACCAATATTAGTCATACATGAACCAACAAAAACTTCATCAATATCAGTTCTTAGTCCAGATTGTGCAATTTCACTTAATGTTTTAACATCATCTGGATCATTTGGACATGCTAGTATTGGTTCTGTAATATCATCAAGATTGATATTAATAGTCGCTAAATACTTAGCATCATTATCAGCTTCAAGTAATACGCCATTTTCAATCCAATCTTTCATTTTATCAGCTCTTCTTTGTAATGTAGCTTTATCATTATAACCTTGCGCTATAAGTTCTTCAATCAATACTATGTTTGATTGTAAGTATTCAACTACAGGTTCTTTATTTAGTTTAACTGTACATGCTGCAGCACTTCTTTCAGCTGATGCATCAGATAATTCAAATGCTTGTTCACATTTTAAATCTTCTAGTCCTTCAATTTCAAGAACTGTACCTGCAAAAATATTTTTTTTACCTTTTTTTTCTACTGTTAATAATCCATCTTTGATCGCTTGATGAGGAATCGCATTAACTAAATCTCTTAATGTAATCCCAGGTTGCATTGTCCCTGAATATCTAACTAACACAGATTCAGGCATAGTCAAAGGCATCATACCTGTAACTCCTGCAAATGCTACAAGACCAGAACCAGCTGGAAATGAAATACCTATAGGAAATCTAGTATGAGAATCTGCACCTGTTCCTACAGTATCTGGTAAACAAAGTCTATTTAACCATGAGTGAATAACTCCATCACCTGGTCTAAGTACAAATCCTTTTCTTTCAGTCATAAAATCAGGAAGTGTATGTTGTAATTTAATATCTGCTGGTTTTGGATAAGCAGATGTGTGACAAAATGATTGCATAACCATATCAGCACCAAAATTTAGTGCTGCTAATTCTTTAACTTCATCTCTGGTCATTGCTCCTGTCGTATCTTGAGATCCAACTGTTGTTGCAATAGGCTCACAATAAACTCCAGCTTTTACACCTTCAATACCACATGCTTTTCCAAGCATTTTTTGAGCTAATGTAAATCCTGTACCATCATCAACTGGTTGTTCTGGAACCAGAAAAATATCTCCAGAATCTAAACCTAAGGCTTCTCTTGCTTTTGCAGTTAATCCTTTACCAATAATTAAAAGAATTCTTCCTCCAGCTCTCATTTCATCTGGCAATGTGTTTGGTGAGATTTTAAATTCACTTACTGTTTTACCATCTTTTTGAATAACTCCATCAAAAGGTTTAACTGTGATAACATCACCAGTTTCAAGATTTTCAACAGGTGCTTGAATTGGAATACATCCTGAATCTTCTGCAGTGTTAAAGAAAATAGGAGCAATAATATCACCTATAACAATTCCACCAGTTCTTTTATTTGGTATACCTTTAATATCAACACCTGTATGCCATTGAACAGAATTTATTCCTGATTTTCTTGAAGATCCAGTTCCTACCACATCACCAACATAAGCTAATGGATGACCCTTTTTCTTTAGTTCATCCATAGTTTCTAATGGCTTTTCCATTCTATTAATTAAAAATGAATTTGCATGTACAGGAATATCTGCTCTTGTAAATGCTTCAGATGCAGGAGATAAATCATCTGTATTTGTTTCTCCTGGAATTTTATATACAGTTACAGTTATTTCACTAGCCATTTTTGGTTTATTTGTAAACCATTCAGCATTTGCCCAAGATTCGATTATACTTTTTGCATGAGGGTTACCTTCATCCATCAATGCTTTAACATCATTAAATGCATCATACACTAAAATAGTATTTTTAAGTTGCACTGTTGCTGTTTCAGCTGTTTGTTCATCTTTAAGTGCTTCAACCAAAGGTGTTACGTTAAATCCACCTAACATTAGCCCCAATATTTCACAGGCTTTAACTTTAGATATTGCTTCACATTTTACATTCTCTTGTATTATGTCATTTAAAAATGCAGCTTTTACATAAGCTGCATCATCAACACCACCTGGTATTTTATTTACAAAAATATCCATAAGATAATCTTGCTCCACTATTGGTGAAGCTTTTAGTAATTCAACTAAATCTGCAACTTGGTCTACTGTTAAAGCCAATGCTGGTACGCCTAATTGTGCTCGTTCTTGAGTGTGTGCCTTATAGCTACTTATTAAACTCATAAAAATCCTTTTTATATATTTTATTTGATAATTATTTTAGCTAAGTATTGCTTTTTATTTTGTTAATAACAATGTATAAAATATATTATTTTTTGCATGAGAACAAATTACACATAATATTATAAGAATAAGTGGCTAGAATTGATATAAATTGTAACTAATTGTACCTATTAATGGATTTATTATTATATATACTTGATTATCAAATATTCATAAAAATATTTGATAATAAATTTAATATTTTTTCATAAAAGTATAAAATGAAAGTACTATAATTACGAGAATTATAATTCCATATACTTTATATTCTTCAATTAAAGCAACAAAAACATCACCAAGCATAAAAGATGTTCCTCCAATTACTAAAGACCAAATCAATGATGCTAGTATATTATATACAAAGAATTTATTATTGTTGTATTTACTCAAACCCATAGCAAGTGGTATTAATGTCTTAATACCATAAAGATATTTTTGAATAAAAACGACAAGTGAACCATATTTTCTAATTAACAAATATGATAAAGCTATTTTACGTTTATGTTTTTGCATTATTTCTTTTGCAGATTTTTTATTATTTCTGGCAATTGTAAACAAAAACTGATCACCTAATAAGTTTGATATAAAAGCAACAATAATTACATAATATATATTCAAATCCCCACTAAATGCAAAGAATCCTGCAACAGCAATCCCTAACATCCCTCCACCAAAACTATATAAAAATAATGCTAAGTAACCCCAGTCTTGTATAATTGATTCCAAGTTTAATCCTAATTTTTTTTAATTGTATCGAAGTAATCTATAATTTTAATTAAGCTTTTACTTTTAATACTGTATCGTTTTGTAATACTTTTTTAAATGAGGAAAAATCGTGAAAATTGAATTAGGTACAGTAAATATAGCTAAACAACAGCTTCAAATAAGCTTATATGATCAATATAAGCATATTGATAAAACTGATAATCAAAATACAGTAGATACGAATAATGAAAAAAAAGATTTTATTGAGAAAAGTTCTAATGAAGTTTCTAAAAATGAATACGAAAAAATATTAGATAAATTAAAACCTATTGATTTTTCAAATCATATTAATAAAAATTATACTAATTCATTAGATAAGCCTACACAACAAATCAATTTGGATTCACAAAATGCAAATAGTTTAAGTAACTTAAAAAGTAATATCCCTGAAATTGATGTGTTAAATATTGCAAATTCATCTATATCAAGAGATGCAAATCTCATGAAAATAAAATTAGCCATTCTTGGGCATGAATTTTAGTTTGTTTTTAATTGTTTTATAATTTTCTTTAATTTATTTTGCGCATAAGATTTATTTAGTTTCTTAGCTAAATTATAATTTTCTTTTTTAATTTTCTTTAATTCATCGGGTACTCTTAAAAGCATGTCAATTTTATAAGCTGTATTAGAATCATTTTCATCATCCATAATCGAAAAAACATCCAATATCTCAACACTATAATTACTTTGTGGTATGAAAACCACACATTTGTTTGCCATAGCTTTTATAATATTTAGTGAAAAGTTTTTATTTATTGTAGGTAAAACAAATATATCACTAACGTTAAATATTTCTTCTTTAATAATATTAGCAGAATATTCTAATGAATATTTTTTTACAATAGTTTTTACATATACAAGTTCTTTATCATTATTGCAAGTAATAAATACACTAAAGTTGTTTGATTCTATTTTATTAATAATATCGCAAAAATTTTCAAAACCAGATCTCATAAAATTTTCAGCTGTAAAATATATAATTTTATTATCTTTATGTATATTATGCTTATGTAAAAAATTCTTTTGCAAGGTTTTCTTTTTATACTCAGGAACATCAACTGTTGGATAAATAACATTTATAGTATTTTCTTGCACTGTTAAATCTTTTAAAAGCTCATCTTTTAAAATACTAGAGTTTACAATGACTATTTTTGAATTTTCTATCATAAGCTTTGCATGCTTGTTTAGCGCTCCCGTATGAAAATAAATATCAGGATATGTCACACTTTTTATGCCTAATTTTTCAAAAAAAGTTCCTTTTTTAAATTTATTGCATTTAATATTCTTTTCAAAATATTTAGTAAGTTCACTTTGCTTTTTATATTCAATTATCATTTATTTCCTTCTATCATCTTTTTAAATTCATAAAAAGCTTTTGTTTTTCTAATTTTTCCATCTCTATTATCAACTAGTCCATAACCAGGTGCAATTAACTGATGCCAATACACTCTTTGTATTTTATTTGTTTTTTTTGCAATACTATAATATTCAAGCATATATTTTGAATAATCATTTTCACTAACACATTCAATTTCACTAGTTGGTGCATAAGGTGCAGTATTTGATAAAGGCCAATTTACTTCTGTAATATATATGTCATTTGATGTTTTAAGCGATAATTTTACAATAGAATAAAGCATATTAATTTTATTTTTAGTGTCAAAAATAAGCATTTGTTTATTATTTGGAGCCCCTCTTCTATCCACATATAATAATGATGAAGTTTTATCAAATTTAATATCTAAAAAATTAAAAAGAGTTCTAATGGTATAATGAAATTCAAAATCAATAATACCAGCACCAATTAGTCTTACGTCTTTATACTTGATATCTCTTATTTCTTGAATTGACTTATACCATATAAGATACTCTGCCATAGAAAAAAAGCCCCACTTTGTACGATTTATTGCATTTCCAATTTGATATTCTTTTACATAAGGAGAAAATGTCTCAAAAACTAAATTTATATTAATTTTTAAAAAAGTTTTATTTTCAATGTTATCCCTATCTTGCAATACATTAATAAGTACTTCAATACCATCATCATGATAAGCTTTTACACAATTTAAATATTCATTTATTTTATCAATTTCCCATAAAGGAAACCTAAGAAGTACAGATTTTACACCTAACTCATTTATTAGTTCTTTTTGAATTTCACCTTTATGTAAATCAATTCCCATTGAATAAAACTTATTATTAAGTTTTTGATTATTTTTAAAAAAAGGCATTAACAAAATACTCAAAGGAAAAAATATAACATTTGTAAGTATTAAAGATATGTAATCATATGCATACTTTTTACGCATTTTATTTTTATAAACTTTATCTTTTATAGGATATGGTTGATCTGAGTATTTATCCCAGATGAATGGATTGTTTTTCATAAGTGTATTTTATATCAAATTA
>CAZEXK010000019.1:18470-25693 GCA_964516815.1 uncultured Helicobacter sp. | reverse complement strand
TTAATAAAAAATTTTATATAAACTATAGTAAACTGTATTTATAACATCTTGTTAACTAATTTTGAATACAAACAATAAATATATTATTTTTTATTAAGTATAACTCAAACTAAACTATATCTTTGAATAAATAAAAAGTATTCATAATAAGCTTGAGCTCATAAATATATGGCATAAAAAAAGGAACTTCAAATAGAAGTTCCTTTTTATTTTTATTTATTTTAGATTAATGATCTTGTTCTTTCATCATAACAGAACCAGCAATATATACATATGTAAGTATCATAAAAATGAATGCTTGTAAAATACCAAATGTAAATAAGAAGAAAAATCCAGGTAATGGAGCTATCCAAGGAACTAACATAAGTAATACCAATAAAAACATATCATCACCCTTAACTGATCCAAATAACCTAAATGCTAATGAAATAATTCTTGAAAAATGAGATAAAATTTCAATTGGAAACATTAAAGGAGCAAGTGCAGGTACAGGACCCATCATATGACCTAAATAAGATTTAGCTCCATTTTCTTTAAATCCAACATAATTATAATATACAAATACAATAATCGCTAAAGATAATGTAAAATTGATATTACCTGTAACAGATTCAAAACCAGGAATAATACCCATCATATTTGCAACAAATATAACCAAACCTAATGTAGCTATTAATGGTAAAAATTTTCTAGAATTTTTCTCACCCATAGAATCAGTTCCTATTGAAATTACACTAATTAAGTATGCTTCAAGTATATTTTGTGAACCAGTTGGTACAAGTTCAATTTTTTTAACAGCAAGTCTCGCAATTAAAAATACTATAATAATCGTTAGTGCTAAATGTGATAATATAAGCCAAGTTTGCTCATGCCCACCTAAAGTACCAAGAAATGTAAATAATCTATCGCTCATTTTATAAATCCCTTTTATTCATTCTTTTATCTAACAATAATGTTATGATAATTTATTTTGCCATTTTAGTGTAGTTTTTATAAAAAACTGATAAAACTAAATCTTTTTATATCTATATCCAGATTCGTCTAAGCTATCTTGTATCAGCTTTTGATGCTCACTTCCTTTTGTTTCAATTGAAATAATAATATTAGCATCTCCAAAGTCTAACGATACAGAATCTCTATCATAATCTATTTGCACAATATTGGCATCTGTTTGCTCAAAAATATTTGTAAGGTTTTTTAATGCTCCTGGTTTATCATACAATGTGATTATTAATGTCATTTTTCTATTTGATTTTATTAAACCTTTTTCTATTATCAAAGATAACATAGTAACATCAATATTTCCACCACTTAAAGGTAAAACAACATTTTTACCTTTTATATCAACTTTATTATGCATAACAGCAGCAAGCGATGTAGCTCCAGCACCTTCAACTATTAGTTTTTGTTTTTCCAATAATGACAAAATCGCATTTGCTATTTCATTGTCACTTACTTCTACAATCTGATCTACTAATTTTGATATATAATCATCATACATAACAGGAACTACTTTTTTAACAGCAATTCCATCAGCGATAGTTTTTATACTTTCAACTTTTTGAATGCTTTTACAATCAAATGATAATTTCATAGCATTAGCACCACTAGCAACTACACCTATAACTTTGATATCCGGTCGTAATTGCTTAATTGCAGTTGCCATTCCAGCAATTAAGCCTCCACCACCTATTGGTATAATAAACATATCTATTTCTTGTAAATTTTCTAAAATTTCTAAAGCTAATGTACCTTGTCCTGCTATAATTTCATCATCTGCAAATGGATGTATAAATATTTTATTATGTTCTTTAGTATATCTCATAGCATATTCATAAGCTTCATCATAATTACTACCATGTAAAATTACATTGGCTCCATGAGATTTTACTCCTGAAACTTTTATAAGAGGAGTAGCTTCTGGCATAATAATTGTAGCATCCACATTAAAATGTTTTGCACTATATGCTAATCCTTGTGCATGATTACCAGCACTTGCAGCAACTATACCTTGTTTTTTCTCATCATTACTTAATATTGACAATTTGTTAAATGAGCCTCTAATTTTAAAACTACCTGTTATTTGTAAATTTTCTTTTTTTAAATATATATTTGCACCTAATTCTTTACTTAGTATTGGTGCTAAAGTTAGAGGAGTATCGTGGACAATTCCAGTAAGTCTTGTTTTTGCATTTTCTATGTCTTTTAATGTTATCATGTTGAAATTATATCTAATTAAGGATTAAAATGAATTTTTCATTTGTAACACTTTTTCCAAATTTAATTGACTTTTACTTTAAAGATTCAATTTTAAAAAAAGCAATTGATAAAAAATTAATATCTTATGATTTTTATAATCCAAGAGATTTTACTAAAAGTAAACATAAAAAAGTAGATGATACATTATGTGGAGGTGGAGCTGGTCAATTAATGTTTCCTCAACCACTATATGATACTCTAAATACAATAAAACACAAATACAAAGATGCATATATTATTTTTCCACTAGCAGCTGCTAAAGCATTTAATCAAAATGATGCAAAACGCTTAGCAAATAAAAAAAATATAATCTTTGTTTCAGGACGATATGAGGGTATTGATGAAAGAGTAATTGAAAAATATGCCAATGAGGTATTTAGTGTAGGTGATTATATATTAACAGGTGGGGAGTTACCATCTTTAATTATGGCTGATGCAATAAGTAGAAATATTAAAGATGTATTGGGTAATTTTGAGTCCTTAGAAGATGAAAGCTATAACGATTTTAATCAAATTGATAATGCTTTGCTAGAAGCTCCATCTTTTAGTAAACCCTTGCAATATGATGGTTCAAAAGTACCTTCAGAATATGTAAAGGGAAACCATGCTAAAATTCGCAACTTGAAAAAAAAACTATCTATATGTAAAACTAAATACTATAGACCATCTTAAACATAAGTTTAAGACTTAAAATGGGGCAATGTTGAAGAACAACCCCGAAATAAAAAGGGAAAGAAATGAAAAATAAATACATAGCAGCTTTTGAATCTGCACAGTTAGAGCAAAAAGAAGCTCCACAATTTAGAGCTGGGGATACACTAAAACTTGGTATTGAAATTAAAGAAGGTACTAAAACTAGAGTTCAAAATTTTGAAGGAATTGTTATTGCTTTAAGAGGTGAAGGTGTTTCTAGAACTTTTACTATTAGAAAAATTGGTGCAAACTCAATTGGTGTTGAAAGAATTTTCCCTTTATACTCAGATAGTTTAAAATCTATTGAAGTGCTAAGAAGAGGTAGAGTAAGAAGAGCTAAATTACATTTCCTTAGAGGACTTAAAGGTAAGGCTGCAAAAATTAAAGAACTTAGATAATAAGTTTTTAAAATTAGCAAAAAAGGTAAGTATTTTTATACTTACCTTTTTTTATTATTACACATATGATAAATTCTCCCATACAAAAAATATCGTTTAACAATTTTAACTTTCTAATCAAAAGAGATGACTTATTAGATAAAGATTTTTCTGGTAATAAGGCTAGAAAATTATATTACTTTTTAAAAAATGACTTTTCAAAAATAAATACTCTTATATCACATGGCTCAAATCAGTCAAATTCTATGTATAGTTTATCAGTATTATGTAAAATAAAAAAATGGAAATTTATTTATTACACTACACATATTCCAAAGTACTTAGAAGATAATCCAAATGGCAATTATAAATATTCCTTAGAAAATAATATGCAAATAATATATGAGGATATAGATATCAACACATTAAAAGAGGAAGGAATCTTGATTGTAAAAGAAGGTGGTGCTATAAGTGAAGCATCTTTTGGAATAAAACTCTTAGCAAATGAAATAAATGAATATATCAAAATAAATAATTTAGTTGATTCAAAAATATTTCTTCCAAGTGGTACGGGTACTACTTCACTTTTTTTACAAAAATACTGTGATGTTGAAGTCTTAACATGTTCGTGTGTTGGAGATGATAAATATCTAAAAAAACAATTTTTGCAATTAGAGTCAAATGAAAACTATCATCCCACAATATTAAAAAAAGAAAAGAAGTTCCATTTTGGAAAACTTTACAAATCTAACTATGAAATGTATTTAGAACTCAAAAAACAAACAAATATTGAATTTGATCTCTTATATGATCCAATAGGGTTTCAAACATTATTGTATAATAAAAATAGTATAAACCTTAATAATGTTATATATATTCATCAAGGTGGAATACTAGGAAATCAAAGTATGTTACCGCGTTATGAAAGAAAATATAATTTTTAAAGGAAAAATATGAAATCAGTATTATTAGAGTTTGCAATGTTCCCAACAGATCAAGGCGAAAGTAAAGGTAAATCTGTATCACAAATACTTAAGCATGTAAAAGATGCTTATGAAGTTTTGGAAAACTCAGGTTGAAGTATTCCATAATACTTCCTTTTTCTTAAATATATATCATTATAACAAATATAATATATGATATAATCTTGCACAAAAAACATCAGGAAAATAAAATGTTTGACTACGTAAATTTATCACTCTTAGCACTATTTATACCAACATTTTTTATTGTTTCACTAACTCCTGGAATGTGCATGACTCTTTCTCTTAGTATGGGAATGAGTATTGGATTAAAAAGAACCATGTATATGATGTATGGAGAACTAGTGGGCGTTGGAGTAGTTGCTAGTTTATCTGTTATAGGGGTTGCAACGATTATGCTTGAGTACCCTGCTATGTTTACAGTTTTAAAGTATTCAGGTGGTGCTTATTTAATATATCTAGGAATTACTATGTTTTTATCTCGTGGTAAAATGGCTATAAATTTAGAAAAATGTTCTTATTTAGTATCCAATAAAAGTTTAGCAGTACAAGGTTTTGTAACTGCAATTGCAAACCCAAAAGGTTGGGCTTTTTTTATAGCTTTACTGCCACCTTTTATTGATAAAAACTTAAGTCTTGCTCCACAACTTTATATACTTTTATTTTTTATTTTATTTCTAGAATTCATTTGTCTTATTATATATGCAAGTGGTGGAAGTTTTTTAAAAAAGATACTTCAAAATTCATCAAATATAAAACTTATCAATAAAATGGCAGGACTTATGATGATGGGTGTTGGAGTTTGGTTAGCTTTATCTTAAGTTATTTGTTTTAAAGCTTTGTCATAATCCTCTTTAAAATTAATATTTAAAAATTCATCTTCGTTTTCAAATTCAACAATATTAGATTTTGATTGTTTAATTAAAAAGTTTATTTTATATATATCTTTACTTAGGTTTTCTTCAATATTTTTTAGTAATGTCTTTTTAAATACACCCAATAAATTATGACTATTATTTTTATCTCTAGCAATAGTAATATCATAGTTTTTATTTTTTTTTATTAATTTTTCCATAGTTCTGGCACTTACAAAAGGAGTATCAACAGATATTATAAATACTGAATCATTTTTAATAGTAGTAAATATACTTTTTAATGCTAACAAAGGTGAATATACTTCACCCTCGTCTAAGATTAAATTATAATCTTTTTCAAACTTATTTGTTTTAGAAGATATATAAACTTTGTGAAATATTTTTGATAGTTTATTATATTGATAATCTATAAGTATAGTGTGTTTAAATGGAAGAAAAACTTTGTTTTCGCCCATTCTTGAAGATTTTCCACCTGCTAAAATAACACATGGAATATCAAACATTTTATAAGCTATATGGGTCTGTTATATATCCACTTATAGCAGAAGCTGCTGCAACTGCTGTATTTGAAAGATAGATTTTAGAAGATCTACTTCCCATTCTTCCTATAAAGTTTCTATTTGTTGTAGAAATACATGCCTCTTCATCACCTAAAATCCCCATATAACCACCCAAACATGCACCACAAGTAGGATTTGATACAACAGCACCAGCATCAACTAAAATATCTATATATCCTAGTTTATTAGCTTCTCTTAATATTTGTTGTGTCCCAGGTGTTACAATCATTCTTGTATGTTTTGCAACTTTTTTGTTAAATAATATTTCTGATGCAACTTTTAAATCACTCAGTCTTCCATTTGTACAAGATCCAATAAATACTTGATCAACTTTTATATTATCAGAAACTGCAGTGCTTACAGGTTTTCCATTGTCAGGTAAAAAAGGATAAGCAATAACAGGTTCTAAAGAAGCCACATCAATTTCTAATACTCTACAATAAATAGCATCATCATCGCTATAATGTTCTTTTGGTGTATCTCTTAAATTTTTTGTACTTAAAAATTCTCTTGTAGTATCATCAACTGCAACGATACCAGATTTTGCTCCTGCTTCTATTGCCATATTACATAAAGAAAACCTATCATCCATTGAAAGATGTTGTATAGTATCTCCTGTAAATTCAAGAGTTTTATATAAAGCACCATCAACTCCAAGAATTCTAATAATTTCTAAAATTAAATCTTTTCCAGATATATATTTTTTTGGTTTTCCTGTAAATATTACTTTTATAGATTCAGGTACTTTAAACCAATTTCCACCACTAACCATTGCAAATGCTAAATCTGTACTTCCCATACCAGTAGAAAAAGCACCTAATGCTCCATGTGTACAAGTATGTGAATCTGCACCAATTATTACATCTCCTGGAATTATTAAGCCTTTTTCTGGTAGTAAAGCATGTTCAATACCCATATCTTTTTCATCAAAAAAATACTTTAAATCATGTTTATTTGCAAAATCTCTTGATATTCTTGCTTGATTTGCTGATGCTATATCTTTTGCAGGAATAAAGTGATCTAGTACCAATGAAAATCCATCAGGGTTTGCAAGTTTTGTTGCACCACTTTCATTGAATGCTTTAATTGATATAGGTGTTGTAATATCATTTCCAATGACCATATCAATAGAAGATCTTACAATTTCTCCTGCATATACTTCTTTTCCAATATGTTCGCTAAAAATTTTTTCTGTTATTGTTTGACTCATGATTTCTCTTAAATTATTTTATAAGATTATAGCCTAATTCACTTTAAGGTATTTTATTAAAAATAATGTTTATATTAACTACAATAAAATAATTTAACTTATTTAATTGATATTGTATCTTTTAATGCAATCTTAAATTCTATTCCTACACTTACATTTACTTTAGTATCTAAAGTAATAGCATCCAAACGAGAATCTACACTTTTATTAATTGTAAATACTAATGTATCATTATTTTCAATACTTTTATTAATATCAGAAGATAC
>CAZEXK010000019.1:0-18370 GCA_964516815.1 uncultured Helicobacter sp. | reverse complement strand
GTCTATTAAACTATAATCTAGTGATTTCATCTGTACTTTTGCTATTATTTGAGTTTGTGTAACTTCTAAAGTGAACTTTTTAATATCTAGATATGGATGCTTGTTTTGCTCTTTTATCAAATCATAGACTTTTAACCTAGAAGATTCTTCATCTGTTAAATCATCAATATTTTCACTTGTTAAATCAGTATTAAAAAAACGAATGTCATTTTCTGCATCACTAATACTACCATTAGTCAAGCTTACAAACTTATGCATATCATTAAAAGAATAGTGACTTTTTATATCAGGAGTCTTTGATGAGTCACTTTCTCCACCACAAGCACTAAAGAATATAGATACTATTATAAAATAAACTAAGCTTATCATTTTCATATTTTTCTTTTTTATATATTATTAAAATTTGCTATACTAATGTTTTTCTTTCTTCTGAGGAACAACTAACATATTTACATATCTTCCTTCAAATTTTGGTTCATGTTCTTTTTGTCCAATATCTTCTATCATTGGCCACACACCATTTAAAACTTCAGCTCCTGCTTTCCAATTTGACATCTCTCGTCCTCTTAAAAATACTCTAAATTTTACATGATTTCCAGCTTCTATAAACTCTCTTGCATGTTTTACTTTATAATTAATATCATTTTGTGCAATTTTTACTGAAAGTTTAATTTCTTTAGTAACTATTACTTTTTGATTTTTTCTAGCTTCTTTTTTCTTTTTTTCTTGTTGATATTTAAACTTACCATAATTCATTATTTTTACAACTGGTGGTTTTGCATCAGGAGCTATACAAACTAAATCAAGTCCTTCTTTATCTGCAAGTGCTAAAGCTTCATTTGAAGATATGATACCGTGTGTACCTTCTTCGCTATTACATCTAACTTCTTTAAAACGAATGTCTTCATTCATTAATACATTGTCTTTTTTATTATCTTTAAAACTCAAATTTTATCCTCTTGTTTTTTATTTTTTAACATTTCAATAAATTCAGCTCTGCTAAGTTCACTTCTTTGTCTTTGTCTTCTATCTCTTAAGGCTATCATATCATTAGCAACTTCATCATCACCTATTACTACAATCATAGGAACTCTTTGCTTTTCTGCATTTCTAATTCTTTTATTCAATGAATCATTTTTATCAAATATATTTGAATCAATTTCTAGCAACATCAACTCTTTTTGTAGTTTTTTTGCATATTCATTATGTACAGAAGCAATTGGTATAATTGAAACTTGTATTGGTGCAATAGAAAATGGAAACTCTCCAGCTACATGCTCTGTTAAAATACCAATAAATCTTTCAAAAGAACCCAATATTGCTCTATGAATCATAACAGGTCTTTGTCTTGTATCATCAGCTGTAGTATATTCTATATCGAATCTTTCTGGAAGATTCATATCTACTTGTATTGTACCACATTGCCACTTTCTACCAATAGCATCAAGAATTTTGATATCTATTTTAGGACCATAGAAGGCACCTCCCCCTTCATCTATCCCGTAAGAATAATTATTTTCATCTAGGGCATCTTTTATACTTTGAGTTGTGCTTTCCCAAAATGAGTCATCACCAATTGCTTTTTCTGGTCTTGTTGACACTTCCATTTCATATTGAAAATCAAAAAATTTCATAAGTGATTCAACAAATTCTAAAACTTCAATAATTACATCTTTTACTTGTGTAGGCATACAAAATATATGTGCATCATCTTGAGTAAACTCTCTTACTCTAAATAAACCATGCATAGTTCCACTCATCTCATGTCTATGTACAACTCCGTATTCAAAATACTTTAAAGGTAAATCTTTATAAGATACCAAATCATCTTTAAAAATTTGAATGTGCCCAACACAGTTCATTGGTTTTATACCATACTCTTGACCCTCAATTTGAGTAAAATACATATTTTCTTTATAATTTGCATAATGACCAGATGTTATCCACGCTTGAGCTTTCAATATCTCAGGTGCACGAACTGGTTCATAACCTCTTATTCTATGAGCTTTATATAATATATGTTCTAATTTTCCTCTAAGTCTTGCACCATTTGGAAGCCATAAAGGAAGACCTGCTCCTATTTCTTCTGAAAAAGTAAATAATTTTAAATCATTTCCTAATTTTCTATGATCTCTTTTTGCAGCTTCTTCCATCATAGTAATATAGTCTTTCAACTCTTGTTTTTCAAAAAAAGAAATACCATAAATTCTAGTAATCATTTCATTGTTTTCATCACCACCAAGATAAGCACCAGCAACTCGTAAAAGTTTGAAGTTTCTAACATCTTTTGTGTTTTCCATGTGAGGGCCTCTACACAAATCTTCAAAATCACCTTGCTTATATACGGTCAATACCTCATCTGTAATCTTTTCTAATACCTTTTGTTTTAAGGGATCCTTAGCAAACTTTTTAGAAAATTCTTCTTTGCTTATTTCAGATCTTTTAATTTCATATTTTTTACTAGCTATTTGTTTCATTTGCTTTTCAATAGTTTTTAAATCAGCATCACTAATAGAAGTTTCTACTTTAAAATCATAATAAAAACCTTCATTAACAACTGGCCCAACAAAAAATTGTGCTTTGGGATAAAGTTCTTTAATAGCTTGTGCCATCATATGTGCTGTTGTGTGTCTCAATATCTCTAAAGCATCTTTTGTGTTCGATGCTATTATTTCTTCACCTTGTATATTTAAGGCATTTGCAGTTTGGATGTCATATATTTGACCATCATGTTTAATTCCAATGCAGTTCAATAAAATCCTTTTATTTTGTATAATTATATTATTTTAGCATAAAAGAACTTTAAATTGAACAAAATGCATTCAATCATATATTTAACATCATTTATATTTATGAAAGCCACTTTTTAAAATCATCTATTTGTTCTTGAGTACTATTAGTACTTGTACCACCATATGAAGTTCTTGCATTCATAGAATTTCTCAAATTTAAAATAGATATAATCTCTTCGCTTATATTTACTAAATGTTCACTTGAATCTCTTAGTTCGCCTATACTCAATTCACTCATATCTTTATTTAATTCATCAGCTTTTGCTACAACATCTTTTGTAATATAATATGCGGTTCTAAATGGTATATTTTCTTTTTTTACTAAATAATCAGCTAAATCAGTTGCACTTAAATGTCCTATCTTACACGCATCTTGCATTGCTTGTTTATTTATTATTAAAGTATCCATCACTTCTTTTATAATATCAAGAGATATTTCAATAGTTTTAACACTATCAAACACACCTTCTTTATCTTCTTGAGTGTCTTTATTATATGCTAAAGGTAAGCCTTTCATAACAGTTAGTAATGCCATTAAATTACCATATGTTCTTCCTGTTTTTCCTCTTAAAAGTTCAGGTATATCTGGATTTTTCTTTTGTGGCATAATTGAAGAAGTTGTCGCATACTCATCACTAATTCTTACAAAACCAAACTCATAAGATGACCATAAAATAAGTTCTTCACTTAATCTACTTATATGCATCATACTTGTAGAAATATTAAACAAAATTTCTAATGCAAAATCTCTATTTGATGATGTGTCAATTGAACACTTTGTTGGAGCATCAAAAGCCAAAAGTTCTGCTGCTTTAAATCTATCAATATTATGAGGAGTACCAGCAAGTGCAGCACTTCCTAAAGGACAATAGTTATTTCTTTTATGTGATGATTCAAATCTTTCATAATCTCTTTTGAACATATTTGCATACGCCAAAAAGTGGAACCCTAAATTTACTGGTTGAGCATGTTGTAAGTGTGTCATACCTGGTATTAAGGTTTGTGTGTGTTTTGAAGACAATTCAATTAAAGTTGATATAAAAGCTTTTACTTTTACATTAATACTTAATGTTTTTTCTTGTACATATAAAGCAAAATCAGTTGCAACTTGATCATTTCTAGATCGTGCTGTGTGTAATCTTCCTCCTGCATCTCCAATTATTTGTGTTAGTCTATTTTCAATGGCCATATGAACATCTTCATCTTCAATTTTCCATTGAAACTTTCCTGTTTCAATTTCATTTTTTATTTCAAGTAATCCTTTTTCAATTAGACTTTGATCTTCTTGACTTATGATATTTTGCAAAGCTAACATCTTACTATGAGCAATACTAGCTTTTATATCTTGAGAGTATAATTCTTTATCAAACATTATTGAAGCATTGAACTCATCTAATATTGAAGCATTTGTATTTTTTAATATTTGTGTATTTGACATTTATAATCCTGTATTTAAGTACGAAATTATAGCATATTTGTAATAAGAGCTATTATGATATAATTAAATATGGACAAAAATAAATACGCTTGCATTGATATTGGTTTAAAAAGAATTGGTCTTGCTACTTGTTTGGCTATGAATATTGTCACTCCAAGTACTGCTATTTTGAGGAAAAATAGAAATCAAGCTGCTTTTGAAGTTGATGACTTTTTGATACTTTGGAATATAGATATATTAGTAGTTGGACTACCAAGTGCTAGTGTAGAAATGCAAAGAAGAATAGCACACTTTGTAAAGCTTTTGAAGTTTACAGGTAAAATTGTATTTCAAGAAGAGAATATGTCATCTCAAGAAGCTAAGGATTTAATAAAAGGTAAAATTAAACAAAAAAGAGATGGAAGAATAGATTCTCTTGCTGCTAAAATAATTTTACAAAGGTATCTAGGAGTATGATTTGATTGGTATTGATATAACGGTAATTTCAAGAATACAAAAAATGATAGATAAATTTGGTACAAAAGCCTTAAATAAATTTTTATCTAATAAAGAAATAAAACTTGTAAATACTACTAGTTCTTATGCAGGATTTTGGGCTGCTAAAGAAGCTGCTAGTAAAGCTATAGGAGTTGGCATTGGGAAAGAGTGTTCATTTATGGATATTAAAATTACTAAGTCACCTTTAGGTCAACCACAGCTAAAATACAAAAAACACATAAGAAAAAAATTCAATATTAAAACATCAAGCTTGAGTATAACTCACGATGGTGGTTTTGCAATTGCTGTTGTTGTTTTACAAAATAAGAATTAAAGTCAAACATAACTATTAATTTTTTACCTTATTTTAAAATCTGATTTAATTTGATCAATTAATATAGTTATTTTTCTTAACAAATCTTTATCAATTATATCGCCATTGTTACTCATATCTTTCAATATATCAATATTTTCAACTTTTGATGAAAATTTTTCTTTTATGGCTAATGGTATAGTTTTATTCGATTTTATATGTATGTTCTTTTTTAATAAAATATATTTTACTGTTTGAGTATCTGTTAAAAGTGCAGAATATATTAAAGGGAGAATTCCAAAAGCATCAGGTACATTAAGTACATCCTCATTTTTTGCATAAATCAATTGAGTTATGGCTAAGTTTTTATTTAAAATAGCATAATGAGCTATTGTTCTACCATATTTATCTTGTGCATCATACTTAAATCTACAAGCTTCTAATAAATCTTTATAAAGTTGTGTATTTGTACCTTCTTTAATCACATGTGAAAAAATAGTTTTTTTAGCATCGTTTGTATGATTTATATCCGCTTTTAATCTTACTAAATTGCTTATATTTGATTTAAAAGATGCAAAGTGTCTATTTATTTTAAATACAAATTCTATATAAAGGAAAAAGATATTAGCTCCGTTGTTGTCCAAAGAATTTATATCAAATTTATTATTTATATACACATGAAATAAATCAAAATGTCCATATATCAATGGTGTAAAAAATAATGGTTTATTTTGTGAATCTAAATTATTTACCTTATATTGAGAATTTTGCAAAACTTCTTTTATCACTGTTAGATATTGTCCCTTTTCATTTAAATACATTTTAATAAAGTTATTTTTTAATGTTTTGTGTTTGTGTGTATGTAGGATTAACTGATTTAGTATTTCTAATAAATCTTGTTTTAATTCATTTTTAATAGTAGGATCAGCACTATTATGTAATAGAAGTAAAATAATATTTAAAGAATCTATACCTTTATAACAAGCAAGAAGTAATGGCATTTGATTTAATCTATTTTTTTTATTTACATCTATTTTATTATTAATAAGAAAGGCACAAGTTTGAAAATCATTTTTTCTAACTGCATCAAATAATGCATTTTCTCCATACTCATTTAGAGTATTTACATCTAAGCCTTTTTGTACTAAAGAATTTGCCATTAATAATAATGATTCTCGTCTTTCTTTTTCGTTCTCAGGTAGTTTATAATATACAGATAATGTTTCCATAAGTATAGTACTGTTATTATTACTTACAACATTATTTAAATTATATCCTTGATTTATTGCAGTATCAATAATTGGCATTGATTCTATACCTTTTGAAGCCACACTAGTCAAAAAATTTTTTCCTTCTTTATTATTTATAGTTGGATCAGCTCCAAGTTCTATTAATTTTTTTCCAAGTACAATGTTATTTTCCAATTCCATTTGGTGTAGTACTGTTTCATCATTTATATCTTGTGCATTTAAATTTATATCATTAAGAGATACTATAGCATTAATCATATTTTCATTTCCATATGCAACTGCATCAAAAAGAACACTTTTACCTCTATTATCAAGATTGTGTACACTTGCTCCATGTTTTATTAAAATAGAACACATATTTTCTTGTCCACTTATGACTACATTTTGAAGTAAGCTTCTTTTATTTTCATCAATTAAATCAATATCCAATTTTCCAGATGTTACAAGATAATTAAATACATAATCATTTGATTTGATTATACATAGCTTAATAGCATTTTCATTTTTGTTATTTTTTAGAGTTATATCTATACCATTTTGTATTAACCATACACAAGCTTCATTGTTGTTATTTATAACACTTAAATTTAAAAAACTATTTCCATCTTTATTTTGAAAATTTATATCTAATTTTTTACTCTCCAGCATACTTTGTAACATAGTTGTATCTAGTACATCTTTATTTAGTTCTAATAAGAAAGTATCATTACTTATGGTAAAATTTTTTAATATTGATAAAAACATTGATTATTTTATATATGCTTTTATAATTTTTATTTCATCAACTGGTCTATCTGCTTGTCCTGTTTTAACTGATTGTATTTTTTGTACAACTTCATATGATTGTTCATTTTTAACTTTACCAAATATTGTATATTTACCATTTAACCAAGGTGCTTTACCTGTTGTAATAAAAAACTGACTTCCATTTGTATTTGGTCCTCTATTTGCCATAGCTAAGATACCTGGATTTGAAAATGAATGTTTTGATGATATTTCATCATCAAATGATTTATTCCAAATTGAATGCCCACCTCTCCCTGTTCCTTGAGGATCACCTGTTTGTATCATAAAGTTTTTAATAACTCTGTGAAAAATAATACCATCATAAAATTTATTTTTGATATGTGTTGTAAAATTTTCAACTGCTTTTGGTGCGATATCTTCAAATAATTCAAGTTGAATATTTCCTTTTGTAGTTTCTAATATGATAGTTTGACTAGCTATCAATGAACTCAACTGTATACTTAGTGCCAAGATTATTTTTTTAAACATTTTTTTCCTTATATTATCTATATTTTATGCTATTTTATCTAATATTACTTAATATAATTGCCAATACATATATGAATAATAATTTAATGCACATTGTTACACAAAATTATTAAATTAAATATTTTAAACAAAAGTATGTATATTTAATATACATATGATAGAATATACTAAATTATACTAATAAAGAGAAAAATGAATAAATTTATATCAAAATCTAAATACAATAAACAAATTTTACATTCAGGTTTATTAGCAATTGAATTACCTGTTAATATATTAATAATAGGCAATAGTGGTTTGGGTAAGAAACTACTAGCAAATGAATTATCAAAAAATACTTTACATTTTGATGCTTTACTATTAGAAGAACTAATAAACTTATCAAAAATAAATCTGGAACAATATACAAAACTTATAATTTATAATATAAATAATATAATAAATAAAGATGAATTTTTTAAAAATATTAAACACATCAAAATAATTGCTACTTCAAATTTAAATTTTAGTGTATTTTCAAATATTTTTGCGGTTAAATTAGAATTAAAAGATTTGCAAATAGACAATGATGATTTTATAGAAATTAAAAATAATTATATAAAAGAAGCAATTTATTTATCAAATAATAAAAATATTGATGAAAGTGAAATTAAATATGATTTAACAAACAACGCGATATCATTGAAAAAATCAATATTTAAACATATATTTCAACATTCTTTAGATCAAAAAGATATTTCTTATACTTTAGAACAATATTTATACAAAGAGCTTAAAAAAAATAAATCATACAAAGAATTATTAGGTTTATTTGAAATACCATTACTAAATGCATCTAGTAGAGCATTTAAATCACAAGTAAAAATATCTGAACAATTAAAAATAAACAGAATAACTTTAAGAAAAAAAATAGATCAATATTTTGGATAATAATATGGAAAAATTTTGTGAACAAATTTTAGAAAATGATTTAAATCCTTTTATCTTATTTACTTCAAATGGTAAATTACAAAACTATAATAAAGAATCTGAATTTTTATTTAACTTTGTAAAACCTAAAGAATTATACGAATTAGCTATACAATACGCTAGCATTTCTTATGGATTCAATAAAAAATTTATAAATTTAAAATTTAAAAAGATTAAATTTTATGCAATTATGGTTGGATATATAAACGATAATGAAATAGCATTAAGATTATATAAAGAGGTTAGTTCTTCTAAGCAGATAAATATTCATAAAAATTATCAATTAACTAATATATACACTCTTCTTAACCTATCAAAAAACACTTCATTAGGAGATGCTAATATTAAAATAGAAGAAATATTTGATGTTTCTATCCCAGAATTAAAAATAGATATTAATGAATTTTTATTATTTTTAAACAATATTTTTACAATGCTAATAAATCAAAAAACTATAAAAATAGAAGTATTTATAATAATTGGAGAATATAAAATCATTAACCAAAAAAAATACTCTATAGTTTGTATAAAATTCACAATACAAAACAACATTAGTATGATCAATTTTCATAACAATAACCATAGTGCAATAAATATATTTCAAAAAGATAATGAAATTAAACTAGAAATCCCTTTAATTATATAATGTATATTTAATATACAATTTTTGTTTTTTATTTTTTATTTTTTCTAATATAATAAAACTTAATAAAGGAGAAATTTATGGATGATAATATAGCTTTTGTAATTGATACATTTTTTGCTATTTTTGCTTTTGTGTTAATTATATTTATGGTTCCTGGTTTTGCAATGCTTGAGGCTGGGTTAGTTAGAACAAAAAATGTTACAACAGTACTTATGACAAATACCGCAATTTATGCAGTTGCATCAATGGCGTTTTTACTTGTAGGTTATAATATTTCTTTTGGTGGGTTTGGTTCTGAAACGATGAGTAAATGGGCTGCACTTTTATTTCAAATGGCTTTTGTTGGAAAGGTAATTAATATTATGTCAGGTGGTGTTAGTGAAAGAATCAAAATAATTCCTCTTACAATATTTGCTATTATTATGTCAGCTTCAATATATCCTCTTATTGTAAATGTAACTTGGGGACTTGATATACTGAGTGATACAATACTTGATTTAAATATGTATGATTTAGCTGGTTCTACTATAATACATTCAACAGGTGGATGGGCTTTATTAGCAGCAATTTTAATTGTAGGAGCTAGACATGGAAGATATAGCAAAACTGGTGCAGTTAGAGTAATACCTGCATCAAATGTGCCTCTTGTAACTTTAGGTGCATTTTTATTATGGATTGGTTGGTTTGGATTCAATGGTGGTTCTGTTGGATCAATATCTTCAATTGAAAGTGCCAATAGCGTAGCTTTAACAATTTTAAATACAAACACTTCTGGTTTAAGTGGTGCTATTATGGTTGGAATTATGATGCAATTAAAATATGGTAAACTAGATATTACTATGATCTTAAATGGTGCTTTAGGTGGGCTTGTTGCAATAACAGCAGCGCCAGACTTATATAATATATATGAACCAATTTTAATAGGTGCTATTGGTGGATTACTTGTAGTATTTGCTGTTCCATTTTTTGATAAGCTAAGATTAGATGATCCAGTAGGTGCTTTAAGTGTGCATTTGATAAACGGAATTTGGGGAACTTTAGCAGTTGGAATATTTGTAGAATCTATTTCATTTTTAGATCAACTAAAAGGTGTGGTACTAATAGCAGTTTTTGCTTTTGTAAGTTCTTATATTGTATTATTTGTATTAAACAAAATAACTCCACTTAGACCAATAAAAGATAAAGAAAATGAAGGTTTAGATGTCAATGAATGTGGTTTGGAAGCGTACCCAGAATTTAAGCGTTCATTTTAAAATAAATAATAAGGAATATTAATATGAAAAAAATAGAAGCAATTATTAAACCATTTAAACTAGAGGATGTAAAAGAAGCTTTAGCTGAATCTGGAATTAATGGTATGACAATTAGTGATGTAAAAGGCTATGGAAGACAACAAGGACACAGTGAACTTTATAGAGGTGCAGAATATGTAGTTGATTTTTTACCAAAAATAAAATTAGAATTAATTATAAAAAACGATTTAGTTGACCAAGTAGTTGATATTATAATACAAACAGCTAAAACTGGAAAAATTGGAGATGGTAAAATATTTGTTTCTGATGTTCAAAGAGTTATAAGAATTAGAACATCTGAAGAAAATGAAGAGGCAATTTGATATAAATATTTTTTTATATATTATTGCTTTTTTTTTAGCCTTATTAATCCATTATATAAGCTATTTATTTTTATCCTATAGTGATATTAAAATAATAAAAAATGCTAATAATGATATCTCAAAAAACATACAAATACAACATGTAAAATTATTCAAAAAAAGTACAAAGAAAAAACAACAAAAAACAACAACAAAAAACAAATCTTCTGTTAAGAAAAAAGAAATCATAAAAAGTAAAAAAGCAAGAAAAATCATTTCTAAACGACAAAAAAATATAAAAAAAGAAGAAATAATTGATCCTATTACACAATCTTTTATTGACTTATATGGTAAAAAGTTTGACAATTTTGATAAGCAAACGAAATTATTTTTAATAGGAAACTTAAAAGATATTGCTTATTTAACAAAAAGATATTTAGTATATCCTCAAATGAGCATACACGCAAAACAAAGTGGCATAAGTGCGGTATCGTTTATATTACACCCAAATGGAAATATAAGTGCATTAAAAATTGATAAAAGTTCTAGTTACTTTTTACTTGACGATAATACTATTGAAACTATACAAGAAGCATATAGTGATTATCCAAGACCTTTAAAGCCAACACTAATTAAAATATTTGTAGAATACAAATTAATACGGAGATGACAATGACTTATTTAGATTACATAAATCAAGGTGGCATAATAGTATATATTTTACTATTTATTAACATAATAGGTTTCACTTTAATAATTACAAAAATAATAAATATTTTTCAAATGAAAAATAATATGTCCACTATTTGTGATAATGTTAGTAAAAATATTAAAAAAAATGAAAAAAATGAAAAATATATAACAGTTATAATACAAAATGAGATACATAAGTACGAATTTGGTTTAAATACTATTAAAACTATCGCAAATATTGCTCCATTACTTGGATTGTTGGGTACTGTTATTGGGATATTATTATCTTTTGAGACTATTTCAAAAGTTGGCTTAGATAACCCTGCTTTATTTTCATCTAGTATTTCTTTAGCACTTATTACAACAGTTGTAGGATTAATAGTTGCTATTCCTCATTATATATTTTATAATTATTATATTGCTATATTAGAAAAAAATGAATTATTTATATACAATAAAATTTTAGATAAATAATAATATGAAAAGAAAAAGCCGAGAATATTTAAGCTTAGACTTAACTCCACTTATTGATGTTGTATTTATACTTTTAATATTTTTTATAATTACTTCATCATTTAAAAAAGATAAATATACACTAAATTTAGAACTACCAAACTCAAAAAGTGCCGCAAAAATAATTAGTAAAAAAGAAATTTCATTAGAATTAAATGAAAAAAATTTAGTGTATATGAATAAAATTGTTAGTTTTAATAAGCTTCAAACTTTATTGATAAATATACAAGATAAAAAACAATCAATTATGATAAATATTGACAAGAAAGTACCTTATCAAAGAGTAATTAAACTCTTAGATTTGTTACAAAAAAATAATTTAAATAATATATCTTTTATAACAAGTAAAATTTAATCAAATAAGTTATATCATTTCTATTAAAAGGGCTATATTATGACAGTTGAGAAATTATTTAATACTCTATGGAATAAATACATATCTTTAGCGCCTCAAGCACATACAATAAATACATTGTTTCAAAATACACAAAAAACTAAAATTGTAAACGATCATATCGCTTTAAGAACACTTTCTTATGATTCTTGTAATATAGATGTTCTTGCAAGTGTTTTTATCAAATTAGGTTATGTTAAAAAAGATTATTATTATTTTAAAAATAAAAATTTAAGTGCCTATTATTTTTCACATGAAAATAAAACATATCCAAAAGCTTTTATAAGTCAACTTGAAGTTAAAAAATTTTCTATTGATGTGCAAAATATATTAAGCTCGATTATAAAACAAGTGCCAAATTCTATCTTACAAAGTGATACACTTACAAGTTCACAAAGACATTGGGATGTTTCTTATAAAACATATAAAATGCTTTATGAAAAAAGTGAATATGCTGCATGGTTTTATGTATTTGGTTTTACTGCTAACCATTTTACTATTTTAATAAACCAATTAGAACAATTTGATAATATTATAGATGTAAATAATTTTTTAAAAGATAATTCATATGTATTAAATAATATAAACGGTGAAATTAAAGGTTCAGCAAAACAATATTTAGAACAAAGTTCAACAATCGCGCAAAGCGTTGAAATTGAGTTTGAAGAAGGAGTATATAGTATACCTTCTTGTTTTTATGAATTCGCCCAAAGATACGAAAACAAACAAGGACAATTGTATGATGGGTTTATTGAAAAATCAGCTGATTTGATTTTTCAAAGTACAGATAACTCTTAAATTCTTTTATAAATGATGATTTAACTAGTACTTAAATCATCTAATATTTTATCTTTATATTTTATAAAATTACCATTTTTTTCAATTAATATTAAGTCATTTATTCTTATATTTTTACTATGTTTTGTATTTTTACTATTTATTTTCGCGCTTCGTATTTCTATATTGTATTTATCCAAAATAGTAGCAACATAACCAAATAATCCTTTTTGATCTTTTGCATTTATTTGAATTTGAATTAGTTCTTCACTATGATTTAAATCAAGTAAAATATTTTCTTTTAAAATTATAGGTTTTTTAAAATTAAATTCTTTTGTCATATCAAAAGAATTTTTTATTATTTCTTCTATAAAATTTATATCATTGTTTTGAATATTTTCACTAAATATGATTTCAAAATATTTTTTTTCATTATATAATTTAAATATATGCATGGCACTAACATTTAAAAAGCTCAATTTACCTAATAAATATCCTAAATTTAAAGGTATGACTCTTATGATTTGAATGATTAAGTTTTTTTCATTTTTTATTTTATAATCTATTTTTTTTACATTTTCACTTTGAACTGCAATATCAATAATATTTGAAGCTTTGTATATCAAAAATACTTGCGTTGACTTAATATTTAAAATATTTTTTTGCATAGATTTTGTTAGATTTTTAAATTTTATATTATTTTTAATTGCATTTTCTTTTTTGATTCTTCTTGCACTTTCTTTTAATAAAGATGTATTTAAAAAAGCATCTAAACAGTTTAAATAAAGGTCTTTTAGCAATATAGAGTGAGAATTGTTATATATGCTTTTTCCAACAGAGTTTATATCAGCATAAGTTAAACAGTATAATATATCAAGATTTCTTTTTGTACCAATTAAAGCAGTAAATGCTAAAATAACTTTTTGAGAAAAAATATCTTGAGTAGTTGCTACATATGACATATGGTTATGCTGTCTTATAACTTTTATTCCTATGTCTATATTTTCTTTACTTATTCCAATATCAAGTCCAGATTTTTTATAAATAAGTTCACCAACTAAGGAATGTTCTTTATTTCTACCTTTTCCAGTATCATGAAAAAATGTAAGAATATTTAATAAACTTTTATCTTCTTTACTTAAATGATTAAAAATATTTAATACAAATTTATCTTTGATATTTACTAAATGCTTTAGTGAATTGATTGTATGAATGTCAACGGGATGTATATGATAACCATCAAACTGGGGTTGGTTCATGATTTTTTTAGTAAAAGGAAATACTTTTACAAATAAATTTGCATTATAAAAAAGTCTTAAAAATGGAAATAAATTTTCTTTTTCTAATAAATGTTTGATTTTTTGTTTGATTTTTTGTTTGTTTTGATTTGGCACAATAGTATTTCTAGCAAAATAAGTATACGAATTATCAAATGATTTAATATTTTTAGGCAATTTATTTAGTTCAAGTAAAAGGTCAAAAAGATTTATACTTTTTCTACTATAAGAAGTGTATACTTTATTGTCACACACATATAAATTTTTATAAATTCTAGATTTTCTCAATGTACTTATATTTTTTACATCAAATAAGTATTTTCTACTTATTTTTTTCACTATGTTTGCTGAAAAATTATGTATAGTATGCAATGAGGCAAATAGTTTAGACATACACTGTCTTTCTTTAGTATGTCTAGGACTATGTATATATCCTAATTTACTTGCAAGATCTGGTAAAATATCAAAATTTATACTATCTAATTTTTTTTTTGCCAATAAATGTAGAGCATTTCTAACTCTAAATATATATTCTAAAGCAATTCTATATGCCTTATATTCTTCTTCAGTAAAATGAGTACCAATTAGTTGTCTAGTATTATTAACACCAAAAGTTACATTAGCAACCCAATAAAGCATATTTGATTCTCTTAGTCCTCCATATCCATCTTTAATATTTGCTTGCATATTTAATGGATATTTTGTTAGTCTATTTTTATGTTCTTCTAGTTTTTCTAATATAAATTCTTTTTGTTTATATTTTCTTATATTTTGCAATTTATAAGTAAAGTCTAACCATAAAGTATTAGAACCATAAATCATTCTTGATTCTAAAATTGAAGTTTTAATAGTAATATCATCTCTAACTTCTTTTTCAATATCATCAACTTCATGTACTCTAGAACCCAATTGTAAACCGCTATCCCAAGCAATTGTCATAAATTCTTGCATTAGTGCTTTTATATTGTATCCTGGCACTTCTTTATACAAAAGTAGAATATCAATATCGCTGTACACACACAATTGTTCTCTACCATAAGAACCAATAGCTATTAGAGTTATTGGAATGGAATTTGAAAAAGGAATATAATTTCCAAAATGTTTTCTCAACAAATACTTATAAATAATCTTTATAAAACCATCTATTTTTTTAGTATGTTTTAAAAAAAAAATTTTACCTTGTGTTGTATTAAATATATCATTCAAGCTTTCAAGGTAAGATTTAATTTCATATTTGATTTCTTTGGCTATTAGAAAATCATCTGCATTTTCTTGTATCAAGTTTTCTATTTTTATATTTAAATTTGTCATAAAAAATATATATTAAATATATATGATATATAATGCATTTAATAATTCCTTATAATTTATTCAAATATATTATAACACTTTTGATATAATAAGTAATGTTAAAACAAGATAATATAACAGAATTTTTTGAAGAAAATAAGCAGTGTCCATATTTTGAAGATAAAAAATCAGATACAAGATATAAATTTATACAATCATGTGATACAAATACTTATTCTTTAATGCTACAACGTGGTTGGAGAAGATTTGGACGTGTTCATTTTGTACCAGAGTGTGCAAATTGCAATGAATGTAAAACAATCAGAATTGATATAAATAATTTTAAATACTCAAAAAGTCAAAAACGGCTTTTTTCAAAAAATAAAGACTTAGATATATATGTACAAAAACCAAGTTTGAGTATAGATCACATAAGTCTATTTAATAAATATCATAAACACATGAAAAATAAAAAAAATTGGAACGATAATCTAATTGAGCCTAGTGAATATAAAGCTTCATATGTAGATGGTGCAGGAGAATTTGGAAAAGAAATTTTATATTTTTTAAATGACAAATTAATAGCTGTTGCCTTGTGTGATATTACAAAAGATTGTATGTCAAGTGTATATTGTTTTTATGATCACGATTATGAAAAAAGGTCATTGGGTAAGTACTCAATTATTACACAAATATCTATGGCAAAACAAGCAAATATCGAGCATTTATTTTTAGGATACTGGATAAAAGATCATTTTTCAATGGGCTATAAAGAAGACTATCAACCTTTTGATATTTTACAAAATAGACCAAAACTAAATGAACCTTGTATTTGGGAAAAATATGAAAAATAATATTATAATAGTAACAGGTGGTGGTACAGGTGGACATTTAAGTGTTGCTAGATCTTTTATACATGAATTTTATGATCAAGGCTATGAGGTAATTTTTATAGGTTCAAGAAAGGGTGCTGATAGAGATTGGTTTGAAAATGATGAAAAAATAAAGAAATGTTATTTTTTAGATACCCAAGGAGTAGTAAATCAGGGAAAAATTGGAAAAATTAAATCTCTTTTTAAAATTTTTAAAGCCATGTTAATTTCTATTGGAATTTTGTATAAATATAATATTAAAAATGTTATAAGTGTTGGTGGATTTTCTGCTGCTGCTGCGTCTTTTGCTAGTATTTTTTCAAAAAGTAAATTATATATACATGAACAAAATTCAGTTGTAGGAAAACTAAACTCAATTACTGCAAAATTTGCTAAAGAGGTATTTTCATCTTATGATAAAAACTCACAAATCAAAGATTATCCAATAAATGAAATATTTTTTGAACATCAAAGAATAAGAAAAGAAATAAAAACTATAATATTTTTAGGTGGTTCACAAGGTGCAGTAGCAATAAATAATTTTGCATTAAAAATAGCTCCTGTATTAAAACAAAAAAATATAAATATCATACATCAAACTGGAAAAAAAGATTTCCTTAGAGTTAAAGAACAATATAAAAAAGAAAATATAGATGTTGAAGTTTTTAGCTTCAGTAAAGATATACTAACATATATGAATAAAGCAGATTTTGCAATAAGTAGAAGTGGTGCTAGTACATTGTGGGAATTAAGTGCTTTAGGACTACCTGCACTTTATGTACCATATCCATTTGCAGCAGCAAATCATCAATATTTCAATGCAAAATTTTTGTTAGATGATGATTTATGTATATTAAAAACACAAGAACAATTGTTTATAAATACTTTAGATGAAATTCTACAGTGTGATATACAAAGAATAAGTCAAACATTAATACATAGTATTAAGAAAAATGGTATAAAAAAAATAGTAAAAAAAATACTAAATAAGGAACATAATGAATGAACAACATAGAATTACTGTTTTAATTGATGCTGAAAATGTATCATACAAAAAAATTGATAATGTTATATCACAATTAGCTACGTTTGGAACTATAAAAAGAAAAATTGCTTATGCAAACTGGACTAAAGGAAATTTAAAAAATTGGGAACAAATAATTATAAAACACTCAATACAAACAGTTCAACAATTTGATTATACAAAAGGCAAAAATGCAAGCGATATAAAACTAGTAGTTGATACTATGAAAATATTGTACTCAAAGACAACAGATGCGTTTTGTATAGTTGCTAGTGATAGTGATTATGCTCCTTTAATACAAGAAATTAGAACTCATGATTTACCTGTTTATGGCTTTGGTGAAAAGCACACACCTGAAGCTTTTAAAAATTCTTGTTCTAATTTTTTTTACTTTGACAAAAAAGAAACTATTTCAAATAATGATTTAGAAATATTTAAAAGCGCCATAAATGCTACTAAACTTGATGACGGATGGTCATATTTAGGTGCTATTGAGAATCATTTACAAAATTCATCTTCTTTTTCTATAAAAAATTATAATGGAACATTATTAGAAATATTAACTTCTATTAAAGAATTTAAAATAAAAAAAGACAATATAAATGATATTTTTATAAAAAGTACAAAATACTAATATTATTTATTATGAGGATATGGATCACAATGATCTTCAAATGTAATTTTACCATATTCTTCTACATAGCTAATACCCCAAGAAAACATTTCGTTTAGTAATGGCGTCAACCTTCTCCCAGCTGGGGTCAGTGAATAAACTA
>CAZEXK010000018.1:0-26274 GCA_964516815.1 uncultured Helicobacter sp. | reverse complement strand
TATTTTAATTACATCTTCATTTGTTGTTAATACTTTTGCAGTATCTTTTTTTACAAGAATTTCTTTTTTTATTTTATCATCTTTTTTTACTACATCAATTTTTTCTTTTTTGATTTTAACTTCTTTTATATCTTTTTGATTTAGAAGTGGTTGGATAACAGGATCATAGTTTTTAGCTAAGTTTGTATTATTTTTATCTACAATAATATTTAAACTTACTTCATTTGTAGAATTATCAGTTATTAGTTTTTTTTCTTTAATAATATTAGGATTAATGCTTGTATTTAAATCTTTTTTTTCATTATTATGTATATTTGTAGTTTCATTATTTTCTTCAATTAAAAATGAATTTGTTTTTTTATTTTCTTGTACTGATTCATTATTTGTTATAGAAGTTTTTTTGGAAGTAACTATAGGTTCTTCTGAATTGTTTATATATTTTTTTAATAAAATATCTGTATCTATTTTTAGCATACTAATATTAACATCAGGAACAGAAAAGTCAAAATTTGTATTTTTAATAAATGAGTATGTGTAAGTAGAGGCATAATATAAGACTACTGTAATTACAACTAATATAAACGTATCTTCGATATATAATTTTGCTCGATTCACTATCTCTCCATATTAATTTAATTATAAATTTTATTGTATCAAATATTAGCATAATTTTTATTAATCTGTACTAGTATTTATATCTATTACAATTTTTGTAAAAATAATTTTGGCGATATTGTTGTATAAAGTGGCTCCGGATGCTGGATTCGAACCAGCGACCAAATGATTAACAGTCATCTACTCTACCACTGAGCTAATCCGGATTTGGGGGAAAATTATACATTAAATAACTTTTAGAAAACTTAAAATTATCACAATTATTAAAATCTATCTTTTTCTATATGACAATGCTTCTAATAAATGTATTTTTTGTATGTGTTTTGATGAACCTAAATCTGCAATTGTTCTTGATACTTTTAATATTTTATTAATACTTCTGTAAGATAATGCAAAATTTTGTATTGCTATATTTAATATATCTTCTGACTGTTTATCTAAAATACAATAGTTTTTTATGTCTTTTTCACTTAACTTACCATTTAATTCTTCTTGTCCTCTTCTTTTTTGTATTATGAAAGCTTTTATTATACTATTATGTAATTGTTTTGATGAAACACTTGATAAATCATCTTTTTTATATTCACTCATAAATATATTAATATCAATTCTGTCTAAAAATGGATCACTTAATCTATTTTTGTATTTATTTATTTCTAGTTCATTACATCTACATTCTTTTAATGTACTTAATAAATTTCCACATGGACATGGATTCATAGCAGCAATAAATAAAAATTTAGTTTGATATTTTACTTTTGTATGCACTCTTGAAACAAGTATACTATTGTCTTCTAATGGTTCTCTTAATGCTTCAATAACATTTTTTGAAAAATGAGGTAATTCATCAAAAAATAATATACCATTATTACTAAGTGCAACTTCGCCTATTTGAGTTCCTCCTATAATTGATGCTTTACTTGAACTATGATGTGGAGAAATAAATGTCCTTTGTGCTTGAAATTTCGGTTCTTTTAATTGTAATGATTCTAATTTTGCTTGTTCTAGTATTTCTTCTAATGACATTGGTGGCATTATGTATTGTATTCTTTTTGAAATCATACTCTTGCCTGAACCAGGACTACCTTGTAATATTATATTATGATTACCAGCAGCACTTATAAGAGCTGCTCTTTTAGCTTGAGTTTGCCCCTTTATGTCTTCAAAATCAAATTCATAATTTTCATTATAATAATATTTGTTACTATTTATTATTATGTGCTTTGATTGAAAATCTTCATTTTTTATTTTAAAATTTTCTTTATTTTCACTTTGAAAAAATAGCAATGCTTCATTTAAATTATCTACGGCATAGATATTTATATTTGGTATTTTACTTACTTTTGATATCGATTCTTTTGGTATTAGAATATTGTGGATTTTCCCTTGTTTGGCTAATGATAATATAAGTATAAATATAGATTTTGTATCTTTTAGTTTACCATCTAAACCTAATTCTCCAAAAACATAAAAATCATCAAAATGAATATTTTTATCGTTTAATGCGATTAAAAGTGCCATCGCACAATCTAGATGAGAACCTTTTTTTGCAATTTCACTTGGACTTAAATTTATAGTTATTCTTTTAGGAGGAAATTTAAATTCATTTGTCAATAAAGATGATTTTATTCTTTCTTTACTTTCTTGAATAGCAGTATTTGCAAGACCAACAATTGAAAAGCTTGGTAACCCATTTGTAAAAGTTGACTCAATATCAATATTTATTGCATTTATACCATCTAAACTTAAACATTTTAAGTTTGACATTTTTTTATTAATTATTGCTTTTTTACTTTGATGTTCCATAACATATCCTTTTTATTTTTATTGTAACAAATAAAAATAATTTGATTAAAATATATGTCATTTTGTAATATTATTATTATAATAACTTATACATAAAAAACTAGATAATTATACCTAGCTTTTAAATTTTATAAAAAAAATAATTATGAACAGTGTCCACCACCACAACATGAACCACCACTTTGGTTTGTAGCTGCTTCTTCTTGTTCTTTTAGTTTTGCTTGATGTGCTTGTCCTTCTGTTGAACATGCACTAACACCAGCTGGAAGGTTTGGTTGAATAGAATTATTTCCTATTTTACCTTCGCTTGAAGATTTTTGTATATTCTCCCATAAAGCTTTAGCTGCTTCTTGATATTTTTTACCAGTTACACTATCTGGATAAAAATAAGCTACTGGTTTACCTTCATCTCCTCCTACTCTAATACTTGGTTCTATTGGTATGTTTGCAAGTACTTTTGTATCAAATTCTTTTGCCAAATCATTACAAGTACCTGTACCAAATATATCAGATACTGTATCACAAGAAGGACAAACAAAACCACTCATATTTTCAATAATTCCAGCAACTGGGATATGAAGTTTTGCAAACATTTCTAATGATCTTCTTGAATCATCAAGTGCAACATGCTGCGGAGTTGTTACATTAACTCCTGCAGCAACAGGTACACTTTGGGCCAAGGTAAGTTGTGCATCACCAGTACCTGGTGGCATATCAATTACTAAACAATCAAGCTTAGACCATAATATATCTTGAAGTAATTGCTGTATAGCTTTTTGAACCATAGCTCCTCTCCACAATAATGCTTGACCATCATCAACTAAAGAACCCATAGACATAACTTCAATTCCATAAGCGTTAAATGGTTTTACTTTACCACCTACTACTTCAACTTCTTGTTTATCTAAGCCCATCATACGAGGTATATTTGGACCATAAATATCAGCATCTAATAAACCAACTTTTTTACCTTGCATAGCTAAAGCAATTGCTAAATTTACCGACGTAGTTGATTTTCCAACACCACCTTTTCCACTACTAACCATAATAAAATTTTCAACTTGTGGAGCAATATTTTTCCCACTTTGTGAATTACTTTGTTGTTCTGGTGCTTTTGGTTTATTTATAGTAATTTCAATATTATTAATACCTAAGACTGAAAGTTCGTTTTTAATATCATTTCTTATAGTATCTTCAACTTCTTTTGCACTTGAAGTTATATCAACATATATCATCGCTGTTCCATTTTCATATGCAATATCTTTTACAAATCCAAATTCTACAATTGATTTTGTAAATCCTGGATATGATACATTTGATAATTTTTCTTTTATATTTTCAATAGTAATCATTACTTTCCTTTTATCATTTTATGGAGTTTAACAAAATAAGATAAAAACTATCTTAATTAATTTTATTCAAATTATAATTTAAATAAAAGATTGTTTTGTATTTTTTTTGACTTTTATATTTATATTATTATTTATTATAGCAATTTGTAAAAAGGAGAATATTATGAACCTTAAAAAAATTGACCACAGTTTTATTGATGAAAAGAATTTTAATATAACTTTGGATCATGTCTGTGAAAAACAAGAAAAAATAATTGCATATTGTTTATTTAATAAATTTAATTTTGTATTAGATATACTTACAAATGAAAAAAACAATTATAATGTTATTAGTTGTATGTAAATTATTTGCATCAAACGACCAAAACAATACAGCTTTAGATATGTTCTTGTTCAAAATTGGATTTCAATCTTTAGTAAATGAGCTAGAAAATGAAAAAAAATTAACACAAGAAAATAGAAATATGATTCATGATCTTAAAAATCAATTAAATGAAATGTCTGATATTAAAAGTAACTCAAAACTTCTTAATAATACTGCACATTCTATTACAAATAATCATATTAATAAACAAGAGATTTCGAATTTAAAAACTAAGATTGATATTTTAGAGAAAAAATTAAATGAATTTTTAAATAAAACAACTTATGATAGTATTCATAAAAATAAAACCATTCAAAAACAAATAGCAAATATTAAAAAAGATAATACACAAAATGATTATATAAATACTGTTGTTATAGTAAAAAAATCAAATGTTTTTAGCAAAAAAAATAATAAATCTAGTGTAAAGTTTAGTGTATTAAAAGGCGATATTTTAAAAATAAAATCTTGCGATAAATTTTCTTGGTGTGAAGTATATAATCAACAAGCATATATTGCAAAATATAAACTCAAATTTTAATATACCATTGGATTAATTTAGAATGTCAAAATACTCTTAACACTCACACTTATTATCTATCATCATTTTGATGATGGATAATATCTTTACTTACCTTAGTTTTATTTACTTCATTATTTGGATATAATTAACAAAAAATATGGACAAAACTATGAGCTTTACTGACTTCAATCTAAACGATAAAATACTAAATGCAATAAATGATTGTAATTATTTGCAAACTACTCCTATACAAAAAGAAGTTATTCCACATATTTTAAAAAATAAAGATGTACAAGCAATAGCACCAACTGGCTCTGGTAAAACTGCATCATTTATCTTGCCCATTTTGCATAATTTATTAAAAAACAATGATAATACATCTGAAATAAAAGCATTAATCATCGTACCAACTAAAGAATTAGCAGTTCAAATAAATCAAAGTATCCTTAAATATGCTATTAATACGAATATTAAATCTCATTGTATTTTTGGTGGTACTAAAATGAAAAGCGATATTAATAATTTAAAAAATCAAATTGATATTTTAGTTTGTACAACAGGAAGACTAAGTCAGCATATAAAAGACAATACTATTAATATATCAAATGTTAAATATTTGGTCTTAGATGAAGCTGACACATTACTTGAAATGGGTTTTATACATGAAATAAACTTAGCCTTACAAAATATTTCAAAAGACTCACAAATATCTCTTTTTTCTGCGACCATGGGAAACAGTATAAAAAAACTAAGTGATAAAATATTAAAAAACAAAGTATGTATAAATATTGATAAAAAACAAAAAGAAACACACAAAATTAAACAAATAGTTTACTATATATCTAAAGAGCAAAAAGTTGATTTATTATCTTTTTTAATCGGTAAAAATTATCAAGATAGATTTATTGTATTTACTAGAACAAAACATATAGCAAAAGAAGTATATGAAAAATTACAAAAATCAGGACTTAAGTGTTTAAATTTACAAGGAGATATGACACAAGCTGCTAGATTAAAATCAATAAAAGAATTTAAAAATAAAAAAGCTCAAGTACTAATAGCCACTGATATTACGGCTCGTGGCATACATATAGATGCATTAGAATATGTTATTAATTATGATATTCCAAATAGTGTAGATGATTATGTACACAGAATTGGGCGTACAGGTAGAGCTGGTAAAAGTGGAAATGCTATAAACCTTGTAAGCAATAGTGAGATATATTCATTAAAAATAATTGAAAAAAAATTACAATTTAAAATGACAGAAGTTTTTGAAGATGGTTTTGGATTAGATATTTCTGATGATGTAAAATCTGTAAAAATTATTGTTAAAAAAGAAGAAAAAAGTGCAACAAAAGGTGCTTATGGGAAAAAAGAAGTTAATAATAAGAAGAAAAAACTTAAAGGGAAAAGATCAGGTTGGAATATATATGATAATAGATAAATTTTATAGTAAAAAGGATTACAAATGTTTACAGGATTAATAAGAGAAATTGCAACTGTTCAAAGTTTTGTAAATAATACTTTAACAATAAAAGCAAAATTTAAAGCAAAAATTGGAGATAGTATTGCTATTAATGGTGCTTGTCTTACAGTTGTAAATATTACTTCTAATACATTTAGTGTTGAATTATCTGCTGAATCATCTAAACTATTAGCCATTGACAATTACAAAAATGAAGTCCATATTGAACCAGCTATGATGATGGGAGATAGATTTGAAGGACATATAGTTCAAGGACATGTTGATTGTACTGGAATTATATGTTCAATTAAAAAAAATGGTAATTCAAGTGATTATTATATAAAAATACCAAATAAGTTTATAAAATTTGTAATTTCAAAAGGTAGTATCACTGTTGATGGAGTTAGTTTGACAGTAAATGATATTAATGTAAGTAAAAATGAATTTCGACTTACTATTATACCACATACTATTGCTAACACTTTATTTAAAAACTACAAGGTTAATTCAGAAGTAAATATTGAAACCGATATGTTTGCAAGATATGTTCATAATTTATTAAATCACTCTAAGCAAAATTTATCTTGGAATGATGTTGATAAAATAATGTCAAATTATTAAAATAATTTAACGTTATTTACTAAGTATATAAAAATTTTTATAACTTACTGAATCAATATATGGTTTTATATATGCAGTTTTTGTACTAGAATCAGATACAACTTTTTGTACAATACCAACTTTAATACCATAAGGAAAAATATTATCCATACCGCTTGTAATTACTTCATCACCCTCGTTAACATCATGCCAAATAGGGATATGTTTAATAGCAATTATATTTGAATTTTGTGATCCAGAAGTTATCCCAGGGGCATTATTTTTACCAATAAATACTGCATAATTGCAATTCTCACTAGTATTTAAATAAGATATAATTTTATTATCTTCTCTTAATACAATTCCCGCACTAAAACCATCACTTGTAACTAAAGCTCTTATTTTTTTATCTTTAAAATTATTTGTCTTTAGTATTACTTTTGAAAAGTCATTAAGTGTATCATAACCTAGAACCTCAATATACGATATGTTTATGTCTTTATTTGTAATTACAAATCTATTTTGTAAATTTATAAGTTTTTCTTTAGTTGTTTCGTATAAAAGTCTATAATGTTTATTAGATTCTATTTCATCTTGCATTTTACTAATTACAGATTTTTGGTTAAAGTGTTTGTTTTTATACTCTATAGTGTCATTTACATAAGATTTATAATAAGATTTAACACTATATGTAAAATTGCTAAGTTCAATTACGATTATCTTATCAATTTTAAATATATATCCTAGCATTAACAGGATAAGAATAAAAAAAAATAAAAACTTATTACTCATTATCTATAAGTTTTAGTAAAGAATCCTCATCTAAAACTTTGCTAGTTCCATAAGCTACTGCTAATAAAGGTTCATCAGAAATTCTCACAGGTAATTTAACATCTTCACTTAAAAATACATCTATACCATTAATTAATGCTCCTCCACCAGTTAAAACTATTCCATTATCAACTACATCACCAGCTAAATCAGGTGGCATCTCTTCTAGTACTTGTCTTACAGCCAAGGCAATTGCTCTAAATGGTTCTTTAAGTGCAATTCTAACACCTTCACTTGTCAAATCAATAGTAGATAACAATCCAGAACTATCTCTTCCTTTAACTTTTATAAATGTTGGATTTTCAGGAATAATTGCTGTTCCTATTTCTACTTTAATATTTTCAGCAGTTCTCTCACCAATATACAAGTTAAAATTTTGTCTTACATAATCTATAATTGCTTGATCAAATTTATCTCCTGCTACTTGAATAGATTTACTCAAAACAAGACCACCTAAAGACGTAACACCAATTTCTGTTGTACCACCACCTATATCAACTACTACATGTCCATTTGGACTTGATACTGGTATACCAGCACCAATAGCAGCTGCCATTGGCTCTTCTACTAAAAATACATCTCTAGCCCCTGCACTAAGAGCTGATTCTCTAACAGCTTTTCTCTCAACTTGGGTAATTCCATGCGGAATACAAATTATAATTCTTGGACGAACAAATAATTTTCTATTATGAGCTTTTTCAATAAAATATCTAATCATTCTTTCTGTCATTTCAAAATCTGCAATAACACCATTTTGCATAGGTCTAACTGCTTGAATATTCATAGGCGTTTTACCAATCATTAATTTAGCTTCAGCTCCAACTGCTAAAATTCTATCTCTTCCATATTTATCATGTTGAACAGCAACAACTGAAGGTTCATTAATAATAATTCCCTTACCTTTTATCGATACTAGAGTATTAGCTGTACCCAAATCTATTGCCATATCTGTTGAAAAGATACCTATCATTTTATTAAAAATCATGATTTTCCCTTATGCTACATTTGTAGTTTTTATTTTATTTACAATATTTTTTGTAATTGTCACTGTTTTGTTTTCGTATTCTGGTAGATCAAACATAATATCAAGCATTATATCTTCAAGTATTGATCTTAAACCTCTTGCTCCTGTTTTTCTATCAATAGCTTTTTTTGCAATTTCTATTAATGAATCTTTATGAAATTCCAACTGCACGTTATCCATTAAAAATAATTTTTTGTATTGTTTAGTAAGGGCATTTTTAGGTTCAGTTAATATATGTATCATAGCATCTTCATCAATTTCTCCTAATGTAGTAATCATATGCAATCTACCTATTAACTCAGGAATCAAACCATATTTGATAATATCATCAGCTTCAACAGAAGATAAGATATTATCTTGCTCTTCTTTTGTTTTTTTATCATGATTAAATCCTAAAACATTTCCACCTTGTTTTTTATTGATGATATCTTTAATACCATCAAAAGCTCCACCACAAATAAATAATATATTTGTGGTATCAATTGTAATTGCTTCAGCATTTGGATGCTTTCTACCACCCTTTGGAGGAACATTAACACTAGCACCTTCAATTATTTTTAAAAGTGCTTGTTGAACACCTTCACCAGATACATCTCTAGTAATTGATCTATTTTCACTCATTCTAGCAACTTTATCAATTTCATCAATAAAAATTATACCTCTTTGTGCTTTTTGTACATCTCCATTAGCAGCTTGAATAAGTCTTGTAACAATATTTTCAACATCATCACCAACATATCCAGCTTCTGTTAAAGATGTAGCATCAGCAATAGCAAATGGAACATCGAGTTGTTTTGCTATAGTCTGAGCTAATAAAGTTTTACCACTTCCTGTTGGTCCTATAAGCAATACATTAGACTTTGATAATACTGTATCCTCATCATTGTTATTGGTATCAAGAATTCTTTTATAATGATTATAAACCGCTACACTTAAAACTTTTTTTGCTTGTTCTTGACCAATAACATAATCATCCAAAATCATTTTTAATTCTTTTGGTTTTAAGATTTTTTGTTTTTCATCATTACTATTTTTAATTTCTAAACTTGAATTATCTTTTTCATCATTTGTTTGATGAGAAGTTATTATCTCGTATGCACTTTTTGCACAAGTTTTACATATACTTGAATTATCTCCAGAAATTACAGGATTGTTTGCAGCATCATAAATACCGCAAAAGTCACACACTTTATCTTTACTCATTTTGTTTCCTTGTAAATGGTATTCCTCTTTTTGTATTAACAACAAATGTTGCTAATTTAATTGCATATTTATTATTTGATTCATTTATTATTTCATTTGAAACATCCTGAATTGCTTGGCCAGACATAAATATTTTTTTATAAGTATTTTTAATTTCACTTATGTCCTCTCTATTAAATCTTCTTCTTAAGCCATTTATATTCAATGATCTCAAGGTTGCTCTATTTCCCTCACAAATACAATATGGAGGAATATCTTGTACCAAAATTGAACCTCCACCAATCATAGAATGTTCACCTATTTTACAAAATTGATGAATTGCAGACATACCCCCTACTACTACATTATTATCAATTTCAACATGACCAGCAACTGCTGTTGAATTCGCTATTACTATATCATTTTTTAAAATACAATCATGACCCAAATGTACATGTCCCATTATTAAACAGTTATTCCCAATTATAGTTTTATAACCACCACCACTAGTACCTGTATTTATTAAAGTATGCTCTCTTATTGTATTGTTATTTCCAATAATTAATTGAGTTTCTTCTCCATCAAATTTTAAATCTTGAGGAATAGTACCTAATACACTATGTGAAAATATAATATTATTTTTTCCTATACTAGTCTCACCATCAATAACGCAATGAGATGAAATAGTTGTACCTTCATCAATTTTAACTTGCGCACCAATAATACTAAAAGCACCAATACTAACACTAGGATGAATACTAGCACCTTGGTGTATAATAGCAGTACTATGAATATTGCTCACTTTATTTATCTACTATCATAGCTTTTAATTCAGCTTGTGCAACTAAAACATCATCAACATAAGCTTCACCACCCATTACAATTAAAGTTTTTCTTTGCTTGATTATTTTAATTTTATATTCTAGCCTATCACCTGGTTTTACAGGAACTCTAAATTTAGCACCATCAATGCTCATAAAGTACATAACTTTTTCTTTCATTTGTTCTTGTGTATAACCACCCGATTTAAATGCCAAAATCCCACCAGCTTGTGCCATACCCTCAAGTATCATTACACCTGGATATATTGGATGACCTGGAAAGTGACCTTGAAAAACTGGTTCACTAATCGAAACATTTTTATAAGCCACAATGTCTTCATTTGTATTCATACTTACAACCTTATCTACAAGTAAAAATGGGTATCTATGAGGAAGAATTTTTTGAATTTCTATTACGTCTAGCATTTTGTGTCCTAATTAATGTTTTATTTTATTGATTGCTATTTTATCTAAATTTTCATTATTTTTCAATTATTGTAGCTATATTTTTTGATGAACCATTTTTTAAATATTTTTGTAAAATTTCTGCATTTATAAAAAAATCATCATGATTTAAATATCGATAAGCAGAGTAAAGATTTTCAACTGTAACTTCATCTTGCAAAAATTCTTTGTGCATAGGTTTTTTACCCATTTTTTCAAAAAATATATTTGCTAGACCTATATACTTTAATTTAACAATTTTTTTAGCTATAAAATGATCAAGTGGTTTTGCAATATATGTTAATATAAAAGGTGTTCCTATTATAGCAGCTTCAAGGGTAGCAGTACCACTACAAATAAAAGCAAAATCTACTTCTTTTAATGTTTCATGAGCATCTCTTGATACCTCAAAAAATGTTAAATCTCCATATGTTTTATCTATATACATTTTAGAGAAATTCTTAGGAATAATAATAATAGCTTTTTTATTTATTTTTTTACAAAGTTCAAAGTATATAGGCATAAGTTTAGTAATTTCACTTTTTCTACTACCTGGCATAAATGCAATCTTCCCAGAATCAGATTTTTCCTTTTTGAAAGTTTTTATTTCATCCAATAATGGATGACCAACATAAGTTATTTTTTCTTTTTTTGAATAAGATTCTTCCTCAAAAGGTAATATTGAGCATAAAGTATCACAAGTATTTTCTATAATAGGAATTCTATTTTTTCTCCATGCCCATGCTTGTGGCAAAATATAATATATTATTTCTTTATTTGGATATTTTTGTTTAATAGCTTTAGCTAAAGGCAAATTAAAACCAGAATTATCCATAAGCAATATTTTATCTGCTTTGCTGGCTAATTCAAGCATCTCTTTTTTAAGTCTAAAGAAGAAGGGCAATTTTTTTATAATATCAACAAAACCCATAACGGATAACTCAGAGACATCATATAAAGGATTGCCTAAACTTTTATCAAATATACCAATAAATTCTATTTCATGTTCTAGCTCATTTTGCAAAGCTTTTAGATGTATGTTTGAAGAAGTTTCTAAAGCACTTACTAAAACTGTATATTTAACTTTATCCATTGTTTATTAATTCCTTAAGATATTTCTCTTGTAAAGTATGTATATAATATGTTGCTAGTGCAACACTAACAAATGTTCCTAGCCAATAGTATAAGGCATTAAAATCATAGTAAAAAGCTATACTATAAAAAATAATAGGCATTATAATTTGTCTTGCCAAACCAATGTAAAATATCATTTTTGGTTTTTTTATTGCTTGTAAAAAAGATACATTTATAAATATTAAAATATATGCTAATAATAAAACAGCATTTACTTTTACATAAATATCTACTTCATTGATTACTTTTAAAGAATCAGTAAAAAATGGTGTTAAGATATATGATACAATTAACATAAATAAAAATCCAAAGAAATATAAAATAAATGCATATTTATAAATTTTACTCATAATATCTTTTATTCTTTGATAATTATTAGCTCCATTATTTTGTGATATCATCGCGACAACAGCTACACTAATTCCAATTGATGGTATTAATGCCATTTGTTCAAGTCTTATACCTATACCATAAGCTGAAACTATATCTTCACCTAAATTTGATAGAAAATATATTAATATGAAAGAACCAAATGACATCAATACCATATTTAAAGTGGGTGGTATACCTTGAGTAAAGAGCTCTTTAATAAGACCCATATCAAACTTTATTATGTTTATTTTAGGAAATATATTTAGTCTTGAAAGCTTATATATTAAAAATGACATTGTAAAAAATTCAGTAGTAATTGTAGCATATGCTATTCCTTTAATCCCTAATGCATCAATTCCAAAACCACCATTAATAAACCAATAATTTAAAAATATATTTAAAACAAAATTAACCATTAAAATATTTCTAAATGATTTTGTATCACCATGTGATATTAATATAGCATTTGTAAAAGAAGATAATATATAAAAAGCTAAACCAATAACAATTACATTGACAAAATCAATAGAATTTTGTAAATACATACCATCTGCACTAGTTAATGAAAAAATACTTTCTAAAAATAAAAATATAATTGTATATAAAAACAATATAATAAAAAATGCATAAATATAAGAATGAACTATAACATCAAAAATTTTTTGCTCATCTTTTTCACCAAGTGCATTTCCCACAAGCGAAGTAACTGCACGACTCATACCCGAAGAAATTGATATAATTAAAAAATAAATAGTACTAGCGAGTGTAAGTGACGCTATAGCAGAAGTATGAATTGTACTTGCAAAATATGTATCAGTAATATTAAACATAGTGTAAAATAAAAAACCAATACTAGCAGGAATAGAGATTTGTTTTATTTGAGAAGAGATATTGCCTTGTGTTAAATCCTTTTCCACTATTTATTCCTAGAATTTTTTTCAACAATTCCTGATAAATTAAATCTTCTTTGCAATTCTTGTTTTACTCTATCTGGATTTATATTTTTAGATGCAAGAGCTACTAGGACATGATATGTTATATCAGCGGCTTCATAAATAATCTCTTGTTCATTATCATCTTTTATAGCAAAAGTAAATTCACCAGCTTCTTCTACTATTTTTTTAAGAAGTGAGTTTTGCTCACCTTGTAATAATTTTGCAGTCCAAGATTCTTTTGGATTAGCATTTTTTCTTTGCTCAATTGTATGATATAAAGTATCCATTACGCTATAAGTAGTACTTGTATTAATTTGTATATCAGATATAATTTTTTCATCTTTTAAAGATGTGAAAAAACAAGATTTTCTTCCGGTATGACAGGCAACACCTTGCTGATCTATTTTTAATAATATTGTGTCATTATCACAATCTATTAATACGTCAAGAACTTCTTGAATATGTCCAGATGTTTCACCTTTTTTCCAAAGTCTTTTTTTGCTTCTTGAATAATAATGTGCATAAGAAGTACTTAAAGTAAGCTCTAAAGCTTCTTTATTCATATATGCCATCATTAAAACTTCATTTGTTGTATTGTCTTGTACGATTACTGGGATTATTCCATTGTTTTTTTCAAAATCTACTTTGTCTAAAGTATTCATAAGTTTTCCTATTATTGCTATTTTATAAAAACATTATTTTTATAAAATAAGAATAATTACACCTGCTAAGGTGTAATGTATTTTTAGTTAATTGCGCTTTGTTTACCTTTATTTTTTGTATCAACCCAAATATTTGGAGTAGATCCACCAGGTGTTAAGAATATTTTTGCATCTTTGTTTTCTCTTAATGCCTCATTAAATTTACCTTGAATTTTAATTTGTTCTAGCTCTAGTAAGTTTACTGTTAAAGATTTAGAAATTAAAATATTTGCTTTTGATTGTGCTTCTGCTTCAATAGTAACAGCATCTGCTCTACCTTGAGCTTCAATTCTATTTGCTTCAGCATCACCAGTAGCTTTAGCAGCTCTTTTTTCAGCTTCTTGTTTTGTTCTTAAAACTTCGTACTTAACTCTTTCACTTTCTTGATTTGCTATTTGAACTCTTTCAATTTGTTCTTTAATTTTTTCAGGAAGTCCAATTTCTCTTAATTGTACAGATTCTATAGATACAGGTCTATCTTTAAGTTTTTCAATATCAGCTCTAATTCCATCTTCAATTAAAACAGCTATTTCATTTCTTTTTGTAGGTAAGTTCTCAGCGTTAAATCCACCAACAACATTTCTTACCACATTTCTAACCACAGGATTTACAATTTTATCTTCCCAAGAAAGCCCCCAAGTTGCAATAGTAGCAGGTGCTCCATCTGGAGTAAGTTTATATTGAACAGTTAATTCAATAGTAACAGGCAATCCTCTAGCATCAAGTATAGAAATAGCAGGATTGATTTTAATTCCACTTCCAAATCCACTCATACCTTCATTACTCTTATAATTAATAAGCCTAACTTTAGTATCAACTACAATAATTTTTTGAATTGTAGGAATAAAAATATGAAAACCAGGTGATAAAGGTTCTTTCTCATATTTACCAGTTGTCACTTTAATACCAACTTCACCAGAATTTATAACAGTATATGGTTTTACAATAAAAATTAAAATACCTATAGCAATTGCAATATATAAAAATATACTATTTTTGCCAAAGTTTTTAAATATTTCAGGTGGCTCAAAAGGTGGTTGATAGTCTCCTCCATTTCCTCCACTTTTATTATTTGAATTGTTCTGTCTGTTTTTAAAATAGTCGTTATCAATTGGCATTTTTTTTCCTTTTTTTAATTTATATATGTTAAATACTTAACATATTTTTCATTTTTTCCTGCAACTACATCAAAATACGCATTTTGTAATTTATGCGTAATTTCACCTCTAGTTCCTGTACCTATAATTCTTGCATCTACATCTTTAATAGGCGTTAATTCAGCTGCTGTTCCTGTTAAAAAACATTCATCACATATATATATTTCTTCCCTAGTAATTCTTCTTCTTACAACTTCAATACCCATGTCATTTGCTAAATCAATTATAGTTGACTGAGTAATTGATTTTAATGAATTATCATTTGGTGGAGATACTAATACTCCATTTTCTACCATGAAGAAACAAGCTCCACTAGCTTCAGCTATATATCCTTGATCATCTCTTAATAAGGCTTCATCATATCCAGATTCAACTGCTTCAAATTTTGCCATTTGAGAATTAAGATAATTAGCTACTGCTTTTGCTTTTCCCATTCCTGAAGTATTTCCACCACGACTCATTGAAGATATTTTAAGTCTAATTCCATTTTTTAAACCATCTTCTCCTAAATATGCTCCCCATTCCCATGCAGAAATAGAGACATTTACAGGACAATCTTTATGATAAAGTCCCATAACTCCATAGCCTAAATAAACTAATGGTCTTATGTAAGCACCATCAAATAGTTTGTTTTTTTGTAACAATTCAATTTGTGCTTTATTTAATTCTTCAACACTAAAAGGTACATCTAATAGTGTCATTTTTGAAGAATTTAAAAGTCTGGTTGTATGTTCATTAAGTTTAAATATTGCACATCTACCATCATGAGTTTTATATGCTTTTGTCCCTTCAATTGCACCATTCCCATAGTGTAAAGTATGACTCAAAACATGTATTTTCGCATCATCCCAAGCAATAAACTCTCCATCCATCCATATATAATCAGCTTTATTCATTTATAATCCTGTGTATGTTTATAATTAACTGCGATTATATCTAAAGTATTATTAATAGGTTTTGAATTAATATATGTAAATTATTTTATTATTTATATTAACAGTATTTTTAAGTTCACTAAGAATAAAATATATTATGAAAATAATAAAACACTTAAATAAACATTCAAAAGTAGATACAACAGTTAAAATAATATTATTATTTTAAAAACATGTCATTTTATTCATATATTTTTAAATACTCTTTTTTATCTTTTAGTGAATTAAAATTTATATAACATATTGTTTTGTCATCATCCATATTTAAATCATTGCAATTAGAAAATAAATTATTATGAAAATTTTCATCAATGAATATAAATGCATTATTATTAAAAACAAGATTTATTTTTTCCCAATCATCATAAAAATATTCTTGCAATAATGGTATGATTTTTTTACTAAAAGTTGATTGTATTTTTTCAAAATTATCGCAATTCATAAAATAGGTATGTCCTATCATATAGTCTTTATTGCAAAGATATAAGATTCTCTTATTAATTGAATTTAATAATAAAGATAAATCTATTCCCTCAATGTCTTTTGAAAGTTTTTTACAATCAGGTTTTATTTCAATAAATTCAAATCTTCTTCTTAGTGCATTATCCAAAGGAGTTATACTTCTATGTGTATTCATTGTTGCAAAAATTGTAATATTAGAAGGAATTCCAAAAAGTTCTCCACTGTAAGGTAAACTTAACATCATTTCATCTTCATTTCCAATTCTTTTTGATTCTTCAATCAAAGTAATTACTTCACCAAAAATTTTAGATATATTACCTCTATTAATTTCATCAATAAACAAAGCATATTTTACCCATGGTTTTTCTTGCGCTCTTTTACATAAGCTTTTAAATATTCCATCTTCAATTTCATGAAAAACACAATTATCTTTTTCATTTATTTTGGTTTTTGATCCCTCAACAAATTGCTCATATCCATAACTCTCATGAAACGTAATAAACTCATAATTTTTACTTAAATTATCTCCTAGTTTATATTTACTATGTATATATCGCGATTGTAATTTTTTTAATAAAAATGTCTTACCAGTACCAGGAGGTCCATAAAGTATTAAATTATCATCAAAGCCTTTATTTCTTAGTATTATAGGATCTCTTATTTTATTAATTTTTGATATGTTTTTTTCAAAAGTTGCTTCATTCAGTATATATTTTTCTAATAAATTATATTTTGCCAATAGTTCTATACATTTTTTCCTAAAAACTGTCGTATAATATTGTAAACATTCATCTAGTGTCTCATAAGGTATATCAAGAGCAACTTGATTGTTTTGTATACTACCTGATGTAAATGATGATACAAGTTCAGTGTAAAAATTATTTTCATTTTTAGTCATACCTGTAATTTGTCTATATGTAATTACAATTGAATTATTATTTGTTCTAACTACAAAACTAATAGTTTTTAATTGATTGTGAGCATCTGTTCTTCTAAATAAAGGTATAGATATATATTGTTCATCTCCTAAAAACCAAAAGTTTTTAATTGATAATCTATTATCCATATCATTAACTCTTGTAACAAATGTAAAGTCTGGGTTATTTTTTTTAAAATTTAAGAAGTAAGTTAAAACATGATCATGAAACTTTTTCATATATACTTAAAGTCCTTATTATTAGTTTGAATTATAAAATTATTATATCTTAATAATATATATAAAAATGATAAAACAATTTTTATATCATAATTTTTCATATAAAGCTATACATCTATATGATGAAATATACCTTTCATCTTCTTTTTTTTCTTTATAAAATATACTTTTGAAATAATTTTTTATAATTTGTTCTAAATCATTTCTATATAAAGGCCAAGGAGGTCCCCCATAATTCTCATCATCATCTTGTAAACTAGCATATAAAAAAAGTTTTCCGCCTTTTTTATTTAAAGAACAAATAGCATTAATAATATCATTTTTGTATTTTACTTGTATTGATTGTATTGTTAAGCCTTCATAAACAAAATCATATTTATTTTTCAAAGATTCAGGAAGCTCAAGTAAGTTTTGAACAAAAAAGTTTATATTTTCATCTGGAAATCTTTTTTTACAAATATCAATCGCCCCAACAGATAAATCAAATGCATCTACACTATATCCATAAGATGACAAAATTTTAGCATCATCTCCTAATCCACATCCTATAACTATAGCCTTTTTATTGCTTACATGAACATGCTTTTTTAAATACTCTTCAAGGTAAATATTTGCATCTAATGTTGCCCATGGAACACTTGCCAAATCACCATTTGATGCATTTTTATAAATATTTTCAAAGAAATCATCCATTTGAATTCCTCATAAACTTAAATAAAAAAAGCTAAATAACATTATCTAGCTTTTTTTTCATCTTTTAATTTTTTTTTCCATTCTTTTTCAAATTTTTTTCTTTTTAAAAAAGATAAATTTTCAATAAAGACATGACCACTTAGGTGTTCAATTTCATGTTGCCAAGCTACTGCTTCAAAATCATCAATATCTTTGACTATTTTTTTCCCATATCTATTAAAATATGTTACTCTTATATTCATAGCTCTTGTAATTTCATCATAATATCCAGGTACGCTCAAACAACCTTCTTGATGAATTTGTTCACCTTCAAGATTACTAAGTACTGGATTGATTGCTTCTATTAAATTTTCATTTAATAATATCTCTTTATTTACATCAGATGGATCTGTTACTGGTATATTAATAATAAGTACGTTTTTTATAATACCAATTTGAACAGCAGCTAGACCAACTCCTCCAGATTCAATTAAAGTATCATTCATATCATCTAAAAGAGTATGTAGTTCCTCATCAAATTCCACAATATCTTGCGATACTTTTCTCAATATAGGATTTGGATATTTTAATATTTCTTTAATCATTATTCGTGATTTGTAATAACCTTATCAATCATACCATATTCACAAGCTTCAGCTGCAGACATAAAGTTATCTCTTTCTGTATCTTCTTGTATTTTTTTTACATCTTGAGAAGTAAATGAAGCTAAATGTTCATTTAATGAATCTTTTAATCTTTGAATTTCTTGTGCTTGTATTTGTATATCTGTTGATTGTCCTTGTGCACCACCACTTGGTTGGTGAATCATTATTCTGGAATTTGGAAGAGAATATCTTTTTCCTTTTGTTCCAGCTGCTAGTAAAAATGCTCCCATAGAAGCAGCTTGACCTATACAAATAGTACAAATATCAGGTTTAATATAATTCATAGTATCAAACATACTCATTCCAGCAGTTACAACACCTCCTGGAGAATTAATATAAAAATATATATCTTTACTTGGATCATCAGCTTCTAGAAATAAAAACTGTGCAACAATACTAGCAGCAACAGCATCATTAACTTCACCACTTAACATTACAATTCTATCTTTTAGAAGTCTTGAATAAATATCATAACTTCTTTCGCCTTTACCTGTTTGTTCGACTACTACTGGAACATAAGACATGTTATTTACCTAGTGCTTCATCTAAAATTTGCATCATAACTTTTGATTCAATTATAGACATTTTTATCATTGGTAGATAACCAGCTTCTTCGTATTGTTTTATAACTTTACTTCCATCTTGTCCATTCATCATTGCTTCATAATAAATTGTTTGAGAAACTTCTTCATCACTAACTTCAACTTTTTCTTCTTTAGCTAAGTTATCTATAATAAATGTAGCTTTTACGCTTTTTGTTGCTTCTGGTTTTAACTCTTCTTGCATTTTTTTAACAGTATCAGGATTATCTTGAAGTTCTTTAACTTCAGCTTCACTCATATCTTTTGCTTTTGCATTAAGTGCTTGATTTATTTCTTGCTCTAAAATTGAAGATGGAATTGCAAAATCAATTTTTTCTACTAGTGTATCCATATATTGAATTTTTATCTCTTCATTAAAGTAAGCATTTTTCTTTTGTGTTAAGATTTGTTCTTCAAGTTTAGTTTTTAGTATTTCTAAAGTAACATCTTTTTCATTTGGAAGCATTTTTGCTGCCCATTCATCATTTATCTCGGCAGTTTCTTTAGCTCTTAGTTCATGTAAAGTAACTTTAAAAACTACATCAGCTCCAGCTAAATCTTTTGCTTGATATTCCTCAGGGAAAGTTACTTCAATATCTTTTTGTTCATCATATTTCATACCAATAACTTGATCTTCAAAACCAGGAATAAATGAATTTGAACCAATTTCAAGTACATGTCCTTCAGCTTTTCCTCCATCAAATGCTACCCCATTATTAAATCCTTCAAAGTCAATTACTGCAAAATCTCCAGATTTTGCCATTCTTTTTCTTTTAATTTTTGTTGGTTGAACACCTTGTGAAGCCATTTCTTTTAGTTGTTCTTCAACATCTTTTGCATCAACACTAGGAGATTTCATTTTTGGAATATATGACTTATAATCACCTAAGTCAATTACAGGTCTAGTAGATACACTAAGTTCAATTTCGATGCTTTTATCATCTTTCTCATCAAACTTATTGATTGCAGGTTCACCAATTAAATCACTATTTTTAAGATTTAATTCTTTTAAACCAGATGAAAGCATTTCTCTTATTGCATCGCTTTGCGCATCTTCTTTTAATTTTGCACCATATCTTTGTTTTACAACTGAAATAGGTACTTTACCTTTTCTAAAACCTTGAATATCCATAGTTTTGGCAGCTTGTTTTGCTACTTTATCAGCTGCTTTATCAATAGTAGCAGCAGAAATTGTTCCGCTTATAGTTGAATTTGCTTCATCTATTTTTTTTGTGTTAAATGTCATAAATATGAGCTCCATGTTAAAATTTACATGATTATATCTAAAAACTTATTAATTATATTTTAGAGTTACTTTTTAGTTTTAAATGAAATAATATTGGATTATTTTGATAGTTCATCCATAATATATCTTTCTAGTTCATTCTTTGATATATTTTGTTTTAATGATTCTTTATATATATTATTCACTTTTACATTATAATCTTTATACGAGAAATGTGGAAAATGGATATTCCACATTATTTGAATTCTTTTTATTGCTACTTCATCACAAAGCCAATCCCTAAATAACCCAAATGATGCAAAAATTGCACCAGTTACAAATAAAGTAATCAAAATTGACACATGGCAATCTCCACTTTGAAATACTTCATGTGTTGCAAAAGTTAAAGGAAGCATAATAATGTTTATTAAAATTAAAAATATAACATAAGCTCGGCCAAGCTTTAATCTAAAGCCCAATTTTGTTCCATCAAGATGTATTCCTTCTTGCATTGAGCTATTTGCACTTAAAAGTTCTTGTAATTTTACAGGCTGTTTTGAAATTACATATGTATAATTTACAATTAAATTTTTAAATTTTTGTATCATTTTTTCCCTTTATAAGACCAGCTTCAACTAAGAATTGACTATGTATAAAATCTATTTTTTTTATTTTATCATATTTTGCATAACTAAGATATAAAATATCCTTAGCTCTCGTAACAGCTACATAAAATAAACGCCTTTCTTCTTCTAATGAGCCACCTTTACTCATTAAAGTTCTATTTGGAAATCTACCATCCATCAAATCAATTATATATACTTCTTTAAACTCCAAACCTTTACTTGCATGAATAGATAATAAATTTACACCCTCGCCTTGGGACAATTCTCCAGAACCTAAAATCATTGCATTTAAGAATTTTTTTATATCTATATGTTTATGAGATAATTGTTTTAGTGTTTCCAATCTTCTAGAACATTTAGTAAGATATTTATTTTTTATGTGTTCATTAACACTTCCGTCTTTTTGTTTTGCTCTTATATTTGATAAATTATTCAATATAATTTTAAAAAATGTACTTTTTTTAATATGGTCTATTAAATTAGCTGGATTTTTCATTCTTTTTAACACTTTATATAAATTGTAAAATTCATATAAAAATTCTCCACCTTGTAAACTTAGTTTTGGATGTCTAAGCATTGGATTTGATAAAAAATTTTCACTAAAATTTGAATCTTTAAATTTTGCAAGAGAACCCATTTCTATAAAATCATCAAATAAGCCTAATTGTACATTTGAAGTTCTTTTACTGATATAAGGTGTTTTTATAGAATCATTTGGATAAAATAAGCCATCATATACTGAACCATCTCCTAATTTAACTAAAGCATCAAATATATCTTTTGCTATTGCTTTTCCAATGTTTTGTCCATGCTGTACAATGTGTATAAAAGCCATCATATCATTTGCATTGTGAACTAATACCAAGATATCTAACATTGCTTTTATCTCTTTAGAATCAAAAAAACTATGTCCACCCTTTCTTTTTGATTTAATAGAGTAATCTCTTAAGTTTGCTTCAATACCATCAGCACTTGAATTATTTCTATATATTACTGCAATTTCTTCATGTGGTAAACTAGAAGCTTTTATGTTTTTTGATATATATTCGTATTGAGAATACAACTCATCAAATTCAAGTAGCTGGGGGTTTATATTAGTTTTTGTTCTTATAACTTCTAATTTTTTATCAAATATTCTTGTATTATGATTTATTACTTTATTTGCTAAATCTAATATAGCTTTAGTAGAACGATAGTTTTTATTTAATGCATGTATATTTGAATTAGCATATCTATTTGAAAATGATGAAATAATATTTATATCACTTCCATTAAAAGCATAAATACTTTGATCATAATCTCCAACACAAAAAAGACTTTTTGATTTAAATCCATCTAAAAGTTTTCCTTGAAGTGGATTTGTATCTTGGTACTCATCAACCAAAATTTCTGAAAAATTAAAATTATTTTCTTTTTGAATTTTTAGCATATTTATAAGTAAATCATCAAAATTAACATAATGATGTTGCTCTTTTAATTTTGAAAATTCATCAAATAAATCTTCATAAATTAAGATAAAATCACTGTGTTCTTTGTTGTGATTATTCATCCAATCTTTAAAATTCTCATTGTAAGTGCTATTTAAATATAAAGAGTATAAATCATATAAATAAGATGGATCATAAGCTTGAGTTTGTGAACTTGGAAATATTCTTTTCTCGTATAAAGATCTAAAAAGGGTTTTTAATTCTGATGATTGTTTTAGTACTATTTGTATACCCATTGTTTGCATAATTTTATATGATACACTGTGAAAAGTACCAGACACTATTTTACTTGCAAGCTCTTTCGTAAAATATGTTGCAACCCTTTGTATCATTTCATGTGCTGCTTTGTTTGTAAAAGTTAAAAGTAATATTTCTTCTGGTTTGACATTGTTATTTAGTAAATAAGATATTCTTCCTACAATTGTAGATGTTTTTCCTGTACCTGCACTAGCTATTACTAGGTTATGCCCTTTTTTGGATGTTGCTGCTTTGTATTGTTCATTATTTAAATTATTTAAAGGCATGTGTAATTTTATCTAATATATGGCTAATCTTTGATAAAATTAACACTACAATTATATAATATAGCAAATGGATAAGAATGAAATTTATAAAAATTTTCCTCATACTAAATATAGTAATTAATTTACATGCAAATGATATTAATTTTGATGAATTATCAAATTCAATTAATCAAAAAAAACAAATCTTAGTATTTTTTCATATGGATCATTGCCCATGGTGTAAGAAGATGATAAAAATTAGTTTGAGTGACAAAGAGGTAATGAATACAATCAATAAATATTTTATTTATATTGATATTGATATTCAAACCTCTGGAAACATTATGTATGAGGGTGAACTTATTAGTAAAGTTGAATTTGCAAGAAAATTTGGTATTTATTTTTATCCAACAGTTCTTATGTTTAAAGATGGAAAATTAATAGAAAATATAAAAGGTTATAGGAATAAACAAAAATTTACAAATATAGTAAAATATATAGGAAGTAAATCCCAAGATAAATTTACATTAAAAGAATTTATCGTAGATTTAGAATTTAGAGATAATTAATAATAAATATTTTAATAAGAAGTTAAATAACTTCTTATTATAGTAATACTTAAATATTAAAGTTCAATACCAGGATTACCCTTAACACCAATCATATCAGGTGCATCTACTTTTAAGTTAGATATATGTTTCATATTTTTAAGATATGTTTCTGTAGTTTCCCAAATAGGTTCACCAGCAGAAATTGAGTTAACAGTAGACCAACCAGCAACTTTATAAGTTTTATTAGCATCCATTGGTTTACCATCTTTCATTCTAATATTAGTAATTCTTTCACCTAATTGAGCTCTTGGATCGATTGTATAGTTAAGTCCAGATGTTCTTACCATATCTCCACCTGATTGTAAAAATGGATCTTTATTAAATAAGTTATCTGCTACATCTTCAAGAACAGTTTTTATCATAGAACCTTTCATATCTGCAACATATGTTTCTGGATATGTCATAGCTGTTTGTGTTGCCAAATCATCAAATGTAATTGCTTGACCTGGCATAATTGAAGTTCCCCATCTAAACCCAGGAGAAAATGATACGTCTGCACCTTTAACATCAGTTAAAGCATCACAAATAATTTGATCCCAAGAACCATTAAAGTTACCTCTTCTAAATAATGTTGTGTCAGTTGTAGCAATTTTTCTATTTAATACTTTTTCAAATGGTTTTCTTACTTTAGTAATATAATCAGCCATTTCTTTATCAGCAGGAATTAAATCAGGGAAAATAGGTAATAAAGTAAATTTAAAATCTTTTATTTTACCTTTTTGAATATCCAAATCAAGTACATTTAAAAACTTACCATTAGATCCAGCATTACAAACATATGTAGTACCGTTAGCATTTTTACAGGGGAAAGCTTCAGGAACACCATCATGAGTATGTCCACCTAAAATAAAGTCAATTCCTGTAACAACTTCTGCCATTTTTTTATCAACATCATAACCATTATGTGAAAGTACAATAATAGCATCTGGTTTTTCTTCTTCTTTAATTAAGTCAACTGTTTCTTGCATTTCTGCTGGTTTAATACCAAAAGTCCAGTCTGGAATATTTCTTTTAGGATTTGCAATAGTTGTGTAAGGAAAAGCCTGTCCAATTATAGCTACTCTTGCACCACCTAATTCTTTAATAGTATAAGGTTTAAAAGCAAGTCCTGAGTCTTCATCATAAACAGGAGAATCATTCATAATAGCATCTTCTTTTACATGAACATTATTAGCTAAAAATTCAGCATCTAATATTTTAATATTATCTAAAACTTCTTGAGCTTTATAAGTAAATTCCCAATGTCCAACTGCAACATCAACACCCAATAAGTTCATGGCTCCAACCATATCTTTACCTCTTGTTTCAAGTGATGTCCATGAACCTTGCCATGTATCTCCTCCATCCATAAGTAAAGTTTTTTCTTTTCCAAAATTATTTCTTAAGTAATTAACAGCAGTTTTGATATGTGCAAATCCACCAACCTTACCCATAACTTCAGCATGCTTTTCAAAATTTACATTAGTAAATGCATATTCAAGTCTCTTATTACCTTTAATTCCGTATCTTTCCAATAATTTATTAGAAACAATATGAGGTGGTTTTCCATAATTAGAAAAGAAACCCAAATTAACATTTGGTTCTCTAAAGTACACTGGTAATAACTGAGCGTGACTATCTGTCATATGTAATAATCTTACGTTTCCAAAGCTATCTAGTTTGTAATAATCTTCTGGTTTAGTTGTTGTATCTGCAAGTCTTGTGTGCGAATTTGCAAACACCGGAGCTGCACCCATAGCAGCCATCATATAAACAAATTCTCTTCTACTCATTTTACTCATTTTAATACCTTTTTATATTATTGTCATTTTATTATAATTAAAAGTATATTTAAGTATTATTAAAGAGTATAAAGAATATGTATCAATAGCTATTGATGCATAAATATTAACATATTTTTATTTTTTTATAAATTATATAAAAAAAAAGCGAATATCAAAAGATATTCGCTTTTTTAAATATTTAGCAAAATAAATTACTTAATTTCTTTTTTGTCAGTTTTAGTTTTTCCACTTAAATCAG
>CAZEXK010000017.1:1196-33474 GCA_964516815.1 uncultured Helicobacter sp. | reverse complement strand
GAATAAATAAATTCAAGTAGTCTTTTATTTTAGGTTCTTGCAATGTATTATCCATATGCAATAATATCTAAATATGATTCAATAGTATATTATATTGTAAGTGCCCATTCATAAAAAGGAATGATTTCACAAGGAATGTCATTTATATGTACAGTATCGTGATTTGATATTGTTATTATATATATTTGTTTATAGTTTAAATTTTCTAATGGCTTTAATATTCTTGATGTAATATTTGCTAATTGCATATTGTTATAAAATGGTACACACAATATCACGGTTTGTTCACTAGGAATATAAAAATCAATAAAATCAGTATAATATATATCTTGATACTTATTAAATAGTTCTAGAAATATCATATTTGAAAATATAAAAGAGAAGTTCTTAGTATATGTAACGCTATGTACAAAGGCATGATTATAAGTAAATATTTTTTTTGTACTTTTAGCAGAGTCATATTTTTGGCAAAATATTATTGTGTTATTTTGTTCATATTCTTTAATTGTTTTATAAAAGAAATCTTTAGATATTTTGTGTTCTTTTTTAAACACAGTATAAAGCCAAAACGGTGATTTAATTTGAGATGAGTTTTTTATAAGTAATTTTAAAATTAGATTTGCAGTACTGTTTGTATTTAATAATTGTATTATTTCATTATTTCTTTTTGTTTTTTTAAAATCTTTATAATCAATAGTTTCAGCTAGGTTTCCAAACTTTAAAAAACTATTAAAGCTATTTGTTGTGTTTTGATGTTTTATATCAAAAGATAAATACTCTTCAAAATCCAAGGGCATAACTTGAAGCATTTCAAAGTTACTTATTTGTTTATAATATGATGAGCTAATTATAATAGAATCAACTATTGGTAGGTAAAAAGAATAATCAAAATTTTCTAAAACTAATATTTTTATATTGTTCATATTTATAAATAATTGTAATTTTGATACATCTAGTTTTAATTCTTTTAAATCATTCATATCTATGTAAAGATAATTACTATTCACATTATTTAATAAATAATCATATATTAAAAATGTCTTACCTGAAAATTTAGGACCTACTAATATAGTATGAGTATAGTTTATTTTAATTTTTCTTTCTAAAAAAATTGGAAATTGTAATTTATTTTCGTAAAGTATTTCTAAGGTATTCATACTTAATAATATTATATTCCTTATTAAAAGGAAATAAAATTGATAATATATGTTTAATTGATGCTATTTTATTGACATTTAATCAAATCTTAGATACTATTCGCGTTCATACATACTGTTAGGGTTGTATTAAAATAATACCTGATGAGTTCTTTAAAGGAAAAAAATGGAAAAAATTAGATTAAAGTTAAAAGCTTATGATCACAGAGTTTTAGATAGATCTGTTGCTTCAATCACTGAAGCTGTCAAACGTACAGGTGCTGAATTAATTGGGCCAATACCATTGCCAACTAAATTTAGACGTTATACTGTAGTTAAATCACCCCATGTTAATAAGTCAAGTCGTGAGCAATTCGAAATTAGAATTCACTCAAGAGTTTTAGATATTATGTCTTCAACACCAGACACAATTGATTCACTTATGAAACTAGATCTTGCGCCAGAAGTAGACGTAGAAGTAAGATCAATGGGTCAAGAGTAGAAAGGAGAGAAAATGGAATATATTGTTGAGAAAATCGGAATGAGTAGAACAATGAGCGTACCATCTATCCCTGTAACACTTGTAAAAGTAGTGACTACAAAGGTTTGTGAGGTAACAGATGGAACTGCTATAGTTGCATATAGCAATGGAAAGAAAATGAATAAAACTATTGAAGGTCAACAATCTAAATATAGTTTAAGTAAAGAATTTAACAGGTTTGCAACATTAAATGTAGCAAATAGTGAAGCTGGTGATTTAGATACAGCTGCTTTAGTTGAAGGTGTTGTAATTAAATCAACATTTACATCAAAAGGTAGAGGTTTCGCTGGAGTTGTTAAAAGATGGAACTTTGCAGGTGGTAGAGCATCACATGGACATAGAATGGGTAGAAGAACTGGTTCTATTGGTAATGCAGAGTGGCCAGGACGAGTACAACCAGGTAAAAAAATGCCAGGTCATTATGGTTGTGATAATACAACGCATAAAAACAATATTGTTTCTTTTGATGCAGAAACAGGAATTTTAGTATTAAAAGGTTCAGTTGCAGGTGCAAATGGTTCTTTTGGTAGAGTAAGGATAGCATAATGAGTAATGCAGTAGTTTTAAATGATAAATATGAAGAAAATGGTGAATTAGCTTTACCAGAAAATTTTTCTGCTATCAATGCACACAATTTACATTTATATGTAAAATCATATTTAGCTTCAATAAGAGCTAATACAGCTAGAGTTAAAAATAGATCACAAGTAAGTGGTGGTGGTAAAAAACCTAAAGCTCAAAAAGGATCTGGTGGAGCTAGATATGGATCTATGAGATCACCTTTATTTGTTGGTGGTGGACAAGTTTTTGGACCAAGTAAAAGAAACTATAACCAAAAAATAAATAAAAAACAAAAAGTATTGGCATTAAATTATGCTTTAAATGCTCAAGCGCAAAAAGGTGCATTGTTAGTTGTAGATTCAGTAAAAATTGAATCTGGTAAAACTAAAGATGCAAAAGCAATTGTGAATAAACTTGATAAAAGAGATTTACTAATTGTTGTTGAAAGTTTTGATGAAAAAACATATCTTGCATATAGAAATATTAAGAATGTTTATTTAATCGAAAAATCAGAAATAAATGCTTATTTAATAGCTGCTTATCATTCAATTTTAATTGAAAAAGCAGTTATTGATAGCTTAATATAAAAAGGAGTTAAAATGGCAGATATTACTGATATTAAATCAATCCTTTATACAGAAAAAACAATTGAACTTCAAGAAAATGGAGTTGTTGTTGTACAAACTAGTCCAAGAATGACTAAAAATGGATTAAGAGCGGTATTTAAAGAGTACTTTGGTGTTACACCAACAAAAGTAAACTCATTAAGACAAAAGGGTAAGGTAAAAAGATTTAGAGGAAAACTTGGTTCAAGACCAGATTTCAAAAAATTCTATGTAACATTACCAGAGGGCGCTGAAATAGCGAACCTTTCAGCATAAGAGGGAGTGAAAAATGGCAATAAAAAAATTTAGACCAATAACACCTGCAAGAAGATTTATGAGTGTTATGGATACTTCTGATATTACTTCTAAACCAACAGTTAGAGGTTTACTTGTAAAAGTAAAAGCTACTGCTGGTAGAAATAACAATGGTAGAATTACAAGTAGACACAAAGAAGGTGGAGCTAAGAAACAATACAGAATTATCGATTTTAAAAGAAATAAATTAGATATTCCTGGAACTGTTTCTACTATAGAATATGATCCAAATAGAAACTGTAGAATTTGTTTAGTAACTTATGCTGATGGTGAAAAAAGATATATTATTCAAGCATCAGGATTAAAAGTTGGTGATACAATTCAAGCATCTGTTTCTGGACTTGATATTAGACCTGGTAATGCAATGCAACTTATACACATCAATGTTGGAACAATGGTTCATAATATTGAAATGAGACCTGGTAAAGGTGCGCAAATTGCTCGTTCTGCTGGTGGATATGCACAAGTTATGGGTAGAGAAGACAAGTATGTTATTCTTAGATTACCATCTGGTGAAATGAGAAAAATTTTAGGTGTTTGTATGGCAACAGTTGGAATTGTAGGAAACGAAGATTTCTCTAACATGGTTATAGGTAAAGCTGGTCGTCAAAGACATTTAGGTAAAAGACCTCAAACTAGAGGATCTGCAATGAATCCAATAGATCACCCGCATGGTGGTGGTGAAGGTAAAACTAACTCAGGAAGACATCCAGTTACTCCATGGGGTATGCCAACTAAAGGTTATAAAACTAGAAAGAAAAAAGCTAGTGATAAATTAATCATTTCAAGAAAAAAGAAGTAAGGGTAAAACATGGCTAGAAGTGTAAAAAAAGGTCCATTTGTTGATGCTCACTTAGCAAAAAAAGTTGCTAAAGCTCAAGAAAGTGGAGATAAAAAACCAATTAAAACTTGGTCAAGAAGAAGTATGGTTTTACCTGATATGATAGGTTTGACTTTTAATGTTCATAATGGAAGAAATTTTGTTCCAATTAGCATTACAGAAAACCATATTGGATATAAATTAGGTGAATTCGCACCAACTAGAACTTTTAGAGGACATAAAGGTTCAGTACAGAAGAAGGTAGGTTAATTATGAATATTATAGGTAACAAAAAACCAAAACAATTAACTAAAAAACAAAAAAAAGAAGCTGGTATTAATAAAAGTAATACTGCTACTTTAAAGTTTATTAGACTTTCTCCAATAAAAGCTAGACTAGTTGCTAGAGAAGTTCAAGGTATGAATGCTGAAGTTGCAATTGCATCTTTAGAGTTTACACCAAACAAAGCAGCTGGAATTATTTCTAAAGTTCTTGTATCTGCTGTTTCAAATGCTGGTTTAGAACCAGAAGAAGCTGTTGTTGTATCTTGTAGAGTTGATAGAGCTCCTGTGTTAAAAAGATTTACACCAAGAGCAAGAGGTTCTGCTTCACCAAAGCATAGACCAATGGCACACGTATACGTTGAAGTTGCAAAAATAGAAGGAGACAAGTAATGGGTCAAAAAGTAAATCCAATTGGATTAAGACTTGGTATTAATAGAAACTGGGAAAGCAGATGGTTTCCAAGTTTTTCTAAAATGCCAGCTAATATTGCTGAAGATGATAAAATAAGAAAGTTTATAAAAAAAGAACTTTACTATGCTGGAATTGCTCAAACTGTTGTTGAAAGAACAGCAAAAAGAGTAAGGGTAACTATTGTTGCTGCAAGACCTGGTATCATTATTGGTAAAAAAGGTGCTGACGTTGAAAAACTTAAGAATAATCTTTCAAAATTAGTTGGTAAAGAAATTGCAATTAATATTAAAGAAGAAAGAAAACCTTTTTTATCAGCTCAATTAGCTGCTGAAAATGTTGCTCAACAACTAGAAAGAAGAGTTGCTTTTAGAAGAGCAATGAAAAGAGTTATGCAAAATGCCATAAAAGCTGGAGCAAAAGGTATTAAAGTATCTGTTTCAGGAAGACTTGGTGGAGCTGAAATGGCTAGAACTGAGTGGTATTTAGAAGGTAGAGTTCCTTTACATACATTAAGAGCTAGAATTGATTACGGTTTTGCTGAAGGTCATACTACTTATGGATGTATTGGTATTAAAGTTTGGATATTTAAAGGTGAAGTACTTGCAAAAGGTGTACCTGTTGAACAAGCTGAATCTTCTGATAAAAAAAGAAAACCATCAAATAAAAGAGGTAACTAATTATGTTAATGCCTAAGAGAACTAAATATAGAAAAGTAATGAAAGGTAGAAATAGAGGTAAAGCTTCTAGTGGAAACCAACTAGCTTACGGTAATATCGGTCTTAAAGCTATAGAACATGGTAGAATAGATTCAAGACAAATTGAAGCTGCTAGAGTTTCTATGACAAGAAAAATTAAAAGAACAGGGAAAGTATGGATTACTGTATTTCCTGCAAAACCACTTACTGCAAAACCACTTGAAACAAGAATGGGTAAAGGTAAAGGTTCTGTGGATAAATGGGTTATGAATATTAAGCCAGGTAGAGTTTGTTTTGAATTAGCTGGTGTTGAGGATGACTTAGCAAGAGCTGCTTTAACTTTAGCAATGCATAAATTACCATTTAAAACTAAAATAATTACTATAGAGGCTGAAAATGATATATTCTGATATTAATGCAAAAACAACTAAAGAGTTAAACACTCTTTTAAAAGAGAAAAAGGTGCTATTGTTTGAATTAAAAATTAAATTAAAAACAATGCAATTAACAAATACTAGTGAATTAAGAGTTGTAAAAAAAGATATAGCTAAAATTCAAACTGCATTAACTGCAGCTAGTGCAAACTAAGGAGTAATTTATGAATTCACATAAAAGAGAAATCCAAGGTATTGTTGTTAGTAGATCTGGAGATAAAACAGTTTCTGTATTAGTAGAAAGAAGAGTTTTACACCCAAGATACCATAAAACGGTAAGAAGATTTAAAAAATATTTAATACATGATGAAAAAAATGAAGTAAATGTTGGAGATATTGTAACTGCATTAGAATGTAGACCTTTATCAAAAACTAAATCTTTTAGACTAAAAGCAATTATAAAAATAGGAGTTAAGTAATGATACAAGGATTTACTAGACTTAATGTTGCTGATAACAGTGGTGCTAAAGAGATTATGTGTATTAAGGTTTTAGGCGGAAGTAAAAGACGTTATGCAACTGTTGGTGATGTAATTGTTGCATCTATTAAAAAAGCTATTCCACATGGTGGAAAAGTAAAAAAAGGTCAAGTAGTTAAAGCCGTAATCGTAAGAACTCATAAAGAAGTTCAAAGAGAAAATGGTTCATTAATTAGATTTGATGACAATGCAGCTGTAATATTAAATGATAAAAGAGATCCAATTGGAACAAGAATATTTGGACCAGTTGCAAGAGAAGTGAGATACAGTGGATTTATGAAAATTGTATCTCTTGCTCCGGAGGTATTATAATGGCAATTAAATTAAAAATTAAAAAAGGTGATACTGTTAAAATTATCGCTGGTGATGATAAAGGTAGTACAGGTGAAGTTTTAACTGTAATGCCAAAATCTAATCAAGTTATTGTTAAAGGTTGTAAAATCGCTAAAAAAACTGTTAAACCAACTGAAGAAAATAAAGATGGTGGATTTGTTGATAAAGAAATGCCAATTAATATTTCAAACGTTGCTAAAGTAGAAGGTGAATAAGATGGCAAGATTATTTGATAGATATAAAGCTGAAATCAAACCAGCACTTGAAGAACAGTTTGAACAAAATACAATGTTAACAGCAGCTTTAGAAAAAGTTACTATTTCTGTTGGTACAGGTGAGCATATGAAAGATACTAAAATCATTCAAAATATTGCTGATACTATTTCTTTAATTGCTGGTCAAAAAGCAGTTATTGTTAATTCTAAAAAATCAGTTGCTGGTTTTAAAGTAAGAGAAGATATGCCAGTTGGTATAAAAGTTACTTTAAGAGCTTCAAGAATGTACGAATTTGTTGATAAATTATGTGCTATTGCTCTTCCAAGAGTAAAGGATTTTAGAGGTCTTAATAAAAATGGATTTGATGGTCATGGTAACTTTAACTTTGGTTTACAAGAACAATTAATGTTTCCAGAAGTACAATTTGATGATATCATTAAAACACATGGTATGAATATAGCAATAACAACTACAACTGATAATGATGAACAAGCGTTCAAATTATTAGAACTAGTTGGTATACCATTCAGTAAGTAAGGAAAATTAGATGGCAAAAAAATCTATGATTGCAAAAGCAAAAAGAACACCTAAGTTTTCTGTTAGAGGATATACAAGATGTTCAGTATGTGGAAGACCACACTCAGTTTACCAAGATTTCGGTCTTTGTAGAGTATGTCTTAGAAAAATGGCTAACGAGGGTTTAATACCTGGTATGAGAAAAGCTAGTTGGTAGAAACTACTATAATTAATAAAATAAAAAGAGGATAAAGCCCATGATGAATGATTTAATCGCAGACGCAATTACTCGAATTAGAAATGCTTCTATGAGAAAACTTGACACTGCAACACTTATACACTCAAAAACAATTGTTTCAATTGTGGAAGTGTTAAAGACAAAAGAATATATTGAAGATTTTAATGTTATTGAAGCTGATGACAATAAAAAAACAATTAAAGTTGTATTAAAATATGATGATAACGAAAATACAGTTATCAATGAACTTAAAAGACTTTCTAAGCCAGGAAGAAGAGTATATAAAAATGCTTCTGAACTTAAAACTTTTAAAAATGGATATGGAACTATTATTGTATCAACAAATAAGGGTGTAATTGCAAATGATGATGCTTACAAACTTAATGTTGGTGGTGAAGTTTTATGTTCAATTTGGTAGGAAGGGGTTAGTATGTCAAGAATTGGTAAAAAACCTGTAAGTATTCCTTCAGGTGTAGAAGCAACAGTTGAAGGATCTCTTGTTGTTATTAAAAAAGGTAGTAAAGCTATTGAAATTGATACTCATAATAGAGTTGATGTTAAAATAGAAAATGACAGTATTGTATTTGAAGTAAAAGAAGAAATTGAAGGTGCAGCTGCATTTTGGGGTACTTATAGAGCTTTGACTGCTAATGCAGTACTTGGATTAACAGATGGATTTAAAAAATCTTTAGAAATTAACGGTGTTGGTTATAGAGCTGCTGTTAAGGGAAAAGTTTTAGAATTACAATTAGGTTATTCTCATCCAATCAATTTTGATATACCTGATGATATTGAAATTACAGTTGAAAAAAATATTATAAATATTAAAGGTAGTAGCAAACAAGAAGTTGGACAAGTTGCTGCAATAATTAGAGGCTACAGAAAACCAGAACCGTACAAAGGTAAAGGTGTTAAGTACACTGACGAGTTCATCGTTAGAAAAGCCGGAAAAACGGCTAAGTAAGGTATGAAATTATGAGTAGAGCAAAAGATTTAGCAAAAAAGAACTCTTTAAGACTAAGAAGAAAAAGAAGAGTAAGAGGTAAAATTTCTGGTAGTACAGAAATGCCTAGACTAAGTGTATTTAAGTCAAACAAATATTTTTATGCACAAGCTATCAACGATGTTGATAACGTTACATTAGCATCAGTTTCTAGTAAAACTATGAACTTAACTGTTAATAAAGAAAATGTAGTTAAAGTTGCAGCACAAATGGCTGACAACTTAAAAGCTAAAAACATCGAAACTGTTGTTTTCGATAAAAATGGTTACTTGTATCATGGTGTAATATCAGCATTTGCTGATGCATTAAGAGACAACGGCATCAAGTTATAAGGTAGGAAGCAATGTCAATTAATAGAGATGATTTCGAAGAAGCTATAGTAAATATAGGTCGTGTTACAAAAGTTGTAAAAGGTGGTAGAAGATTTAGATTTACTGCTTTAGTTGTTGTTGGTGATAAAAATGGTACTATTGGTGTTGGTACTGGAAAAGCAAAAGAAGTTCCAGATGCTATTAAAAAAGCACTTGATGATGCATTTAAATCACTTGTAAAAGTTAATTTAAATGGTTCTACTATTAATCATGATATAGAACATAAATATAATGCTAGTAGAATATTACTAAAGCCAGCATCTGAAGGTACAGGACTAATTGCAGGTGGTGCAGCTAGACCAGTACTTGAATTAGCAGGTATTACTGATATTATTGCAAAATCATTAGGTTCTAATAATCCTAATAATCTTGTAAATGCTACAGTACAAGCTTTATGCAGAGTAAAAGGATAAACTATGTCAATATTACAAGATTTACAGCCAGCTGATGGTTCTACTAAAAATACAAAAAGAGTAGGTAGAGGTTGTGGCTCAGGAATGGGTAAAACTTCGACAAGAGGTCAAAAAGGTCAAAAATCAAGATCTGGTTATAAAATCAAAAGAGGTTTTGAAGGTGGTCAACAACCAATTCATAGAAGACTTCCTAAGGTTGGATTTACATCTAGAGTTATTAAACCATATTCAATTAATGTTGATAAGGTTAAGCAAGTTGCAAAGCTACCTGAAGTTACTATGGAAACAATTAGAAGTGTTTATAAATTATCTTCTAATATTACTAAAGTAAAATTAATTGGTACAACTTCATCTGAAATGACTTCAAAGATTAAAGACAAAAACGTTACAGTAACTGGTAAATAGTTGTGAATAAAGATTTATTAAATAAAGTTCTAATTACTTTGGGATTTATTTTAATATACAGAATACTAGCTTATGTACCTGTACCAGGAGTTGATCTTACTGTAATAAAAGAATTTTTTGATACAAATTCTTCAAATGCCTTAGGTATGGTTAATATGTTTAGTGGTAATGCTATTGAAAGAATGAGTATTATTTCACTGGGTATTATGCCATACATTACAGCTATGATTATTATGGAGTTATTAGCTGCTACTTTCCCTGCTTTAGGTAAAATGAAAAAAGAGAAAGATGGTCATGCAAAATATATGCAAATCATTCGTTATGCTACAATTATAATTACTGCTGTTCAAGCTATTGGTGTATCTATGGGATTAAATTCACTTACTGGAAAATCTGGTCAAAGTGCAATTATGCTTGATATGGATTTATTCATTGCAGTTGCTACTGTTTCTATGGTTACAGGTACTGTACTTCTTATGTGGATTGGAGAACAAATCACAGCTAAAGGTATTGGTAATGGTATATCATTGATCATATTTGCAGGTATTGTATCTGCAATTCCTAGTGCAATTGGTGGTACTGTTGATTTAGTAAACAACGGGCAAATGAACTTTTTAACTGTATTGGTTTTATTAGCAATTATTTTAGCTACAGTTGGATTTATAATATATGTCGAATTAGCTGAAAGAAGAGTTCCTATTTCTTATAGTAGAAAGGTTGTAATGCAAAATCAAAATAAAAAGATTATGAATTATATACCTATTAAACTAAATATTTCTGGTGTAATACCTGTAATTTTTGCTAGTGCTATTTTAATGTTTCCTGCGACTATTTTGCAAGGAAGTACAAATGAAACAATGGTAATGATTTCTGATTTTTTAAATCCGAATTCGTATGTGTTTAATCTTTTAACATTTATTTTTGTAGTTTTCTTTGCTTATTTTTATGCATCAATTACGTTTAATGCTAATGATATTGCTGAAAATTTAAAAAAGCAAGGTGGATTTATACCTGGTGTTAGACCAGGAGGAAGTACATCTGCATTTTTAAATGATACAGCAAGTAGATTAACACTTTGGGGTTCAGTATATTTAGGAGCAGTGGCTACTGTTCCATGGTTAATTGTTAAATCTATGGGTGTACCTTTCTTTTTTGGTGGAGTGGCAGTTATGATTGTTGTTCAAGTTGCAATTGATACAATGAGAAAAATAGAAGCTCAACAATACACTAATAAGTATAATACACTAAGTGCAGTTGGATTGTAATACTAAATGTCTATTCCATTAAGAAAACCTAAAGATATTGAGAAACTTAAAATTGCAGGACTAGCAGTTGCAAAAACATTACTTTATTTACAAGAAACTGTAAAAGAAGGAATGTCTTTGTTAGAAGTGGATAAATTAGGAGATGATTATATTCGTTCTTTAGGAGCAAGACCTGCTTTTAAAGGATTGTATGGTTTTCCAAATGCAGTTTGTACTTCATTAAATGAAATAGTTATACACGGTATTCCTAATGAGACAATATTAAAAGAAGGTGATATTTTAGGATTAGATATTGGTAGTGAAATTGATGGTTGGTATGGAGATGCAGCTGTTACAATGCCAATTGGAAAAATATCTAAAGAAGATGAAGAACTAATTGCATGTAGTAAAGATGCACTTTATCACGCAATATCTGTAATAAAAGAGGGAATGAGGTTTAAAGAATTAAGTCTTGAACTTGAAACTTTTATAAAAGGCCGTGGCTATGTTCCTTTAATAAAATTTTGTGGACATGGAATAGGTCGAGAGCCTCATTGTGCTCCAGATATACCAAATTATTTAGATTCACCTAATCCTAAACAAGGACCAAAGATAAAAAATGGAATGATTTTTTGTCTTGAACCTATGGTATGTCAAAAAAATGAAAACCCAGTTATAGATGATGATAAATGGTCCGTAAGAAGTAAAGATGGATTACGAACTAGTCATTATGAACACCAAGTTGCTATTGTAAATGGCAAAGCTGTTATATTAACAGCTATTTAAAAAGTTGAAGGAATAAAAACATGGCAAAAGATGATGTAATCGTTATTGATGGTAATGTTATTGAAGTTTTACCAAATGCGACATTTAGAGTCGAGCTTGATAATAAGCATGTAGTGCTTTGCCATATATCTGGTAAAATGAGAATGCATTACATTAAAATCTTACTAAACGATAAAGTAAGAGTTGAAATTACACCTTATTCACTTGATAAAGGTAGAATTACTCACAGATATAAATAAAATATATCTTAATAGTTATAATATATTTTATATATTATAATTTTAAATCATACATTACAATTTAAATTTTGATTATTTAAAATAAAGTACTTAAAAGTAATAATCATGTATAATTCCAAATGTTAATAGTTCAAAAAAAAGACATCTTGAATGATTTGTATTTTTTAAAAAGTATTGGTTATGAATATATTGATTATTTTTCTTATAATAAAATTAAGTTTTTACCAAAAAATCTTAATTTACTAAAAGACATAGTGAATAACTGTAACTTATGTACTTTATCAAATATATGTAATAGTAGAACTTTTGAAACAAGTGATGTACAAGATATTATATTTATTAGAGAAAAAAGATTTACAAATAATAATGCTTTTAATTTTTTTGAAAAATTTATTACAGATGGACTAAATATAAAAAAAGAACTTTATATTATTAATATTTTAAAGTGTGATATTTCTTTGGATGGATATGATTACACAAAAGCATTAGAAATATGTAAACAATATGCATTAAAACAATTAGAGATAATCAATCCTAAAGTAATTATAGCTTTGGGAGATAGTTATAAGTACTTACTAAATGTAAATAAAATTGATGATATGAATAGAGCTAATAATCTAAAGTTTAATAATAGTGATTTATTTATTGTAAAAGATCCTGATTATTTAATCAGAAACCCAACTGCAATAAATGAAGAACTTGAAAAATTAAAAATAATAAAAACAAAAATGGAGAAAATTTGAAATATTTATTTACTGTGATTACAATAATTATTTTTTTTACTGGATGTCAAACAAAAGATATCTTTGATTTTGGCAATAATAAAAAACTTAAGATATTTAAACATTCTGAAAAAAGTAAAACATATGATTCCAATGAAAGTTATGAAAGTGAAGAAGAAATTGAATCTATAGGTAATAATATAGTTGATGGCACTATTGCATTTGTATATTCCTCAAATAAAATAGGTAAATATTCTATAAAAGTTTCTAACGTAGCATCAATTTATGCATCTGCTGATGAACATATGTCATTAAAGTTTTTAGATATGCCTGATGAGAGTATAAATGTAATAAGCAATACATTTAATATATTAAGAGATAACAATATCACAAAAGTAATGCTTTATATTACAAATGCAAATATAAATAATTTATATGAATATGAATACTTAAATGAATTTGATATATATTTACCTTTAAATAATAAGATAGTAGATATTAATGCATCTGATGTAAATATTAATATAGATAGTATAAGTATCATTGATGAATCAAATAATACTCAAGTAACAAATAAACAAAGTGGTCTGTTTGATTTTTTAAATGATGATGAAATTGAAGAAAAAGAAATAGTATATGGCTCAATTAATTATAAAAATCAATTTGATTCATTAATAGCTGTAGCTAAAACAAATATAGTTGAAATATATGATGATTCACATAGAAGTTTAAAATTACATGAAACACTAAAAGGTTCTAATATCACTTCACTAATGCTGGAGGGTAAATATCCAAATTATAAGCATTTTTTAAATAAAAATAAAAATATGTTATTAAATTCAACTATTTTACTAAACATACCTATTATTAAAAGTTCAATATTATTATCACAATTGACAGTAAATGAAGATGTTAATGTTACTGGGGTCTTAAGTGTACAACATAACTATACTCCTACAATCTTTTCATTAACACAAAACAATGATATTAACACCTTAGTACTTGCTAATAGTATTTCTAAATCTAACGACAAACTTGAAAGTATAAGTACAATTTTTGGATATGATATTAAATATGATTGGGTAAATTATTCTACTTTAGTTGGATTAGAGTATTTAAAACATAAGAAGAAAAATATTTTTGATGATATTATTATTGAAAATAATACTGTGATATATCCTGTTAAATTATTAAAAGTTAATAACAATAGTTTTCAGCCTTATAATAATGAATTTTTTAAGAAATAAAATGAAATTTTTTTTATTAATTTTATCAACTATAGTTATTTCATTAAGTGCAAATGACAATATGAAAAAAGTCGATTGTATTATATTGAATGATGAAAATTCTATTATATGTAAATATAATAATACTAGATTTGAAACAGAATCAACAGTAATTTTTAATTGGATTGAGCCTAGTGGAGAAATTACTAGAAGTAGAAAAATGTTTATACCTGTTGGTCACGTTTCTGTATATGATTTTAGATTTCTTTTTGGACGAAAAAAAGGTGAATGGACTTTACAAGTTGAAGATTTAAATAATACTTTTGAAACAAAATTTATTATTGAATAAAGAAATTATAATAATTGGTGCGGGAGCATCAGGATTATTTTCAGCTATTTTTTTAAAAAAGAAAAATTACAATGTTATAGTTTTAGAAAAAAATTCCAAAGCCGGTCGAAAAATATTAGCTTCTGGTAATGGTAAATGTAATATAACCAATAAAAACATATCAAATAAATTTTTTAATACATCACATGATAAACATTTTGTGCAAAAAGTATTGGATAATATGCCGTATACTAAAATAAAAAAATTATTTTCTGATATCGGATTAGAAATGCAAGTTGGAGATGGTACAAGGATGTATCCTGCATCTATGCAAGCTTCAAGTGTAAGTGATATATTATATAGTACAGCTGTTCGTTATGGTGTAAAATTTAAATTTACATGTGAAGTAACAAGTATTAGTAAAAAAAATAATGAATTTAAAATAATAACAAATGAAAATATTTTTTTAAGTAAATACTTAGTAGTTGCAAGTGGAAGTGCAGCAATGAAAAAATTAGGATCTTCTAATAGTGGGTATGAATTTGCTAAATATTTTAATCATAATATTGTAAATCAGTTTGCTTCTTTAGTGCAGTTAAGAAGCGATGATAAATCAATATATGCTCTAAATGGTGTTAAATCAAAATCAAATGTAAGTCTAATAATAAATTCTAAATGTATCCAAACACTATATGGTGATATACTTTTTACAAAGTATGGACTTTCTGGTAATACTATTTTAGATTTAAGTAGAAAAGCTTCGCAAGCATTAAATAATAAAAAGCATGTAGAGATATATATTGATATTATTCCAAATCACAATCATGATGATGTTCATAAATTACTTCTAAAACGTCAAACAAAATTAAAAGAACTTGAAATAAGATTTTTACTTGAAAGTGTAATCAATACAAAACTCATAGGGTATATATATGAAAAAGCTAATGTAAAAGTTAAATATATAAAACATTTAAGCAAAAATGATATTTTAAATATAGTATTGGTTATAAAAAAAATAATAGTAGAAATTTCAAGTACCAATGGCTTTGATAATGCAGAAGTAACAGCTGGAGGAATAAGTTTAGAAGATATCAATGAAAATGATATGCAATCAAAAAAAGAAAAAAATTTATATTTTTGTGGAGAAGTATTAGATGTGGATGGAGATTGTGGTGGATATAATTTTCACTGGGCATGGGCTAGTGCATATACATTAGCTCAATCATTTAAATAGTTATATATTTACAAGTTATTTTATAAAATTTTGCTAAAATAAAGAAAAGGAATTATATGAAATATATACTTAGCTTAGTATTGTTTAGTTCAATATTATTGAGTAATGATTATTATGCCAAAGTAGAAGCATATAGTGTTTACAATGTCAAATCATCTCTTAGTGGAAAAGTTCTAAGTGTAAATAAAAACTTAGAGTCAAAAATATCTAATAATGAAATTATAGTGCAAATTGATGATAATCTTAATAAAGTTGAACTTAAACATATATTGAGTAAAAAAAATAATATTGAAAAAATATTAAAAATTCAAAAAGACACTTTAAGTAGTTTTAAAAAAGTATCTTCAAAATCAAAACTTGAAAAAGATAAACAAAAAATTACTGTTTTTAATACACAAAGTATATTAGATGATTTGATGATAAAAATAGCTACATTAGAAGATGTGATAATTAATAAAACTTTTAGTGAAAATGCTAAATATATATCAAGTATTAATGTTGAAGTGGGTGATTATATTAATCCTGGAACATTATTATATACTGCATATGATTTAAGTCAAGGAAAACTTAGTATATTTGTCCCTTTGTCTGATTTAGATAATATTGAATCAAAAAAAATATACTTAGATGATAAAAAAACTGATATTAAGATACACAAAATACATAAAATAGCAGACACAAAACATATATCTGCATATAAAGTTGAAATTTTAATAAAAGATGTTAAAACTTTTTCCAAATTAATAAAAATATCATTCAAAGATTAAGATAAAGTGAGCTATAGACAACTTCTAGCTCAAAATAAAATAATAAGACAATTGTCATTGTTACAATTTTTTGCTTATTTTGGCGCATGGTTTTCTCATGTGGCAATTTATACTTTATTAATTAAATATGAAGCTAGTGCTTTGATTATTTCTTTAGTTGTAGCTGTAAACTTTTTACCTTCAATATTACTTTCACCATTTTTAGGTACTTTAATAGATAGATTTCCAGTAAAAAAATTTATGCTTATTTTACTTAGTATTGAAATCTTAATGACATTTAGTTTCTTTTTTATTAATTCTTTGGATGATATTTACTTTTTGATGATTACATTATTTATAAGAATGGCAAGTGCATCTGCATTTTTTACATCTGAAATGGCACTAATCCCTAATTTGATTGATGATAAACTATTGAGTAAAGCTAATGAAATACATTCTATTATATGGTCTTTTACTTTTACAGCAGGTATGGCATTGGGTGGAATAGTTGTACATAATTTTGGAATACAAAGTGCATTTATTATTGATATTATTTTGTTCCTTATAGCTATTTTTATTTTAATTAATACAAAATTTGAATTAGAAATTATTCAATCTACCCAAAGTATTTTTTTGGATATAAAAGATGGTTTTTATTATTTAAAAAATAATAAAAAATTAATGCAATTAATTTTATTGCATTCTACAATTGGATTTACTGCATTTGATTCCTTAGTCACTTTACTAGCAGACTATCATTACAAATACATAATATCAGTACCACTAGCAATTGGAATAACTAATGGGTTAAGGGCATTAGCATTAATGATAGGACCACTTTTCATAAGTAATTGGGTAAACAAACAAAGATTATTTTATTTATTTCTATTTCAAGCACTTGCATTAGTATTTTGGGGAAGTTTACAATATAATTTTTATCTTGGCTTAGTAAGTATATTTTTTACAGGAATAGTAACTACAACTCTTTGGTCATACACTTATGCCATGTTACAAGAAGAAATTGAAGCCAAATTTTTAGGAAGAATTTTATCTTATAATGAAATGGCTTTTATGATTATGAATATATTCACTACATTATTAATAGGCTTGTTAGCATCATTTGTTGGTTTAAATGTTATTACTTTTATATTAGCACTTGCTTTTATTCTTACTGCAATTTACTATAAAAAAGTATTTTTATAAATTTTTTAGTACTTCTATCTCTTCATTTGAAAAGCCAGCTTTTTTTCTAGCATCTACATTTAAATATTTTGTTTTTTTAAATGAATTTGGATAAACGTTATTTACAATATCAAAATAATTACAAGAAAAATCTTTTTTTTGATTACATGCATATTTATACCAAATATCGCCTTTTAATACATGATCAACTTCTTCATCAAGTATTGTTTGAAGTACTTTAATTATTTCTTTTGTATCTTTTATATTTTTTAGCTTTGTAATAATCATTAAATTTGCATCTAAACCATTAGCTTCCATATATCTAGGAATTAATGCCATTCTTGAAATTAAATCTTGAGTTCTCATAGATGCATCAAATAAACCTTGATGAACTTTCAAATCACCATATTGTACATTATAACTAGCTAATAAGTTACAAAGCATATTAAAATGTCTTTGTTCATCTAATGCAACATCAATCCAATCACTATAATATTGTTTTGGCATATTTTTAAACCTGTAGCATGCATCTAATGCTAAATCTATTGCACTATATTCGATATGAGCAACGGCATGTATTAAAGCAATTTTACCTTCGTTTGTATTTAGATTTTGTCTTTTGGGTACTTCATGTGCTTTAACTATTTTACATATATTTTTATACGAAGGATATTTGAATATTATAATTTCTTCAGTACAAGAAAATTCAAAATTATTTTGTTGAAAATCGTCATTTATATTACTTAATAATTTGGCTTTTAATAACACAGTTGGTGCTTGAATTACATCTTTTATTGATAAAAAAAAGTTATTCATAGTTTGTATATTTTTTTCATTTAGAACATACTTTATTTCTACCAGAGTTTTTTGCACAATATAATGCTTCATCGGAATGTATTATTGATTTATTAAAATCATAATTAGCATCACATTGTGTTAACCCTATACTTACTGTAAAGTTAATACTTTTTTTATTGTTTATGTTTATAATTAATTGTTCCGCGCTATTTCTAATTTTTTCTGCAATAATATTCGCTCCTTCTAATTTTGTGTGAGGTAATAAGATAAGAAACTCTTCTCCTCCCCATCTAAAAATCAAATCACTATTTCTTGTTACTTTTTTTAATTCATCCGCTAATGATACTATTACACTATCCCCAATTGCATGACCATGTATATCATTTACATCCTTAAATTTATCTATGTCAATCATCATGATACAGACATCACACTGATTTCTTTTATTTAAATTAATTAATATATTTGCACTTTGATCAAAATATCTTCTATTATAAAGTTTAGTCATAGGGTCTATTGTAGACAAATATTTTAATTCTTTTTGAATTTCTTGTAATACTAATTCTTTATTAACTTTTGCTAATAATTCTTTAGGTCTAAAAGGTTTGGTTATATAATCGCTCCCACCAATATTATATGCATTTTCAATTGAGATTTCATCATTTTTTGAAGTTATGAATATGATTGGAATATCTTTTGTATCTATATTATTTTTTAAATATTTACACACTTCAAAGCCACCTATACCTGGCATCATTATATCTAATAATATTAAGTCTGGATTATTATCATTAACAACTTCTATTGCAAATTCACCATCTATAGCACATAAAACATCGTATTTTGAACCTAATAATTCATTTAGTATTTGAATGTTGTCAGCTGTATCATCTACTACTAGTATTTTACTTTTCATAATTTATGTATCTCCTTTGCAATTTGTAAAGCTTCTTTGAAATTAAATTTAATAAGTAGATTTTTTAAATTAAGATGCATTTCATAATCTGCTTTATTTAAATTATACTTTTCAAGCTCTTTTATTATTGGTGTACATTTATTTATTTGTTTACTTTGAATTGCATCATTTAAAGATGAAAACAAAAAGTTTCTTTTTTCAATATCAATATCTATTTTAATGGGTTTATCATTTTTATTATCTTTATCTTTTTCTTGAGCAACAACAATATCAATATCTTTGATTATTTTTGATAATTCTATATAAAATTTATGAAATAATGATTTATTTAATGATAGCTCTAATTCTTTAGCTATTTCACTTAGTTGCATTGCTCCTAGATTTGCGCTTAATCCTTTTATTGTATGAGCTTCTCTTTTTAATGTTTCATTATCCATTTCTTCTAGTTTAATATTAATATTTTCATTATAAAAACTGATTAATAATTGTACATATAATTTTTTATTACCCATAAGATGCTGTAATCCTATGTTTTTATCAATAGTAATGAAGTTTGGAATTATTATATTTTCTTTTTCAAGTTCTATTTCTTTATTAGTTAAATCTTTTATTGGTATATATTTTAAAAGTGTTTTATAAAAAATTTCAAAATCTAAAGGTTTTGTTAAATGAAAGTTCATATTATATTTTTTTGTTTTTTGAATGTCATCTTTCATTGCATTGGCAGTTAATGCAATAATTGGAATATTTTGATTTAAGCCTCTTATAATCTTTGTAGCCTCATAACCATCCATAATTGGCATTTGTAAATCCATAAGTATTAGTTCATATTTTGATATATTTTTTTGATACATATCTATTGCAACTTGACCATTATCTGCGATATCTATATTTATTCCACTATGTTCTAAAATTCCTAATACAATTTCTTGGTTTATTTTATTATCTTCTACTAAAAGGATATTACTATTTCTTAAATTTTTCACTTCCTCTTTATATGAGGTTAATTTAGTTCCTGCTATTTCTTTAAGATCTACACCATCTAAAAAAATACTAGATAAAATTTTATTTAAATAAGAGGGATTTATTGGTTTTTGTAAAAATACATTAATTCCAGCTTCGGATGCTTGTTTTTCTATATCTTTTTGTTTAAATGAACTAACCATAATAATAGGTACAGGTAATTCTATATTACCATTATTTATAAGATTAAGTTCGTTTGCTGTTTGTATACCATCTAGTTCGGGCATACTCCAATCCATTAAAATAATATCATATTTTAATTCTTTATTAATAATATTAGTAATCACTTCATTTCCACTATAAGCATGATGAACTTCAATCTTAAACATTTCCAATGTATTTTTTAAAATTCTATGCCAAGACTTATTATCATCTACGATTAATATTTTTCTATTTTCAAATGAATTATAAGCATAGTTATTTTCACTTTTATCTAATATTATTTCAAAAATAAATTTACTACCAACACCTAGTTCACTTTGCACTGATATATTGCCATCCATAAGTTCTATTAACTGTTTTGCAATACTCAAGCCAAGACCAGTTCCACCATAATTTCTAGTAGTACTAGAATCTGCTTGTGAAAATGATTTAAATAGTCCATCTATTTGTTTAGAACTTAAACCAATTCCTGAATCATGAATTTCAAATTTTATTTTTTTATTTTTTGATTGACTAATATATAATTCTATAAATCCATTTTTTGTAAATTTTACTGCATTACTTAAAAAATTTAATAATATTTGACCAATCCTCAAACTATCTCCAAAATATAATTTTTCAATATTTTCATCATAACTTACAAAAACTTCTAAGCCTTTTTCATGTGCGTTAATTTGAATTAGTTCAATTGTATTATCAATTAATTCAAATAGATCAAATTGAATTTTTTCTAGTATTAATTTTCCAGATTCTATTTTTGAAAAATCTAATATATCATTGATAATTCCAAGTAAAGATTTTGAATTTTTTTGAATTTTTTGAATATAATTTAATTGATTGTTATTAAGTTCTGTTTCTAAAACTAGATGTGTCATTCCAATTATGGCATTCATAGGTGTTCTTATTTCATGAGACATATTTGCTAAAAAGTTTGTTTTTATTTTAGCACTTTCTTCTGCTTTTATTTTTTCAAGTTCTAATTGTTTTGTTCTCTTTTTTATTTTTTCTTCTAAGGATTTATTTGCATCATTAATTGCTAGAGTTAATCTTCTTTCATTTTTAATTAGTTTATCTTTTTCTCCTTTTTCATTTATATTTACTTTTCTTATGTGTCTATATATTGATATATTGGATATTATAAAAATAACTAAAAGAAACCTAAATATGTAATACAATGAGTCTATAGTATCTTCAACTTTAGCAATGTTAATTTTAGTTCTTTTTGTCAAATTTGATAAAAAATCAGCAATTGGAATCATTATTTTTTCTTTTGCTTTATAGTATTGCGCAGAATGTAAAATATCAATTGCATTTTGTTGTTTTATCTTATCTTTACTTTTCATTAATTCAAAAGCAGATACTTCAAGATTAACTAAAGTATTTGAATTATCTTCAGATAATTTAAGCAAGCCTCTTTCATATTCACTATAAGGTAAATTGTCCATAATTTCTTCTAAAGATTTCTTATTAGCATCTGGATTCATTTTTTTTCTTAAGTCTTGCGGTAAATCCCAATAAACACTAGAATAATTTTTTGGTCTATTTTCTTTTCCATTTCTAATATTTAGTGTTTTTATATATTGATTTTTGAATTTTTCATTAGTAGTAACAGCATATGATCGCGCAAAATGTGTTAAGTCATCAGAACTTTGTCTTAGTTTATCAGCAGCAGTTATCATTTCCATTTGTTCATAAGATTGTTTATTTAAACTGTTTATATTATCATGTATTTGGTATTGTAAATATACAAATAAACTAATAATAATAACTTCATAGATAATAATTAATTGGTTTATTGTATGTTTATCCATATTTTCTCCCAATAGATACTTTTATCTATATCTTATCTAGAGTAAGCTTTATGTTGTATTAATGTAACTTTATAATACACTTTTAATTAAATACATCCTTTTTTTCTTTTGAAAAGAATTTCCAATCAATAGGTATAATTTTTATTTCCTCATTTTTATTGATAATTTCTTTGTATTTATTTAAAACTAATAATGAATTACAATTATGTAAAACTGAAACCATCCCTGGCAATCTTTTTTTTGAAGCTTTAAAATATTCTCCATCAAAATAGCCAGGAATTATTGTAGTTCTTCCTTTTTTATTGGTAAGTTCTTGTTTGAGTTTTGATTTTATATAATTATGATGTACTTTATTACTACCACTTAACTGTTGTATGATTATTTTTCCAATCATTTCAAAAATTAACGAAGCTGCTAATGGATTACCTGGAAGATTGAGTATATAAGTGTTGTTTATTTTTGAAAATACTGTCGGCTTTCCAGGTTTGATGTTTATTCCATCAAATAATACTTCTACGTCAAAGTAATTAAATGCATCTTTTGTTAAATCAGTATCACCTACGCTTATCCCTCCACTTGTGATAATAAAATCAGTATATAAAGAATTATTAATAATATCTTTGATTGAATCAATATTATCATTAGCTATTCCTGTAAAAGTAGTATTGGTGCCAAGTTCTTTTACTCTTGCTAATAAAGTAGGAGTGTTAGAATTATATAATTGATAATCTTTTATGTCTTCATAATGTAATTTTAATTCATCTCCACTTGTAAATACAGAAACATTAACTTGTCTATATACTTTTAAATAACTAATACCTTGAGAAGCCAAAATGCTAATTGTAGCAAAATTTATTTCATCTCCAATATTTAATAATAACTCATTTTTTTTTATATCTTCCCCAACAAATCGAATATGTTGATTGTTTTTAATTGTTTTTGGTAATTGTATATAGTTATCATTTATTATTTTTATCTCTTCTATAGGTACTATGGCTTGAGCACTTGATGGTACTCTAGCACCTGTCATTATTTTAACACAAGTTTTATTTTTAATTATTGTTTGTTTACTTGAACCTGCAAGTATACAGTCTATAACTTTAACTTTTTTCCCTGCATCAGTTAGTTTTATTGCATAACCATCCATAGCAGAATTATTAAAATTAGGTAGATTAAGTTTTGCATATACTTCTTGTGCAGATATTCTATTTTGAACAAACTCTATTGCAATAATTTCAAATGATACTTTATTAACATTATCATTTATAATATTTAGAGCTTTTTTAATGCAAATACCCATATAGAACCTTTATTAATTTTTATATGATATAATAGCTAAAATTGAATAAAGAGGATAGTTTAATGGATGCTGGTTCGCAATTAATATCATATTCAACGACTACACATGTGTATGCATTGTTATTTTTAGTTTTAATTATTTTATATAATTATTACACTGTACATACTCAAGAAGTGTTTATTTTGATGGCAAAAAGATTAAGAAAAGTAACTCCATTGTTTCATGCTACAAACTTTACAATAGCGTACCTAGGAACTGTTTTATCTTCATTTACTCATGATATATCTTGGACTGTAATATTGATGATACCAACAACATTATTTTTAATGATTAGTGAAATAAAAAGATATAAAAAATTAAGAATAATAAAGCTAGCTGAAACACAATTGCAATTAGAATTTAAAATATTTGCTAAAAAAATATATATTATGCAACTTATATCAATAGTATTAATGTATGTGATAGCTAAGTTATTTTAGTTATTATATGCAATTTACTTATCATGAACAAGCAAGTGAAAATAATATAAAAATAAGTGGAGACTTACATAAATATTTATTTAAAATAAGACGACAAGATAGTAAACAAAGTATATATTTAAGGAATCTAATAGATCAAAATATTTATGAATATAAAATACTAAATATAAACAAAAACGATACAAGTCTAGAATTAATATCAAAACTTTATAAAGAAGTTTTACCATACAGAGGTATTCATTTAGCATGGTGTGTAATAGATCCTAAAAATATAGAAAAAAATATTGCTTCATTAAATGAAATTGGCGTAAATAAAATAACTTTTATCAAATGTAAATATTCTCAAAATAAATATAAAATAAATTATGTGAAGTTAAATAAATTATTGATAAATTCATCATGTCAGTGTGGAAGAAGTAATATCATACAATTAGATGAAATAGATTCATTTGAAAATTTTATAAAGATATATCCCAATACTTTTATGTTTAATTTTTCATCAAACAATATATTAAATCAAAAAGACAATATAAATACTATAGCAATTGGATGTGAGGGTGGTTTTAGTAAGGATGAAATAAATATGATTAGCGAAGATAAAATAGTTTCTTGTGATATAAATGGGATTTTGAGAAGTGAAACAGCTGTTATAAGTGTTGCTTCTATTTTATTGTCTTAAGATTCACTATATAGTATAATCTTTATTTAATAAGGAAAAATTCCTTATTAAAATAAATTGAAACAATATTATTGGAACATATCTGCTGTGATACCATCGTACCAACCTTGTGCAAATATCGCTTCCATAGATCTAAAGTCTTTTCCAGCACCCATAGGACTAATTCCACCAGAACCATTGATTTTAGCTACATGTTTAGCATCAGCTTTATATACTTTAGCTACAGAAATTCCATAATCAGGAGTAATTAAACTATAACAAGTATTTGCGTACTTAGGAGTAATTAATTTTTCGCCTTTTAATGCAGAAACAATTTGTAAAGCAGTAACTTTAGCTTGTGAGCTTGCAGAAAAACCTGACTTAGGCATAGTTGTTGCTATTGATGAATCTCCAAGTACATGAACATCTTTATGAATTTTTGATTCGAAATTTATTTGTGATACTGGACACCAATCACCTTTTGTTAAACCTGAAGTAAATGCAACTTTATTTGCTTTTTGATTTGGAATAAAATTAAGTACATCAGCTTTAATCATACCATCTTCAGTTTTTACACTTCTATTTTTAGCATCAATTTGTGTTACTTTACCACCATCCTCAGCACTTCTCCACTCAATAATATCTTCGAATCCTTCTTCTTCCCAACCTTCTGTAAATAATCCTTGTTTAGAGAATTTATTTTTTTGATCTAAAATAATCACTTTAGATTTAGGTTTGTTATGCTTTATATAATGCGCAACTAGTGAAGCTCTTTCATATGGCCCAGGAGGACATCTAAAAGGATTAGATGGAGGTACCATTACAAATGTACCACCATTTGGCATATCTTCTAATTGTGATTTTAAAAGTTCAGTTTGTGCACCTGCTTTATATGCATGAGGAGAATATTGGTCATCACCTGCTTTATATCCTTCCATATCATATTTAAAGTCGATACCAGGAGATACAACACATTTATCATAAGATATTTTTGTACCATCTTCTAGTATAACTTCTTTTGAAGGTGCATCAATTTTGTTAACCATTGCATGATGAACATTTATACCATATTTACTTTTTAATGTATCATATCCATGTTCAATATCAGACATACTTTTTTCACCAGCTATTACTAAGTTACTAAATGGACAAGTATGATATGTTTTATTTGCTTCTATTAATATTACTTCTAAATTATTGTCAAACTTTTTAAGGTATTTAGCACATGTTGCACCACCAAAACCACCACCAATAACAATTATTCTTGCACTACTAGTTGAACCTATTAGACTATTACTGCTTGTACAAGCTGTAAACGATGCTGCTGCAGCTGAACTTGCAACTAGTTTTCCAAATGAACGTCTATTTATCATCATATATCCTTTACTTATTTAACTTTTGAGAAATAGTATGCTATTTGCTCTAGTTCTGCATCAGTGTAACCTTTTGCATGTTTTGTCATAATTGTACCATTTCTTTTCCCTGCTTTATAATCCAATAGTGTTTTATAAAGTTCGTCTTTATTCGCTCCTGCGATTGTTGGCATTGTCCCCGATGATTTTCCATCAGTTCCGTGACATGATCCACATGCTAATGATAACATAGTTCCTTCTTGCTTATTATATTCTGCTGAATATGATAATGAAATTAAAACTGTTAAAGATAATAAAATTTTTTTCATATATAATCCTTTTTAAATATTTTTTAGTATTCTTATATTGACAATGTTCTTCTATAAAAAACTATAATATAAAACATTATAATATAAAATATAATTTATATTAATTAAATATTAATACTATAATATGTTAATATTTGTAACAAATTAGTGTTAAAAATTATCATTTTGTATTACTTTTTATTATATTAAATAAGGCAAATTTTACAAAAATTTAGTCTTTACTAATACTTGTGCTATAGTAATTTATGTTATACTTAGAATAACTAAGATATAATCGCAAAAATACTATTATTAGGATAAATATATGAAAAAAAGAGTATTGGTAAAATTTTCTGGTGAAGCACTTGCAGCGGATATTGGCTATGGTATTGATACAAAGATATTGGCATATATTGCAAGTGAAATAAAACAGTTAGTTGATAATGATATTGAAGTTGGTATAGTTATTGGCGGTGGTAATATAATAAGAGGTGTTACAGCTGCTGCTGATGGTATTATTAAAAGAACTAGTGGTGATTATATGGGTATGTTAGCAACAGTAGTAAATGGTATTGCTTTTCAAGAAGCATTAGAACACATTGGAGTTGAAGTTAGATTACAAACTGCAATTAAAATGGAACAAATAGCTGAATCTTTTATTATTAGAAAAGCTAAACGTCACCTAGAAAAGAAAAGAGTTGTTGTTTTTGCAGCAGGTACAGGTAATCCATTTTTTACTACTGATACAGCAGCTACTTTAAGAGCAAGTGAAATTGGTGCTTCTATGTTGATTAAAGCTACAAAAGTTGATGGTGTTTACGATAAAGATCCAATGAAATTTGGTGATGCTATAAAACTTGATACAATTTCGTATGATGAAGCATTGCAAGATCATATTAAGGTTATGGATGACACTGCAATTGCATTAGCAAAAGACAACAAACTACCAATAGTAGTAACAAATATGAATGAAAAAGGAAATTTACTTGAAATTGTAAATGGAAATTTTTCAAAATGTTCAATAGTAAAATAAGGAAATAAAATGAGAATAGAAGAAATATTATCAAAGGCTTTAGAAAAAGTTGGTAACGACAGGTATATATTAGCAGTTGCAGTTGGACAAAGAGCAAATGAATTAAGCAAAGGTGCAAAACCATTAATAGAAGGTGCTGTTTTAACTCAAATGAAATATACTGATATTGCAATTAATGAAATTGCAGAGGGTGCATTGCATATTGAAGGTTTTTCTGATATCGAATAAATAGTGCAAGAATTTTTAAATAAAATAAAGTACATAAATAGCATTGAAGATGCTATTTCCTCTCTTGAAAGTTCAATTTCAATTAGTTCAAAGATTAAAGAAGCTTTAGATTTTTCTATAAAAGCACATGAAGGGCAAATTAGAAAAAGTGGTGAAGCTTATATAGTCCATCCTATTTTAGTAGCATCAATAACCGCATATTTTTCTAAAAATGAAACTATGGTTTTATCTGCATTATTACATGATGTTGTTGAAGATACAAATTTTAATATTGAATATATAAAAGAACATTATGGAAATGATGTAGCTCATATAGTTGATGGTTTGACAAAAATAACCGAAATCAAACATAGTGATTTATTAAATCAAGATGATAAGTTTATACAATCAGCATTAACGTTTAGAAAGATGATAATTGCATCAACTGATGATGTTAGAATACTTGTAATAAAATTATTTGATAGAACACATAATTTATTAACACTAGATGCTTTAAGTTCAAGTAAACAAGAAAGAATTGCTCAAGAAACCTTAGTAGTTTATGCACCAATAGCGCATAGACTAGGGATGAGTGCCATAAAAAATATACTTGAAGACTTGTCGTTTTATTATGTATATCCAGAAGAATACAAAAAAATTGATGATTATATGACAACTCATCAAAAAAGAATACAAAATACTTTTGACAAATTTGTAAAAGACATAACTAAAACTGTAGATATTGATGGAATTCATAATATACAAATAACTTCTAGAATAAAACATTATTATTCAATCTATCTTAAAACACAAAGAAAAGGTATTAATATAGATGAAGTATTAGATTTATTTGCTATTAGAATAATAACAAATAATAAACTAGATTGTTATAATATATTAGGAAAAATACATATTAAGTACAAACCACTTATTGCTAGACTAAAAGATTATATAGCAATACCAAAAGAAAATGGTTATCAAACTATTCATACAACTATTTTTAGTAATACTAAAATATTCGAAATACAAATAAGAACACAAGAAATGAATAAAATAGCAGAATTTGGAGTTGCGGCTCATTGGAAATATAAAAATTCTTCAACAAATACAATTCAACCAAACCTTAATTGGTTAAATACCCTTGAAGTTGAAAATGAAAACATTGAAGAATTTTATAGAGATACAAAACAAGAATTATTTTCAGAAGAAATTATTGTTTATTCACCCAAAGGCGCTATTTTAACTCTTCCTAGAGAATCAACTGCTTATGATTTTGCATATTTAATTCATACTGATTTGGGAAATTGTGCTGTTGATTGTATGATTAATAATGTAAAAAAACCACTTCTAACTGAAATAAAAAGTGGAGATATTATTTATATTTATAGTGAAGAAAAAATTATTACAAGATGTAGTTGGTACGACATGGTAAAAACTACAAAAGCAAAGAAAAATATCAAAATCCTTTGTCATAATAAAATAAAAAAAATTGATGAACTAAATGGTGTAAATATAGTAAATACTATTTTTTCTAAATATAGAAAAAATATATTAATTAATAGAGATATTAAAAGGTTGGATAAAGTTTCATATAGTTTAGATCACTTGAAAAATATAAAAAAAATTGTTCAAAATACCTTAAAAATTGAAGATGGTTTCCTAGCTAGATTTAGATTATTAAGTACAAAATTTAAGAAATATAGATTTGATAATATTATTTTATATTCAAATTTTAATATTTCTAATGTCTCATTAGATCATTGTTGTCATCCAAAACAAGGTGATGATATAGTTGCATTTAAAAATAACAAAGATGCCATAATTCATCACAAGATGTGTGACAATGCATATGTAATGATGGAAAATCAAAAAGAAATGGTATTTTGTACATGGAGTGATGATAAATACTTTTCTTACAATATGGTGTTGAGTGTTCAACATATAAAAGGTGAATTAGCTAGACTTCTAAATCACTTATCAGATAATGAAGCTATAATTTTAGGTATAGATTTTAGAAGAGATCAATCTTCTCATGTGCAATATTGTACATTAGAATTACAAATAAAAAATCCAAATTTAGAAAAAGTTAAACAAATTGTGTCAAAAAAAGCAAAAATAATTGATTGCTATGCTAATATTGATGCTTATAAATAAATTAGAAAGAAAATAAATGCAAGATAAAATAAACAAAGCACTATTGGAAATAAAAAGAGGAACATCTGAAATAATAGATGAAGAGTCAATTATTAAAAACTTAAAAAACTATTATTTAAATGGTGAGAACTATTATGTAAAAGCTGGTTTTGATCCAACGGCACCAGATCTTCATTTAGGACATACAGTGCTTTTACAAAAACTAGCTACTTTTCAAAAATATGGAGCTATAGTACAGTTTTTAATAGGTAATTTTACTGCAACTATTGGGGATCCTACTGGTAAATCAGCTACAAGAAAAGTTTTAACAAATGAAGAAATACAAAAAAATATTAAATCGTATACCTTACAAGCTTTTAAAATACTAGATGAGAAAAAAACTAAGATTGTATATAACAAAGAATGGTTAGATGAACTTGGAAGTACAGGTATGCTTAATCTAGCTTCAAATTTAACAGTAGCTAGAATGTTAGAAAGAGATGATTTTTCTAAAAGATACTCTACAAATGCTCCAATAGCCATAAGTGAATTTATGTATCCATTGTTGCAAGGTTATGATTCTGTTCACTTAAATAGTGATATAGAAATTGGAGGAACTGACCAAAAATTTAATTTACTTATGGGTAGGCAACTTCAAAAGGCATATAATATTAAAAAACAACAAGCTGTATTGATGATGCCAATACTTGAAGGTTTAGATGGTATTAATAAAATGTCAAAATCTTTGAATAATTATATTGGTGTAACAGATGAGAAAAATGATATGTTTGGTAAGATTCTAAGTATTAGCGATGATCTTATGTGGAGATATTATGAATTATTATCAACAAAAACACTAGATCAAATAAAAGAACTTAAAAATGGAGTTCAGGACAAATCCATTCATCCAAAAGCAGTAAAAGATGCTTTGGCTATAGAAATAGTTGATAGGTTTCATGGAATTAATCAAGGTGAAATTGCAAAAGAAGAATTTGCAAAAATTTTTTCTAAAAAAGATGTACCAAGTGAATTAAAACAATACAACTTAAATCATGGCATTGGAATATTGCAAGCTTTAGTAGATACTTCATTAGTACAATCTACATCTCAAGCTAGAAGAGATATTAAAGGTGGAGCAGTAAAGATAAATCAAGTTAAAATTGATGATGATAAGTTAATTTTAGAAAAAGGTGACATGGTTTTACAAAAAGGAAAGAAAAATTTTGTTAAAATCATTGTTAATTAGAGGATATATTTATGGGTAAATTAAAAATCGGAAGATATGAAATAGAAAAACCAATTATTCAAGGTGGAATGGGTGTTGGAATTTCTTGGGATAAACTAGCTGGTAATGTAGCATTAGAAGGTGGACTTGGAGTAATATCATCAGTTGGGACTGGTTATTATGATGAAAAAAAATTCTCAAAAAGAAATATATCTAGCAAACCATATTCTGAAAGTAATTTTTATTCAAGAAATGGTTTATTTAAAATCATTGAAAATGCAAGAGAAATATGTGGAGATAAACCACTTGCTTGTAATGTATTACATGCAAGTAATGATTATGGCAGAATTGTAACAGATGCTTGTGAAGCTGGTATTAATATGATAATTACAGGTGCTGGAATTCCAACTAATATGCCAAAATTTACAGTAAATCATCCTGATGTTGCTTTAATACCAATAGTATCAAGTGCTAGAGCTTTAAAACTAATATGTAAAAAATGGAAAAGATACAACAAACTTCCAGATGCAATTATAGTTGAAGGACCATTAAGTGGTGGACACCAAGGTTTTTCCTATGAACAATGTTTCCAAGATGAATTTCAATTAGAAAATATCATAGGACCAGTAATACAAGAAGCTAAAAACTGGGGTTCTATGCCAATAATTGCGGCTGGTGGAATTTGGGATAAAAACGATATAGATAAATTTTTAGCTATGGGATGTTCTGGTGTACAAATGGGGACTAGATTTATTGGAACTTATGAATGTGATGCACATCCAGAATTTAAAAAAGTTATTTTAGAAGCTAAAGAAGAAGATATAAAATTAATGAAATCTCCTGTTGGTTTGCCAGCTCGAGGGGTTAGAACAAAATTACAAGAAATGATTGAAGAAAAAACAGCACCAAAAGTTGCCTGTATTTCTAATTGTGTAGCACCATGTAATCATGGTGTTGAAGCAAAAATTGTTGGTTATTGTATTGCTGATAGATTAAGTGATGCATATATGGGGAAAACTGAGAGTGGTTTATTCTTCACTGGTTCTAATGGATATAAATTAGATCAACTTTATTCAGTTAAAGAATTAATGCATAAATTAACTCATGGTGAATAAAATAAATAATGAATATATATAAGGTATTATCTAAAACACTACTTTTAATAATATTTTTTTTTTCAGGCGTAAATTTAAGTGCAAGTAGTGCTAGTGATAAATATTTTTACGCTAAAAAAAATTATACTACAGCTGTAATTTCATCAAATAGAAAAAAAGAAATAAAATATTTAAGATCAATAATCACCTATGGAACTATTCTTAGTAAGGATGTAAGTAAATATCAAAAACTCTTAAATAAGCTTGAAAAAAAAACTACTTCTTCTTATCGTAAAA
>CAZEXK010000017.1:0-1096 GCA_964516815.1 uncultured Helicobacter sp. | reverse complement strand
TTCATCAAATAAAAAATATAATATTTCAAGTGTGAAGGTACAAGACAATGCAATTTTGATTAATTTTTCTCATAATATTTCAAAAAAACATCTTAAATTTAGTGAATACAAAAAATCAACATATTTTTATGATGATTTTCAACTAAAAGGTAATTTTAAAGATGCAAGTCCAACTAAAATAAAAATAAATGGCATAAATAAAATTAGAATATCACAAGAAAAATATAATTCATTAAAGCTAAGTATTAGAAATAAATATAATACTAAAAGTATATATATATTTAATAAAAGACAAATAATCATTAAATTGTTTCCAAAAAATACTACAAAAACCAATAAAACAAAAAACAAAATAATAAATAAAACTAAGATTAAAAAAGTAATCCAAAAAGTTATAATGATTGATCCTGGACATGGTGGTAAAGATTCAGGAGCTGTTGGACCTAGAAAAAGATATGAGAAAATTGCAGTTTTAAAAATATCAAAATACCTATATAAGGAATTAAAAAAAGATGGATATACTGTATATTTAACAAGAACACATGATAAATATATTAAACTTCAAAATAGAACAAAACTGGCTAATAAGAAAAATGCTGATATATTTATTTCAATTCATGCAAATTCTATAGCTAAAAGAAAAGCATCAAGTACAACAGGAATAGAAACATATTTTTTATCACCAGCTAGAAGTGAGCGTTCTAAAAGAATTGCTGCTAAAGAAAACCAAAGTGATATGCAATCATTAGGATACACATCAAAAAATCTTGTTTTAAATATATTAAATAGAAGTAAAATTACTTCTTCTCAAAAACTTGCCATTGATGTACAGGCATATATGTTACATCATTTAAGAAAAAAATATGGCAAAGTAATACAAGATAAGGGTGTTAGAGAAGGTCCATTTTGGGTTTTAGTTGGAGCACAAATGCCATCTATATTAATTGAAGTTGGTTTTATTTCACATCCATCTGAATCAAGTAGAATTTATAGTGACACTTACCAAAGACTTATTGCTAAAGGGATTGCACAAGGTATAAATTCATATTTTTCTAAAAATTAATATATTTTTTCCTTGTTACCTTATGACTTGATT
>CAZEXK010000016.1:11263-36136 GCA_964516815.1 uncultured Helicobacter sp. | reverse complement strand
TTCTATTAGATATTATTTGTTCCTTTTTTTATCTTATATTGATATTTTATTAGTTATTTTGCAAAATAATCTATATTTTATAATTACTTAAAAACTCTTTTAAAAATATTATCTACATTTTTTGTATAATAATCGAAGTTGAAACATTCTTTAATTTGTTCTTCGCTCAAAGACTCTCGTAATTCTTTATCATTCAGTAAATGTACTAAATATAATGAATCACCATTTTCATTTGTAGTTTTATTTCCATTTTGAATTTCATCCCAAACTTTCATTGCATTTCTTTGCACTATTTTATAAGCATCTTCTCTACTTACACCTTGAAGTGGTAATTCTAATAATACTCTTTGAGAAAATACCAAACCACCTGTAAGATTTAAGTTTTTCATCATATTTTTTGGCATTACTGTTAGGTTAGCTATTACATTGTTCATTCTATGTAACATAAAATCAGAAGTTATAAATGAATCTGGTAACCAAAATCTTTCAGTAGAAGAATGTGATATATCTCTTTCATGCCATAATGCCACATTTTCCATAGCAGGAGTAACATAAGCTCTTACCATTCTAGCTAGTCCTGTAATATTTTCTGTTAAAATTGGATTTCTTTTATGTGGCATAGCTGAAGATCCTTTTTGTCCTTTTGCAAAATACTCTTCACATTCATAAACTTCAGTTCTTTGCCAATGTCTAACTTGAACTGCAAATTTTTCAATAGTACTTGCAAGTAAACCCAAAGTTGTAGCTAATCTTGCATATCTATCTCTTTGAATAACTTGGTTTGATGCAGGTGCAGGTTCTAAGCCTAGCTTTTTACAAGCGATTTCTTCTAATTCTAAAGGTGCATGAGCAAAATTACCCATAGCTCCTGATATTTGACCAACTGCAATTACTTCTCTTGTTTGTTCTAAGTTTATAAGATGTCTTTTCATTTCATCATACCAAACTGCTAGTACCAAACCAAAAGTTATAGGTTCACCATGGATACCATGACTTCTTCCTACCATAAGAGTCATTTTATGTTCATTGGCTCTTATTTTAATTGATTCCATTATCATTTTTACATCTGAAATAATAATATCAATTGATCTTGTCATTTGAAGAGCAACAGCTGTATCTACTGTATCAGAAGATGTCATACCATAATGAAACCATCTTGATTCATCGCCTAAAGTTTCAGATACACTTGTAGTAAAAGCAATTAAATCATGTCTTGTAACTGCTTCTATTTCATCAATTCTTTCTATAGAAAAACCTGCATTTTTTGATATTTTATCTGCATCATTTTGTGGAATTTTTCCTAATTTTGCCCATGCTTCAACAGCTGCAATCTCTACATCAAGCCATGCTTGATACTTAGCTGTCATAGTCCAATTAGAACTCATTTCTTCTCTTGCGTATCTTTCTATCATTTACTCATCCTAGTGTTTTTATTTTGACATTGTAGCTAAAAGGCTGTTATATATTACTTACTTATTTTGTTTGATTTAAAACAACTAGCTCTTAAAAATATCAAATATGTCTTGGTTAATTTATTCAAACACTTGCTTAGGGATTGGAAAAAATGTGTCCTAATTTAAGTTACCACTCCAATATTTAAGTTCATTTACATATTTTTATAATTAATTATATCTTAACAATAAGTTAAGTTTAGTGATGTTATTTTTTAAAGATGTACAAAATAAGGAAAGTTATGAATATAAAATTACTTTTATTGTCTATAATATTTATAATAGTAAGTCCAAATGCTTATACTAAATCTGAAATAATACCAGTAAAAGCTATTAAAAGTAATAATAAGCATGTCTCTATTATACAAATATACGACAATAAAATACATACATTTTATGGACTATCAAATTCACATATAATAGAAACAAAAAATCAACTAATCGTAATAGATACACAAGCAAACAGTATAAATGCAAGTTTATTAAAAAAGTACGTAATGAGCTTAAATAAACCAATAAAACATATAATCTTATCTAATTTATATCTTACTCATTGTTCTAATTATGAAATTTTTAAAAACTCAAATATTATGACAAGTAAAAATATTTTAAAAGATATATCTAATAAAAAAAATAAAATTAAACATCTTACTTTAGGTAAGCAAAATTGGGATGGCTTATCTGTTGTTATTGAACAATACAGCAAATACAAAAAAAATGATAGTATAGTAATCAAAATACCAGAACATGGAGTTTTAATAGCTCAAAATTTGTTATACAATAAAACTCATCTAATAGCTAATAATAAAAATAAAAACTGGATAAAAACTTTAGAAAGCTTTGTCAAAAATGAATCAAAAAATTATCACACTATTTTGTCAGGTCATGGCAAAAGTGCTAGTTCTAATATATTTAGAAAAAATATTAAATATCTTGAACAATTACAAATTGTAATGAGTTTAGGTACTAAAAAAAAAGAAGTTAAAGATTTTTTACTTAAAAAATTTCCAAATTACAAAGGCAAAGAATTTATAGATATTACTATTGATAATTTATTCTAAAGAAATTTTAACAAGAACATCTTGGAAAATGGCATTACATCCCATATCACTTGGATGGTGTGGAGTTAAATAATTTGCTAATTTATTTCCTGCATATAACAATATACAATCTTTTCTAATATTTTTGTCATTTTTTACTCTTACTTTCACTTTTGCATATATTGAAGATATTGATATTTCATCCAGATCATTGTAATTTAATTCTGGATTTACATATGCAAAATTATCATACTTAAACTGTGAATTTATTGACTTTTCATGTTTTGAACTTATAAGATAAAATTCATCGTCTTTTTTATCTAACAATGCGATATCATCAATTTTGTGTTCTACAAAATTGACATTTGGTTTTTCTCTTACTTTATTTAAAAAAGCATTGCAATATTCGTCTTGACTTAACAGACCATCTAATTTAAATGCGTCAAATAAATATTTTGTAAAATCATATTCACTAATAGCTTCATTAGTTTGCTCACAAATATCTGTAAAAACTACCTCATCATGTCCATAAGAAGTTTTAACATCTTTTTTTTGCAAAAATGTTTTTGCAGGAATTATAATATTGGCATATTGTGCTGTTTCATTTAAAGTAGTTCCCATATAAATAACAAATGCTTTTTTTAATCCCTCTACAACTCTTGTCGTATTTGGCGCACTTATTGCTGGATTGGCTCCTTGAATATATACTATATCGTATTTACCAAAATCAACATCTGGATAAGAAGTGCTATTTGTAACTTTTACTGCTATTTTATCATCGTACTGGTATTTACCATCACCTAAATACCACATACCTTCATTTTTTTCTTTAAATACTCCAAAGTTTTTGGCAAATGTTTCTAAGTAATGTATAACTTGTGCGCCTTGCTGATATTTTTGCGCTCCCAATCCCATCATAAATGAAACTTTTTTATTTTTTAAAAGTGCTATGGTTCTTTGTATTTGTTCTTTTGAAGTATTTAATTTAATCAACATATCTTCATCTAGGTCTTCATTTAAATAACATTTATTTAGTTGTTTGATTAACTGATAATCACCTTTTGGTGGTATAGCAAAATATTCTACAGAGTTTTTTGCTATTTCAGTTTCATATGGATCTATGGTTATAAATGTTTTATCTTTTATTAGCTTATAAATATGCTTAGATGTTACACTTAAATTTCTTCCCCATACAACTATAATTTCACTCTCAAGTAAGCTATTTATTGGTGGGTTTACATTAAATTCACGTCCAAGTTCAATACCAGCTTCTCCTGCTCCCTCACAAATATTGCCTACTGCTATAGTAGCTTTTATTTTTTCAAAAAATATTTTTGGTATATTTTGTAATGCTGAAATATTTCCTGTACCTTTATAATGTAATATAGATTTATTTTTTTGTTTTAAAGTTTTTACTACTTCTTTTAGTCTATGTTCTAAATCATGGGCTTGAAGATTTTTTTCTTTTATCATGTAAGCAAAAGGTTTGCATAAACTTCCATTTGTAATTTTATTTGTTTTACTAGGTTTACAAGTGTTATTTTCATATACTATTTCACAAGAATCAAAACAGTCAAGTGGACAGGCTGATATTTTAGTATTTTTAGGACTCATTGTTTACCTTTTATATTTATTTTACACTAGTGCCTTATCATTTTTGTTGACAGTATTATAACTAAACTTTCATCAAGTCTAAATTTTTAAATATCCATTCAATAATTCATTACTGTATTTACTTCTTTGCATATTTACTCTTATTTTATTCATTTTTTTTAATAAAGTAAGTAAAAGTGAATTTATAGTAACCTTTCATTATGAATAAAAGAACAAAATTTGCAATTTTTGCATCTTATAACGCTAGCAATCTTGATCCTGTCTATGAAGCTATGAATAATAACAGCTTAAATATTGATATAAAAATCTTAATAACTAATAACACAAATGCAAATGCACTTAATAAAGCTAAAAAATATGATATAGATTCTAAAGTTATAAATGAAAAAACAACATCTAATGTTGATGATGAAATATATAACACTTTAAAACAATACGATTGCCAATATGTTATATTGATGGGTTATATGAAAAAATTATCATCATTTATAACAAATAATTTTATTATTATAAATTCTCATCCATCTCTTCTTCCTTTGTATGGTGGAGCTGGTATGTATGGTAGATTTGTTCATGAAGCTGTTTTGAAAAACAATGAAAAAAAATCTGGTATAAGTGTACATTATGTAAACGAACATTATGATGAAGGTGAACTAATACTACAAGAGAGTTTGGATGTTTTTAGCGATGATACAGTTGACACTCTAGAGCAAAAAGTTAAACTACTTGAATCAAATATAATAGTAAAAGCAATACAAATATGTTTGAAATAGCTGAATTTATTGGTATTGTTGCTTTTGCGATATCTGGATTTTTTGTTGGTAGTAGAAATAGGCTTGATTTATTAGGTGTACTTACTGCTACATTTTTAACTGCATTAGGTGGTGGTATATTAAGAGATATTGCGGTTGATAAAGTGCCTTTTACTTTCTCTCATACTTCACCTGGACTTACTGTTTTTGTTGTTATGATTTTGCTAATACTTTTTAAGTTTCATAAAAGAGATTCTATTGAAAATAAGAGTTTATTTATATTAAGTGATTCTATTGGTTTAGTTGCTTTTAGTATAACTGGTGCATTGGTTGCTATTGAAGCGAACTTTAATCTAGCTGGAATTTTGGTTTTATCATTTTTAACTGCTGCTGGTGGTGGTATTGCTAGGGATGTTATTTTAAACGAAGTTCCTTTTGTACTTAAAACTGGATTTTATGGAACTATTGCTTTGATTATAGGCTTTGTTTTATTTATATTAAATGAGTATTATATTGTAAGTGATTTTTCACTTATTGTGATTTTTATATCATGTTTGATATTAAGAGTTATTGCTTATTATAAAAAATGGTCATTACCTCTACCTTAAGCTATGCCATTTATTCTAAAAAAATATCCTAGTGTAAAAGGTAAAAAAATACAACTTTTTTTATTAAATGAAGTTGGCTTATCTATGAGTACATCTCAAAAACTTTTAAGTAAAGGACGTGTTTTTGATGAAAATTCAAATAGATACCAAAATGGTCAAACATTAAAAGGTGAATTTGTTCAAGTTGCTCTTTTTGTTGGAGAGACAAGAGGATTAAAGCCTATTTTTAATACTAAAGATTTTGCTATATTTGATAAACCTACAGGAATTATGGTTCACCCTACTTCAAAAGATACTAAATATTCCTTACTTGATGAAATTCGTTATCACTTTGGAGAAACTGCAAACTTAGCACATAGGATTGATTTGGAAACTTCTGGCTTGGTATTAATTACAAAAAATAAAATATCTGATATTATTTTAAAAACAATGTTTGAAGATAAAAAATATCATAAAATCTATCAAGCTTTAGTAAAAGGTCATGTAAAAAATGATTTGAGTATAAATAGTTGCATAAGTAAAGATGGTGGTAAGATTGGTGTAAAAATGAAAGTAAACAATGAAGGTAAACAATCATTAACTATCATAAAACCTATAAATTATGATGCAAATAAAGATCAAACATTAGTACAAGCTATTCCTCATACAGGAAGACAACATCAAATAAGAGTTCATCTTGATTCAATAGGTCATACAATAGTAGGTGATCCTATTTATGGAATAAATGAAGATATTGCTGATAGATATCTTTGCAAAACCCTCAGTAAAGAGGATAGACTAAAATATATAGGACATCATCGTTTAATGCTTCATGCTTTGTATTTAGAATTTCAATATGATGATATACTTTACAAAATATTTTCTAAACAAGAATTTGTTTGATTGTTTAAACAAAATTTTTGTAAAATGCTATTATATTAATAATGGAGATATATTTTGAAAGCAAAACAAATAATATTATTTACTACTTTTTCAACAATAATGTATGCGAGTACTTCTCCTATGGTTTTCAAAGAAAATGATACAGTAAATATAGATACGTGTGATACATTTTTTTGGTGTAAGATAAGCAATGAAGATAAATATATTAAAAAATTTAATTTTATTAATATATCAAAAAACACTTATAAGAAAAAAGCTTTTATTGATGCTTTTACTTATTCTAAAACTACTGATAACTTAAAGGTGTTAAATTTAGCTGTAAGTAAACAAGAGCTAGAAAAAATGAAAGTTACAGGATATGTAAAAGATATTGATGTTTATAACTACAATGCAAACTTAGCTGCAAAAAACTCTATAAGTACTAAAGAAAATGCACAAAAATTAGCACAAGAACTAATTATTAAAAATGATGAATTAAATCTTCAAAATACAAATACGGTAAAAAAATCAATAAATACGCAAATAAATAAAAATAATCAACTAGATACACAAAAACAAAAAATTCAAAAAAGCTTTACTTACAAAAATTTATTATTAGCTGCAAAAGAAGATAAGGTTAAAAATTATAACAATTTTATACAAATGACTTTTAATAATTCTAATGAATTATCTTCTTTATCTTACGATATTGCTGTAGGTAGATATTTTACAAAAAACTATTCATTAAGTTTTGATTATGAGAAGTTTGATTTTACTGCACATAATGCCAATTCTTATAACTTGAATTTTGCTTATCGTTTTAATACATTTTTGCATCCACATATTGCAATAGCAGTAGGTAAATCAAATATAAATAATCCAAAACTTACTTCAAGTGATGTTCTTATAAATAAAAATACTTATGGGATAAATACTGCAATTAATTATAAGTTTAATAAAAAAATATTTTTTGTTTTAAAAGCAACTTATAAAAAACATACTAAAGAAGATGAAGATTTTACTATTAGTACTGTTGGCTTTGGATTTAAACACTTATTTTAGTTTATTTCTTAGCAATTTCTTTTTATAGTTTTTCTTTTTAATTATATGTATTAATTTACATTCTTTTATATGTATTTAAATATATTCATATTTATTTTTATTTACAAATTTACTTTATAATATATTTTAAGTGTTAGTATTAAGGCTCTCAATTTATTTTTTTTGTTAATATTTATATATTTTTTATATTTTATTTGTATCTTAGTTACTATTTATGAACTTATTTGTATTAATCTTAGTTTAATAATATACATATTATAATATGTAATAAAATACATACTAGGATTTGAAATGAATAATTTATTATATGCCTCAGAAGAGATGTTTTCATCAACACAATTAGTTCGACAAAGTAAAAAGATATTCGATAGTTTAGTAAATAATAAAATAAGCAAGGCCATTATATTAAGAGATGGTAAGCCTAATTTCATGTTATTGAATTTTAAAACATATGAAAAAACAATGAAAGAATTTTATATGTACAAAGAGTATTACGATAATAAAAACATAAAATCTAACACTAATAATAAAAAAGATACACAAGATACTACAATAAATGATCCAATTGAAAATAAAATTGTAATTAATGATAATGTTGAATTAAATAAGGCATTAAAACAAGTTGAGGAGTTAAATTTAGATGATAATGTTACAAAGGAAGTTAAGCAAAAACTTACAAATACTAAGTCAACTGCTGAAATAAAAGAGTTTTGGAACTAAAATGTATGATGTTATAATAATAGGTAGTGGTGGTTCTGCTTTGACATCTGCTATTACTTTAAAACAAAAAGGTAAGAAAGTATTAATTCTTAGTAAAGTAAGCAATACTGCTTCACAAACTTCACAAGCTCAAGGTGGAATTAATGCTGTTATAAATAAAAATGACAATATTAATGATCATATAAACGATACATTGAATTCTTCAAAAAACTTAGGAAATAAAGAAGCTATTAAATATATGTGTACAAATGCAAAAGATTGTATTCAATGGCTTGATACTTTAGGTGTGCCATTTTCAAGAGATAATAATAATCAAATTGCACAAAGAAAACTTGGTGCTAGTTCATTTAATAGAGCATGTTATAGTTCTGATTATACTGGTTTAAAAATATTACAAAGTTTATTTGATACTGCATTACAATTGGGTATTGAGTTTAAAGAAGAATATTTTTTGTTAGATATAATCATTGAAAATAATACCACAAAAGGTATAGTTGCATTAAATCTTAAAAATACACAAATTGAACAGATACTATCAAAAAGTGTTATAATTGCTAGTGGTGGTTATGCAGGTGTTTATCATAATTTTACTACTAACTCATCAGCTAGTACAGGCGATGGACAAATAGCTGCTCTAAATGCTAATTGTACTTTAGAAAATATGGAGTTTATACAATTTCATCCTACTGCATTACTTGATAGATTTATTCTAATAAGTGAATCTGCTCGTGGAGAAGGAGGATATTTAGTAACAAGTGATTCAAAAAGATTTGTAGATGAACTACTACCAAGAGATATAGTAGCTAGAGAAATTTATAAAAAAATATTATTAAAAGAAGAAGTTTTTTTAGATTTGCGACATTTGGGCTTGGAAAAAATAATGAAGCTTATGCCTCAAGAATATAAGCTTTGTTTAGAATTTAAAAACTTACACATGCATAAAGACTTAATACCTATCATACCAGCTAGTCACTATAGTATGGGTGGTATACAAGTAGATTTACAAGGAAATACTTCAATAAGTAATCTTTATGCCGTTGGTGAGTGTGCTAGTAATGGTGTGCATGGAGCAAATAGATTAGGTGGTAATTCTTTATTAGAAATTATTACTTTTGGTAGATATGTTGCTTCTAATATTAATGTCGATAATATAATAATTGAAGATAAAATATATAATGAATACAATGAATCAGTAAAATATATTGATACTTTATTTGTTAATAAATCAAAAGAAAATTTTTATACAATTAAAGATGAAATAGGAAAACTTATGTTTGAAAATGTAGGTCTGTTTAGAAATGAGAAATCACTTATAAATAGTCTAAATATTGTAAATAATCATCTAAAGAATATTCATAATTATACAATAGAAGATAAAAGTAAAGTTTATAATACAAATCTAAAAGAATATTTGGAGTTTCATAATATATTAAAACTTAGTAAAATTATAATCAAGTCTGCTTTAAATAGAAAAGAAAGTCGTGGTGCGCATTTTAGAGTTGATTTTGATAAAGTTGATTCAAATTATAATAAAGTTAGTATAACTAATAAAGGAGATTTAAATGATGAAAATTAATGTATGTGATAAAGAATATAATATTAAAAATGATATAAATAATGTACTTGATTGTTTAATAGAAATCAAAAAAAATCTAAATAGCTCTTTAGCTTTTAAATATGGATGTAAATCAGGTGTTTGTGGTTCTTGTGCTGTTTTGGTTAATGGAGTTGAAAAGTTAGCTTGTAATTGTAAAATAAATAATGAAGATAGTATAACACCACTAAATAATCTAAAAATAATCAGAGATTTAGTTGTAGATGATTCTAATGTTAAAGTTAAATTAATACAATCTTCAGTAGGTTTATCTCAATACATAGACAAGCCTATCACTAATGATGATGTTAATATTATAGATGTACAAAGTAATTGTATATTATGTAATGCTTGTTATAGTTCATGTCCTGTGTATGCAGTAAATGATAACTTTATTGGTCCATTTGCTTTAACAAGAGCATATAGATATATACATGACAATAAAGAAAATGAAATAAAAACTAAATTAGAATCTATCCAAGATAATGGTGTTTGGGATTGTACTTTATGTGGTTATTGTTCTGAGGTTTGTCCTAAAAATATTGATATTAAAAATGATATTGTAAAGTTGCAAAATGATTCTGTGCAAAATGGGTTTTCAAATCCATTGTTTAGCTCAGACTCTAGTTTTAGTAATGATGATTTTGGTTTTAATCCAAATAACTTTTAAATTATTCTATAATATGTCCAACAAACTTTGACATATTATCTAATATTTTTCCACCTTTTCTAAATCCTAGTCCACACGCTTCATAAGCATAAAATACACCAGCTTGATAATAGTTACCTTTAGCATCTTGGTTAAATTCATAATATTCTTGGTATATGGCTTTTCCATTTTCATATTCACCATCTGTTTTTATATCTAAAGAATTATCACTATTTACTATGGCTACATTTTCACCTTCTCGTCCAAAGCACATTTTCTCTACTTGTTTCGTGTTTATAAGAGGCTCAAAGCTCGTTTCTAGTAAAAGAGGATGATTAGGGTACATATCCCACAAAATCTTCATAATGCCCTTTGATTGAAACAATAATGTATACGCAGGATTTAATATGATTGATTTTTGATTATTTATTATCTCAGTTAAAATTAGCGCCAATTCACCTTCTTGTATAGCTATATCTTCCCAAGGTATAAGTTTAAACCAAAACTCGTATATATTATCATCTTTTGTTATACCATCATCACTAAATTCTACATCTTGGATATAAGAAAATTCAGTTTCATATCCTACTTCACTAGCTATATGCTGCAATAATTTTACAGTATGTTCTTCTTCATCATTTCCAGCAACACTTGAAAATAATATTTTCCAGTTTAATTTTTCATGATGTTTAGAAAACTCTTCGATATCACTATCTAAAGTAACAAGTCTTTTAAAATTATCAGCTATGGCTTCATACAAAGAATTGAATTGACTTGATTCTTCAAGCTTATTTTGCTTAAGTAATGCCCATTGAATAATTGAAGTTTCAAAAAGTGAAGTTGGTGTATCTGCATTAAATTCTATTAATTTAATATCTTTCCCATTTAAACCTCCAGCTAAATCAAATCTTCCATATAAATGCCAATGTACATCATCTTCCCATGACTTTTTAACTAATTGTATTAGGTTAAATGGTATGCCAAGTTCATGAAATAAATTATTGTCAATTACATATTGACCAGCTTCACAATACATATCATAAAGTTCATTTGTAGCTTCATAATATGCATTTGCTTCATTCTGTGATATACTCAAAACTTCATCGCTTATATATTGAGTATTGTCAACATCTGTATGCCAAGAAAACCCAATGGATTCTAAATAATGAGTATCTAATTTATTTAATTGTTTTAGTTTCATATTTATTAATATAATTCTTTTAATTTATCAAACAATCCTGAACCAATTTCTTTTATTGTATTTGCTGTAGTATCATTTGAATCACTATCTAATAAATTACTAATAATTCCTTTTGAAGACTCATTATCTTCATTTGAACTATTACTATCTGTAAAAGAACTTATTTTATTAGTTATATCATCCATGTCCATATTATATAAACCTTCTTTTGCTTCATCTATATATTCATAAGCAATACTCTTTAGTTTACCTAAAATTGAATCATCCTCAATTTCACTTGCTTGTAAATTAAGTGAAAAAACCATTATTGCTGTTAATATTATTTTATTATATTTCATTATTTTCCTTTTTATCCGCCAAAAAAACTTGATCGGCTAGATCTTGATGAACCACCAAAAAAACCTCTTCTTTTACTTTGGGTTGATTTTGCAGTTGAACTTCCCTTATTTTTATTAAAGCTATCTTTGCTTTTAGAATATGTCTGTGCTGATTTATATGATGTTCTCCTTTGTTGTTGATAGTTAGAATTACCAAATAGTTTATTTCCAATATATGCACCTATCATTGCACCTGCTGCTGATGCTAATAATACTTCACCCAATCCCATTCCACCATTGTGAATTTCTGCACCATTTGTTAGATTTGAAGTTCCATTGTTTATTTTAGTATTTTCATTTGCTACTAGTTTATCAATCTCTTCTTGGCTTAATATTCTTTCTTCTCCATTTTCTCTTAATACTATTGTAGTATTATCACTAGGAAACTCATTTACTATTTGATATCCACCTTCAGGTGTTTTTTCAATTATAACAAATGCACCTTTTTTTGATGCAGCATTACTCACAGCGTTTGTTTGATATGATTGTGAACTAGAATTTCTATCTTCACAAGCAGTCATCCCTACTATTAGTAATGAACCAAATCCTCCTACAATTGCATAGTCAGAAATCTTTTTTAAAAAGTATTTTTTGTTTTTCATATTTATCCCTATTTTAGTAAATTTATTAATTTTTCTATTGGTCGAGCTATTACAGCTTCTTTATCTTTTATAATAATTGGTCTTTGTATTAGTTTTGGATATTGAACTACAAGACTTAATATTTCTTCTTGCGATTTTGACTTTATATCTAAATTTTTATATATTACTTCTGTAGGTCTAAGCATATCTTTTATATCATTAATATTTAGTTTTATCATTATGTTTTTTATCATATCTTCTGTTATATTTTCTTTTAAATATTCAAATGTTCCATGTGGAACATTTTGTTCTAAAAGTAAATTCTTAGCATCTCTTGATTTTGCACATCTATTATTATGCCAAATTTCTATGCTCATATTATTCCTCTTTCTCAAAATTTTTACTGATTGCTATATTGATTCTATTAATAGTTTCATCAATACCCAATATATAAATGATATCATATACAGATGGAGCTTGTGTTCCACCTGTAAGTGCTATTCTAATTGGTTGAAACATTTGTGGAAATTTTAATTCATATTTTTGAATAAATGATTTAGTTAATATCTCAATTTCATCAAGACTTGATAAAGTGTCTTTATTGCTTTCAAGTTCGTTAATATAATTGTTTAACATTAAAACTGTATCATCTTTAATAAACTTTTTACTTCCCTTTTTATCATAATTTAATGGCACATTAATGATATTTAAAATTGAATCTTTTACTTGTAAAATTGTATTTGCTCTTTGTTTTGCCAAATTTAAAAGTTCATGTTTTTTATTTAAATTTGATATATCAAAATCAAAAAATAACAACTCTTTTTCTAATCTTTCATTACTAGAGTTTTTAATATACTCTGCATTAATCCAGCTTAGTTTTTCACTATTATATGAAGATGAGGATTTATTAATATTATTTGGATCAAATAAATTTAACATTTCATCCATTGTAAATAATTCTTGATCTCCATTTGACCAACCAAGTCTTACTAAAAAATTCAATAGTGCTTCTGGTAAATATCCCATCTTTTTGTATTGCATTACATCCATTGCACCATCTCTTTTTGATAGTTTTTTACCTTGTGGATTATTTATCATTGGCATATGAAAAAATTTAGGTATTTTAAAACCTAAGGCGTTATAAATTAATATTTGTTTTGGAGTATTGGTTAAATGATCATCACCTCTTAAGACATCAGTCATCTCCATTAAGTGATCATCAATTGCAACAACAAAATTGTAAGTTGGCATTCCATTTGCTCTTGCTATGATATAATCATCTACTTGATTGCAATCAAATTTCATAAAACCTTTTACACCATCTTCAAAAGTATACTCTCCATCATGTGGAGCTTTAATTCTAATAACAGGATCTATATCATTAGGAATATCAAGTAATGTTTTACCAACTTCTGGTCTCCAAGTACAATCATATCTTGGTGTTTGTTTAGCTTGTTCTTGCTTTAATCTTAATTTTGCTAATTCTTCTTTACTCATATAACATTTATATGCTTTACCTTCATCAAGTAGTTGATTTATATACTTAGTATAAATATCCATTCTTTTTGATTGATACTGAATTTCACAGTCACTTGGCATGCCTACCCATTCAAAAGCATCAAGTATTACTTGAACAGCATCTTCATTATTTCTTGAATTATCAGTATCTTCTATTCTTAATTTAAATTCACCATTAGTTTTTTTTGCCCATAAGTAGCTATATAATGCTGTTCTTAAACCACCAATATGTAAATATCCTGTTGGACTTGGTGCAAATCTTGTTATTGCCATTTTATTCCTTTAAAATTAATCATCTTCATTATTTGATACTATAAAAAACCAAACACCACCAAATGCAACAAACATTACAAATAAAAATAATATTGTATCAAATGTTGACATCAGTTTGCTCTTTTAATTGTCCACATGCAGCAGAAATATCTAAACCTTTTGATTCTCTAATCGTACACATAAGACCTTTTTTTATTAATTGTTCTTGAAATTTTATCATAGAATTTCTTGAAGGACGTTCATAAGTTGTTCCAGGGTATGGATTAAAATATATCAAATTTACTTTAGCTTGAATACCAGACAAAATTTTAATAAGTTTATTAGCAGAAGCAATATCATCATTTTTATCCTTGATAACTAAATATTCAAACATTACTTTTTTTCTAGTATCAATAGGAAAGCCTTTAACAGAATCAATAATAGATTGAATATTATAAGCTTTATTCATTGGAATTAGTTCACTTCTTAGTTCATCATCTACAGCATGTAAGGAGATAGCAAGTTGTACTCCTAGGTCTAAATTCGCTAATTTAACAATTTTTGAACTTATACCACTAGTAGATATAGTTTGCCTTCTAGTGTTAATTGCAAGACCATTATCATCACTTATAATTCTTATTGCCTTAACTAAATTTTCAAAATTATCCAGTGGCTCACCCATTCCCATATATACAATATTCACTGATTTATTTTGTGCAATTTCATTTTCTTTTTTTAAATAAGATATTTGAGCAACAATTTCTCCAACAGTTAAATCTCTAGTAAATCCACCTTTAGCAGTCAAACAAAATGTACAGCCTACTTTGCATCCAACTTGAGATGACACACAAAAAGTATATTTAGCACCTTTAATTATATTGCCAGTACTATCTTTTTCTTCTTCTCTCATAAGTAATAAAACAGCCTCTACTGTATGTCCACCTTTGTATTCAAATAAATACTTAATACTACCATCTGTACTCTTTTCTCTTCTAACTATATTACCTATATTAATAGGAAAATTTTTATTTAGTTCTATTTTTAAGTCATTTGGGATATTTTTCATATCTTCATAAGAAATTGCATATTTTTTATATACCCAATCATATATTTGTTTTGCTCTAAAAGATGGTTTGATTACATTTTTTAATTCATCTAATGTGTAATCATAAATTGTTTTAATTATTTATCCTTTTATATAATGTTCCACATGGAACATTATTGTATATAATTTCTATTTTATTTTACTATAAGTTTTTTTTCTTCCAAATATTGCACTAATTTAGACATAGCATTTTTATGATTTTTCATAAAATCATTATGTGCATTTTTATTTGTATAATTTGTAACAATAAAAACACCAGAGATTGGTATTTCGAATTCTTTAGCAATAGAAGTTAAAGCAAAAAATTCCATGTTTTCAATACCAATTCCATATTGTTTAAATGATTTACAAAGCTTATCATTCGTACTAATATAATTAGATGAATTAACAATTGTATCATCTCTTAAAGTCATATTATTAGTTTTTATAACATTCTTTAATGGAGTGTATGAATCATCTGTTAAAAAAGATAACTCGATATTAGAAGCACTTGAACTTTCAATAATATCAAATATATTATACTCACCATAAGAACCAGCACTACCAACAAATATAACATAATCTGGTTTATTAAATAAACACAATTGGGTAAAGTTCATAGAAGACTGTACCAAACCAACTCCCATAGAACTAGCAAATTTAAATGTTTCATTATTTCCAGCACAAATTATCATAAGCATTCCATAGTATAATTAGCATAAATTTTTCTACTATCATTTGATTTATTTTTAGCAATATTATTATTTACAATGACATTTGGTATCTTATTATTTTTAAGATCAATATTTTTTACTTTACATACTTTATTAAGTTTTAGAGATAAGGTATTTGCATAATTACTAATCCAAGCAATCGAATTAGTTTTTAGATTGTCTTGAATTTTATTTTCAAGAGTAACACTATTTGTCCATTTGATATTTTTAAAACTCAATTTAAGAGAATCTTCATTTTTAGAGTCTTTTACAATTTTGAAAAAATCATGTAAATTACTTGCGCTTAAAGTATCAATTTTAAATATAACAATAGAATCAAATCTAACAATATCTGTATTATTATATATTGGTATTGTATTATTTTTTAGGATTTCACTATGAATTATTAAATCTTCTTCTAATAAGGAATTATATTTTTCAAGGATTCCGTCAAAATCATCTGCTGATTTACTTGATACATTCAAATGTATCTCACTAGTTAATATATCATTTAAAAAAACCTTAGTAAAAGTTTTAGAAAATTTAATTTCACTAGAATATAATAAAATAGGCAAAATAAATATAAATAATTTTTTCATTATATTCTCTTACCTATAATATAAAAAACTTCATAATTATTTGAACCTTTATTTATATTTTCAAGTGTACCAGAACTTATAATATCAAGATTATTGTTTGAAAAATATGATTTAACAATATCAAAAGAAAAACCAAAATGTTCCACTCCATCATTGTTACTATGAAATGTACCATCTTCTTTTTTCAAATCTGCTATACACAAATAAGAGTCATTTTTTAAAGAGTTTGACAATTTTTCAATAAAAGAATTTGTATTTTTAATATGGTGCATTGTCATATTTGTAACAACTAAATCAAAACTATTTGTATCTAAATTTTGTATATTTATATCATGTAACTCAGCATTTATATTATTCATATTAATTTTTTTTGATTTTTCATTGTAAATATTTATCATGGCATTTGAACTATCAAGCCCAAGTATTGACTTAACATTATTAGCAAAACCAAAAGATACAAGTCCAGTACCACATCCATAATCTAATACATCATAATTAGTCATATCTTGTGGTAAAAACTCTTTTAGTTTATCAACAAAAAGCATAGCACCTTTAACTCGTTGTGGTTTACTATCCCATTGTTTTGCTAAACTTTCAAATCTATTGATCATATTAAATCCTTACAGTAATATTGTTATCGCGTAAATAATGTTTCAAATCCATAATATTTATTTCTTTAAAATGAAATATAGAAGCAGCCAATGCAGCTTCAGCACCACCTATTGTAAATGCATCTTTAATATGATCCATAGTTCCAGCTCCACCACTTGCAATTACAGGTATATCAACAGCACTTGATATTTGATTTGTAATGTTTAATTCAAATCCACTCTTTGCACCATCTGTGTCCATAGATGTGAGTAAAATTTCTCCTGCTCCCCTATTATAAACTTCTTTAGCCCATGCAAGTGCATCAAGTCCTGTGTCTTCTCGACCACCTTTTACAAAAACATGATAAGAACCATCAGCGACTCTTTTAACATCAATAGCTACAACTATACATTGACTTCCAAATCTTTTACTAGATTCATTTATAAAATCAGGATTTACAACAGCGCTTGAATTTATGGAAACTTTATCACAACCAACATTTAGTAAATTGTAAATATCATCAAGCTTTCTAATACCTCCACCAACAGTTAAAGGTATAAATATTTCACTTGCAACTTTTTTTACAACATCTACAATAGTATCTCTATTCTCATGTGATGCTCCAATATCTAAAAAGGTTAATTCATCAGCACCTTCTTGATTGTATCTTCTAGCTACTTCTACAGGATCACCAGCATCACGAAGACCTACAAAGTTTACACCTTTAACAACTCTTCCGTTGTTTACATCAAGACAAGGTATAATTCTTTTAGCAAAGTGATTCATTACAATCCTATTTATATTTTGCGCACATTATAGCAAATTATTAATGACTAAGGACTTAAGTAAAACAAGTAGTATAAGATAAATATAAGAAATGTGGAATTATATATTTATTTATCAATATTGTCTTTATGATTTTTATTTACTTGTGTTAAAGCTGAAGCAATAATACCAGCTGGTATACCAACAACACCAAGTCCAATTAGAAGTACCATAGTAGTAAATATCTTACCACCAATAGTTATTGGATAAACATCACCATATCCTACTGTAGTCAGTGTAGCTACAGACCACCACATTGAATCAAACACACTAGCAAATACTTTTGGTTGTGCTTCATTTTCAAAATAATATATACCAATAGAAGCTAGATAAAACAAAATAATAGTCATAATAAAAAACAAAATAAATTCTTCTTTTGCAAGATAAATTGCTCTTTGAAATTTATTCATGGTTTCACTATATTTACTAAGTTTTAACAATGTAAATAATCTAAATAGTTTAAAGGCTTTAACTGAACGTAAGTCAATGAAAAAGCCTAAGTAAAATGGCAATATAGCCAATAAATCAATAATGCCATAAAAACTAAAGATATACGATAGTTTTTTATTAGAAGTATAAATTCTAATTAAATATTCAAAAGTAAAAATAACAATAGTGAATATTTCAAAACTAAACAAATAATCTTTTGTATTTTGTTCTAAATTAGGAATAGTTTCTATTGAAAATGAGATAATTGAAAGTATTATAAGTAACTGAATACTAATATCGAATATTTTACTTTGTACATTGTCATTTATTTCAACTAAGTTTTTAAGATAAGCTTTTATAATAATTCCTTAAATAATAAAAAATAGTATATCTAATTAAAACTATATATTTAAGATAAATACATTAAACATTAGTATACATTTTAATAAACCTATAATTAGATTTTGGATAATATGCAAGTATGATAGTATACGGAAAACAAATAGTATTTTACATTTTAGAAAAATATCCAAATATAATTCAAGAAATTTATTTAACTAAAGAACTTGACAAAAAATTATTTAAAAAGTTTATGGACAATGGAGCTAAAATAATAAGACCTGACAATATGAAAGCCCAAGGTATGGCTAAAGGTGGAAATCATCAAGGTTTTTTATTAAAAATAGATGAATTTGAATTTGCAAATATCAAAGATATTAAAAAAGGCAAATTTATTGTAGTTTTAGATGGATTAACTGATACAGGTAATATAGGTGCAATTGTTAGAACATGTTATGCTTTAGGTGTTGATGGATTAGTTATATGTGGTATAAAAAATTTAAATTTAGCACCTATTATAAGAACATCTTCTGGTAGTGCTTTAGACATGCCTATAAGTACAATTGCAAATTCTTATGATTTAGCAAATGAACTAAAACAATTAGATTTTTCACTAGTTGGTGCTGATGTTACTGGTTATGATGTAAAAACATTACAAAGAAATGAGAATCAAAAAGTTGCATTGTTTTTAGGAAATGAAAGTGAAGGATTGTCAAATAAACTTTTAAAAAAGCTTGATTTAAAAGTGTCTATCCAAATGCAAAATAATTTTGATAGTTTAAATGTGTCAGTAGCTACTGGTATTTTGGTACATTCCCTAAAATGAAAATACTACTAATAATCTTCATAGCATTTAGTTTAAATGCTAGTGAATTAAGAGAAAAAATACAAAATAGTGTTGGACAAATAAATTATCAAAAGCACTCAAATCTAATACAAAATATATTTAAAAATGAAGCTCTTTATTACAATAATCATAGAGTAAATTTTCAAAAGATGCATGAGAAACTAAGTAAAAATAGCTTAATAAATTTAAAATATCCTCAAATCACAGATATCAAATTGATTTTTGAAACAACAAACTCAAGTGTTCAATCAATAAAAATGATAAACGATACCCTAAATACTTTAGGGTACTCATATTATTTTAATGATTACTTATATAAAGAAGATCAAACAACAGTATGGGGCATTAGACTAAAAAGTGAAGCAATGATAAATCCATACGAATTTATAAAAGAACTAAAAAGATCTAATGCAATTTTTAAAAATGTTCAAAAAATAGATGATACACAATGGAAATATACAATTGATTTTACATATGCAAATATAAAAGAGGCTATATCTATAAGTAGAAATGAAAAAGTTAAACTAAAAAAGTCAGTAGAACCATATATGATAAAAGTAAAAAATGCAAATGAATTACATATAAAAAGTAGTTCTTCTAATACTTGGTATCCATACATTTCATTTTATGATAAAAATTTAAATTATATTTCTAGTCTTAAAAATGATATTTTGAGTAAAGATACAATCTTAGGAGTACCTAGATTTACAAAATATATATTAATAGGTGATAGTTTCACGCAAAAAAATATTAAAAGAGGGCTAACTGTAACAGTTAGATAAAAGGAAAAAAATGTTCGATGAGATAAAGTTTAGTAGAGTGGAATTATTACCAAAGTATGTTTTTGCAGAAGTTAATGAACTTAAAATGCAAGAAAGACACGCAGGCAATGATGTTATTGATTTTTCAATGGGAAATCCAGATGGAGATACACCAGAACACATAAGAGAAAAATTAGTAGAATCAGCCAAAAAAACAAAGACTCACGGATATTCAGCCTCAAAAGGTATACCAAAATTATTAATGGCAATATCATCATGGTATAAAAGAAGATATGATATTGAATTAAATCCACAAACGCAATGTGTTGCTACCATGGGAAGTAAAGAGGGTTATGCCCATTTGGCATATGCTATTACTAATCCTGGAGATAATATAGTAGTACCAGATCCAACATATCCTATACACAATTATGCATTTATATTAGCAGGTGGAAATATCATTAATTTTGGATTAAAGTATGATGAAGACTACAATGTACTAGAAGATGAATTTTTATCTGATTTACAAAATCTTTGTGATGATGAAAAAACAAAACCGAAATACATAGTAGTAAACTTTCCTCACAATCCAACAACTGCAACAGTAACTCCTGAATTTTATATAAATTTAGTAGCAATGGCAAAAAAGAATAGATTTTATATTATTTCTGATATTGCTTATGGTGATATAACCTTTGATGGTTATGTAACACCTTCAATATTTCAAGCTCCTGGTGCAATTGATGTAGCTGTTGAATCATTTACTTTAAGTAAATCATATAATATGGCAGGTTGGAGAGTAGGATTTTTTGTAGGAAATACAAGATTAATTGGTGCTTTACAAAATATAAAATCATGGCTTGACTATGGAATGTTCACTCCCATACAAGTAGCAGCTACAGTTGCACTTAATGGTGATCAACAATGTGTAAGAGATATTATTAATAAATATGATCAAAGACAAGATGTCCTAATTGATAGTTTTAAAAGAGCTGGTTGGGATATAAGAAGGAATAAAGCATCAATGTTTGTATGGGCAAAAATACCGCAATGTGTAGCACATATGAATTCTTTAGAGTTTTCTAAAAAATTATTGACTAACGCAGGAATAGCAGTTGCTCCTGGTATAGGATTTGGAGAGCAGGGTGAGGGTTATGTACGACTTGCATTAATTGAAAATTCTAAAAGAATCAGACAAGCTGCTAAAAATTTAAAGAAATTCTTAGAAGAAAATGCAAAATAATTATAAAATTAAATACATACATAAGAAGATTTTGGTTACACTAACTTGATTGATATAAAAGCAAAAAAGAAATTTGGACAAAATTTTCTAAAAGACGAAAGTGTATTAATTAAAATCATCGAATCGATGCCCAAAAATGATAATAGGATTGTCGAAATTGGGCCTGGCTTAGGTGATTTGACAAAAAGGCTTGTCAAATACAAAGATGTAACAGCATATGAGGTCGATAGAGATTTATACTCTATCTTACAAAGCGAATTTATTAATGAAATATCATCAAAAAGATTGGACTTAGTTTTAACTGATGTTCTAAAAATCTGGAATGATGATGTAAGCTTATATACAAGTAAATATGACTTAATAGCAAATTTACCTTACTATATAGCAACAAATATTATATTAAAAGCACTAAATGATAAAAACTGTGAAGTTATTATCGTGATGGTACAAAAAGAAGTTGCTGAAAAATTTACAGCAATTTCTAAAGATAAGGAATACTCATCTTTGGGGGTTATTAGCCAATTGCTTTGCTCTAAGCGAAGCATATTGCAAGAAGTACCTCCAAGTAGTTTCAATCCACCTCCAAAGGTGAATTCATCTGTGATATATTTGGAAAAAAATATGACAGAAAAATTTGATGATGAGTTTAACAAGTTTTTAAAGTTTGCGTTTACGCAACCTAGAAAAAAACTAATAAAAAATCTTAGTGCAAGATATAATAAATATGAATTAATAGAATTATTTGAGAAATTAAATATCGCAGAAAATATTAGACCTCATGAAGTAGATGCATCTTTGTATAGCCAAATTTATAAACAATTATAAGAGAGAACATGGAAAATACAAATAATACAACAAATGAAAATAAAGAAGTTGCAAACACACAACAAACTGTGGAAGTTGTGGAAACAAAAAAAATTAATAAAGAACAATCAAGTAAAGATACTAATAAAGCAAATCCAAACGCTAGTACTAAAAATGCTCCTAATAAGAAAAAACCACCTGTTACTGGTCATGGTTGGACAAACGATACAAAAAAAGCATTTGAATTAAATGAAAAAATCCACAAAGATAGATTAAACCCTCATTATAAAATGAATCTAAAAAGTGATGCTAGTGTTAGAATCACTCCTCTTGGAGGATTGGGTGAAATTGGTGGAAACATGATGGTAATTGAAACTGATAAAAGTGCAATTATTATTGATGTGGGAATGAGTTTCCCTGATGAATCAATGCATGGTGTTGATATATTAATACCTGACTTTACATATTTAAGACAAATAAGATCAAAACTTTCAGCAATATGTGTAACTCATGCTCATGAGGATCATATAGGTGCTTTACCTTATTTCTTTAAAGAAATTCAAATACCAATATATGGTTCACCTTTACCACTTGAAATGGTTGGTGCAAAGTTTGATGAACATAAAATGAAACATCATAGATCATATTTTAGAGCAGTTCAAAAAAGAAAGCTAATTAGAATAGGTGATTTTGAAGTTGAATGGATGCACATTACTCATAGTATTATTGATTGTTCTTCTTTAGCTATTACCTGTGATGCAGGAACTATAATACATACAGGAGATTTTAAAATAGATCATACACCTTTTGATGGTTATGCTACTGATTTACATAGATATGCACATTATGGTGAAAAAGGTGTACTAGCCTTATTAAGTGATAGTACAAACTCGCATGGTGGTGGGTTTACTAAAACAGAAAAAACTGTTGGACCTACATTTGATAGAATATTTAGTGAAGCTAGTAAAAATAGAATTATTATGTCTACTTTTTCATCTAATTTACACAGAGTTGCGCAAGCAATAGATAGAGGTATAGCACAAGGAAGAAAAATATGTGTAATTGGAAGATCAATGGAAAAAAATATTGATGTTGCAATGATGATGGGATATTTAAAATACAAAAAATCTGACTTTATAGATGCGCATGAAGTAAATAAGTATCCAGATGCTCAAGTATTAATAGTAACAACAGGATCTCAAGGTGAGCCAATGTCTGCTCTATTTAGAATGTCAATACATGAACATAGACATATAAAAATTAAACCAAATGATCAAATAGTATTATCTGCAAAAGCAATACCTGGAAATGAAGGTTCAGTATCTGAAGTTATAAACCAATTATTAAAAGCTGGAGCTAAAGTTGCCTATCAAGATTATGCAGATATACATGTGTCTGGACATGCTAGTATGGAAGAACAAAAGTTAATGCTAAGACTGATTAAACCAAAATTCTTTTTACCAATTCATGGAGAGTACAATCATGTATTAAAGCATTCTCAAACAGGGATTAACTGTGGTGTCTTAGAAAGAAATATACACATTTTAACTGATGGTGAACAAGTAGAAATAACACCAAAGGGTATGAAAAAATTAAAATCAGTAAAAACTGGTAAGGTATATATTGATAATCAAAGAAATAGAAAAATTGCAAATGATGTGGTTTTAGATAGACAAACAATGGCAAATGAAGGTATGGTAATTATAGTTGCACAAGTTAATATAAGCGATAGAAAAGTTACAGCGCCAGCTAGAGTTTCTTCGTTTGGATTAGTTGATGTAAAAAGTGAAAGATATTTTGCTAAAGAGATTGAAGATATGCTAGATCATCACTTAGAACATGTAAAAGAAGGTATATTAGAAAATAATAGAAGCTTAGAAGATGATTTAAGAAAAACAGTAAGAAAACATTGTATAAGAAAATATAGAAAATATCCTCTAATAGTACCAACTATTATTGCTCAATAAATATACAATATCAGCTATGAGTATCAACTCATAGCTATTTATTTATTTTTTCTTCTATACTAATAAATTGTGTTAATATTTTCTTAACTGACTCTGGTTTTATAGGATTGCTATAAGTTACACATATATCTCTTGGTATAACAATAGCACCAAGTGAAGTAAATACAGATCTCATGATAGTTAATACACTTTTCCCATCTCCACCACTAGCAGTTGCTAGTAATACCACTTTATTTGTGAATAAAAGTCTAAAATCATCTCCAATAGTAGATACCCAAGCTAAAAAATTAGATAATACAGGTGTAACATTATAATTATATTCAGGAGATATAATTATATAAGCTTTAGCATTTTTCATCTCTTTTGATAATTCAAATACTTCTTTTGGAGT
>CAZEXK010000016.1:0-11163 GCA_964516815.1 uncultured Helicobacter sp. | reverse complement strand
TATAAGCTTTAGCATTTTTCATCTCTTTTGATAATTCAAATACTTCTTTTGGAGTTGTTTTGCTAAATTAAAATTAGCATTAACACTAGACATAATAATTAAATAATCATTCATTGTATATCCTTTTTTGTATAATAAGACATTCTAATAAAAATACATTTACTTATGCAATATTTATTAATATTTTGTGAATAATACGCTAAAAGGAAAGAAATGAATAAATATGAATTAAAAATTATAATACTAACTTCAACACTAAATGCTGGAATGTTTAGTATGCCAAGTATGATGAATAGTGATGATAATAAAAGTAATGGTTTTATGGGAATAACAATGCCATCAATGCTACAAATGCAGATGCCAAGCCTAGAAATACTAAAACTAGCCATACCAAATATGAGTACACAAAATACAAATAAAACTGAAAAAAATAATACTAATTAAAATAAAATAGCCAAGATAAAATATCTTAGTTATTTTATTTTAAAGTTTAAGAAGCTCTTTTAAAAACTTAGGATTATCAAATTCTCTTGCTCCAAGAGCAAAATACGACAAATAACCCTCTTTATTTATTATAACAGTAGTAGGCATAGCACTAATGCTCCATTGTCTTGCAACATTAGAGTTTGTATCTAGTAGTATGGGAAAAGTTGGCACTGGGTTTAAAGTGTTTATAAAAGGAAAAACACTATCCTCATCTTGTCCAACTGTAATAGCTAAAACAACAATGTTTTTATCTTTAGCTTTTTTATAAAATCTCTCCAATGAAGGCATCTCTTTTTTACATGGTGGACACCAAGTAGCCCAAAAATTTAATATAACAGTTTTACCTTTATAATCACTCAACTTAACCATATCTCCATTTTCTGATTTTAATGAAAAATCAGGTGCCTCAACCATATTTGCAATTTTTTTAAATCTTAATGAAAGATCATTAGCATTCATGTGAAGTTGAAGACTCAGAACAAATATTATTGTATAAATTATTTTATTTTTTTTCATGTATTTCCTTATATATATTAAATCATAAATCTACTATTATAAATATTAATTAGTGGAGATTATAGCTAAAAAATGCTTTTATTATTTTGGTATTATTATGTTATAATTCTGTTATAAAGGTAGATTAATGGATTATGTACAAATTGCTAAGGATGTCTTGTTAATAGAAGCACAAGAGTTAAAAAGAGCTGCAAATAATATAACAGATCAGATACAAAAAGCAGTTATGCTAATATCAAATGCTAAAGGTAAACTAATAGTAACTGGAGTTGGAAAATCAGGATTAGTTGGTACAAAAATAGCAGCTACACTAGCTAGTACAGGAACCAGTTCATTTTTTTTACATCCAACAGAAGCAATGCATGGTGACTTAGGTATGATAAGCAAAGGAGATGTTGTTCTAGCTATTTCTTATAGTGGGGAAAGCAATGAACTTATACAAATATTACCACATTTAAAAAGACTTGATATAGCTATGATTGCAATGGCAAATAATGAAAACTCAACCTTAGCTTCTTATGCTGATGTGTTTTTAGATGTAAGTATACAAAAAGAAGCTTGTCCTTTGGATATTGCACCTACTTCATCTACAACACTTACAATGGCTATGGGAGATGCTTTAGCAGTATGTTTGATGAAGCATTCATCTTTTGATAAAGGTGACTTTGCTTCTTTTCATCCAGGTGGAAGTTTAGGTAAAAAGTTATTTATAAAAGTAGATGATTTAATGCAAAAAAACAATTTACCAATAATTAAAATAAACACAATATTAAAAGATGCCGTTGTTGTTATGAGTGAGGGAAGACTTGGAAATGCAATTATAGTAGATGAGAAACAAACACTTGTGGGACTTTTGAGTGATGGGGATCTTAGAAGATACATGATGAGTGATGATTTTTCTTTAAATACAAAAGTTCAAGATATAGCAACATTAAATCCAAAATATATTGATGATAAAAATATATTAGCATCTGATGCATTAAAAATCATAGAAGATAACAAGATACAAGTTCTACTTATATTAAATAAAGATAAGACAATCTATGGTATATTACATATTCATACACTAGTAGAAGCAGGAATAAAATAATGGCTTACCAAGAAGAATTAATAAGATTAAATAAATTTATATCTCATAATAGTAAATACAGTAGAAGAGAAGCAGATCAGCTTATACAAGATGGTGAAGTTAGCATAAACTCACAAACCATAAAAGAGATGGCTACTAAAGTTACTAAAGATGTAATAGTTAAAGTAAAAGGAAGAACTGTAAAAGTTGATAATACTCGTGCTAGTACAGTTATAGTTTACAACAAGCAAAAAGGTGAAATAGTATCTAAAAATGATCCTCAAGGAAGAAAAACTATTTATGATACTCTATCAAAAAAATATGGACATTTTTTACCAATAGGTAGGCTTGATTATGCAAGTGAGGGAGTATTGTTATTAACTGATGATGTAAATATAGCAAATGAACTAATGCACTCAAAACTAATAAGAGTTTACAAAATAAAAATAGCAGGACCAGTTACAAGTAGTATGGAAACATATATGAAAAATGGATTAACATTGGATGATGCACGAGCAGGGGCTTATGAAAAAACAAAAATAACTTCTATGCATTTTGCACCATTTGATGCATATGATATACAATCAAATGGTGCAAATTTTTCAAAATTAAAAGTTGCTATTAGTGAAGGTAAAAATAGAGAACTTAGACGATTTTTTGCTCATTTTGAAACACAAATAATGGACTTAAAAAGAATAGATTTTGGTGGAATAACTCTAAATAATCTACCATCAGGAAAAACAAGATTTCTTGAAAGAAAAGAATATCAAAATTTAAGGGAATATATTAAAAAAATGAAAACTATTAGACAAAAAGAAGAATATAAAGATGTACAATGGGATTTAAAAAAAACATGAAACATTTTTTTGAAGTCGTTATTCAAGGTTTATTTTGGCTTTTACCTATTGTAATTATTATAGTACTAACAAATTGGGTATACGATAAAATAGATATGCTAGTTGTTATTGTATTTAATATAGTTGGTTATCCTCAAAGTAATCGATTTTTGTGGTTTATTTTAGTTATTTTTCTATTTCTAGTCTTGTTATATATATTAGGTCAGTTTATGAAAACTAGACTAGCAGCATGGACTCAAAAAATATTTGCAAAAATACCAGTATACTCAACTATAAAAGATATTATTGGTATATTTAATTCATCAAAAGATGATGACTCATTAGTTTTAGTTGTAGCTATTAAAGGTTTTGCAAATGAGGGCTATAATATAGGGCTTATGTATTCACAAAATGAATCAATAATAAAAGATCATTATACAGTTACTCTTTCTCAAACACCAATACCAAATGGAGGATACCTATTTGAGGTACATAAAGACAATATATTTATAATAGAAGAAGCAAAGTTTGATGATAACTTACAGTATTTATTATCTATGGGTGTTAAAAGTTTAACTAGTATTTTAAAAGTAGAACCTAGAAATATAGATGATCTAATTTCTTTAGAAAAATGGTTAAATAAATAGCACTAGTATTTTATGCAAAATCTAACGATACTTTTAAAAGCAAATACATTAGATGAATTTATTGGTCAAAAACATTTAGTTGGTAAGAAAAGTGCTTTATACCAACTAATACAAAAAAAAGACATACCTCACCTTTTTTTTTATGGCAAACCAGGAACTGGTAAAACTACATTGGCAAAAATAATTGCCAAAACAATATCAAGTGATTTTTATTATTTTAACGCAACATCAGTAAAAGTTGAAGATTTTAGAAAAATATTCAAAAAATATGAAAATGCACTAATAAAGCCTTTGTTATTTATTGATGAAGTGCATAGATTAAGTAAAACTCAGCAAGAAGTGTTACTACCTATAATGGAAGATTATTTAGCCATAATAATAGGTGCTAGTACTGAAAATCCATATTTTACATTAACAGCAGGTATTCGTTCAAGGTCATTTTTATTTGAATTTAAAGTACATGGTTATAATGATTTAAATGATGTACTAAATAAAGCCTTAAGTGTTCTACCTGAAATACAAATAAATGAAGAAATTAGGAAGTACTTAATAGAGACTTCTAGTGGAGATGCTAGAGCATTATTAAACTTACTTGATTTTGCTTATAAAATAAATCCCATTATAAATATAGAAGTTCTAAAACAGTTAAGACAAAATGCAATAGGAGATGGTGTTAGTTCAAAGCAAAGTCATTATGATATTATAAGTGCTATGATAAAATCAATTAGAGGTAGCAATATAAATGCTACTTTGTATTATATGGCAAGATTAATTGTAGCAGGGGAAAGTGTTGATTTTATAACTAGAAGACTTGTGATAAGTGCTAGTGAAGATATTGGAAATGCCAATCCAAATGCAATTAATATGGCAATAAATATACAAAATGCAGCTAATAAAATAGGTTATCCAGAAGCCAAAATACTATTATCTCAATGTGCTGTATATCTAGCTTCATCACCAAAATCAAATAGTTCTTATATAGCAATAAATAAAGCAATAAGTGATATAAGTAGTGGTAAAATTTTAGATATTCCTATACACTTACAAGATAAACACATAGGGTATAAATATCCTCACGATTTTGGGGGATATGTAGACCAAGAGTATTTAAAAGAAGATTTACAGTATTATACATCATCAGGTATTGCATTTGAAAAGACACTTGATGATTGGATTAAAAAAATAAAAGGTTCTTAATGGAATATTATTCTCAAATCTTGGCTTTACATATCATAGCAGTTATGTCATGGATGACATTATTGTTTTATATGCCAAGGCTATTTGTATATCATGCACAAAATATAAATAAAAAAGATTTTGTAGATGTAGTAAAAATTCAAGAAGATAAAATATATAATATTATTGGTTATCCTGCTATGTGGGTTAGTATAATTAGTGGGGCAATTATGATTTATCTAAATGATGCCTTATTAAATGAAAACTGGATGATTGCAAAGTTAATCATACTTGTATTGATGATATTATATACACTTAGTTTAAATCATTTTAGAAAAGCATTCTTAAATAATAAATGTTATAAAAATGAGCAATTTTTTAGAGCTTATAATGAAGTTCCAACACTTGGTGCTATATTGATAATCGTATTTGTAATAACTAAATCAATACCTATATATTTTAGCATTGCAATAACTTTATTTTTTGCGTTTATAATATATATAATAGCTAATAAAAGAGCAAAATAACATGTATGATAAATATTATGTAATAGATACAAATATTTTACTTGAAGATTATTCAAACTTAATTAAATTATCACAAGATGGAGTAAATCATATAATAATACCTGAAACTGTACTTGATGAAATAGATTCAAAAAAAAGTGGATTTGATGAAATAAATTTTCAAGCTAGAAATTTTGCAAGATTATTAGAAAATTCAGAAATTATAAAATCAATAGAAGTACAAAATCATAAAGTTGTAAGCGTAAAATTAAATAATATAAATATAGATATCATTTCTAAGGATATCTATACAACTACGAGTCAAAATACATCATTGAACATATTTAATGATAGAAAGATATTAGAAATAGCTAGTTTTGCAAATACTTATTATGATAAAAATATTGAGTTTTTATCAAATGATATTATGGCAAGAGTAAGAGCTAGGTCACTTAATCTACATACTTCTCCTTTAATAGGTGATGGAAATGATGATACTTCTTTAGAATTTGTTAAAAACATTCAAATCAATTTTGAGAATATAGAAAAGTTACAAGGAAGTAGTATTTATGACTTCGATGAGGATTATTTACATTATAATTTTGCTTATAATTTTCATGTAAAAAATTCTGACCAACATATCTTAGTCGCCATTAAAAATGAAAAAATAGATATTCTTGATGAATTAAGCTTAAGAGAACAAATAATAACTCCTTTGAATAAAGAACAATTATATTTTTCAAACGCGATGCTTGATTTGCATTTTGATGTAGTAATAAGTGAAGCAAAAGCAGGTAGTGGTAAAACGCTATTAGCACTTTCAAGTGCCGTTAAACTTGTAAGAAAAAAGCTTTTTTCAAGAATAATATATATAAGAAATTCTGTTGAGTCGTTGGATAAAGGCGAGGATATTGGTTATTTACCAGGATATGCTGAAAAATTTGAAATTTATAATCATCCTTTATTCGATTCTTTGAGATTTATGGCTAGAAGTGAACACAAAAGAAAAAATACTAGTAAAAAACAATACATTGCACCAAGTGATGATGAAATAAATCAAAAAGTGGAACAAACTGTACAAAATTATTCTATACAAACTATGTGGGTAGGTGAAATGAGGGGTAGAACTTTAAGCGAATCATTTGTCATCATAGATGAAGCACAAAACATGTCAAATAAAACAATGCAAATGGTATTATCAAGATTGGATTCATCATGTAAAGTTATAATCTTAGGTTCAAATAAACAAATAGATAACTTCTATGTAAATAAATACACAAACTCATTAACAACTCTTCTTAAATCAACAAAAAACAAAGTAGAAGGCTTAAATATATATGCCATAAAATTAAACAAAGTTTTAAGAGGTCCTATTACTAAATGGGCTGAAAGTATATTTTAAATGGTATTTATTTTACTTATTCAAACATTAAAGTAAGCGTAAGTTTATTTTATTATTTTAAAAATATAAAAACAATTTCAGATAAAATTATTCTAAATTCCAGTAGTAATGTAATAAAATATAATGATTTACATATAAATAAACCAAGTTCGAAATATAGTTTTAGACAATGAAAATATAGATTTAAAAACATGTGAACGAATAACAAATAACATTAAGCAATCACTCAAAATATCGGATTTAATCATATTTTAATCCAAGTAGATAGTAAAATAAATAATAAAAATTGTATTTTACAAGACTAATATTTAAAGAAAATATAAGTTTATTGTAAATATAAAAGGCTATTTGTGATATAATGAAACATAAGGTTGATTTATGGAAAATAGAAGCTTAAAAAAATATAATATACAAAATTTTATAGTTAGTTTAAAAAGCTCGTTTATTGAGCTACTACCTTATATGATTTTATTTTCAATTTGTGTAATGAGCAAACAAATATTTGATTTATTTGATAATTTACAAATCTATTCAAACATTTTAGAAAGTGTTATTTTATCTTTGCGAATAATTTTACCTGTATTATTATTGTTTGTAGTTAGTGCTAATTATGCAAAATTAAAAAATGAATACATTTCTTTATCTGCTATTAGTTCTATGATGATTTATATCTTTTTTTTACTGATTATTAACGATTATACTTTTAAATTAGATAATACAATTACAATATATACATTATTTATTCCATATTTATCAATAAATTTATTACACTTCTTTAGACAACTTGATATATTTAATAGTTTTAGAGCTATGGATTATGAATTAAGCCAAATCTTTACATATACATTTCCTATAATCATAACAATATTTTTATCTGTAAGTATATTGGTGATAATCCAAGAAAGTATATCACCAATAACAATTATGATAAATGAAGCTATAAGGATATTACCCTCTTTATTATTCACACCTTTATATATTTTATTTGGACATTTATTTTGGTTTATTGGTATTAATGGAACTAATTTAGCTGATGTGTTTTTTGATTTAAGTATATTAAGTACATCAATTTTACCAAATTTAACAAGTACTAGTTTTTTAAATTTATTTACTATATTTGGTGGAGCTGGTTCTGGACTAGCTTTAGTTATAGCTATACTAATAAATGGTAAAGATGAACATTGGAATAAAATCTCAAAAATATCATTGCCATTTGTAATTTTTAATATTAATGAAATTTTGATTTATGGTTTACCAATAGTCTTTAATAAATATTTATTTTTACCATTTATTTTTGTTCCAATTATTAACTTCTTTGTTGCATATTTCTTTTTATCATTTGGATTAATAGAATTTGCACAACAAGATGTACATTGGGCAATACCTACTTTTTTAAATGTTTATATTGCGACTGATGGAAGTCTTTTAGCAATGGTAATTCAGTTTTTATTATTAGTATTAAGTGTGATGATTTATTTACCATTTGTAAACTTATATGTTAAAAAACAAAATAAAGAAAAACGAACAATCGATTTTGCTGATTCTCTTGATGTAAGTATACAATTAAATAGTCACAAAAGTAAAAAAGAAAATGAACAAGTATCTCTAATAAATAAAAATATTAAAGTTAATAAGATTATTAATTTATTGCACGAAAATAAATTATTAGTTTATTATCAACCAAAAATAGATATAAAAAATAATATTTGTAATAATTTTGAAGCTTTATTAAGACTAGAACTTCAAGATGGAAAAGTAGTAGGACCTTATTTCTTAGAAGACTTAGAAGACGATGGACTAGCTCCTATTATTGATTTGTGGGTTTGTAAAGAAATTAAAAAACAATTTAAAATATGGGATATTGAAAACTTTAAACCAACAATAGGTATCAATCTACACCCAGACACACTACAAGAAACAGATGTAGTTGAACAAATAGTAGCAATGTTTAAAACTTATAACGTTGAGTTTGAGATATTAGAACGAGCATTTATAGATAATGAAGATGCAAAGAAAAATATTCAATATACTATAAACTCTGGATTTAATCTAAGTATTGATGATTTTGGTACAGGATATACTAGTCTAAATACATTAAATGATACTTTATGTACAACTGTAAAATTAGACAAAAGTTTAATAGATCTAATACAACAACATAGAGGTAAAGAAATTTGTTCTAGAATAGCACTATTATGTGATACTTTAGGATTTGAAATTGTAGCTGAGGGTGTTGAGCAAAAAGAGCAAGTAGAAATATTAAGAACTATGAAAATAAAATATATTCAAGGTTATTATTTTTCACCAGCAATGCCTCCAGCTGAAGTAATAAATTATACGAAAAAATTTAAATAACAATATGTTTAATATAACTATAAGTTTTTAAAGATAATTAAAGAAATAATGTGGTATTGTGAAACATAAAGGAGCAAAAAATGGAAAATAAAAATTTCAAAAAAAATGATAATTTACTTTTTATTGGTATATTAAAAAATTCATTTATGGAACTTTTGCCATATGTAATTTTATTTTCTATATTTGTAATTACAAGGCAAGTATTTGATTTATTTAATAATGTAAATTATTATGCAGAAATTATTGAAAGTGTAATAAAATCACTCCAATTAATTTTACCAATTTTATTATTATTTACAATTAGTACAAATTATGCAAAAGTTAAAAATGAACATATATCTTTGTCAGCTATTAGTTCAATGCTAATTTATATATTTTTTTTATTAAATAACAATAAATTTAATCTTGTTTTAGATACTAGTATTACTATATACACTTTAGTAATACCGTATATATCAATAAATATATTAAGTAAAATAAGACAATTCTCTATATTTAACCGTTTTGATGGTATGGATTATGATTTAAGAGAAATATTTACATACACATTTCCTTTAATACTAACAATATTTATCACTTTAGCTATATTGATATTAACTCATGAAATTATGGAGCCAATTGTGCATATGCTTAATAATTTTTTAAAATCACTTTCACCACTAATATTTATGCCTTTATATATTTTATTTGGGCATTTGTTTTGGTTTATTGGTGTTCATGGTAACAATGTCTCCATAATGTTTTTTGATGCAAGTATATTAAATGCATCATTAATGCCAAACTTAACAAACACTAATTTTAGAGATTTATTTACAGTATTTGGTGGAGCTGGTTCTGGACTAGCTTTAGTTATAGCTATACTAATAAATGGTAAAGATGAACATTGGAATAAAATCTCAAAAATATCATTGCCATTTGTAATTTTTAATATTAATGAAATTTTGATTTATGGTTTACCAATAGTCTTTAATAAATATTTATTTTTACCATTTATTTTTGTTCCAATTATTAACTTCTTTGTTGCATATTTCTTTTTATCATTTGGATTAATAGAATTTGCACAACAAGATGTACATTGGGCAATACCTACTTTTTTAAATGTTTATATTGCGACTGATGGAAGTCTTTTAGCAATGGTAATTCAGTTTTTATTATTAGTATTAAGTGTGATGATTTATTTACCATTTGTAAACTTATATGTTAAAAAACAAAATAAAGAAAAACGAACAATCGATTTTGCTGATTCTCTTGATGTAAGTATACAATTAAATAGTCACAAAAGTAAAAAAGAAAATGAACAAGTATCTCTAATAAATAAAAATATTAAAGTTAATAAGATTATTAATTTATTGCACGAAAATAAATTATTAGTTTATTATCAACCAAAAATAGATATAAAAAATAATATTTGTAATAATTTTGAAGCTTTATTAAGACTAGAACTTCAAGATGGAAAAGTAGTAGGACCTTATTTCTTAGAAGACTTAGAAGACGATGGACTAGCTCCTATTATTGATTTGTGGGTTTGTAAAGAAATTAAAAAACAATTTAAAATATGGGATATTGAAAACTTTAAACCAACAATAGGTATCAATCTACACCCAGACACACTACAAGAAACAGATGTAGTTGAACAAATAGTAGCAATGTTTAAAACTTATAACGTTGAGTTTGAGATATTAGAACGAGCATTTATAGATAATGAAGATGCAAAGAAAAATATTCAATATACTATAAACTCTGGATTTAATCTAAGTATTGATGATTTTGGTACAGGATATACTAGTCTAAATACATTAAATGATACTTTATGTACAACTGTAAAATTAGACAAAAGTTTAATAGATCTAATACAACAACATAGAGGTAAAGAAATTTGTTCTAGAATAGCACTATTATGTGATACTTTAGGATTTGAAATTGTAGCTGAGGGTGTTGAGCAAAAAGAGCAAGTAGAAATATTAAGAACTATGAGAATAAAATATATTCAAGGTTATTATTTTTCACCAGCAATGCCATCATATAAAATATCAGAATTTATAAAAAACTACGAAGATACACATAAATAATATATGTATCTTGTAGTTTTAAAATTATTTTTTTATAAAATATGTATATAAAAATACACTAAGAATTACTAATAAAATATAAATATTAGAAACTAACAAAA
>CAZEXK010000015.1:0-36258 GCA_964516815.1 uncultured Helicobacter sp. | reverse complement strand
CAATCAATAACAAACATTCTTTATAATTTAATTATATATTTATACTATTGTTCTTATTGAGCTTGTTTTTTAAAACTATAAATGAATCTCTTGTAAATATTTATTTTATGATATATAGTTATTTATATATTAGTGAGAAAAAATGATAAAAGTATCTTGGAAAGAAGTAATTTTAATTGTAATTATAACAAAAATATAGAGTTGAAAATATTGTTAATTTTATATTTTGTGGTGCGGATAGGGGGACTTGAACCCCCACAGCTTTCGCTATACACCCCTCAAGCGTACGTGTCTACCAATTTCACCATATCCGCATATATATAAAATGTCAAAACGATTAAATTTTTAACTGATACTTCAATGCAGTGTATTTGTTACAGTTGCATTTATTTTACATAAAAAAAGCCAAGTGTTACACTTGGCTTTTTTTTTAAATAATTTCTTAAGCTAAGAAAGGATTTGCATATAATGCAATTAAAGCAATTACTAGTGTATAGATAACTTGTGCTTCTATCATTGCTAAAGCAATGAACATTGTAGTCATAAGTTTTCCACCCATACCTGGGTTTCTAGCAGTACCTGCAATAGTAGCAGCAGCAGTATTACCCATACCAACAGCACCACCAAGAGCAGCAAGACCAAGACCAACACCAGCAGCTAGTACTGAATATGCCTTTAAAGTTTCGTTTGCAACAGCTGCATCAGCAGCAAAAGCAGAACTTGCAACAGCAAGCATTAAAATTAAAATTTTTTTCATTTATAAATTCCTTAATATTTTTAAAAGCCTGTTCGGATAGCGTAACTTAAGTCTATATCTAGTAAGATCCTAAGCCATATATACATAAATGCATATATGTCCCTACTTAACACTTTTAATTGTGGAAATTATATTAAAATATTGCTTTAATACTTCTAAATTATTTGTTTACTTTTATTTGATAAAAGTTGCAGTCTATATTTGAGCTTTGTTTTACTACTATTGAAGGTATTTGTTGTGATTTAAAGCCATATGCCTTGCATCCATGAGGTTTGTTTTTTTCCCATGTAACATAATAATGTACACATTTTTGGCATATAATTCTTGTTTTCATTATAAGTTTATATACAAAATTTAATTAAAACTATATAAAACTAAAGAAATATATTTGATTATCTTTCCCCAAGATAATCAAATACTGCTTTATTTAAACCTTTTATGTCAGATTTACCTATAAAGTCATCAACTCCAATTGCACTCATTTTATCTCGTACGGCTCTTGTAGTCATACTTGAGTTTACAATTACAGGGATATGGGATAATTTTGAAGAATTTTTTATATATTTAGCTACTTGATAACCATCTGTATCTGGCATTTCTATATCAGTAATAATTACACCAACTGTTGATTCATCAATATGATCTAGTCTTGTCAATAAATCAGTACCATTTTCAAATACTTCAAAGTTTGCATCTATTTTAGTTAAAAATGCAATTAAAACTTCTCTAGCAACTTTTGAATCTTCAGCTACAAATATTTTATTTTTATTGTTAACTTTTTTTCTAATATGTTTTGCTAATTGTTCTTCACCTGTATCAGTCCAGCCAATATCAACTAAAAGTTGTTCAGCGTTAAAAACTGTACACAATTTTGATATACCTTTAACTTCAACATATGTAGTATAAGTAATTTTTGGATTTTTATCTTCATTTTTACTTAATTCTTCAGTTGTTTTTTCTACAATATTAATAACATCTTTTACTAAAAAGCCAATTTGGTGATCATTGAACTCACAAAAAATTATAAGTTTGTAATCTTTTAATTCTAAAGGTTTTTGACCTATCCAAATATCTAAATTAATAAGAGTTATTGGTTCACCTCTTATTGTAGCTATTCCTGTAACAATATCATTTTGTGTAGGTGTATGTGATATATCAATTTCACTTGTGATGATAAAAGCTTTAATTTTTGCAATATTTATTGCATATACACTTTCCCAACCTGTATAAAATACAGCGAGTTGTTGTACATTTCTAAGGTGGGCTTGGGTTAGTTGTTCTACACTACTAGTTATACTACTCATAAGATTATCCTTTATGTATAATTAAATAATTGTTTCTTTTAGTAATAATATCTATTATTTGCTTAAAATATTATTTATAGCAATGGAACACATAAATAAGCCAAAAGTCGCAGTAACACCAACAAATGAACCTTTGTCTTCACTTATTGGTAATTCTGATGAAAATACTATCTTTAATTTTTTCTTAAATTTATCTTTTTTTAATAGTTTTCTTATCATTTTAATAAATGGATCATTGTGTGTATCCCAAATAGAAATGTATTGTATTTTTGTAGTGTCTATTCTTCTAGCTGATCCTGATGTTGTGATTATAGTTTTATAGTATTTTTTAATCAATTCAACTTTTACATAAACTTCATCAATACAATCAAATATAAAGTCATAAGAAAACAAATCACTGCTATGAACCCAATTTTTTGTTATTTTTTCATGTTTTATTTCAATACCCGGATATAATTCTTGTAATGTTTGAACTTTACTAGTGTTTATATGTTCACTTCCAATTTGTCTGTTTTGATTTGTTATATCAAAAGTATCATAATCAATGATTGTAATATTTTTGACACCTGATCTATATAAACAATCTAATGCATGAGAACCAACACCACCAACACCTAAAATCAGGATATTCATGTTTTGTATAGCTTCAAACTTATCACCAAATAACATTTTACATCTTTGAAATCTATCCATTAAACACACTTTATTATTTTTTTTGATATTATATCACATATATAAATAATATTAAGGATTAACTAATGCAACAAGAACCAATGACAAATGAAGGTTTTGATACTTTAACGGCTCTTTTAAATGATATGAAATTGGTGCAAAGACCAAAAATATTAGTAGCAATAGAAGAAGCTAGACAATTAGGAGACTTAAAAGAAAATGCAGAATATCATGCAGCAAAAGAAGATCAGGCTAATATAAATAAAAGAATAGCAGACTTAGAAGATAAAATTACTAAAGCAGTTGTAGTTGACCCTTCTACGTTGACACATGAAAAAATATCTTTTTATTCAACTGTTAAGCTTATTGATATTTCTACTGAAAAAGAAATTACATATAAAATAGTTAGTTCTCATGATAGTAATCCAGATATTGGTCATATTTCGTTTCATTCTCCTTTGGCAAAACAAATTTTGGGGAAAAGTGAAGGAGATGAAGTTACTGTTCATCTTCCAGGCGGAAAAAAAGAACTTGAAATAGAAAAAATATATTATGAAAAATAAAGTAAATGTAGCAATTGTAGGTGTTAGTGGATATACAGGTTTAGAACTTGTAAAAATGTTAATGAATCATGATGTATTTAATATAAGTTATTTAGCAAATACAAGTGGTGAAACAAAAATAAATAAAATACATCCTTGTTTGAATGGAATTTGTGATTTAGAAGTACATAAAGTAAATATAAATGATATTAAAGATACTTCTTCTTTAGTTTTCTTAGCACTACCACATAAAGCTTCAATGGCTTATGCTAAAGACTTGTTGATTATGGGCTTAAAAGTTGTTGATTTGAGTGCGGATTATAGACTAAAGATTGATACTTATGAAAAATATTATTGTGAACATGAAGATAAAAATAATTTACAAAATGCAGTGTATGGATTGCCAGAATTTTATAAAGATGAAATAAAAAATGCAAATTTAGTTGCAAATCCTGGTTGTTATCCTACTGCATCAATTTTAGCTATTATGCCATTTATGGAGTATTTAAATGAAAATCAGAGTATATTTATTGATGCAAAAAGTGGATTGACAGGAGCTGGAATAAAGCTAAACAATATGACTACATTTGTAAATATTAATGAAAATATGTTTGCATACAATGTACTAAAACATAGGCATTCTCCTGAAATTGTTGAAAAAATTTCACTTGTAGGAAAAAAGAATTTAAAAATAAATTTTGTACCTCATTTAATTCCTGTATCTAGGGGAATGTTGGTGAGTGTTTATGCTACATTAAATGCCAATATTGATGCAAAAAATGTATTAAAAAATTATTATAAAAATGAAAAATTTATAAGAATATCAGATATACCAGTTAGTATAAAAAATACAACAGGAACAAACTTTTGCGATATTTTTGTAGAACAAAATGGGAATGATATTTTTGTATCTTCAAGTATAGACAATCTACTAAAAGGTGCATCAAGTGCGGCACTTGTAAATGCAAACTTGATGTTTGATTTACCAGAAGATATGGGTGTACCTGTAATTGCTCATGCCAATTAATTTAAAACATGATGCTTTATTTATTGCAGATGCCCACTATAATAATAACAAACAAGAATTATTTGTTTTATTAAATAATATTTTAAATAAAAAAATAATCACTTCACAACTAATACTTATGGGTGATATGTTTGATTTTTTAAGCGAAGAAATTACTTATTTTAAAAGAAAAAATCAAGAAGTTATAAATCTTATAAATCTTTTAACAAATCAAATAGAAATAATTTATTTAGAAGGGAATCATGACTTTAATTTAAAAAATATTTTTCCAAATATTGAAATATTTCCTAGAAATAAACAAGCACTTATATTTAAACATAACAATAAACAAATAGCACTAGCACATGGAGATATCTTTACTCCAATATCATATAATATATATACTTTTATCATTAGAAATACATTTGTGTTAAAACTTTTTAATTTTTTAGATATTAAAAATATCATTTCTTCAAATCTTGATAAATGGCTTATGAATAAAAATATTTCTCATGAATTTACAGACTTTGAAAACTTTGCAAAAAAAAGGATACAAGCATATAAACATCTGAATGTAGATATTGTAATAGAAGGACATTTTCATCAAGGCAAAAGATATGAAAACTATATTAATCTTTCTTCTTTAGCCGTTAATAACAAATATATGCAAATAATAAACTGCGAATTTGTTTTTGTTTAATTTATTTTAATACAGCTGTTACATCTCCAAAAAACAAGACATCTTCCAATATTGCTTTGTTGCAAATTCCTTGGTCATTTAAACTTATAAGTAATTTTCCACTAGTACTTGAAAAAATATTTGTATAAATTTTTACTATTAGTATATTGTTTTTTCTTTTTAATATTTTTTGCAAGCTAGTATATTTATTTCCTTTTGGTATGATTAAGTCTATTTTGCCTTTTCTTTTTATACTAGAACCAATAGCAGTTATTTGATGTAATTGTCCTTGTTTAAAATCTTTTAGATAGTTTTTGATATTAAAAAATAAACTTAAGATATCTTCTTTACCATAAAAAGATAATATGGTTTTGTTTGATTGTGTTTTCCATTTAAAAGTTGTAATATCTTTTGAATAATCATATTTTTTTATTTTTTTTGTGGTACTTAATGTGATGATTTTTTTATTATGATTAAATTTATATTCAAAATATTTTTCTTTTGAATTAGTTTTGGTATGTTTTGTAAATAAATTTGTTTTGTAAATTTTATTTACTACTGTACCTTGACTTGTGTATGTTTCGATTAAATTATTGCTAAAAAAACTTGCAATTCCTGTTGCTTTTGCTTTTACTATGATTTTGTAATTATTTTTATTATCTATAGAGATACTTGCGTTAGTTTCACCCATATTTGAAAAAAGGCCATAAGAGATATGAAAATTAGCTGTAATAGTTTTTGCTTGGGGGTATAAAATAAATAAACAAATAAGAATTAAAATTTTCATTTATAATTATATGACTTTATCATTAAAATACACTTACATTTACCTTTGCAATATAATGAATTAGGTATAATATTAAAAAATAACAAAGTTAATAGTATGTCACCAAAACCAGTTCAACAATTCACCCACTTACACCTCCATACTGAGTACTCTATGCTCGATGGTGCAAACAAAATTCCAGATCTTGCTAAAAAAATAAAAGAACTAGGTATGAAAAGCGTAGCAATGACTGATCATGGTAATATGTTTGGTACTATTACTTTTTATAAAGAAATGTTAAAAAATGGAATAAAACCAATAATTGGAATGGAAGCTTATATTCACAATGAAGAAGATATAGGCGATAAAACTACTAAAAAAAGATTTCATTTATGTTTGTATGCTAAAAATGATATAGGTTATAAAAATCTTATGTATTTGTCTTCTCAAGCATATATGCATGGATTTTATTATTATCCTAGAATAAATAAAAAATTATTAAGAGAAAACTCTGAGGGTTTAGTTTGTAGTGCTGCATGTTTACAAGGTGAAGTAAACTGGCATTTAAATTTAAAAAATGAACGAAATGTTAAAAATGGGGCAAAAGGATATGATGAAGCTAAAAGAGTTGCTTTAGAATATAAAGATATATTTGGAGATGATTTTTATTTAGAAATTATGCGACATGGAATAGTAGATCAACATTATATAGATAATGATATTATAAACATATCTAAGGAAACAGGTATAAAAATAGTAGCTACAAACGATACTCATTATACAAATCAAAAAGATGCAGAAGCACATGAAGCATTTATGTGTATAGCTATGAATAAGCTATATGATGATCCAAATCGTATGCGTCATAGCGTACATGAATTTTATGTAAAAAGTCCACAACAAATGGCAATGCTTTATGCTGATATTCCAGAAGCCATAGAACATACACAAGAAATATCAAATAAATGTAATCTAGAAATAAAACTAGGAGATCCTACTCCTCCTAATTTTAAATTTACTTTAGAAAAATTAAAAGACTTAGGTTTAGATGCACCCGAACCAGAAGTTGAGTATTCATTGGAAAATGACAAGGTATTATTTATAAGTGAGTGTTGGTCTGGTTTAGAAAAGAGATTAAAAATAGTATCTAAAGAAAAACACCAAGAGTATAAAGATAGATTGCAAGTAGAGATTGATATTATAAATAATATGAAATTTCCAGGTTATATGCTTATTGTTTGGGATTTTGTTGCTTATGGAAAATCTATAAAAGTTCCTGTAGGTCCAGGAAGAGGTTCGGCTGCTGGTTCTTTAGTAGCATTTTGTATGGAAATTACAGATATTGATCCTATACCTTATGGATTATTATTTGAGCGATTTTTAAATCCTGAGCGTATATCAATGCCAGATATTGATATGGATTTTTGTCAAGCTAGAAGGCAAGAAGTTATTGATTATACTGTTGAAAAATATGGAAGAAATAATGTAGCTCAAATTATCACTTTTGGTAAGCTTTTAGCAAAAGGTGTTATAAGAGATGTTGCAAGAGTACTTGATATGCCATATTCTCAAGCTGATGCTATGGCCAAACTTATACCAGATGAACTAGGAATTAATCTAGCTGACTCTTGGGAGAAAGAACCAAAAATTAGAGAACTTTGTGAGAGTGATCCTAAGGCTCAAAGAGTATGGACTTACGCATTAGCATTAGAAGGATTAAATAGAAATGCAGGAACACATGCAGCAGGTGTTGTTATATCAAATGAACCATTGTGGACAAAAACTCCTTTATTTAAGCCTTCAGGACTTGATACTATTGCTACACAATATAATGGAAAGTATGTTGAAGATGTAGATTTAATAAAGTTTGATTTCTTAGGACTTAAAACTTTAACAGTAATTGAAAATGCATTACAATTAATACATCAAAGACATGGACATAGAATAAACTTTATTGAACAAGATGTAAATGACAAAGAGGTGTATGATTTAATATGTACAGGACATACTGTAGGATTGTTTCAAATTGAGTCTTCTGGTATGCAAGATTTATGTAGAAGACTAAAACCAGATAACTTCGAAGATATAATTGCTGTACTAGCCTTGTATAGACCAGGACCAATGGAGTCTGGTATGCTTGATGACTTTATTGACAGAAAACATGGACGAGCTAAGATTGATTATTTTTATGATGAATTTGAAGAGCCTTTAAAACCTATACTAGAACCAACTTATGGTGTTATTGTTTATCAAGAACAAGTTATGCAAATAGTACAAGTCATTGGTGGATTTTCATTGGGTGGTGCTGACTTAGTTAGAAGAGCAATGGGTAAAAAAATAAAAGAAGAGATGGATAGATTAAAAGATGAATTTGCAATTGGTGGAGTAAAAAAAGGTTATGTAAAAGAGCATTGTGAAGAGTTGTTTGATTTGATTGTTAAGTTTGCAGGTTATGGATTTAATAAATCACATAGTGCTGCATATGCTATGGTTACTTTTTATACTTCATATTTAAAAAAATATTATCCAACGGAGTTTATGGCTGCATTGCTTACAAGTGAAAAAGACAATACTGATAAGGTTGTAAAATATGTAGATGAGGTAAAACGAATGGGCTTTGAGCTTGTACCTCCTAATGTAAATAAATCTTATTTGGTATTTTCTGCTAATAATATAAATAATAAAGAAGTAGTATTCTTTGGTATGGGTGCGCTTAAGGGTGCTGGAGATATTGCTATAAATACAATTATAAAAGCAAGAGGAAATGAAGACTTTACTAGTCTGAGTGATTTTATATCAAGAATTGATGGTAGTAAAGTAAATAAAAGAGTAATAGAAACTTTGATTAAATCAGGTGGTATGGATGTCTTTGGATACACAAGACAAGCCATGCTTGAACAACTAGAATATATAGTTGAAACAGTGGGAAAAGCTAGTCAAGCTAAAAAACAAGCAATAGGTTCACTTTTTGGAGATGATGAAAGTATGAAATCTGTTAGTATTGATTTAAAAAATATGCCAGAATATGATAATAAAGAAATATTAGAGTTTGAAAAAGAGAGTTTAGGATTTTATGTATCTGGACATCCATTGGATGAATATAGACAAAGACTAGATGAAATAATATATACTTTATCTTCAGAATTTGATGAACTAGCCGATGGTAGTGAGACTTTACTTGTTGGTAAAGTAGAAAGTATACAAAAAAAGATATCAAAAAAAGGTAACCCTTTTGGAATAGCTACTATTATGGATTTGCACGGTAGTTTTGAAATTATGATGTTTGACAGTTTGATAAAAGAATTAGAAGAAGATTTTGATTTAAATAAACCTATATCTATGAGAGTTAAAGTTACCGTTGATGATTTTGGTACTAAATTTAATATCAAAAAAGTACAGAGTTTAAAAGATGCAAAAAATGTAAAATTAAATACAAAAAAAATACAAAAAATAGAGCCAGTTTTAAATGTTTTTATTGAGTATGCTAGTGATGAAACAATATTGTATAAAATACACGAAATAGTATCATCAAATCAAGGTAAAAGAGAAATGCAACTTACTATTAAATCCAAACTTGGAAATATTGAACTTGATAGTGGATATAAAATAAATAAAAATGTGCCTGCACTTTTAAATGCTATTGAGGGTGTTTATTGTGAGTAGTAAATAGATATTTTAAATAAAAAATAAAAAAAGAGAACAAATTGAAAAAAAATATACTTATAACAAACGATGATGGCTTTGATGCAATTGGATTAAAACATTTAATACATGCATTAAAAGATATTGCAAATATTATCGTAGTTGCACCTTCTACTAATAAAAGTGCTTGTGCACATTCTATGACACTTAGTGCTCCTATGTCTTTTCGTTCTTATGATGAAAATTGTTATAAATTAATAGATGGTACACCTACGGACTGTATATTTTTAGGAATTAATACCTTGTATAAAAATAAAGCATTGCCTGATTTGGTTATATCTGGCATTAATGTTGGTTCTAATATGGGTGAAGATATAACATATAGTGGCACTGTTGCAGGTGCAATGGAAGCAGTATTACAAGGAATACCTGCTATTTCTATTTCGCAAGTTTTAGATGATAATGTAAAAAAGCAGGGAGATTTATGGGATTATTTATTGGCGAAAAAGACTATTTTGGATATAGTTACAAAAATATTTCAAGATGAATTTCCATTGGGAGAAAGAAAGCTTTTAAATATAAATATTCCACCTTGTAGTATAGAACAATGCAATGGTATAAATATTACAAAAGTAGGATATAGAGTGTATGGCAATGATTGTCGTACGCATACAGATCCTAGGGGAAATGAATTTCATTGGATTGGACTGCATCCTTTGGTATGGGAAGAGAGTAAAAATAAAGATTGTGATTTTGAAGCTATAAAAGCAAACAAAATCTCAATTACACCAATTACATTAAACTTTACATCATATGATGATATAAATAAATTAAAAAACTGGATATAAAATGACATTAGAACAGGGCTTAAAACGAGATATAAAAATACTAAAAAAAGATTTAAAAGAAGAAAGTGAATTAAAAAAAATATTAAAAATAAGACTTACTAAAAAAGAATACAAAATATTCTTGATGATAAATGAAAACAATAGCGATGATATTATGCAAGAAAAATTGACATTAGATGATATAAGATTAAAAGAATTAAAAGAACATCTTATTAAAAAACTAAATTATGAAAAATTAAAAAATGAATTGACACAAGGTTAAAATATGCATATTACAAATAAAATTTCACAATACTTTCATCTTTTTGCTACTAAGCAGTTCCCTACTCCTATACAAAATATTATCAATAATGGATACGTAAAGTTACTTGGACTTGACATGAGTGATTTTTCAGATCCTAGTACTTACAAAACATTAAATGCTTTATTTACAAGAGCATTGGTTGTTCCAAGAGAAATTGATAATTCTTTAGAAACATTTATCTCTCCTGCTGATTCACTTGTATCTTCTCAAGGTAAAATAAATGATAACACCGCATTACAAGTAAAAGGAATGCAATACAATGTAGATGAACTTTTTACTCAATATATAAGTGATGAAAATAAACAAAAAATACACAATGGTGATTTTATGAATTTTTATTTGAGTCCTAAAGATTATCATAGATATCATAGTGTATATACATGTAATATTACAAAACTTATTCATGTTCCTGGAAAACTATATCCAGTAAATTTTAAATACTTAAATAAACAAGACTCATTGTTTGTTGAAAATGAAAGAGTTATTATTGAGTGTAAGACACAAGATGATAAATTATTTTATATGGTATTTGTGGGCGCTTTAAATGTTGGTAAAATGATATTTGAATTTGAAAATAGAGTAAATACTAACATAGAAAATCAAGAAATTAGTGTGTATGAATATGATGATTTAAAAATAAATAAAGGTGATTGTTTAGGATACTTTGAAATGGGATCTACTGTTTTATTATTTTGGGAAAATGAGATGGTAAATCTTGAAGCATTAGAAATGACTGATGTAAAATTTACACAAGTAATAGCAAAAACAAAATAGTATCATGTATAATATTTTTATAACTGGTTGTTCTACAGGAATTGGTAAAGCTAGTGCTATTTATCTAAAACAACAAGGTTATGAAGTATTTGCAAGTGCTAGAAAACAAAAAGATGTAGATTCATTAAAAAGTTTAGGTATAAATACTTTTTTGCTTGATGTTACAAATAAACAAAATATTACAGAGGTTTTGCAAGAAATTGTAAAACAAACAAATAATAACTTACATTTTGTATTTAATAATGCTGGTTTTGGACAAGCTGGTGCTTTAGAAGATATTAGTACAGAAGTCTTAAAAGAACAGTTTGAGACAAATGTATTTGGACTTCATGAAGTTACAAGACAAGTACTTAAAATCATGAGAGTACAGAAGTTTGGAACTATTATACAGCATTCTTCAGTATTGGGCTTGATATCTTTGAGATTAAGAGGTTCGTACAACGCAAGTAAATATGCAATAGAAGGACTAACAGATACTCTAAGATTAGAATTAAAAGATACTAATATTAATATAACTTTATTAAACACAGGACCAATTACTAGTAATTTTAGAATAAATGCACAAAATAAACTAAGACAAAATGTAGATATTGATAATTCAATTTATAAAGATGAATACTATAAAAGTTTAAATGCAAAGAAAAGTGCCGTCCCTTTTAATCTTGAGGCAATTGAAGTAGCTAAAGTAGTTCAAAAAATAATGTTAAGTAAAAATATCAAACCTAGATATTACATAACAAAAGCTACATATATATTAGGTTTTCTTAAAAGAATTTTATCTACTTCTGTACTTGATAAAATTCTAAAAAGACTTTAGTCTTCTACTGAAGAGTAAATAGCCGTATTGTTATCTAATGGTTTTAATTTTTTATCTAGGAAAAAAGTACCAAAAGGTAAAAGTGAAGCAATAATAGCTCCAATAGTTAATTTTGCTTGAAATTTATATTCTTTTGCTGCAAAGAAAAGTGAAATTATAAACCATATAAATAATACCCCATGAATCATACCTACTATTTTTGTAGCAATTAAAATCCCTGCTAAATATTTTAGTGGCATTGCTACAAATAATAGTATTAAAAATGACCATCCTTCTAAATTTGCTACAATTCTTAGTTGTTTAATTTTTGTTTCCATGTAAATAAATCCTTAATTTTATTGATATTATAATGATATAAAATTAAAATAAGTATATAAAATGAAATTATGTAAAAAAACAATAAAAATTTAATAGAAAAATAGATAAAATCATGTGTATAAAACAATAATAAGAGGAAATAAAATGGCAAGAGCAACAGCAAAACATATTTTAGTAGAAGATGAGCAAGTGTGCATTGATTTAAAAGAAAAAATACAAAATGAGGAAATGACATTTGAGCAAGCAGCAGAGTCATATTCTCAATGTCCATCTGGAAACGATGGTGGAAATCTTGGTAATTTTGGAGAAGGTGAAATGGTACCAGAATTTGATAAAGTTGTATTTAATGATGAAATAGGAATAGTACATGGTCCTGTAAAAACTCAATTTGGTTATCATTTGTTAAAAATAGAATCTAGAGAAGATTAAAGAATAATATAAATATCGGCTTCATCTTTTTAAGCTATTTAATATAAATTAAGCTTTAATTACAACTTATTTGTTACAATATAATACAAGGAAGAAATAATGATAAGCGAATTGGACTTTATTGAACTAAATACTAATTTTAAAACTAATGGAAATTGTTTTTTTAGAAAATTTATACTTTTTATTATACCTGCAATATTATATGCGGTTATAGTACTTGGATATTTAAATGGTATTGATTTTAACGTTGAGCTTCACAGTGTTATATTAATTGGATTGATTTTTTTAATATATATTAATTTTATGAAGCACAATGCGTACTTCTCTTCTTGTAAATTTAGAAAACAATATATTAATTTAAAAAAAAACCTACAACAGTATATAAACAAAAATGCTTTAGTAATAGATGACAATGTAAAAGCAAATGCATCAATAGATAACTTTTTACATAAGTTTACTTTAACTTTGAGAAACAAAAACTTTTCATCTATAGCCTCTGGTATTTTCCCTACTCTAGGAATATTAGGTACTTTTATATCAATTGCATTATCTATGCCTGACTTTTCATCACAATCAACAGCTGTACTTGAAAAAGAAATATCATTATTACTAGGTGGAGTAGGAACTGCATTTTATGTATCTATTTATGGTATATTTTTATCTATTTGGTGGCTTTTATTTGAAAAATTAGGTATGACAATATTTGAAAAAGACATTATAATAATAAAAGAAAATACAAAAATGTTTTTTTGGAATAAAATTGATATTGAAGAAATACATTTTCAAAAAAGTCTTAAAAACTATGATACATTAACTTCCGTATTTAGTACTATGGATACTAGTAAACTTTCTAAAGATATAGATGAAATCATAAATGCAAAAATAAAACTCTTTGATAAAATGTTAGCACTAGAAGAAAAAGCTATAATTAATGCAAATAATCACTTAGATAAGAGAGAAGTAGAGCAAGAAAAATTTGTAAAATCTTATCAAAAAATATCAACTGATATGCAAATATTAACAACAAATATGGCTCAAATTACTTTATCTTTAAATTCTATGACTACAAATATTCAAAATAATGAAGCTAGTATGAATGCTGTATCTATTAGCTTAAATAAAAATGTAGAATTGTTAAATAATTCATTAAATAATATTAGTGCAAAAAATATAAAAATAGTTTATGATGAGACTATAAAAAATATTGAAAATATGAAAATGATAAGTGAAGTTATGTCTAGTCAATTAAATGCAAATATTAATCATTTTGACGAAAATATTACTATAAAATTGAAAAATACTTTAGAAATGATGGATAAAGAAACTTCTAGCATAGTATCTCAAATTGTTAATTTAAAGTAATATTATGTACGAAGGTAAGGAAACTAAAGAAGAACAAAATTTTTGGGTATCTTATGCTGACTTGATGGCTGGCTTACTTTTCGTATTTATATTAGTACTTGGGGCTATTGTGATTAAGTATGTGTATGTACAAGAAAACCTTGAGATAATAACTACTGATTTAGTAGAAAAACGAGCCGAATTAGAAGTAAGTAATGGCATACTAATATTAAAAAATGAAGCATTAAATAAAAGTAATGATGAATTATTTAAAAAGAAAAAAGCATTTAATCAATTGGACTCTGAAGTGAAAAAACTAAAGGCTATATTAATACGAACACAAAATACTTTAGAACTTAAAGAAGGTTCAAATACATTGATGAGTATGAATTTAGAGGATAAAGAAAACCTTTTAAAAAATAATATAAAAAAAATAAAATTAAAAGAAAATGAAGTATTAGTATTGACTGATTTATTAAGTAAAAAAGAAAAATCACACAAGTTATTATTTGATGAATTTAGTGCTACAAAAAATAAAATTAAAAATCTAATAGGTATTAGAGTTAAAGTAATAAGTGCATTAAAAGAAAAATTAGGTAAATCAATAAATATTGATAAACATAGTGGAGCTATTAAATTTTCTTCAAGTATACTGTTTGATCAAGGTAAATATACGCTAAAAGAAGAAGCTAAAGAGCAACTAAGTGAGATATTAAAAGCCTATGTTCATACTTTGTTATTAGATAAAGATATTAAAAAATATATAGATGATATAACAATAGAAGGACATACTAATTCTGATGGTTCTTATTTGTATAACTTAGAATTATCTCAACAAAGATCATTTGAGGTTATGAAGTTTATTTATTCTTTAAATTTGATTGATAAGAGTTTATTACGAAAATATATTGATTCAAGTGGTAGATCTTATTCTCAAAGAATATATGATAAAAATGGTACAGAAAATAAAGATGCATCAAGAAGAATTGAAATAAAATTTAGGATTAAAAATGAACAATCTATTAAACAGTTATCTAAATATCTGGAGTTGCAATGAATGATAAATTATTATATGAGCCAAAGCATCTAATTGCTTTAAATAAATACATACAAAATAAATACACAAATAGTATTTGGAGAAAAATTATAAATAAATTTAAAATATAAAAAAATATTAATGTAAGTATAGTATTGTAGGTTTTTAAATATACTAAACTAACAAATAAAGCATTTTTAGATATAATTTCAAGCATGACACCATTTAAAGTACACACTAATTATTCTCCAGCTGGAGATCAACCAGAAGCTATTGAACAATTGACTGCAAGTATTGTAAATAAAAATAAATACAATACCTTACTTGGAGTAACGGGTAGTGGTAAAACATACACTATGGCAAAGGTAATAGAAGCCACACAAATGCCAACACTAATTATGACGCACAATAAAACATTGGCTGCTCAAATATATAGTGAATTCCGTGGCTTTTTCCCTGATAATCATGTTGAATATTTTATATCTTATTATGATTATTATCAACCAGAAGCTTATATTCCTAGATCTGATTTATTCATAGAAAAAGATTCATCAATAAATAGTGAACTAGAAAGAATGAGACTTTCAACTACGGCATCTTTGCTTAGTTTTGATGATATTGTATGTGTAGCGTCAGTTAGTGCAAATTATGGTTTGGGTAATCCTGATGAATATAAGAAGAATGTACAAAGAATAGAAGTAGGACAAGAGTATTCTCAAAGAAGTTTACTTTTAAAACTTGTAGAAATGGGATATAAAAGAAATGATAAATTTTTTGATAGAAGTGATTTTAGGGTAAATGGAGATGTTATTGATATTTTTCCTGCATATTTTGAAGAAGAGTTTATTCGTATTGAATTTTTTGGCGATGAAGTAGAAAGTTTAACTAAGCATGAATATCTTACAAATAAAAAAACAGAAGAATTAAGTGATGCTATTATATATAGTGTAAATCCATTTGTAGTATCTCAAGATAGATTAAAAGTTGCCATAAAGTATATAGAAGATGAGTTAGCTAGCAGACTTGCATATTATAAAAGTGAAGATAAGTTAGTAGAGCATCAAAGATTAAAACAAAGAGTAGAATTTGATTTAGAGATGTTAGAAGCAACTGGTATGTGTAAGGGTATAGAAAATTATGCAAGGTTACTAACTGATAAAAAAGCAGGAGAGACACCTTATTCTTTGATTGATTATTTTGAAAGTATGGACCGTCCTTATTTACTAATAGTAGATGAATCACATGTTAGTTTATCGCAATTTAGAGGTATGTATGCAGCAGATAGAAGTAGAAAAGAAGTTTTAGTTGATTATGGTTTCAGATTGCCAAGTGCTATGGATAACAGACCTTTAATGTTTGAAGAGTATATAAATAAAAAAGCTAACTTTTTATTTGTTAGTGCTACTCCAAATGAACTAGAATTAAATATGTCAAGTGTAATTGCAAAACAAATCATAAGACCTACAGGGCTTTTAGATCCAATAATTGAGATACTAGATAGTGAGTTTCAAGTAGAAAAACTTCATGATGAGATAAAAAAAATAGTAGCAAAAAATGAAAGAGTTCTTGTAACAGTACTAACAAAAAAAATGGCAGAAGAACTTGCTACTTATTATAGTGATTTGGGTATAAAAGTAAAATATATGCATAGCGAAATAGATGCAATTCAAAGAAATCAAATTATAAGAGAATTGAGACTTGGAAAGTTTGACGTACTTATTGGTATAAATCTTTTAAGAGAAGGACTAGATATTCCTGAAGCTTCTCTAGTAGCTATATTGGATGCAGATAAAGAAGGCTTTTTAAGATCAAAAACATCACTTGTTCAAACTATGGGAAGAGCTGCTAGAAATGAAAATGGTAAAGTCTTATTATTTGCAAAAAGAATCACAGATTCTATGCAATATGCAATTGATACTACAAATGAAAGAAGAAAAATACAAGAAGCACATAATAAAAAGAATAACATCACACCAAAAACTACAACTAGAAGATTAGATGAAGATATGAAAATCGAAGAATACGATGATATATATTTAAAAGAAGATAGACTAAATAAAATGCCAGCATCTCAAAGACAAGAAATGGTTGCAGAATTAAATAAAAAAATGACAAAAGCTGCAAAAGATTTAAACTTTGAAGAAGCAATTAGACTTAGAAGTGAAATTGAGAAAATAAAGAAGTTGTAATAAAATAATTAAAATAGTAAAATATTGCATATAATAAATTAATGTATAAAAATGTTATTGGAGCTACATGAAAAGTGTACACGCCAAGCATTAAATTGTATTTCTTTTTTTGATAAAAATAAAATTGATGAAATAATAGGTACTTTTGTAAATGATTTATGTGAACTAACTGATAATTATTTAAATCAAATGGTACGCCTGGCAGGATTCGAACCCGCAACCACCGGGGCCGAAACCCAGTGCTATATCCAGTTAAGCCACAGACGCATTTTTGAGAATTGAATTCTATCTTAAATATTATAAAAAACTTATAAAATCGCTTTATTTATTTATCTAATGACTTTAAAACATACTTTTTAGTATAATCGCATAAATAATAATTCAAGGATAATAAATGGTATTTACAAAAGAAGAATTTACATCAAAAGTTAAAGATATACAAGCACAAGCTTGGTATAAAAACCCTATTGGTTTTGGGATTGCAAAAATAGATAGAGGACAATTAAATCCAGATAAGATATTACAAGCTACATATCCAGTAGTAAATTGGGATGAAAACTTTGGTTCTGCAGCTGTATTTTTAGAAGCTTTAAAAATAGCTGGAAACGATGTAGATACATCTTTAAGTGAAGCTATATTTGATATTAACGATGCTTTTTTAGAAGCTAGTATTGAAATGTTTAGACCTTTTATACCTGAAGCTAAAGGTGAAGATCATAAAAATGTACAGTTAGTATCAACTTTGGCAAATCTTCCAAAAGAGTTAGGTTTGGATGCAAGTGATTATAAAATTGTATTTATTTTTGAAGATGAAAATCCTACTTGTGTAGAAAGTGTATATTTAAGACTTTATGCTTTATCTACAGGAAAAGCAGAACTTAGAAAGATAAATTTAAATGGTGCATTTGGATTGTTGCACAATGTTGCATGGAGTGGAAATATGCCAATAGAACTTGATTGGTTAAGAGCAAATGAATTAACTTTAAAACTAACAGGTAAGTATCCAACTATTGATATGGTAGATAAATTTCCAAGATTTTTAGGACATATAATTCCACAAGACAATACAAGAATACTAGATACTTCAAAAGTAAGATTTGGTGCACAATTAGCAGCTGGAACTACAGTTATGCCAGGTGCTTCATATATTAACTTTAACGCAGGAACTTTAGGCGCTGTTATGGTTGAAGGTAGAATATCATCTTCTGCAATAGTAGGAGCTGGTAGTGATATTGGTGGTGGTGCTTCAATATTAGGCGTACTTAGTGGTACAGATGGAAATCCTATATCAATTGGACAAAATACTTTACTTGGTGCAAATTCAACTACAGGAATTCCTTTAGGTGATGCTTGTATAGTTGATGGTGGTATAGCATTGTTTGCAGGTACAAAAATAACAATATCAAATAATGATATTACAAAAATACTTGAAGTAAACCCAGATGCTAAGTTATCAAGTGTAGTAAGAGCAGATGAACTACAAGGTTTAAATGGTTTACATTTCAGACAAGATTCGCAAAGTGGTAATTATATTGTAAAAAGAAGTACAAGGGAAGTTAAACTTAATGCACAATTGCATTAAGAAATAGTACTTATGGACAATTATATACTACAAAATGAAAATGCAGTTTATTATGAATGTAAATACAGTTGTGATAATTGTATTTATATAAATATACAAGATGAATCATTTTTTATAACAGATGCAAGATATGAGATAGATGCTAAACAAAATATAAACAATAATAGTGAAATCTTTATAACAAATGATTTAATAAGTAAGACAAAAGAGATATTAGAAAAGTCAAAAATAAAAAACATATTCTTTGATCCAAATGATTTTTCTCATTTTGCTTACAATAAATTAAGTGATGGTTTAAGTGTAAAGCTTGAACAAAAAGTAAATTTTTCTAAAGAAAAAAGAATTATAAAAAGTGATGATGAAATAGCTCTAATTAAAACAGCAATGCAAACAGCAAGGCAAGGCTTCACTAAATTTCAAGACTTTTTAAAAGAGCAGGGTGTTGGTAAAAGTGAGCAATACTTAGCATATAAAGCACAAACTTATTTAAGTTCTCATGGACAATTTGATTTAAGTTTTGATGCAATTATTGCTATTAATGATAATTCAGCTAAACCACACGCAAATCCAAGTGCTACAACTTATAATGAAGGTGATTTACTATTATTTGATGGTGGAATAAAATATGAAAGATATTGTTCAGATAGAACAGTTACGTTTGGAAATAACTTAGATAAGAAGTCTATTTATCAAAGAGAACAAAAATTTAAAAATAAAAAACACCAAAAAATATATGACATTGTATTAAAAGCGCAAGAAGAAACAATATCAAAAGCTAGAGTTGGTATGAAAGCTAGTGCTATTGATAAAATTGGAAGAGATATTATAAATAATGCTGGATATGGAGAATACTTTGTACATAGTACAGGACATGGTGTTGGTTTAGATATTCATGAATATCCAAATATATCTGCAAAAAGTGATGTAATAATTGAGCAAAATATGGTATTTACTGTTGAGCCTGGTATATATTTACCTAATGAATTTGGTGTTCGTATAGAAGATACTTTATTAATGCAAACAAATGAAGCAATAATATTATAATATGCTTGTTAATTGTAGAATAAATATAATAACTTATAAGAAAAAAGGAATGAATATTTGTATATTATAATTATAGTAGGGTTGGCATCGTTTATATTAGCAAGTATTGCTACATGGTACGTAGTAAAAAATAAATATGAAGTAATTTTTAATTCAATACAAAATGAAGCTAATATAAAACTAGCATCATTACAAAACCAGATAAATCTTCAAAAAGAAAGTAATCAAAGATTATTTGATCAAAGTAATTTAAATAACAACAATTTATTAGCATCTCAAAAAGAACAATACTCAAAGCTTGAAAATGTATTGTCAAATAAAGATGATGAAAACAAGAAATTACAAGATATTATAAATAAAGATAAAGCTTATATATCACAAATAACAACTAAGCTAGGTGAACAAAAATTATTTATGGATGAAAAACTTGAGATGTTAAACAATAGTGAGGAAAAACTAAAAATACAATTTGAAAATCTTGCTGGTAAAATCTTTGCAGAAAATAAAAAACAATCTAATGATAATATAAATATGCTACTTAAACCTTTTAAAGATCAACTAAGTTCATTTAATACAAGAGTAAACGACATATACACAGAAGAAACAAAACAAAGAGTATCATTGAGCAATGAAATAAAATATTTAAAAGAATTAAATATAAAAATAAGCAATGATGCTACGAACCTAACAAAAGCATTAAAAGGTGAGAATAAAACACAAGGCGATTGGGGTGAGATGATATTATCAAAAATATTGGAACAAACTGGATTAAAAGAAGGTAAAGAGTATAGTGTTCAAGGAAGTTATGTTAGTAACGATGGAAAAAGATTAAGACCAGATATTATAGTACATTTACCAGAAAAAAAAGATATTATTATTGATTCTAAGGTATCTTTAAATGGATATTTAAAATATGTAAATGCACAAGATAAAAATGAAAAAGAAATAGGTACAAAAGAATTGCTTAAATCGTTAAGTTCGCATATAAAAGATTTAAGCAAAAAAAAATATGAAGACTTAAAAGATGTAAATTCTTTAGACTTTGTACTTATGTTTATACCAATAGAAGGTGCTTTTATGTTAGCTTCTAATACTAACAATGATTTGTTTAATGAAGCCTTTAAAAATAATATCATGCTTGTATCTCCATCTACTTTATTTGTAACTCTAAGAACTATTGAAAACATTTGGAGAAATGAAGATCAAAATCAAAATGCAAAAATAATTGCTAAAAAAGCAGCAGATATGTATGATAAATTTGAAGGATTTGTTATTGATATGGAAGATTTAGGTAAAAGTATCAAAAAATCTAAAGATTCATATGATAGTGCATTTTCAAAATTATCGCATGGCAATGGAAATTTGATGAAAAGAAGTGAAGAATTTAAAAAATTGGGTGTAAATCCTAAAAAAAGTTTAAAAATAAAAGATGAGGTACAATAATGAAATATATATTTATTTTAATATTTTTTTCTTTAAATATTTTAGAAGCAAACTTTATAGAAATAAATGAAAAAGAATTTATTAAAATGCAAAAAGATGGAGTAGTTGTCATTGATATTAGAAGAGAAAATGAATTTAAGAAATTGGGAATTATAAAAAACTCTCATACTTTAACTTTTTTTGATGAAAATAATAAATATGATATTCCAAAGTGGATGAATAAATTTGTAAGAATTGTCAAGACAAAAGAACAGCCATTTATAATTTATTGTGCTCATGCAAACAGAACAAAAACACTTGGTGATTTTTTAAGTACAACATTAAAGTATAAAAATGTATATGATTTAAAAGGTGGTATAGCCTATGGATGGATAGATAAAGGACAAAAAACAGTTCCTTACAAACAAAAAAATTAGGAGAATTTAAATATGTTTAAAGAAATAGATAACGAAGAATTAGAAGTGATGCTAGAAAATAATGAAGTAGCATTTGATGTTAGAAGAGAAGAAGAATTTATAGCAACAGGAATTATTAAAAATTCAATACCTTTGACATTTTTTGATGATACTGGTGCTTATGACATTGATAAATGGATGCAAGTACTTCAAAATCACGTAAAAAATAAAGAACAAGTTATTATACTTATTTGTGCACATGCAAATAGAACAAAAACAATCGGAAATTTTTTAAGCGAACAAATGGGCTATAGTAATGTTTATGATTTAAAAGGTGGTATTAGTTCTTGGATGTCGCAAGGATTACAAACTGTTAAATATAAGTAAAAAACTATCATCTAATGTAGGTAGGACAAATGCAAAATATTCACTAATAAAGCAAGGAGATAAAATTCTTGTAGGTTTTTCTGGTGGAAAAGATTCTTTAACATTATTACATGCACTAAAACGAATACAAAAAATAGCACCATTTGATTTTGAACTAAAAGCAGTGACTGTTACTTATGGAATGGGTGAACAGATTGAATTTTTAGCAAATCATTGTAAAGAACATGATATTGAACATGAAATAATAGATACACAAATATTTGATATAAGTAAAGAAAAAATTCGTAAAAACTCTTCTTTTTGTTCTTTTATTAGTAGAATGAGAAGAGGTTATTTATATACTTACGCTTTAGATAACGGATACAACAAATTAGCCTTAGGACATCATCTTGACGATGCTATGGAGAGCTTTTTTATGAACATGTTTTATAATGGTTCTCTTCGTTCAATGCCACCTAAATATACTGCTAAAAATGGTTTGGTGGTTATACGACCTTTGATTTTTTGTAGAGAAAGACAATTAAGAGCATTTGCAAGCGATAATGAAATAAGGGTTATAGGTGATGAATCTTGTCCTGCTATGAGAGTAGATATTAAAATACCACATGCAAGACAAGAAACTAAAGAGTTTTTAGCTTCACTAGAAGAAAAAAATCCACAAATTTTTGTAACTATGAAAGCTGCATTTAGCAATATACACACAAATACTTTTTTTAATAATGATTACTTAGATGATGAAATAGAGCAAAATTGAAAAAAGTAAAACTATTAGTTTCTGCTTGTTTAGCTGGTGAAAATGTAAGATATGACGGTAAAAATAGCATGATTTGTGAATTTGATAAATTAAAAGACACTTTTGATTTAGAATATATATGTCCAGAAGTAGCTTCAGGGATGACTATTCCACGAGATTCAAATGAAATAATAAGCCAAAATCCTTTAAAAATAGAAAGTAAACTAGGAATAAGTAATGAAAAGTATTTTATGAAAGGTTCAAGTATAGCACTTAGTTTATGCAATAAATTAAACATAAAATATGCACTTTTAAAATCAAAATCACCATCATGTGGAAATGAAAAAATTTATGATGGTAACTTTAATGGTACATTAATAGATGGTATGGGAGTTACTGCAAAGATGCTAAAAAACAATGGTATAATAGTATTTAATGAAAACCAAATAAAAAGCTTGTATAAAGCTGCAAACAATAAATAAAAGGAATTTTATGACATTTTTATATGATAAAAATAATCACTTCAACTTAGCAAATATAGTTACATTTTTTAATATCGCATCTGGGATTATTGCTATGTATTTTTTAACGCACCAGAATTTTTTTGCAGCTGCACTTTTTGCATGGCTTGGAGGTATGTTTGATATTATAGATGGTAAAATTGCTAGAAAATATCAGTTATCTACTGAATTTGGTATACAACTTGATTCTTATGCTGATTTTTTATCTTTTGTTCTTGTTCCTGTTATGTTTATATATTTTGGTGTAATTGATGGTAAAGAAGAATTTATAAGTATGACATTTATAGTATTTTCTGTAATATTTTATGTGATATCTGGATTAAGAAGACTTATTCAGTTTAATATTGATGCTGATGTAGGAGAAGTAGGTAAGTTTTTTGTAGGCATACCAACACCACTTGGAGCAATACTTTTATGGCTTGTTTATTTATTATTTACTTTTAATTTAATTCCAACTTTTTTTGAAATATCACCTGAATATATTGTTTTAACTTTAATGGTACTAATAGCATATATGTTAAATTCAAAAATAAAAATACCACATTTATAAGAATGATTAAAATAAAAAGGTTTATTAAATTTAAATAAACCTTTTTATTATGATAGTAATTTTTGAGCTTGTACAGGTATAGCATTAGCTTGAGTTAATGCTACTGAACCTACTATATTGTTTATATTTGATGAAGAAAAATCACTAACATTTTTACCAAAATCAATATTTTGATATGGTTTTTGTACTTCTATTTTAGCTATTTCAGAGTTTATTGTTTCTATAGCTCTTTCTTTTATATCTTGAATATTTTCAGAAATAGTTATTTTATTTTGTTCATTTGATTCTTTTTGTTCTAAGATAGCTTGATTTATACTTTGAATATTTACAGAACCTTCATTTAGTGTTTGTGATAAATTTGAATTTTTATGAGAAGAATCTAAATCAACATTTATTTTATTTTTTTGCTCTAAGTCATCATATTTTTGTATGAGTTCTAAAACACTAGGTTGTAATTGTTGATTAATATCTTCAGAAGTTTTAGATTTATCGATTTTCAAAGATAATGAAGCAATATTATCTAGTATTTCATTTTTAACACTAATAGTTGATAATTGTACTTGAGCATCACTAATATCATGCATAAATTGATTTAATTCATTTGATAATTGACTTCTTCTAGGTGAAACATTTGTATCTAACTCATAAGAATTGCTATGATATTGTATTTCATCGTTTACATTTTGTCTTTGAACATTTTGAGGATGTACTGAACTTTGAACATTTTGTATATCGTTTAAGGGATTATTATTAACATGATTAATTTCCATAATTACTCCTTTTTAGTCTATTTATTACTTAAGTATATCTTTTATATAAAAAAATAAAGCTTAAATATTAAAACTATAATGATATTTTATTATTTAAAGTAGTTACTATATAGGTCTTATACTAATTTAATATTTTTTACCCTATAATCGCAAACATAAAAATAAATTTATATAATTTTAAAAAGATGATATATAGGAGAACAAAAGTGGAAGTGACAGGTTCAAAAATAGTAATAGAGGCGTTAAAACTTGAAAATACCGAAGTAGTATTTGGGTATCCAGGTGGTGCTATAATGAATGTTTATGATGAAATTTTTAAGCAAAATTATTTTCAACATATATTAACTAAGCATGAACAAGGTGCAGTACACGCTGCAGATGGATATGCAAGAGCAAGTGGAAAAGTTGGTGTTTGTATTGTAACATCTGGACCTGGTTTTACAAATGCTGTTACTGGACTTGCAACTGCTTATATGGATTCTATTCCTTTAGTTTGTATTAGTGGACAAGTTCCAAATGTAATTATTGGTACAGATGGTTTTCAAGAAATTGATGCTGTTGGTATTTCTAGACCATGTACAAAACATAATTATTTAGTAACTGATGTAAAAGATTTAGCAAGAGTGATTAAAGAAGCGTTTTATCTTGCTAGTTCGGGAAGACCTGGACCTGTTCATATTGATATACCTAAGGATGTTACTGCACAATTATGTAATTTTGAATATCCTAGTGAGATTCATTTACCAACGTACAAACCAACAATAAAAGGTAATACAAGACAAATTAAAAAAGCAATAGAAGCAATCGCTTCTTCTAGTAAACCTTTATTATATATTGGTGGTGGAGCTGTTTTGGCTAATTGTTCTGATGAAATAAGAGAATTTACTGAGTTATATAATATCCCTGCTGTTGAAACATTAATGGCAAGAGGTGTTATGGGTAGTAAAAATGATTTATTGTTTGGAATGTTAGGTATGCATGGAGAATATGCAGCTAATATGGCTATGACTGATACTGATTGTATTATTTCTTTAGGTGCTAGATTTGATGATAGAGTTACTGGAAGACTTGATAAGTTTGGTAAAAAAGCTAAAATAATTCATGTAGATATTGACCCTGCAAATATTGGTAAAATAGTACATGTTAATTATCCAATAGTTGGTAATTTACTTAGTGTAATGAAAGATATGATTATAGAAGCTAAAAAATTTAAATTTAATGATTATTCTTCTTGGATAAGTACTTTAGATAAATATCAAAAAGATGTACCTTTAGCCTATTATGAAGATTCAGAATTGTTAAAGCCACAATGGGTAATACAACGAACTGGTGAATTAATTGGTGATGATGCTATTATTTCTACAGATGTTGGACAACACCAAATGTGGGCAGCACAATTTTATCCATTTAATTATCCAAGACAATGGATAACATCTGGTGGTCTTGGAACTATGGGAGCTGGTTTACCTTATGCTATGGGTGTTAAAAGAGCTTTTCCTGAAAAAGTTTCAATTAACTTTACGGGTGATGGATCTATTATGATGAATTGTCAAGAAGTAATTTGTTTGACTCAGTATAATTTACCTGTTATTAATATTATTTTAAATAACAATTATTTAGGTATGGTAAGACAATGGCAAACATTTTTTTATGAGGGCAGATTGGCTGAAACAGTTTTAGAAACACAAGCAGATTTTAAAATGCTAGTTGAATCTATGGGTGGAATTGGATATAAAGTTTCAAATAAAGAAGAATTTGATGCGGCATTAAAAGATTCTATTGCATCTAAAAAAACTGCATTTATCGAAGTTATGATTGAAAGAGAAGAAAATGTTTATCCTATGGTACCCAATGCACATGCACTTGATGAGATGACATTATTGCCACCAGCGGAAAACAAAACAACAAAAACAAATAAACCTCTAAAAAAAGGATCTATGTAATGAAAAATGCGTCAGAATTTTATGACATTGAAGAAAAAAGAGAAGTTATATCGTTAATTGTTCAAAATGAAGATTCAGTACTTTCTAGAATTTCTAACCTTTTTTCTGCAAGAGGATACAATATAGATAGCTTAACAGTTGCTCCTATAGGTGACAGTGAATATTCTAGATTTACAATAGTAACTGTTGGAAGTTCAAGAAAAATTGATCAAATTGTTAAGCAATTAAATAAATTAATTCCAATTTTAAAAGTTATTGAACATAAAAATTGCATAGAAAAAGATACAGTTTTAATAAAAATTCCAATGGGCGAGAATCTAAGTGATATAGATGTATTAGCCAAAGCATACAATGGTACAATACAAAATGTAACAGCTGATGCAATAGTTATATCAGCTACAGATTCACCTGTGAGAATTACTAATTTTATAAAAGTAATAAAAATATACAACCCAATAGAAATTGTAAGATCTGGTGTTGTTGCTATGGAGAAATAAATTACTTTGCTTAATCTAAATACTCTATGTACTAATTTAGACATCAGTTGTAAAAGTAATGTTAATATTACTGGACTAAATACATTAAAAGATGCATCAAGCACTCAAATATCTTTTTTAGAAAATAAGAAATATTTAAGTGATTTAGAAAATACAAATGCAGCTGCTGTATTTGTTCATGAGTCATTAAAAAACCAAGTACCTAAAAATACCATTGCTTTGGTTTGTGATAATCCATATTTAAATTTAGCATATGCATCAAAATATTTTGCAAATGAGCTTATAATATCATCTGGTAAGGATCCTATTATTGGAGAAGATACTATAATAATGAAAAATGTATCAATAGGTAAAAATACAACAATTGGAAATAATACAACAATAATGCCAGGGTCTTTTATAGGTGATAATGTTTGTATAGGTGATAATTGTATCATTTATTCAAATGTTAGTATTTATTCTGATTGCAAGATAGGCACTAATGTTATAATTCATAGTGGAACAGTCATAGGTAGTGATGGTTTTGGGTTTACCCCAGATCAAAATGGAAAATATGTAAAAATATACCAAAATGGTAATGTAATAATATTTGATGATGTTGAAATTGGGTCAAATACCTCTATAGATAGGGCAGCTTTTAATTCAACTGAAATACATAGTGGAGTTAGAATAGATAATCTAGTACATATAGCACATAATTGTATAATAAAAAAAGGATGTATCATCACAGGACAATGTGGTTTTGCTGGCTCATCAATACTTAATGAATATGTAATTATGGGTGCTCAAAGTGGTGTAGCCGGACATTTGGAAATCGCTGCATTTACTACTATATCAGCTAAAAGTGCAGTTACTAAAACAATTAAAGAATCAAAAAAACAGTGGTCTGGATTTCCTTTAATGGAACACCGTACATGGATGAGATTACAAGCTAAAATTGCAAAACTATTGAAATAAGGAACTTTATGCTGAAAATATTTTCATTTTTTATGGCCTTTGTATTAATATACTTTTCGTATTCTATATTTGTAGTTAATCAAGATATTGTTGGACTGATTGGACATAATATTGCTATATTTTCTCATAAATATTTCGGTTATATTTCTTATATATATTTAATATTACTTCTATATCCTCTTTATTTAGTCAATTTTACAAATGTAAATTATGATAAAAAACATTTAATATATAAAAGTACATATAGATTATTTATACTTGTAATTGTTCTAATATTACAAGCATTACTAATTACAAATGAATATAGAGGTGAAATTGGATATCAAATTATCACTACATTATTTCCATATATTGGATATGCTGGAGTTTGGATATTTGTTTTGATTGGACTTATTTTATGGACATTTTTATTTGTAAGTTATAATTTAAATAAATTTACTTATATACCGTCTAAAATAGCTTTACCTTATACAAAAAAATCAAGAGAGAAAAATAAAAAAAATAATAAAAAAGAAAAAGAAGATAATAAAAATGAGAATGTGGTTATAAAAGAAGTAGGAAACACCGCGGAAATTACAATATCAGAAAATGAAATTAAGGCCGAAATTGAAAATGAAATGACTACTGTAGTGCAAGCTCAAGTTGAAAATGAAACTATAAATGAAGTTACGCTAATAAAAGAACAAAGCAATACATCAAACGTTATAAACATAGTTAATGAAGAAGTAATAGATGAACAAATTAATCATAAATCCACAATAGTTAATGAACTAGAAGAAAATAAAAAACTCCAAGAAGATATTGAATTAGGAGAAGTAGAAAAACCAAATGACTTTAAACTTCCTAGAACAGACTTTTTTAAAAAACCTGAAAAAGTAACAAAATCAAAAATTAATGAAGATATTATTGATCAAAAAATACAAGATTTATTAGAAAAACTATTACAATTTAAAATAGATGGAGATGTTGTAAGAACATATACGGGTCCAGTTGTAACTACTTTTGAATTTAAACCAGCTGCTAATGTTAAGGTATCTAAGATTTTAAACTTACAAGATGATTTGGCGATGGCATTAAAAGCAACAAATATTAGAATACAAGCGCCAATTCCAGGTAAAGATGTTGTAGGTATAGAAGTACCAAATGAGGATATGGATACTATTTATTTGAGAGAATTACTTGAAAGTGATATTTTTGTTAATTCTACTTCTCCTTTGACTATGATTTTAGGTAAAGATATAGTTGGCCAGCCTTTTATTACTGATCTTAAAAAATTACCGCATTTATTGATAGCTGGAACCACTGGATCTGGAAAAAGTGTTGGTATAAATTCTATGATTTTATCACTTTTATACAAAAATTCTCCAGATAAATTAAAATTAATTATGATAGATCCAAAGATGCTAGAGTTTTCTATGTATAATGATATTCCTCATTTATTAACTCCTGTTATAACAAAACCTATGGAAGCTATAAATGCCTTGGCAAATATGGTAAGAGAAATGGAAAAACGATATTCTATGATGGCTGATACTAGAACAAAAAATATTGAAAACTATAATGAAAAAGCAAAAAATAACGGCTATGATGAGTTTCCTTATATAGTTATAATTATTGATGAGCTAGCTGATTTAATGATGACTAGTGGAAAAGAAGTTGAAATTAGTGTTGCTAGACTTGCACAAATGGCAAGAGCCTCAGGAATACATCTAATAGTTGCTACTCAAAGACCATCTGTTGATGTAGTTACAGGCTTGATTAAAGCTAATTTACCTTCAAGAGTATCATATAAAGTTGGTCAAAAAATTGATTCTAAAATAATACTTGATGCTATGGGTGCGGAATCTTTAGTTGGAAGAGGAGATATGTTATTTACTCCTCCTGGTTCTAGTTCTCTTGTAAGAGTACACGCTCCTTGGAGTACTGAAGATGAAATTGATAAAGTTGTTGACTTTTTAAAAGGTCAAAGAGAAGTACAATATGATATGAGCTTTGTTAAAGAAAAAACTGAAATAGATTTAACAAATACTAGTACTGATATAGGTGAGTTAGATGACTTATTTGAACAAGCTAAGCTTATTGTAATTCAAGATCAAAAATCTTCTATTTCATACTTACAAAGAAGATTAAAAATTGGATATAACAGATCTGCTTCAATAGTTGAACAACTTGAAGCATGTGGAATATTAAGTGCACCAAACACTAAAGGTAATAGAGAAATATTAGTTTAATTGTTAAGTTTTTTTTATAAGATTACAAACATATATATTTATCATTAAATTTTAAAATTACTTGCTATTTTCTTGACATTTATAAATGAAAAATGTACAATATTTTAACTTACTAATAAGGAGTATATTATGAACACTAGTATAGTTGGAAGACATATTACGCTTAATGACGAATTAAAAGAACATATAGAAAATACAATCGAGGTTTTTAAAAAATATAATCTAGATATTATTTCTGTAAATGCAATAATTTCACAAGAAGAAAAAAATGGTAAAAATTTAGTTACATTTGAATATGTACTAAATGTTGCACATCAAGATACAATTGTTGTAAAACAAAAAGATAAAGATTTGCATAGTGCTATAGATATAGCGACTGACAGAGTTTGTAAAGTGTTAAGAAGACATGCGGATAAAATAAAAGGTCATGATGCTATTAAATTAACAGAAGTTGCTATTAAAGAAGAAGAAGACATGATTGCAAGAGAGCTCGAAAAATTAGAAAACGAAATAGTTCCTATTAAATTGAAATCATACAAACCTATGAATATTGAAGATGCATTAAGTGAACTTAAGAGTGATTCTGGAGTATTTAAAATATTTTATGATATGAATGACACTATGAGAGTATTGTACAAAATGAAAGATACAAGTAAATATGGTTTATACTAAACTATTAGTATAATTAGATATAATAAGGTATAATAAGGTGTAGCTATTTATAGTTACACCTTTTTTTATTAAAAAGAAAATAAAAGGATGATTAGTGAATTTTGATAAAGTAATATCAGGTTTTTTTATAATACTAGCAATGACATTAAATTTTGGGTTTTTTTATGGCGATTTAACAGACATAACTGTACACAGTAAATTTGAATTATTTGCAGCAATTGTTGTTAATCTAATAGCAACGATTTTAAAACTTGGTGATAAAACACAAATGGGTTCTGTTTTACTAGCAACATCTTTAGTTGCAGTTATACAATTAATTGCTGCAGCTACTATTTGGGCTATGGGTGCATATGTGTATGTATTGGATAGAGAATTAGTATCTTTAATTATATCACTATCAGGTGGAGCATTAGCTGCTAATGTGGTATCAGTAATTTTATATGTAGGTGATACATTAAAGTCAAAACGATAGTTTATTAGACTTTTTATTTAAGGTTCGTATGAATAATAGTGCATTATGGATAGTTTTATATAGAATGAGAACGCCTTTGTTGGTTCTTGTTCTTACTTACAGCATTGCTATAATTGGCCTTGTTGTTATTGATGGTAAAAATGATATGGGCGAAGTATATCGTATGAATATATTTGATGCTTTTTATATAGTTACATATACTGCAACTACAATAGGTTTTGGTGAAATACCATATACATTTACTGCATCTCAAAGAATATGGATGTCTATGATTGTTTATGCTACAGTTATGGGCTGGTTTTATTCTTTGGGTACATTTATTACTTTATTACAAGATAAACTTCTTCTTTCTCAACTAGCTCAAAATAAATTTGAGAAATATGTAAAAAATATAAATCAGCATTTTTTAATAATATTAGGATACAACTATATATCAAGTGAAATTATAAAAACAGCAATTGCAAGTGGAGTAAGAGTTGTAGTCATTGAAAAAGATGAAGAAAAAGTAAGGGAATTAAATTTAGAAAATTATACTCCTCATGTTCCTAGCTTAATTGCAGATGTTCATGATTCAATAGCACTTGAAAAAGCTGGGATACGATCTAAATACTGCAAAGCAGTTGTTGCATTATTTTCCAATGATGAATTAAATTTAAAAGTAGCTCTAACTACGAAGTTTTTAAATCCAAATGTAAAATTGGCTATAAAATCAACTACAAATAGTCATGCAGAAGATTTAAGAGATTTAGGCGTTGATATAGTTGAAAATCCGTTTGAAATCATTGCTGAATTAATACAAATGGCAATAACAAATCCAGATATGAGAGTACTTCAAAGATGGGTATATGGAAGTGATAGATTAAAAATAAATTCAAAGAGTGTGCCAAAAGGTAAATATGTAGTATGTGGCTTGGGTCGTATGGGCAAAGTATTATTTCATATTTTAAAAGAAAATGGAATAGATGCTACTTTTATAGAACCAAGAAAAAAAGTTCTTAGAGATTTGCCTGCTGAGTTTAGAAGTGAGGTTATAATTGGTAGTGCTGATGAAAAGAATTTACTAATTAAAGCTGGAATTATGGAAGCAGTTGCAATTATAGCAAGTACAGATAATGATACACAAAACCTATCAATTCTTACTAGTGCTAGAAGAATTAATCCTAATATTTTTACAATAGCAAGAGAAAATGAAGTTGAGGATATATCAGTATTTAAAAATGCGAAAATTGATTTGGTGTTTATTCCTGCTCGTGTATTGATCAAAAAAACCACAAATTTTTTAATAGCACCTTATTCTAATATATTTTTAGATTTATGTAAAAAGCATGTAGATCCAATATTTGCGCAAAAAATAGTTACAAAACTATATAATGAAATAAGTCATAACCCAGAAACCTTTGGTATAAAGATAACTAAAGAAAAAGCTTATGCAGTGCATCATTTTATAAAATATAAAAATAGAAAAATAAAGCTTGGGATATTTTCAAAATCATTGATAAATCGAGATGAAAATAATAAAATATTACCTCTTATTTTATTAAGGGGTGAAGAAAAAATGCTTTTACCTTCAGGAGATGTTGAAATACAAATTGATGATAAAATATTGTTTGCTAGTAACGAAGTAGCACGTAATGACGCTTTAGATATAGCAAATAATCTTTATGAATTATTTTATGCATACTATGGAAAAGAAAAAAATACAATAAAAGAGGTTTTTAAGTGGATAAAATGATAATAATAGCAGGTCCTTGTGTAATAGAAAGTCATGAAAATATTATGAAAATTGCGCATGAATTGAAATTTTTACATGAAGATAATGAAATTGATTTTTACTTTAAGGCTAGTTTTGACAAAGCAAACAGAACATCAATAGATAGTTTTAGAGGACTTGGTATAAAAGAAGGTTTAAATATCCTTAAAGAAGTTAAAGATAAATTTGGATATAAAATATTAACAGATGTTCATGAATCATCACAAGTACAAGAGGTTGCAAAAGTTGTTGATGTATTGCAAATACCAGCTTTCTTATGTAGACAAACTGATTTGTTGATTGAATGTGCAAAATCAAATTGTATAGTAAATATTAAAAAAGGGCAATTTTTAGCTAGTGATGCAATGCAGCATCCTGTTACTAAAGTACTTAAAACTAGAGGTGTAAATGATATAGGATATGAAGTATCTATGAAAAATAATGTATGGTTGTGTGAAAGAGGAAATGTATTTGGATATGGTTCATTGATTGTTGATTATAAAAATTTACTTTCTATGAAAAAATATGCACCAGTAATATTTGATGCAACACACTCAGCACAAGTACCAAGTACAAGCAGTACTACAGGTGGAAATTCTCAAATAGTACCATCATTGGCCAAAGCAGCAGCAGCAGTTGGAGTTGATGGCTTCTTTTTTGAGACACATTTTGATCCAAGTATTGCACTTAGTGATGGACCAAATATGTTAACAATTGAAAATTTAAAATTAACAATAAATGATATTAAAAAAATACAAAACGTATTAAAAAATTAAAGGACTAAAATGAAAATATTAGAAGGACAATTAAGATTAAATGGAGCTGAAAAAATAGCAATTATAAATGGTAGATTTAACCATATAATAACTGATAGATTAGTAGAAGGTGCACAAGATGCATTTAAAAGACATGGCGGGAATATTGACAATTTAGACTTAATATTAGTTCCAGGTGCATTTGAAATTCCATTTGCTCTTAAAAAAGCATTAGATTCTAAAAAATATGATGCAGTTTGTTGTGTGGGTGCAGTTATTAGAGGTTCAACTCCACATTTTGATTATATATCTGCTGAAGCTACAAAAGGAATTGCTAGTGCTGCAATGGATTCTGGACTTCCTGTATCAAATGGTGTACTAACTACTGATACAATTGAACAAGCAATTGAAAGAGCAGGTTCAAAAGCTGGTAATAAAGGTGCTGAGGCAATGATAACTATTATAGAAATGCTTGATCTTTACAAAGAAATGGAAAAATAATGGCAACTAGAACTCAAGCTAGAGAATCTGTAATTGGACTTTTGTATGCTTTTGATTTAGGTAATACTGAAATTGAAAAATATTCAGATATTATTTTAGAAGATAAAAAAATTAGAAATAAACAAAAAGAATTTGCAGTAAATCTTTTTAGAGGTACTATGAAAAATCTAGAAGAAATAGATAGTATATTAAGTATTAATTTAAAAAAAAGAGAATTAAATGATGTAGGAAGTGTTGAAAAAGCAATATTGAGACTTTCTATATTTGAAATAAAATTCAATAATCTTGATAAAGCAATCGTCATAAATGAAGCAATAGAATTAGCTAAAAGATTAGCAAGTGACAATGCACCAAAATTTATAAATGGTTTACTGGATAATATATAATGAAGCTTTGTGTTGCTCTAGATAATCCAAGCGCAATTGAAAACCTGGAACTGGCAAATAAAATTAAGAATTATGACGTTTGGTTAAAAGTAGGATTCAGAGCTTATATTAGAGATGGCAAAGAATTTTTGCAAAAATTAAAAAAAATCAATCCAAATTTTAAAATATTTTTAGATTTAAAATTATATGATATACCAAATACTATGGCTGATGCGGCAGAAGAAATAGCTAAATTAAATATTGATATGTTTAATGTTCACGCAAGTGCTGGTAAAAATGCTATGAGTGAAGTTATGAATAGATTGAAAAAATATAATAATAGACCTATAGTTATAGCAGTGACTGCACTTACTAGCTTTAGTAATAATGAGTTTTCTTATATATACAATGAAGACTTACAAGAAAAAGCTATAAAATTTGCAAAAGATACTTATGATTCTGGTATGGATGGAGTAGTTTGTTCTGCTTTTGAAAGTAAAGATATTAAAAAAAATACACATAATTCATTTATTACACTATGTCCTGGAATCAGACCATTTGGAGAAGATGCTGGTGATCAAAAAAGAGTTGCTGATTTAAATATATCAAAGAAAGAACTAGTTGATTTTATAGTTGTTGGACGACCAATTTATAAATCAGATGATCCAGCAAGAGTAATTGAAAAAATACTAAGTAATATATAAAGTTTTAAGCTTTATTTTACATAAAATTATGTATACTTTCAGCCTTAGGACGAGTGGGTGAGTGGCTGAAACCACACCCCTGCTAAGGGTGCGTACCTTTACGGGTACCGAGAGTTCGAATCTCTCCTCGTCCGCCATTACTTAATCCAAACACTTCCCATATCATCTAAAAACACCTACAAAAACTAGCTTTATATACTTTTTACTGTCTAAGATTGTCTAGTATAGTTTAATTAAATCTAACTCTTTTTACAGTACAATGTGCAGTACAAATTGGTACTGTTAAAAGTGTACTGTAAAAAAGGAACTGGAATGCCTAAACTTGTACGACCTCTTAGTGAGGTGGAGATTAAAAAACCATTTACCAATATTTAAAACATACATAAATGAAAATCAATCATTTATGATTAAAGCCCCAAGAAGATTTGGTAAAACTTCTGTCGTGAAACATCTATTTGAAAATAAATCATCTGCATTCTTTCACTTCGCAAGTATCGTTGAACTATATCCACTTGACGTAAATGAGCTATATAATTATAGTAAAAAAGTATTTGATGAAAAA
>CAZEXK010000014.1:20623-38136 GCA_964516815.1 uncultured Helicobacter sp. | reverse complement strand
GCATAATTATACCTTGTCATCGAATAATTGGTACAAATGGACAACTAACCGGATATGCTGGAGGATTGAGTACTAAGAAAAAACTCTTAGATTTAGAATCTAATTTACTAACTATTTAATATATACACAAGCTAAGTATTTTACAAAAATTAATACGAAAAATTAAAAAAACATATTTTCATTCTTATCTATACACTTCAAAATTAATATAATTATATTTATATTGAGATACTTAGTCAATGATAAAAATACCCCATTTAAATTCACTCAATGAGTATATTTTAGAACTTTTTAATAATTATAAGTCATAGTTAGAATATATTATTTGACCTTTACTATATATTTGTTTATTTGCACTATGACCAATGAAAAAATATAAAATTTATAAAAATGTATTTTGTAAAAAAAATCTATGTTTTATACTAATAAATAAGCACCTATTAAACCAATAAGTCCACCAAAAAATCCACCCCAAACTACAAGCCAACCTAAATGTTCTTTCATCATATTTTGTACCAAATTTTTTACCATCTTAGCATCTAATTCCTCAAGTCTTTCATATACAACAATTTGTATTTTTTCTTGCATATCAATACTAACGTCTGAAGATGTAAATGTTGCTTTTAGCCTATTTTGAAAATCTTCAGTGTGAACAATAGTACTAATTGAACTTTTCATTTTAGTTTCAAATGGTTCTTTTAAAGGCTCAAGTGCTGCAACACCACCAAACATATCTAACATACCACCAAAACTTGATTCCATTACTGCAGATTTTAAACTTTCAAAGGCTATTGAAAAATCTGTTTTATTTATAAGTACACTTAAATCAAACTGTTTGTTATTTTTTATTTCTGAATCAAAAAATTTATCCAAATTTTCTTTTGTAAAAAATTGATCCATCATAAGAGTATGAATGGATAATTTAAATTCTTCAAATTTATTTTCAACTACTCCAGAACCATATAAAAAAGGAACTTTTTCAAACAACATATGAATTGCCAAATAATTAGTAATAGCACCACTTAATGCAAATAAACCAATAGTTAATAAAACATTATTCTGTATCAATACTCCTATAATAAGTAAGATAGTAGCTAACAAATTGGTCAATAAACTTTTATTCATAATAAATCCTAATAAAGTTTCTTGTATTTTAACTAAATATTATTAATTTTTTTATAGTGTAATTGTTTATAGGCATCTTTTCTTTTTCTAAATGATGATTTAGTAAAGTTATTTTTATCATCTAGAATGTCTATAGCTAAGCAATCATCCCCTCCTCTTCCAATTCTACCAAGGTATTGAATCAACCTTCCATAATAAGATATAGGAGTTGCAAATATTATAGTATTTAGATGTGGAAAATCAATACCTTCTCCAAAATAAGATGTCGTTGCTAAAATAAGTGAGGACGATTTTACTTTTTTAAGATTTTCTTCTTTTGTTTTTTTGTCTAAACTTCCATGTATACTCAAATAATCTAAAGCACAGTTATCAAGTAAAATACAAAGATTTTCTATATGTTCTATTCTATCTGTTAATAAAAGTATTTTTCTATTTGAATGTTTTAGTATTTGTTCTATTATTAAATTATTTCTTTGTTTATCATTTATAATTTCACTAAGTAATGAAGCAAAATTATCAACTTCACTTGTAAAGTCACTTGTAACTACATCAAGTACATTTGTAGATGTTATTTTATTTTTTACTTCATATGCTACATTTCCTAATTGTTGAAATAAAATAGGATCCATTTCGTCTTTTCTATTTGGTGTTGCACTAAGTCCTAATATATATTTTCCACAAAATTTGCTAATAATCTTTTCAAAAGTAAGTGCTGGTATATGGTGACATTCATCAACTATTACAAATGAATAATCTTTTATTATGTTTATATTGTTTTTTAGACTTTGCATAGTAGCAATATCTAGTTTTGAATTTAGTTTGTTTTTTCCTTTTCCTAAATATCCTATTTCATTTTTACAATATCCAAAATAATCAACAAATCTTTGTATCCACTGATCTAAAAGCATATTTTTATTTACTATTACTAAAGTATTTACTCCTCTATGTTTTATCATCTGTGCACCTATTAATGTTTTACCAAAACCAGGAGGTGCAACACAAATACCAAAATCTTTTTTATAAATTGCATCACAGCATAGTTTTTGTTCATCTTTTAAAGTATATAAAATATCTTTAAATTTACTTTTTATAACTTGTCTTTCATCTTTTATTATATATTTTATATTGTTTGCATTTAGTATAAATATAACATCTCGCATAAGTCCCCTTGGGAGTATGAGGGAATTGTTTGTCATTTCAAAGCTATATATATATTTTGATATATTAAAAATAGGTTTTCTAAGAGTCAACAATGTCTTAATTTGAGGATTTTCAAAACTAGCTATTTCTTTTAATTCATCAATGATTACTTTAGAAAGCCTACTTGTATTTATATATATTTTATCTTTTAAAATAAACTCAAAATTACTTGTATTTTGTATTTTAATTTCAAGTGCATTTATTTTGTTATTTATAATTTTTTGCTGTATATACAATTCATCAAGTTCATCTTTTAAATTTTTCATATTGTATTATGTCATAAAAATAAATTTTATTTATAAACTATTGCATTTTGACATATTATTGTATTTATTTGTTTTTGTTCTTCTTTTTGTATTTGGATTTTAATTTGTTTATTTTTATATCCATCGTTTATTATTTGTTGTACATCTATATTTAATATTAATTTATTTTCATATATGTTTAAGTATTTTGCTTTACTAATTACAACTTCGTTTGTAGCATCAAGATACTGGTTTATAGGTTTTTTTAGTGCTAAAGTATAGAGTTCTTTATTCGTTATATTATGATTTATATTTATTTCATTTTGAATAAATTTATATCTTTTTGATAAGTTTAATTTTTCAATATTTATTTTTAAATATTTTTTTAATATGAACAAATAATAATATTCATATAAGTTTGAATTAAAATATTTTTTTCTTCGAGTAATACTTTTTATAATTTTTATAAATTGTAAATTTGTAATTTTAATATCAAATAATTTTTCAATAATCATGCTTTTTATCATATAAAAAAAAGCTTTTGTTAAATGTTTGGATTTAAATATTTCTTTTAATTCCTCACTTATACGAGATGAACTCAAATCACTTATATCAATATTTTGCATTAAAAGCATAGTTTTATCTTGTATTTTTAGATTGTATTTACAAGAAAAACGAATAGCTCTTAAAACTCTTAAACTATCTTCACTAAATGATTTTTCATTTACTACTTTTATAAGTTTGTTTTTAATATCTGATATACCATTATGAAAATCCAATATTTCATTATTGTAAACATTGTACATAAGAGCATTCATTGTAAAATCTCTTCTTAAACTAGCTGTATATTCATCTTTTGCCAAAGTTACCTCAAAACCTCTATGTCCTATTGAAACTTTTTTTTCAAGTCTTGGCAATGAAATATCGATATCTTTGTATTTATATACAAAAAAAGATTTACCTACACCATTTGCTTTGATTTTATTCATTAGTTTTTCAAATACATCTATACTTATATCGTGAACTTCAATATCTATGTCATTATTGTAGTTTATATTCAAAAAATGATTTCTTAATGTCCCACCTACTATATACACTTTTTTAGTATATGCATGGAATAATGTTTTTAGATAATTTATTTGTTCTTTTTGAGAAGTAGTTAATTGTAAAGAGATATTGTGCGTATCACACAATATCATATTTTGTTTCATATATAATAATTGCTAAATTAAATCAGCAATTATATCTCCCATTTCTTGTGTATTTACTATTTTTTTAGCACCAAATGCACTTAAATCTTTAGTTCTTATACCTTGAGCCATTGCTGTTTTAATTGCATTATCTATAGCGTTAGCTGCATGTATTTCGTTAAAAGAATATCTAAGCATCATAGAAGCACTTGAAATTGTAGCAATAGGATTTGCAATTCCCATGCCAGTAATATCAGGAGCAGAACCATGAATAGGCTCATAAATAGCTGTTTTTTCACCTGTTGAAGCAGATGGTAGAAGTCCTATACTTCCACTTAACATAGAAGCTTCATCACTTAAAATATCACCAAAAATATTTCCAGTTAATATTACATCAAATTGTTTTGGATTTGCAATAAGTTGCATAGCACAGTTATCTACATACATATGAGATAATTCAACTTCTGGGTATTCTTTTGAAATTTCTTCAACCGTATCTCTCCAAAGTTGCGATACATCAAGTACATTTGCCTTATCTATTGAACAAAGCTTTTTACCACGTTTCATTGCAAGTTTAAAAGCTACATGAGCTATTCTTTTTATCTCATAAACTTCATAAACCATTGTATTCCAACCTTTTGTTTCAGTTTTACCTTTAGGTTCTCCAAAATAAATTCCACCAATAAGTTCTCTTACTACCATAATATCAACACCTTTGATTATTTCAGGTTTCAAAGAACTTGCATCAACTAATTCGTCATATACAATAGCTGGTCTTAAGTTTGCAAAAACTCCCATGTGCTTTCTAAACCTTAAAAGTCCAGATTCAGGTCTTAGCTCCCGTGGACTATTGTCCCATTTTGGTCCACCAATAGCACCAAATAAACAAGCATCAGAATCTAAAACTCCACTTATTGTTTCTTCAGGTAATGGATTTCCTGTAGCATCTATAGCACACCCACCCATTAAGTATTCTTTATAATTAAAATTTATATCAAATTTTTTACTAACTGCATCTAATACTTTTACTGCTTCATCTACAATTTCAACACCAATTCCGTCGCCTTTTATTAACGATATATTATAATCTTTCATTTATTTTCTTTCATTTTCTAGTTTTGCAAATTGCATTAATCCACCTGCATCTAAAAGTTCTTGCATAAATGGTGGTATTGCTTTAAATTCATATGATTTACCATTTGTGTCATTTTTTACCAATCCATTTTGAATATCTATACTAACTATATCACCTTCATTTATTTCAAGTGAATCACTAACTTCAAAAATAGGTAATCCCATATTAAAAGCATTTCTATAAAAAATTCTAGCAAATGTGGGTGCAATTATTGCACTAATACCAGCAGCTTTTAAAGCAATAGGAGCATGTTCTCTACTTGAACCACAACCAAAATTTTCACCAGCAACTATAATATCACCTGTGCTTATTTTTTCACTAAAACCAGGATCGGCATCTTCCATAATGTATTTAGCAAGATGATCTGGATCACTGCTACTTAAATATCTTGCAGCTATTATTAGGTCTGTATCAATATTCTCACCAAAAGTCCAAACTTTTCCTGTTAAATTTTCCATTTATTATATTCCTTAAAGTCGTTAATTATACGTATCTTAGCAAAAATATTAAAAAAGTTTTATTAATCAAAGCTTATGCAAAATAAAATTTGGGTATAATCCACATAAATTCATAAATGGAGGTTTTTAATATAAATGGCAACTAAAGACATAAATAAATCTATAGAAAGTATCATAAAAAGTAATAAAAACAATGTTCTTACTCTTGAAAAATTAATAAAAGTTTTTCCAAAAGTACCAAGTCCATCATTAGTTAAAAAAATATTAGCACAATCAGCTTTGTATAATGTAACGTTACTTAGCTCAAGAGAATTAGCAAAACAAATAAACGAAAAAGAAATTAAAAGAAAAATAGCATTAAGAGAAAAATTAAAAAGTTCTGATAAATTTGATTTATTAAAAAGCAAAGAACAATTAGAATGGAGTAGAAGTGATTCTCCTGTACGAATGTATTTAAGAGAGATGGGAAAAGTAAACCTACTTACAAAAGAAGAAGAAATTGAAATATCACAACTAATGGAACAAGGTGAAGATAGTATTTTAGATGCTATTTGTTCAGTTCCATATTTAGTTGATTTTATCTTAGAATATAAAGAACCATTAGTTAATAGAGAAAGAAAAGTAAAAGAATTATTTAGAAACTTTGATGAAGAAGATGAAAATTCATCAAGTGAAGAAAGTACAAGCTCTACTGAGATTGAACAAACAGATGAAGAAAATAAAGAAAAGAAAAAAATCAAACTCGACAAAAGAGGTCAAACTATTGTTGATGCATTTAAGCTTTTAGAAAAAGCAAAAAAAGATTGGATGAAATTTATCGAAAAAGAAGCTGTACAAGGTACAAAAGAAGAAGATATATTATTTTTTGATTTATCCGTTGCATTTAAAAAAATGAAATTAAAAGATTCATTAGTCGAACTTGGACCTACAAGTAAGCTTATAACAGAAATAGTTAAAGCTATGGAAACAGCATTACAAAGTGATAGTGGTTTTGAAATAGAATTAAAAAAACTTGAATATAAACTTCCTTTATTTAACGATACTTTGATTAAAAATCATCATATGCTTTTAGAAAAGATTTTAAATTTAAGTAAAATTGATATCATTGGTATGGTTCCTGAGGCTACAATGGTTGGTACATATATGGAAATCAAAAAACTTTTTCAGACAAGAGAAGCATCTAAGGGTGGATTTGATTTAGAAGAAGAAGAATTAAAAGACATTTTAGGACAAATCAAATTAGGTAAAAAAATTACCGATGAAGCAAAAAATAGAATGGCAAAAGCAAATTTAAGACTTGTGGTTTCTATTGCTAAAAGATATACAAATAGAGGTTTACCATTTTTAGACTTAATTCAAGAAGGTAATATTGGATTGATGAAAGCTGTTGATAAATTTGAATACAAAAAAGGTTATAAATTCTCTACATACGCTACTTGGTGGATAAGACAAGCAATTAGTAGAGCTATTGCTGATCAAGCTAGAACTATAAGAATACCAATTCATATGATTGAAACTATAAATAGAATCAATAAAATAATAAGAAACGGTATCCAAGACAACTCAAAAGAACCATCAATTGATGAAATTGCAAAAGAAGTTGGACTAAGTATTGATAAAGTAAAACAAGTTATAAAAATAACAAAAGAACCTGTATCTTTAGATGCACCTATTGGAACTGATGACGATGGTAAATTTGGTGACTTTGTATCAGATACTAATGCACCTACTCCTGTTGACAATATAATGAAAGATGATTTAAAAGGTCAAATTGATCAAATATTGGGACAATTAAACGAAAGAGAACAAGCTGTTGTTAGAATGAGATTTGGACTTTTAAGTGATGAAAGTGATAGAACTTTAGAAGAGATTGGAAATGAATTAAATGTTACAAGAGAAAGAGTAAGACAAATAGAAAGCTCAGCTATCAAAAAACTAAAACATCCAAATGTTGGTAGAAATCTTAAAAACTACGTTGAAAGTTAAAATCAACAGCAAATAATAACAAGATATCTTAGATAATTATCTAAGATACCTTAGATATGGAATATCATGGCACTCATTGACTTACAACAAATAAACAAACAATACGATATAAAAACTATTTTAAAAGATGTTAATTTTACCTTATTAGCAAAACAAAGAATTGCTATTATTGGTCAAAATGGTCAAGGTAAATCTACTTTTATGAAAATCATAACAAAAGAAGTTCAAGCTGATAGTGGAGAGCTCTCTATTAATAAATCTTTGAAAATAGAGATGCTAGACCAACAACCAAAATTTGTTATAGGTCAAACAGTAAGAGATGTAATTGAAAATCAATTAGTAGAATTAAAACAAGCACAAAAGAAATACAACGAGATATCATTATTGTTAGCAACAGATTATGAAAATGAAGATTTATTAAACAAACAAGCTGATCTTATGAGCTATCTTGATCACCACAATGCTTGGGATTTGGATAATAAAGTACAAAGAGTTTTAAGAGAATTCATGTTAAAAGATTATGAATTTAAAGACATCAGTCTACTAAGTGGTGGAGAACAAAGAAGAGTTGGATTAGCAGGTTTGATTTTAAAAAAACCGGATGTACTACTTTTAGATGAACCAACAAATCATCTTGATGTATATATGGTTGAATTTTTAGAAGAGATATTATTAAAAGAAAAATTTACAATGATATTTATTTCTCATGATAGATATTTTTTAGATAATATTGCAACAAATATATTAGAAATAGAAGATGGAACACTAACAAAATACAATGGTGGATATTCTGCATATTTAGAACAAAAACAACAAATGATTCATACTTTACAAAAACAACATGATAATCTTATACGAAAACTTAGAGATGAAGCACATTGGATGCAACATGGAATTAGTGCTAGAAGAAAAAGAAATGAATTAAGAAAAGATAATTATTTTAAATTAAAAGAGCAAGTAAAAACAAATCCTGCAAGAATAAATAAAATGAAATTAGATTTAGAACGTGAACAAAAATCATTTAACAATGGAAATACTCAAAATAAAAAGAAAATGTTATTTGAATTAGATAATGTGTATTTAACACTAGGAAATAAAGAATTAATAAAAAATTTTACTTGTAGAATACTTCAAAAAGATACTATTGCAATAGTTGGTCCAAATGGAAGTGGAAAATCTACTATACTCAAGGTGTTTATGCAAAGACTAAAAATAAACAAAGGAGAGTTTAAAATAGGTAATTTTAAAATAGGTTATTTTGATCAACATAGAGAAATGCTTGATGAAAGTAAGACTATTATGCATACTTTTTGTCCAAATGGTGGAGATAGAGTTGATTTAAATGATGGTAGAACCATGCATGTTTTTGGATATTTAAAAAACTTTTTATTTCCAAAAGAATATTTAGATAAAAAAGTTGGTGTATTAAGTGGTGGTGAAAAAAATAGAATAGCAATTGCCCTACTTTTTACAAAAAAATTTGATGTATTAATTATGGATGAACCAACAAATGATTTAGATATTCCCACTATAAATATTCTTGAACAATATTTAGCTTCTTTTCAAGGAGCGTTAATATTTGTAAGTCATGATAGATTTTTTGTTGATAAAATTGCAAAAAAATTATTAATTTTTAAAGGTAATGGCTTACTTGAGGAATCATATCAAAAGTATAGTGATTATTTAGAAGATGAAAAAGATGAAAAATTCGTTATTCAAGTAGAAAAAGATAATAAAATAAACAATAATAAAACAAAACTAGTTAACATAAATACAAATAGTTTACATAGTAAAAATAAAAAATTATCCTACAAACAACAACATTCATACGAAAAATTACCAAGTGAAATTGAAATCTTAGAAAAACAAATTGAACAATATAACATCTGTCTTATGAATCCAGATTGTTATAAAGATAAAGGCATTGTTTTAGTATCTCAAGAATTAGAAATAATTAACAAATCATATGAACAAAAAGTTGAAGAATATTTATTATTGGTAGAATTAGTAGAAAGTTTTCAAAAAAATAAATAAAAATTGGGTATTTTAAGAAAAATAATTTAATTTATGATAAAATAATTATATATTAACATAGGAATTTAAAATATGACACTCAAAGAACAATTAAAATCTGATTTAAAAGATGCTATGAGAGCTAAGGATATTGTAAAAAGAGATTCAGTAAGAGCAATCAATACAATGATAAAACAAATCGAAGTTGATGAAAGAAAAGATTTAAACGATGATGATATAATTACATTAATACAAAAGGGAATTAAACAAAGAAACGACGCAATAATACAATACGAAAAAGCTTCTAGAAATGATTTAGTTTTAATAGAACAAGAACAAATAAATATTTTTAGTTTATACCTACCCACACAATTAGATGATAATGAACTTCAAAATATAATTGCTAACATCATTAAAAATATCAATGCTAGTTCAATAAAAGATATGGGCAAAGTAATGAGCCAATCAAAAAAAGAAATTGGTGCGAAAGCTGATGGAAAAAGAATAAACTTATTTGTAAAAAAATTATTAGGATAATAAAATGGGAACTATTAATAATATTGGTAAACAAGTCTTTGCTACTTTAATTAAAAATAACATTGAAGCATTGCCAAATGAGTATGAAAGAGAATTTATAGCATTATCAAATAAAATGGACTTTATCTCCAAAGAAAATAAATTATTTAAGACTTTGGTAACTTCCTTATCAAAAGATAAACAAAAAGAAATACAAAAAAATAAAATAACTACTTTTAAAGATTTAGCTTTTTTTATAACTGAAAATCAATATGATAATCTTGACAACCTTACATCAATTATTATTGATTCTTTAAGTGCCTCAATTGATAATAAAAAAAATGCCGAACTTAAAATATTTGCCAAAGAAATCAAAAAAACAAAAAGTTCTATATTTGATGAAAATATACAAAATGCAATTAATTCATTTACAAATGATAGAAAAAAAAGAGATCATAATGTATATTTAAAACATACAAAAAAAATATCCAAGCTAAATAATCTTCTAAATACACAAATAAAAGAGATATTATCAATAAATACGCAAAGTAGTATTGATATATCAAAAATTACACGTAAATTAGGTAAGTTAGAAAAACCTAATTTAAATAATTTAGATTTATTACAACATGAACTTGAAGGAACTGCTCAATTAATGAAAGAAAACGTTAATACTTCAAGTAAAAAGTTTCAAAAAAGCCAAATAGAAATAGTTGAACTAAAAGATAAAATTGAATTATTAGAAGAAGAACTTAAAAGAAGTCAAAAAGAAAATGACATTGACCATTTAACATCTTTATATACTAGAAAAGCTTACGAAAAGCACGCAGTAATTATTGATGAACAATATAAAAGAAATAAAACAGATTTTGCAATTATATTTTTTGATATAGATTATTTTAAAAAGGTAAACGATAACTATGGACATGAATGTGGAGATACAGTTTTATCAACATTTTCTAAAATACTTTTAAAAGGTACAAGAGATACGGATATAGTAGGAAGATATGGAGGAGAGGAATTTGTTGGATTATTATATTGTAAAGATGAAAGTGAAATAGAAGTATATATAAAACGAATTAAAAAAATTGTAAACAATAGCAAGTTCATTTATAAAGAGCATAGACTATCAATTAGTTTTAGTGCTGGTGTTACAATAAGAAGTATGAATAAAAACTATACAGAAGCTATAAATTTATCAGATAAACTTTTGTATAAGGCAAAAAATACAGGAAGAAATAAAATACTATTTCAAAGTGGATTAGAAATATAGGATTTTTTATTAAAATAATGTTAAAATACAAAAAATTACACATATAGGAATATTAAATGACAATTGTAACGGGAGCTACTACAGCTATAATCACCCCATTTAAAAATTCAAAATTAGATGAACAAGCTTACGCATATTTAATTCAAAGACAAATTGATAATGGAATTGATGCCATATGTCCTGTTGGAACAACAGGAGAAAGTGCAACTTTAAGTCATGATGAACATATAAGATGTGTACAAATAGCAGTTGAAGTTTGTAAAAATACAAATACGAAAGTATTAGCAGGTGCTGGATCTAATTCTACAATAGAAGCTGTACAAATAGCAAAGCTAGCACAAAAAGCTGGTGTTGATGCTATATTTTCTGTATCGCCTTACTATAATAAACCATCTCAAGAAGGTTTATATCAACATTATAAAACAATTGCCGATGCTGTTCCTGACTTAGGAATGATGTTGTATAATGTACCAGGAAGAACTGGTGTTGATATACACACACAAACTACTATTAGATTGTTTGATGATTGTCCTAATATATATGGTACTAAAGAAGCAACAGGAAGTTTGGAGAGATCAACTGCAATACTTAGCCTACGACCAGAGTTAAAGGTTTTAAGCGGAGATGATGCTATTGATTTTTCTATGATTGCTAATGGTGGTGCAGGAATTACATCTGTAACTGCAAATATACTACCAGATTTGAAAAGTAAATTAGTTCATAGCGCTTTAAAAGGTGACCTTAAAACTGCTTTAGAAATAAATGATAAATTATATCCAATGAATCAGGTATTGTTCTGTGAAGCTAATCCAATACCTATTAAAGCAGCAATGTATATAGCTGGTCTTATTGATACACTAGAATATAGATTACCATTATTAGCTCCTACTTCTACAAATATGAAAAAAATAGAAGAAGTCTTAAAAAACTACACAATTGTTAAGTAGTTTTATTTTTATTATTTAATCGCCTAACCTCTTTTTTAAAGAGTCTGGCAACATTAACATCCTCACTTACATCAATATTATTTATTATTAAGTTACTCAGCTCTTTTGCTAAATATGGTGCTAGTACAAAACCTCTTCCTCCTAAACAATTTAATATATAAATATTATCATAGTAAATAAATCTATTTTGAGACATTTTTATACCATTTTTTAAAGATGGAAATTTTTCTAAAGTTTTGAATGAATTTATTATTTTACCTACATGTGCAAAGTAATCTTCACTAGAAGCTCTTGAACCTGCATATTCTTTTATGACTTTTATGTTATCAAGTTTTATAATATCAGAAGCTTTATACAACAAATATTGTGTATCGCTTTTAACTACCTTTTTATCTTTAACATTTCTATGATGTGTTGCTCCTATTTTAATTTTATATTCATTTTCATTCAAAGGCATAGAAGCGGATACTGAACACTCTTTATGATAGTTATGACTTATACAGGTTGTACTACTTATTGTTATTCCTTGTCCCCATAAATCCCTAGTTTTAAGGTAAAACTCACTAATTAAATTTTTACTGGCTCCTGTTGCTAAAATAATATTTTTTGTATAGTAATTATTATCTAAATTCCAAATATTATCACTAAAACTTATAACTTTCACTTCATAGTTATATTGTATAGTTATATCTTTTAATAAAGCTGTACATATCTCAATATTTTTTACTATACTTGCATCTTTAAAAAAATAACCTCCCTGCTCTATTTTATAATCTTGATCAATATATTCTAAATATTTTTTGAATCTATTTTGATCCTTTTTATTTTTTGCTAATTGTAATGTTCCACATTGATTTATTAATTCTGGCATATTTGATTTATAAAAGTTTGTAGAATAATCAAAAGCTTTATTTACTAAATCTTTAAGTTTATTTGGCTTTCCTAATAATGGAGATATAAATCCACCAGCAGCTCTACTAGCTCCTGATGCAATTTTATCCCCCTTTTCTATTACTAAGATATTTTTAGAGTGTTTATTTAACTCATGAGCCATACAACTACCACTTATACCACTACCAATAATTATATAATCATAAACATGATTATTTTGAGGCATTTAGAAATTCTTTCACATCATTATATATTTCATCTATAACATCACTTACTTTATCATACATCACTTTTGAGAATAAACTGTCTTCAATTGCATCGCTTTGTTCTAGGTTATTTAATATGCTATATTTAATATTATTTGCCATATAGTTTACATCTATAACATTGCCACTAGTACCAATGATGACTATAAATTCACAATTGTTTAGTTCATAATGTAAATTTTCATATTTAGGTGCTGATTCACCAAAGAAAATAATATTTGGTCTTAATTGAGTATTGCACTTTTTACAATAACCTTCATTCATTGTGTTTATCTTTTTATAAGATATGTTATATATTTCTTCGCATTGTTTGTTTTGACACCTGACTTCTGGTAAAAAACCATGTAAATGTATAAGTTCATCTTCTTTAAGTCCTGCTTTTTCGAATAAATCATCTACATTTTGAGTGATAAGTGCAATATCACTGCTAAATTCTCTTTTTAGTTTCACTAAAACTTCATGAGCATAATTTGGAACTTTATTTTTAATATCTTCTCTTCTTTTATCATAAAAATCCAATGTGATTTTTTTATTATTGATCATCGAACTTGCATCACAAACAACTGATATATCATAGTTTTCCCACAATCCATTATTATCTCTAAAAGTTGATATTCCAGACTGTGCACTTAATCCAGCACCACTTAATATAACTACTCTTGCCATTTTTTGTCCTCTTGTTCATTACTTAATTCATAAATAAAAGAAAATATTTGAGATACTGCACTATAAAGTTCAGTAGGTATTTCTTCATTAACTTCTATTTGTGAAAGCATTTGTAATAAGTCTTCATCTTTTTTTATAGGAATATTGTGTTTTTGAGCTACATCTATTATGTTTAAAGCTATGCTACCCTTACCTTTAGCTATTAACTTAGGAGCGTTTTGTTTTATTTTGTCATATTTTAAAGATACTGCTTTTTTCAAGTAAACTCCTATATATTGATTATAACAAATTATTAATAATAAGATATAATAACAAACAAATACAAAGGTTCACAATGAATGAAAATCCCAACAATCCTTTACATGGAATAAAATTAGAAGATATTATAAATTTTTTAGTAGATCATTATGGATGGGAAAAGTTAGGAAACATTATAAATATCAGATGTTTCAATTATGATGCAAGTGTAAAATCATCATTGAAGTTTTTAAGAAAAACTCCATGGGCTAGAACGAAAGTAGAAGATTTATATTTAAGTATAAAAAAGTAGCATACAAGATTCAAGCTTTTATATCTGTACCATAACTTATAGTATTATTACTTTCATAAGCCTTTTTTTCATAACTTTTTTCTTCATTTAATGACAATATATTTATAGAAGAAATATTAATAGCTATATTATTTAATTTTTGTCTTAATAATTGTAAATTATTTTGTATTTTATTTTTAAAACTTTTATCTTCTATTCTCATATTTAAAGTAAGAGTATTTGATTTTTCAAGTAGCAACATAGCTTTTAGTTCTCCGTATTCTTTGAGCTTTAAGTGTATATTACAAGTGAATTGTTCTTTATTGTTTGATGAAATATCAACGCTTCCATCTTCAACATTGTCCCATAAAAATGGTAAAAATGTATTATTAGAATAAGAAGTAAAAGATAACAACTGATGATATTCAATTTGTGAGATTATTTTATTTATCCTTGGATCATCAATTTCTTTTGATAACTGTAGTAATACAGCCTTTAAATCAGAAGAAGGATTTTGTTCATTTTTTAGTAATTTAGATTCTAAAAAAACTCCTGAATTTGATATAGCAGTCTTTATGGATTTTTCATCAAGATTTTTTATATCAAGCAAGAAACTCTTTAGCTGTTTGTTTTGTTCAATCAAGACTGGATTTTTAGCAGTTTGTACAATTATTGCTTTAATGTCTTGAGGTATATTTTTCAAGTCCAATAAATTTTTAGAATTTGTAAGTAAATTGTTTACAGTGCTTTTGCTCTTAATATTTGTTAATATATCTTTGAAAAGATTATTTAATATACTTTGTAGTGATTTATCTTTTAATGCAAGGCCTAAATCAACTTTACCATCAACACTAAGAGCATTAATCTTTGATTTTATATTATTTGTTAATTTAGGTTCCAGAAAGCTTAATAGTGAAGATGTATTTATATTCATATTAAATTCCTCCTAAATTCTTTAAATACTTATTTCTTTGATATCAGCAATATTTTTAAATTCTAAATATATCAATGATATAAGATTTTTTCTGTTAGTTTTTATATTACTATCTTCATGATTTACAAATACTTTGTCAAAAAAATTATCCAATTGAGGCTTTAGGGCAAATAATTCTTTAAGTTCATCTTCATAAGTATCAAATGAATCTATTTTGATACTTTTGTATGCGTCATGTAATAATTTTTCTTCATCATCTTCAAATAAACTTTCATTTATATTTAAATCAGCTGATATATCGATATCTTTGACAATATTTGCAACTCTTTTAAATGTACTTGAAATTTCTTTATAGTTTTTAGAATTTACAAGTGGATTTAAAGCCATTATCTTTAAGTGTGTATTATATATGTCTTCTTGTTTACTTTGTAATACTGCTTTTATTACACTTGGATTTACTTCCTTATATATTTTAAATAATCTGTCATTAAAAAATTCTAATAAATTATCTTCTTTTAAGTTTGTATATTCATAAAGGGAGTTATTTATTATACTGTATAAATCTAAATGTAGTTTATGTTTTATACATATTTTAACAATTCCACTTGCTGCTCTTCTTAATGCAAAAGGATCTCTACTTCCAGTTGGTATCATGTTAATACTAAATAGACCCATAAGCGTGTCCAGTTTATTTGATAATGCTACTATCGCTGAAAACCTATTTGATGGTAATTCACTGTTTTCACCAATTGGTAGATATTGCTCTTTTATGGCTGTATATACAAGCTTGTCTTCACCTGCTTTTTTAGCATAATAATAACCCATAAGTCCTTGTAAATCAGTAAATTCATATACCATATCACTTAATAAATCCGCCTTACTTAACATCACTGCTCTTTTTATAAGTTCATCATTTTTTTCATTGAACATTGAAGCTAAAAGTATTGCCAACTTTGATTCTCTTTGACATTTTTCGTATAAACTTCCTAACCCATCAACAAAAGTAATTTTCTTTAAACCCTCATTTTGTAAGCCATTTTTTAAATCATTGTTCCAAAAAAACATAGCATCTGCTAATCTAGGTTTTAGTACTTTTTCATTTCCTGCTATTATATGTGAAAAGTCATCTGTATATGAATTAGATACTACTATAAATTTATTTGTTATTTTATCATTTTCATATATTGCAAAGTAACGTTGATGCTCTTTCATTGAACCAATTATAACTTCTTCTGGTAATTCTAAAAACAATTCATCAAAGCTTCCTAACAATGCTGTAGGATATTCAGTAATAGCTACTATCTCGTCTAAAAGATCTACATCAATTTCAATAGTAAATTTGTGTTTTGTTTGTAATTCATGCATTTGTTCTAGTATTAGTTCTTTTCTAGTATTTTGATTTAATATTATTCCATTTTTTTCAATTTTGCAAAAATAATCTCCTGCGAATGAAAAATCAAATTTATCATAAGATATCATTCTATGAGCAAAACTATTCATACTTGATTTTACACCATAAAGTTCGGCTTCAACTAAAATATCACCTAAAACTATACTAAGTCCTCTTATTGGTCGTATAAAACTATCTGATCTGCTTGCCCATCTCATAGATTTTCCAAAGACAAGTTCTTGCACAAATTTGTTTACCATGGAATGTAATAAATTTTGTGACTTTGAACCTTTTATTTCATTTTTATAATAAAGTACTTCACCCTTACCTTTGTTTATTTTTTCTAATTCATCAACGCTTACACCACATTTTTTAGCAAAACCAATAGCTGCATTTGTTGCTTGTCCATCTTTATATGCTATTTTAATGGGAGCTCCAAATTGTTCTTGTACTCTGTCATCTTGTGATAATTTAAATTCTCTATGCCAGAACACCAATCTTCTTGGCGTATAAAAAAAATCAAACTCGCATTGTAAAGAATTTTGTTTTAATATTTCATCCCATTTATTTTTTATATTTGGTAATTCTTTTAAAAAGGGAATTGCTGGTAATTCTTCAACGGCGATTTCTATTAGTAACGGTTTTGTCATTTCTATACTTATCCTTAGTATTATATATGTGGATTATACTTAAAAATGACTTTGTTGTTTATAAGATGTTCTTTCATAAAAAATTGATATAAATATAAT
>CAZEXK010000014.1:13962-20523 GCA_964516815.1 uncultured Helicobacter sp. | reverse complement strand
ATAAATATAATATTTTAGATATAATCTTATACATAAAAAATAAAAGGATAATGATTGTTAAGATTTGCTCCAAGTCCAACAGGCGATATGCATATTGGTAATTTAAGAGTTGCATTATTTAATTATATGGTGTCTATTCAAAAAAAAGAAGATTTGATAATTAGAATTGAAGATACAGATAAACAAAGAAATATTCAAGGCAAAGACAAGCAAATACTTGAAATTTTAGCTCTTTTTTCTATTTCTTATAAACAAGTAATATACCAAAGCGATAATTTAAAATATCATTCAAAATTTGCTATGAAACTACTTATGGATAAAAAAGCTTTTAATTGTTTTTGTTCACCAGAAGTTTTGCAAAATGACAGACAATTAGCAAAAACACAAAATAAACCATATAGATACAATAATTTTTGTGAAAACTTAAAAGATGAATTAACTATAGGTCTTGAAGTACCGTTTACTGTAAGAATTAAAAAACCATTAAAAAATATAAAATTTTCAGATGTAATTAAAAATGATTTTGACTTTAAACCATTTGATGTTGATAGTTTTGTAATACTAAGACATGACAAAACTCCAACATACAACTTTGCATGTGCTGTTGATGACATGTTAAGTGATATTTCTACTATAATAAGAGGAGAAGATCATATATCAAATACTCCAAAACAAATACATGTAAGAAATTCTTTAGATTATGACAAAGATATAACACATATACATTTACCAATTATATTAAACATGAATACAGGTAAAAAAATGAGCAAACGGGATGATGCTTCAAGTGTGCAATGGTTAATTGATGAAGGGTATTTACCAGTAGCTATTGCAAATTATCTTATTTTATTGGGTTATTCAGCTCCAAAAGATATAAATGGTAATGTTGTTGAAATTTTCACACTAGAAGAAGCTTTACAATGGTTTGATATATCTAAGATATCAAAATCTCCAGCTAAGTTTGATATTGATAAATTAAAATTCATAAATAGAGAACATATAAAATCAATGGATGAATTAAGACTTAGTAAAATTATAGGATATAGCGATGAAGATATTGGTGCTCTAGCAAAGATTTATGTTGAAGAATGCGATACAACAAAACAAATTAAGAGCAAAATCAACAATATTTTTTCAAAAAAAGTTCCTCCAGAAGGCTTTGAAGAAGAATATGAAAAATTTGTAACTTGTGTTAAACAATCTGATCATATAGATGATTTTAATGAGTTTAAAAAGCATATTACAAAACAAACAAATTTAAAAGGAAAATCTTTATTTATACCTCTTAGGTATGCTTTAACCTCAGAACTTTCAGGACCTAATGTAAGTGAAATATATCCTTTAATTAAAAATTACTTAGGAGAGATAATACAATGATAGATGCATTAATAGTTGCTTTTGCAAATTTAATTTTAACAATAATATTTTTATACAAATGGGTAGTCATAATATCCGCTTTACTTTCATGGGTACAACCAGATCCAAACAATGCAATAGTACAAATGCTGTATAGACTAACTCAACCTGCATACGCGCTACTAAGAAGATATATTCCTACAGTATTTGGTGGTATAGATTTAGCTCCAATAATCCTAATATTTTTTCTTATGTTTTTAGAAATATTTTTAGGTAATTTGTTATCATCTTTAATTTGAGTTAAATCATGAAATTTTTTTTACTATTGTTTTTATTATATACAAATATTTTTTCAAATACAAATATACAAAAATCATGGTTAGAAAAACAACCAAGGAGTATCACTAAGGATTTTTATCTTTCTTTATATCTTAAACAAAATATTAGTAGTGATGATGCTATTTGGGCATTAGGAGAAGCTAAAAGAGTTAATAACAAATTATTATATCCATACGCAAAAGCTTTAAAACATAAAGAAACCTCTGAGGTTATAAAATGTAAACAAATGACAATCATAGATATACTTTCACAAGATGCACATTGTATTAGTCTTGGATTAAATTTATCAAAAACTAGAAATCTTAATAAAACACAATTAGAAATTCTCAAATCAAAACTAAAAGTTCCTTATGTAAATTTGTATAACATAATTAGAGTTTTAAATTCAAAAGATCCTTTTACTGATATACTTAAATTAAATAGTCAAACTTTTCTAAAAGTATTTATGAAAGGTGGAAAAGAATTTAGAAAAAAATATTTAAATGAATATCTACCTATGTCCACTCTAAATAAACTAAAAGCAAATCAAAATAAGTATTACTTTTATGCTTTTGTAAAATATATTGTTATTAGTAATGATTTAAATAAATTAAAAGAATCTTTATTAAATCTTGATGCTAAAGATATGGAACATCGAACACAATTCTTATTAGCAATAAATGCAATAAGATATTCTAAAAATAAACTTGCATTAAACTTTTTAAATGAGGCTATGAAAACAGCATATTATAATATAGATAAAGACAAGGTGTTATATTGGCAATATCAATTAAATAATGACAAAAAAGTATTAGAAAAATTGTCTTTGAGTTTATCTAATAACATTTATTCAATTTTTGCTAAAGAACAATTAAATATTGAGATTACTAACCTTAAGTATGATGATATTATAAAAAATGATGCAAAAAGTACTTATAACGTAAAAGACCCATTTAAATGGTTAAAAGTATTAGATGATATAAAAGATAAAAATATTAGCAAAGAAGCTAAATATAAAAAATTATTCAATACTAAAGAATTACAAGGTCATTTAGCTCTTATACAAGAAAGAATACATAAATATAAAGATACATATTTACCAAATCCATACAAAAATTTGATAAAAAATTATTCACCACAAAGACAAGCTCTTATTAATAGTATTGCAAAGCAAGAAAGTAGATTTATACCAACTTCTATATCAACATCTTATGCAATGGGAGTGATGCAAATAATGCCATTTTTAAGTAAAGATATTGCAATAAATCAACTAAAAGAACCATATAATATCTTAAAGCAATTAGAAGCAGCAACAAACATAAGATATTCAAATCATCACCTAGATTTTTTACAAAAAAGATTAAATCATGTTTTATTTATTGCTTATGCTTATAATGGTGGTATTGGTTTTACTAAAAGAAAAATTTTACAAGCTGGTTTATTTAAAAATAAAAAATATGAACCTTATTTGAGTATGGAGTTAATTCCATACGACGAAAGTAAGAAGTATGGTAAAAGAGTTTTGGTTAATTATTTGTTATATAATAATTATTTAAATAAAGATAATCCCTTAAAATTAAGTGATTTGATAAACTCTATTAAAAATCCATATTGATTTATATTTACTTTAAAAATTTTTAAAATTACTAGATGATGTGCCAAAGACTTTGTGTTTATACGATAATGTTAATTTTTCACTTTTTACATCTTTAAAACTTACAATATAATACAACGCATACGGATTTTCTATTGGTATATTTTGTAATAATTTATCATCTTTACTGATTAGTTTTTTTGTATAATTTATATTATCATTTAAACTTAAGGTATATTGTTTGTTACTTAAATCTTTTAATTTTGAATTATTACTTGTAATATAAACTCCTATTAAAAAATTTTCATAACCATTATCATATTTATTTGAATAAGTAGGGTTTAAATAAGTTGCATTTACAATAGCTTTTGTATTATTTTTATAAACAATGCTAGACAACTTTGTATACTCCATACCCCTTTTAAAAAGTTTACCTTCTGATATTATACTTAAGTTCTTGTTTGTACAAGCATTGAATATTGCTATAGTACAAATACTTATAATTAAATACCTTTTTGTTGTCATTGTCTACCTTCTATCTATTCATTTATAATTTATAAGCATTATATAATAAATTTGATAAAATACGATTATGAATACATATAAAAGATTAGCTGTAGCTTTTACAGGTCCCTCAAATAGTGGAAAAACGACACTCATAATTAATCTTTCAAATATATTACAAAATCAAGGTTACAAAGTGGCTATAATAAAACATGATCCACAAGATAAGGGAGTTTTTGATACAAAAGGCAAAGATTCTTGGAAATTTTCACAAACTGGTGCAAGTGTAGTAGTAACAAGCCCTAATAGGACAACAATGTTCAAACAAGAAAGTTCTAGCATAAATCAAATAGTAACAATGTTGGAAGATTTTGATTATTTATTAGTTGAAGGCTTAAAAACTTTACCACTTCCAAAAATTTGTATATGTGCAAAAGAAATAAATCCAGATTATTTTGAAATTAGTGATACTTTAGCTATAAGCAATAGTATCAATAAAAATGAAATCCCAAAAAATACAAATATACTTGATTTAGATAATCAAGATGAAATATTACAATGGATTAATAAAAATTCACAAAAGGTATAAAATGCAAGATATAATAACTGCAATAAAACAAGCAAGCTTAGAGATAAAAGATATTATTGAAAAAGGTGACACATCAAAAAGTCACAATACTAATAGCACAGGCGATACACAGTTAAAGTTAGATATTGCATCTGATAAGGTTATTGAAAAAGCTTTTAAACAAATCTCTAGTGTTAAAAAAATAGTAAGTGAAGAACAAGAAAGTATCATAGATATAAATGAGAATGGAAAGTATCTAATAGCATATGATCCATTAGATGGTAGTTCTTTAGTTGATGTAAATTTATCAGTAGGTTCTATATATGGAATTTATGAAAATGATTTTACAGGTTCTAATATAGTGTGTTCTATATATGTTGTGTTTGGACCAAGAGTAGAAATGGTAATTGCAAACACTTCAGGTGTAAAAATGTTAAGACTAATAAATAATAAATTTGAATATATACAAGATATAAAATTAAATGAAAAAGGAAAACTTAACTCTCCTGGTTCTACTCAACAATGTTGGTATCCTTATCATAAAACTATGATAGATGAACTCTTCTCTGAAGGTTATAGATTAAGATATAGTGGTGGAATGGTTCCTGATCTTCATCAAATACTTATAAAAGGTGGTGGATTATTTTCATACCCTGGTACTTCAGATTTACCTAAAGGAAAACTTAGACAATTATTTGAAGTGTTTCCATTTGCTTATACTTTCAAAATGGCTTCAGGACAAGCTATAGATGGATTTATTGATCTTTTGGATGTTAAGACTGAACATATTCATGATACAAGTCCATGCTTTTTTGGTAGCAATTATGAAATAAACAAAGTTTTAAGTACTTATAAAAATCATGCATAACAATAAACCCTTGGACAAATGGGAACTAGCACTAGAAGTACAAATAAAAGTATTAAAACAATGTCAAAGCGATAAAAACTTACCCTCATGTGTAACTTGTGAACAATTAATAGACTGTCTAGTAAGAAAAAACTATGTTAAAGCGGTTTATGAAAGTATGAACAAAGGCACAGGTGGCGGATTCGAATTTTAAAATACTAAGATGATTAAAGATGAAATTCCAGTAGAAAATAAGAAAAGACTTTATTATCAATATCTAGGTTTTATTAATACTTTTGAAATATTTAATAAAAATATACTAAATATTGAAAATTTTTATATAGATAAAAAAAATATTTCATACGAAAATTTTAAAAAATTTGAATTAAAAGAACATCTACCATTAGGAAAAAGAGTTGAATTATTCTTTGAATTTTATATTAACAATTCAAAAAATTATAAAATTTTAAAAAAAAATATACAAATAATAAAAGATAAAGTTACTTTAGGTGAATTAGACTTTATTATTAAAAATTTACAAACAAAAAAAATTATACATATAGAACTTATTTATAAATATTACATCATAAAAAATAATGAACAAAATGAGATAAAAAAATACATAGGTGTAAATAATCACGATACTTTATTTCATAAAACAAATAAATTAAAAAATAAGCAATTTATTATGCTCAAACATGAACAAACAAAATTAATTTTACATGATTTACCAATATATGAAATTAAACAAAAAGTATGTTTTTTAGCAAATATTTTTTTACCAATAAACAATAAAAATCAAAACTTTGACATAATAAATCAAAAATGTATTTCTGGTAATTTTATAAATAAAACTGACTTTATAAAAGATGAAAAATATAAATATTATTCATATTTTATACCACAAAAACAAGACTGGTTAATTCATCCAAAATATTGTAATATTTGGCACTCTTACATACATATAAACAAACAATTAGAAGAGTATTTTATACTATATATCAATCCTCTAGTTTGGATAAAAAAAGATAATACCATATCAAAATTATTTATACTAAATGTATAAAAAAGTAACATATATAGTATATATTTAGGTCACTTCTAATAATTGTACTTATGATATATAATAATACTATTAAAAACTATATATATGATATAGTTTTATATTAGTGATTTAAATTATAAAAACACCATAACTCAGACCATAGGTGAAATAAAAGTCATAGTTATGTATAAAATAAAGTGTGCTTTTAAGATATACTTATAAAAATCAATAAAGACTACCCAAAAAGTTATAATAATATTATTTAATTTATTTGTTTTTAAATTTAATTATAAACTACCAATATTATTACATTTTATACTTGATACATT
>CAZEXK010000014.1:0-13862 GCA_964516815.1 uncultured Helicobacter sp. | reverse complement strand
TTTTTTAAAATTTGATTACTTTTGCCCCAAATCCACCTTGATTATATGGAGCGTCTTTGTATTCTTTTACCTTTGGATGATTGTCCAAAAATACTTTAACTGCATATGATAGTTTTCCTGTACCAATTCCATGATATACAAGTACCTCATCAAAACCATTTATTAAACAATCACTTAAAAACTTATCTAAATTATCACAAGCTTCTTGTGCTCTTTGTCCATGTAAATCTAATTTAATATATCCATTTTTAGGTTTTTGTATATGTACTTGTGCCATTGGTTTTATTTTTGTTTTTATTTCATTTCCACTTCTTTTTAATACACTCATAGATACTTGTATTTTTATACCATCATCACTTTGAAAATATACCTTATTTGATTTAATAGAAAGTATTATTCCTTTAGTATTATTATACTTTACTCTATCCCCTACTTTAAAGTTTGTAATTTCTTGACTTACTTTTTGTTTTTGTATATTTTGTTTTTTATTATTAGCAATATTAAGTAGTCTATGTGCTTGAGAAGTATTACTTGTCTTTATAGCTTCTTTTGCACTATTAATTGCTTCTTTGTATTGTTTATTTAAATCATCTTTATAATCTATAAGTTTTTTATCTACACTTGTTTTTTGTTCTTCTAAAGAATTTGTAAGTGAGTTATATTTTGCTATTTTTTCGTCTAATAACTTTAATTTACTTTGATATTCAAATTCTAAAAGACTAGATCTTTTTATAAGTTCATTTAAATTTCCCTTATCTTCTCCATATACCTTTTTTGCTTGTTTTACAACATCAAAAGGTATACCATATCTAGATGCAGTTTCAAATGCATAAGATTGTCCTATAGTACCTTGTAAAAATTCATAAGTAGGTTTTCTATTTTCTTCATCATATAGTGCAGCTATTAAGTCTACTCCTTCATAAGAAGCCATTAAAGAAGCTAATCTTTTATGATGAGTAGTAATAATAATTTTTACGCCTTTACTCATAAGCTTCTCAATAATAACTTTAAACAATGATGCTGCTTCATCACTATCTGTACCTAATTCTATTTCATCAACTCCTACAATAGCATTTGTACAGTTAAACAATTTTGAAAACTCAAGCATACGACCTGCAAATGTTGATATATCATTTTTAACACTTTGTGGATCATCTAGTACGGCAATAATATCTTTAAAATGTCCTACTCTTGTATTCTTATTTGCCTTATATGGTATAAGATACTTAGATAAATAAACAGCACTTAAGATTGATTTTAATAGCATAGTCTTCCCACCTGCATTAACACCTGTAATCATAATAACATTTTTTGAAAAATCAATACTAACTGGTTTTGCATTTTGCAATGCTGGGTGAGTGAAGTCTACTAGTTTTTGATTATTCTCATTACTTTTGGGCAATATAAAATTTTTATCATTAATCTTTGCAAAATTTACTCTTGCTAAATAATGATCAAATCTATCAAATTCTTTATTTATAAACTTTAAAAACATTAGATGCTTATTTAATATAAAAGAATATTCCTTTGCTATTTTAAATAATATATCTTCTTTTAAGTTTATCAAATCATTTTGCTTTTCATTTAAACTATTAACACTACTTGGTACAACATAAAAAAACCCACCAGCAGATCTATCTAAAACTTTAGCTTTTAAAAAATGATTAAATCCAGCTCTTACTAAAATCGTTTGTTGTCCATTTACTAAATGTACTTGATGATCAACTAAATACAATTGTATTTTTTTAGTATTCATGATTTTTTGCATGGATTCTTTACTATCTATTTTATTTTTATATAAACTTTTTTGTACTCTATCATAGTCATCATTGATACCTTCTATTAACATACCTTTATCATCAAAGCACAATAATAATTCTTCTATAGCATCAGGTATGATTATTTTACCTATCCAGTCATTAAGTTTATTTTCTAAAGTAAATCTTTTTATATAAGTAAAGTACTCAATTATCTTCACAAATTCATATATTTCATAAAGCCTAAGTTCACCTTTTTTTTGTAATACCATTAGTGCATTATCTAAGTTTTGTATTTTTTTAGGTTCTTTAAAATTATATGTAGCTATTTCATTAATCAATTTAAAGTGTATATTTATATCACCTTGCAGTATATATGATTTTTCTCTAGCAAAAAATACTTCAAGAGTATTTATATACTCTTGTAAGTCCAATTTATTGACAATATTTTGCAAAAATTATTACCTTTATTTATTTTTAGGTCTAAATGGTTTTATAACTTCTTCATTACAAATCATAAAAGGTCTATTCATTAAATCCAAACAATAAGGAATTGCAGGAAAAACTGCATCAAGACACTCTCTTATACTCTTAGGTTTACCAGGAAGATTTACTATTAAAGTATCATTTCTAAGTCCCGCTGTTTGTCTTGAAAGAATAGCAGTTGGTACAAATTTTAAACTCTCAGTTCTCATTAACTCTCCAAATCCAGGCATCATTCTATCGCATACTACCTCAGTTGCTTCAGGAGTTACATCTCTTTTTGCAGGTCCTGTTCCTCCTGTAGTTACTATTAATGAACAATCTTGCTCATCTGCCATTTTTATCATACACTCTTGTATTATTTTTTGTTCATCTGGTATTATTTCATATACCTTTTGCCAAGGTGATACTAAATAATCGTTTAAAGTATCTATTATAGCTTGTCCACTTATGTCTTCATATATTCCAGCACTTGCTCTATCACTAACTGTAATTATTCCTATTTTCATTTATTATCCTATAGTTTATATAATGCAATTATAACTAAAATGTATTAAATACTATTTTGCTATACTTTTATTATGTATAAGTTATTAAAAGTATTTAGAGTATTTGTAGGTTTATTTTTTATTTCTTATGGAATAATAAACGATATACCTTTATTGTATATAGTTGGTATCATACCACTATTAGCGGGAATAGTTTCGTGGTGTCCTTTGGATATTTTAACCACAGGTTCTTGTCAAAGTAAAAGAGCTTGTCCTAAAGATGACAATTAGCTTTATGCAAATAATATATTAGAAGCAACCCCAACTGATATCAAGCCAGTTATTATAAATGCTCTTCTGACATTTTTTAAACTTTTTAATAGATTTTTGTTTATATATAATATAAAATAACCAAAACTCATAAACACAAGTATAACACCCAAGGTAAATACTAATATCAAAGTATAGTCAACGCTAGAACTTTCAAGTAAACTCAATGTCACAAGCATACCTCTAACACCAGAAAATCCCATTAAAATTCCAATAGTAAATGAAGAAGCATAGTTATTTTTTTTATGATAATGTTTTTTACCAAAATAAATATGTACATGTTCTTCGTTATTATGTATATGCTTATTTAAATTTATTCTATTTGTATATACCATAAATAATAAATACATACCAATAATTAAAATAACCATACCAGATATAATATCTCCCATTCCCATTATATATTCAGTAATATTATAATGTTCTAATACTTTTGCAAAAATAAACAATGATAGACCATGCCCTAGAGCAAATAGTATTGTAATAATAATAGTCTTTTTTTGATTTTTACCAATTGAAAAGTCAGCAATAGCTGTTAAATGATCAGGACCAAAGGCATGAAGAACTCCATACCAAAAAATAAATAATAGTGATATATTTTCCAAATTTTTACCTTATAAATAAATTATATAATAAATTTATTTGTTTTATGTTACAATCTTTTAGCTTAAATATCATATGAATATTTATGGCATTTATAATATAAATTAAAAAGGATTAATATGTTTAACATACAAACAGCCAAAGCACATTGTGATGTACCATGTGGTATATATGACCCAATAGCAGCTCAAATTGCTGCACTAAGTGTAATTAGAATGATAGATTTAATGGAGGGTTTAGAAAAAAATGATTCATTAGAATATACAAATACAATTTCTAGACATGTAGCTGTAAAAGAAGAAGAAGCTGAAAAAGTAAAACATGAAGTTAGAATTATTTGGGGAGATTTTCTTAAAGCTCCACATATTGAACAATATCCTCAAGTACATGCTTTAGTTCATAATATTATGACTTTAGGTAGTGCAAATAGACAACATGTTTCAAGAGATAAAGCTATGGAATTACTAAATGCAGTAAATGAATTTGCTGAAATATTTTGGGCTATTAAAGGGACTGAAACAAAAAAAGTTAAAGCTAACTACTTACCAAATGAAGAGATAGTTATACCTAAATAGTAATAGTGTTAAAACTTTTTAGAATAGAAGGTTCTTCTCTTTTTCCGATTTTAAGAGAGAATGACCTTGTATTATGCATCAAAATATTTTCGTTTACTAACATCAAACTCAATAACTTAGTACTTTTTAATCATGAAAAAGAAGGTATGATGATAAAAAGAGTTCATAAAATCAATAACAACTCGTATTTTTTAATAGGCGAAAATGCTTTTAGCATTGATAGTCGTAACTTTGGAGAAGTAAAGAAATCAAATCTCTTATATAAAGTCATATATAAATTCTAAACAATACTTAAAAATCTACTCTATTTTAAAAACAAATACTATTTTAAATATACAGTATGTTTTAGATATAATGTAAAAATTATAATAATATAAAGGCTTTTTTAAAATGACAATTTTAAATGGAAAAGAACTATCCATCAAAATACGAAACAATATAAAAATTGAAGTTCAAAAACTACAAAAAGAAGATATTACTCCAGGTTTAGCAGTTATATTAATTGGTCTAGATCCTGCAAGTGCAACATATGTTGGTATGAAAAGTAAAGCTTGTAAAGATGCAGGTATTTATAGCATAGTACATGAGATGCCTGAAAGTATCTCTCAATCGAAGATGTTAGACATAATAGATTTGATGAATAAAAATCAAAATATAGATGGTATTTTAGTACAATTACCATTACCAAAACAAATAGATACAACTGTTATATTAGAAGCCATCAACCACAAAAAAGATGTAGATGGTTTTCATCCTTACAATGTAGGAAGATTAGTAGCAGGACTTGATAGTTTTATACCAGCAACTCCATTTGGAGTTATGAAATTAATTGAACATTATGATATAAATGTAAAAGGCAAAGATGTATGTATTGTAGGAGCATCTGACATAGTTGGCAAACCTATGGCTACTTTATTTTTAAATGCAAAAGCCACTGTAAATATTTGTCATGTGCATACTAAAAATTTAAAAGCACATACTCTAAATGCAGATATTATATGTGTAGGTGTTGGTCTAATAAACCTAATAACACAAGATATGGTTAAACAAAATGCTGTAGTTATTGATATAGGCATAAACAAAACAGAGTCTGGAAAATTAGTAGGAGATGTTGATTTTGAAAATGTAGCACCTAAATGTTCACATATTACGCCTGTACCAGGTGGTGTTGGTCCCATGACCATTGCCATGTTATTAGAAAATACAATAAAATCAGCAAAAAATAGAGGACAACATTAATGGAATTTTTAAGAAAATTATATGCTTGGTCTGGTTCTTGGATTGGAACAATAATAATAGTTTTAGGAATTATATTTTTTGTAGCTCAAGCTTTTGTAATACCTAGTGGAAGTATGAAAAATTCTCTTCTTATTGGAGATATGTTATTTGTAAAAAAATTTACTTATGGTATTCCAACTCCAAGGATTCCATGGATTGAATTAAAAGTATTACCTGATTTTAATGACAATGGGCACTTAATACAAGGGGATAGACCAAAGCGTGGAGATATTGTTGTATTTAGATATCCTGCTGATGAAAAAATACATTATGTAAAAAGGTGTGTAGCTATTGAAAATGATATTATATTTTATAAAGATAAAGTATTATATTTACATCCAAATGAAAGTGATGAGTACATTCGTACAAATTATGCAAGCTATGATTTAGTAACAGTAAATGATATTTTATTTGTAAAAAATCCATATAAAAAAGAACACCCAGGCATTCATAATGATGAAAGTGTAACAAAAACAAATTCACCATATCCAAAACTTTTTGATATGGTGCCTATAAAAATACCACAAGACGAGTTTTTTATGATGGGTGATAATAGAGATCATAGTAACGATAGTAGATTTTGGGGAACAGTTAAATACAAATATATAGTAGGTACTCCTTGGTTTGTTTATTTCTCATGGGATGACAATGCCATTATTCGTTGGGACAGAATGTTTCAAACTACAAAATCGCTAGAAAATACTAAATACACAAAAAACAAGCAATTACAAATAAAAGGTATATATTAATGAAATATTATATAGCATCAGATCACGCGGGTTTAGAACTTAAAAAATATGTTAAAGAATTATTTGAAAATATGGGACATGAAGTTATAGATTTAGGTCCTTTAGATACTACAAGAGTTGATTATCCTGATTTTGCAATAAAGGTCTGTGATGCTGTAAATAATAACAGCAATTCAAATGGTATTTTAATTTGTGGTACAGGTATAGGCATGTCAATGTCAGCTAATAAATGCAATGGCATTAGAGCTGCATTATGTCATAATGTATATAGTGCACATATGGCAAAACAACACAATGATGCAAATGTTTTGTGCTTAGGACAAAGAGTAAGTGGATTTGGTATGGTTGAGTCAATAGCAAATGCGTGGAATGAAAAAACATTTGAAGGTGGAAGACACAAACAAAGAGTTGAAAAAATAAACTCTTTAGATTCTTCTGTAAATAAAATATGACAAGACAGGTACCACACGAAGACTGGGTTATTTATCTAGTAGTTACTTCAATGGTCGCAGCCATTATGCTTGCAAAATATTTTATGTTTAAAAATGATAAAAAGAGTTAATATGATAAACCCAACAATAATTGATAGTATATTTTCAGCAGCGTCCATTCAAAGATGGAATGATTATCCAAGAATGGTTGATTTAGTTGAATTAGATAAACAAGCTCACAAGTTCATAATCGCATATTTTTTAGCAAAATTAGAAAAAGATGTTAATTACTCTCATTTAATTGAAGCTGGAATATTTGAATTTTTAAGAAGAGTTGTTGTAACTGATATTAGACCTGATGTATTTAGAAAAGCATTACAACAAAAAGGTAAAGAAATCAATCAATGGGTTATAGAAAAGCTAAGTAATAGCCTAAAGGATATTGATGGTGGAAATTTTTTAACAAAATTTAAGTTGTATTTAAATGATGAATCAACCTATAAAAAAGAAAGATTTATATTAAAAGCATCATCATATTTAGCTACTAAATGGGAATTTTCAATTGTATATCAAACTAGTCAATTCTTAAATGACATAGAAGATGTTAAAAAAAGTGTAGATGATGAGATTGAAGATTATTATGAATTAATTGGGGTTAGAAAAATAGCACTAAATAAAAAACTTGCTAAAGTTATTGATTTAAGTGGAAGATTAAGATTTCAAAAAAGATGGGCACAAACTCCAAGAATACCAGAAACTTCAGTACTTGGTCATATGCTAACTGTTGCTATTTTTTCTTATTTTTATTCTACTAATGTTAATGCTTGCCCTAAAAGGTTGCAAAACAACTTTTTTACTTCTTTATTTCATGATTTACCTGAAGCTCTTACTAGAGATATTATAAGTCCTGTAAAGTACAGTGTTGATGAACTTAGTGATTTGATAGCACAATTTGAAATTGAAAAAATGAATGATGATATCTTACCAAATGTACCAATACAAATACAAAAAGAATTTTCTTATTTACTAGGTCTATACGATGATACAAAAGATGAATTTTTAGATAAAGTCATTATAGACAACAAGATTAAAGTTTTAAATAATGGTGTATCAAAATACAATGAAGATAAGTATGATGCAATAGATGGACTAGCTTTAAAACAATGTGATAAATTATCTGCTTTTGTTGAAGCATCATTATCAATATCACATGGTATTAAATCAAAAGAATTAATAAATGGTAAAAAACAAATTTTAAATTCATTGAAAAATATAAACGGTGTTGATTTTAATAAATTAGCACAAAGAATAGATCATGAGTATGGAACAACAGGACAAACACAAGTTAGAATGGAGTTTTAAATATAGTTAAAAATTACTTGACAAATAATTAATATTTAACTATAATTCCACAATCTTTTAAGATAAACAATCCGGATTAGCTCAGTGGTAGAGTAGATGACTGTTAATCATTTGGTCGCTGGTTCGAATCCAGCATCCGGAGCCACTTTAATTAATAATAAATTACATTTTATTTATTATTTTCCAATAACCTTAGCACTTATATAAACAAAAATCAAACTCAAAATTATACTTTTAACATTTTTAAAAATTAATCCTACTAATATTACAATTAAAATAAAATTACAAAGTATAATGAATATATTTCAAAACTTACTTTTAAAATATATACTCAAAAAATCATTACTAATTCAAATGAACTTTATGAAAGAAAAAGAACAATGTTATCAAATAGTTATAGAAGAATTAGAAAATGGTTTATTATCAATTGCCGTTCCAATATACAACAGAGATGATGAAATAATAGGAGCTATGAACATAGCTACTCACTTAAGTTATAAAAATACAAAAATGATAAGAGAAACAATTTTACCTCTTTTATTAGAAGCATCTAAAAAGACATCTAAATCTATAAAACTTTTACAGCAATATTAAATAAAAATAAATTACAATTTTATTACAAAATAATATATAAATTATACTTACTATTGTTACAATAAGTTTCATATTTTTAAAAATAATAAAAAAATTTTCAATATGTGTCTTTTTATTGTTTATATTTATTTTATTCCATTATAATTATATTTATAAAAAACAGGAGATTTACATGAAAAAAACAGTTTTAAGTATTGCACTAGCTAGTGCTATGAGTATACCAATGATGAGTGCGCAGTTTATTACAATAGGAACAGGTGGAGTTACAGGAACATATTACCCAACAGGTGGAGCAGTTTGTAGAATGGTTAACAAATTGAAAAAAGAAACAGGAATTAGATGTTCTGTTGAATCTACTGGCGGTTCTGTATACAATGTAAACACTATTAAAGCAGGTGAACTTGATTTTGGTATATCACAAAGTGATACAGCATACCAAGCATTTAATGGTCAAGGTAAATTTAAAGGTAAAGCACAAAAAGAATTAAGATCTGTAATTGCTATTTATCCTGAACTATTAGCATTTGTTACTAGAAAAGGTTCTGGTATTAATTCTTTAACTGATATGAAAGGTAAAAAAATCAATATTGATGTACCAGGTTCTGGAACTCGTATGACTACTGAAATTGTTATGGATGCATTTGGTGTTAAAGGTAGTTCTTTAGCTCTTCAAAGTGAATTAAAATCTACTGAAGGTCCAAACATGCTTAAAGATAAAAAAATTGATGGTTATTTTGGAGTATTTGGTCACCCAACTGCAAATATTAAAGACGCATCTAATTCTTTAGATATCAATATTGTTCCAATTCAAGGTCCTGAAATTGATGCATTAGTTAAAAAATTCCCTTATTATGCAAAAGGTGCAATTTCTGGTACTTTTTATAAAGGTGTAACAAAAGATGTTCCAAGTATTGGTGTTAAAGCTGTATTAGTGTCTAGTACTAAACTTGATGAAAAAGCTGTATACGTAGTAACTAAAGCGATCTTAGATAATTTTGATGCATTTAAAAAACTTCACCCAGCATATAAAACTATTACAAAAAAATCATTACTTGATGGTTTATCTGTACCACAACATAAAGGTGCAACTAAAGCATTTAAAGAAGCTGGACTTTTATAAAAGACCCAACTTTTAATAAGAAGCTAAAGAGTTTATCTCTTTAGCTTTTTTTTTTACTCTTATTAAAAAAGGAAAAATTATGGATAATAATTTACAAAATAATAAAAATGAATCTTCAAATCCTGAGCAAAATGCTCAAAGTGAAGAAGAATTAATAGCTAACTTAGAAGGACAGCGAGTTTTTGAAAAAAATAACTTGGAATTCTGGTTAATTGGAATAATTGCATTTTTATGGTCAGCATATCAATTATACGTTGCTGTAGTACCTACAAATGGTACATTTGTTCGTTCTGTGCATTTAACATTTGCATTGGTTTTAGCTTTTATGATGTTTCCTATGTACAAAAGTTATATCTTAAAATTTAAAATTTCTTGGTTAGATTTTTTATTTGCAGTAGTTGGTGCTATTGGTGCATTGTACGTATATTATGATTATGCTGGTTTGTCAATGAGACCTGGAGATTATTTAACAAGAGATGTTGTTATATCAGTTATAACAATTGTAATTGTATTAGAAGCTTCTAGACGTGCTTTAGGTATGGCTTTATCTATTATTGCAATAATATTTTTGATATATGATTACTTTGGTCAATATATGCCAGATCTGATTGCACATAAAGGTGCTAGTATCAATAAATTAGCAGGACAAATGTATTTGACAACTGAAGGTATTTTTGGAGTACCATTAGGTGTTTCTGCTGGATTTGTATTTTTGTTTGTGCTATTTGGTGCTTTACTAGAACGTGCTGGTGCTGGTGATTATTTTATTAATATGGCCTATGCTGCACTTGGAAAATATAGAGGTGGTCCTGCTAAGGCATCTGTTGCCGCTTCTGGACTTACTGGTATTATTTCTGGTTCATCAATTGCAAATACTGTTACAACAGGAACTTTTACTATTCCTTTAATGAAAAGACTTGGCTTCCCTGCACATAAAGCAGCAGCTGTTGAAGTTGCCGCATCCACAAATGGTCAACTAATGCCTCCTATTATGGGAGCTGCTGCGTTTATAATAGCTGAATTTTTAGGATTAGCTTATACTGATGTTGTCATGGCTGCATTTATACCAGCTTTTGTTTCGTATTTTGCTTTATTTTATATTGTTCATTTAGAATCATTAAAATTAGGCTTAGAAGGTGAAGATCCAAGTAATTTAAGTAGGGTTTGGGATATATTCAAAAAAGGTATTCATTATATTATTCCTATTTTCTTCTTGATTTACACATTGATAATTCTAAGAGAATCTGCTCAAAGTGCTGCTTTAAGTGCAATTCAATTTATGATGCTAATTATGGTTATACAAAAACCATTGACTGCATTTTTAAATAAAAGAAAGTTAACTGTAAGTGTTTGGCTTGAAGGTTTTGAAGATATTGCTATAGGTATGGTAAACGGTGCTAAAAATATGGTTCCAATTGCTGTTGCAACTGCAGTTGCTGGTATAGTTGTTGGTTCAGTTACGCTTACAGGAATTGGACAAGTACTTATTGAAGTTATTGAAGAATTGTCAGGTGGATATATAGTAGCTATATTAGCACTAACTGCTCTTATTTCATTAATTCTAGGTATGGGACTTCCTACAACAGCTAACTATATTATTATGGCTTCTCTTACTGCTCCAATTATAATTAGCCTTGCTAGTGATAATGGATATTTAATTCCAACAATTGCTGCTCATTTATTTGTATTTTATTTTGGAATTTTAGCTGATGATACTCCACCTGTCGGAATTGCGGCTTATGCCGCAGCTGGGATTGCAAAATCTGATCCAATAAAAACAGGTGTACAAGGTTTTGCTTATGATATTAGAACAGCGATTTTGCCTTTTGCTTTTTTCTTTAATAATAAACTCTTATTAATAGCAGGAGTAGATGCTACAGATCCTGATAACCCTGCACTTTGGCAGTGGATTACAAATCCAATGGAAATTGCACTTATATTTGGTATGGCAGTTATTGGTATGTTTGCATTTAGTTCAGCAACTCAATCGTATATGCTAATAAAAACAAATATAGTAGAAAGATTAGGCTTTTTTGCTATTACACCTATGATGTTAATTCCAAATATTATGCAAGAATTTTTTAACTTACAACATGAGTATGTATCATATGTTATAGGAATATTATTATATATAGTATTGTACATATCACAAAAATTGAGAATGAAAAATACAATTTAATTTTTATTTATTACATTATGATTTATCATAATGTAATAATAATTAAAATAAGTCAGTTCTTAAAATTGCTCCATTTGAAGCATTTGTAACTAAAGCTCTATATTGTTTTAACCATGCAGATTTTAATTCTTTTTTAATAGGTACAAACTCATCTTTTCTTTTTTGTATTTCTTCATCACTTAGATCAACACTTAATATATATTTATCAACATCAATATGAATTGTATCACCATCTTTTAGTAAACCTATCATTCCACCTTCTGCTGCTTCTGGACTAACATGTCCTATACTAGCTCCTCTAGTTGCTCCTGAAAATCTACCATCTGTTATAAGTGCTACAGTTTTTCCTAAGCCCATACCCATAATTAAAGAAGTAGGAGCTAACATTTCTTGCATACCAGGACCACCTTTGGGACCTTCATATCTTATAACTACAACATCTCCATGAGTTACTTTATTGTCAACAATACCAGATATTGCTTCATCTTGAGAATTAAAACAAACTGCTTTTCCCGTAAATACTCTATCACCTGTAATTCCAGCTGTTTTTATAACTGCTCCTTGTGTTGCTAAGTTTCCATACAACACTGCTAGTCCACCTACTTCACTATATGGATTGTCAATTGTGTGTATAATATCTGTATTAATAATTACTGCATCTTTGATTCTTTGTTTAATCGTATCACCTGATATTGTTAGGTTGTCTAAAAGTATATCATCCCCTCTTTTACTCATCTCATGCATTACTGCACTAACCCCACCTGCAGCATCTATATCTTCCATATGAACAGTTGAAAGAGAAGGAGATATTTTTGCTATATGAGATACTCTTTTTGATATTTTATTTATATCACTGAGTTCAAAACTAGTTCCAGCTTCTTTTGCTATAGCTAACATATGTAAAACAGTATTTGAAGAACCACCCATAGCCATATCAACTGCAAAAGCATTTCTAACTGCATTTTCATTTAATATGTTTGTCATATTGTATTTTATTTTTTCATTATGTTCCATAAGTGCAATTTCACATATTCTTCTAGCTGCACTTCTATATAATGCTTCTCTTTCTTTAGTCAATGCCAAAATAGTTCCATTACCGCTTAAAGCAATACCCATTGCTTCCATAAGTGTATTCATAGAGTTTGCTGTGAACATACCAGAACATGAACCACCACTTGGACAGGCATTACACTCAATATCTGTAAGTTCTTCTTCAGTTATCTCTCCTGCTTCAAATTTACCAACAGCTTCAAATGCAGTTGCTAAATCAATAGGCTCACCATCTTTTGTATAACCTTTAGCCATTGGTCCACCACTTACAAATATTGTGGGAACATCAACTCTTAAAGCACCTATAATCATACCTGGTACAATTTTATCACAATTTGGAATTGCAATCATTGCATCTAGTTTGTGAGCATTCATTACTGTTTCAATAGAGTTTGAGATGATTTCTCTTGAAGGTAGTGAGAATAACATACCATCATGACCCATTGCAATTCCATCATCTACACCTATTGTATTAAATTCAAATGGAACACAACCTGCTTTTTTGATCTCATCTTTTACAATTTCACCAACTTTATTTAAGAAAAAATGTCCAGGAATAATTTCTATGAATGAATTGGCAACTCCAATAAATGGTTTTGAAAAATCTTCATCTTTTAAACCTGTTGCTCTAAGTAGAGACCTATGTGGTGCTCTATTATGTCCTTTTTTTACTTCATCACTTCTCATATCAATCCTTATTTATTATATGTATATTTAAATTTTTTTATTATACTATTTTTTTACAAAATTACAATAAAAAATAAATTTTAAAATATTTTAAAATCTACTTGACAACAAAGTTCCTACTAGCTATAATTCCACAAGTTAATTACATGAACAATAATTAATTATAATACCTTTGA
>CAZEXK010000013.1:37660-38956 GCA_964516815.1 uncultured Helicobacter sp. | reverse complement strand
TAAAGTCCATTGCATCCATAAATTTGTTTTTTATATTATCCGCCATTACATAAACCTTTGTAGTTTGTATCATTGATTTTTTGTAAATATACTAAAGTATGTTCCATTACTTTCTTTTCCTCTACTAGAGGCTGCATTAGAGCATTTTTATTAGTTAAACTCATACTTTGATCATTAACTAAAGTCATAACTTCTAGTCTAATTTCATCCAATCTATCATTTATTATACTTATCATCTTCATTTTATATCTTTATTATATTTTTTTTATTTTACTAAATAATGTTTATTACAAAACTGTATTATTTTGAAATATTCCTGTACTTAAATAACGTTCACCCGTATCACATAGTATAGTAACTATTTTTTTATTTTTATTTTTTATTTTTGAAGATATATAGTGACTAGCCCATACATTAGCACCACTACTAATTCCTACAAATAAACCTTCTGAAGTCGCAATTTTTTTTGCTGTATTAATAGCATCATCATTAGTAACACGAACAATTTCATCATAAATATTTGTATTTAATGTTTTTGGTAAAAATCCAGCACCAATACCTTGAATTTTGTGTGGTGCAGCAGATTCTCCACTCATAACAGAGCTATCGTATGGTTCAACTGCTATTATTTTTATATTTGGTATTTTTTCTTTTAAAATTTTTCCAATCCCACTTATAGTACCACCTGTACCAACTGCTGCTATAAATATATCAATATCATTATCCATATCTCTTAGTAATTCTATTGCTGTTGTACTTTCATGTATTGCTGGATTTGCCATATTAGAAAACTGATCAAGTACTACTGCATTATTTTCATTTTTTGATATTTCAAGTGCTTTTTGAATGCTACCTTTCATCCCTAGTTTGGCTGGTGTTAATACTAAATTTGCACCATAAGCACTTATCAAATCTCTTCTTTCTACACTCATTGAATCAGGCATAGTTAATGTAAGTTTCATACCTCTACTTGCACATTGAGCAGCAAGTCCAACTCCAGTATTTCCACTTGTAGGTTCTATTATATGAGTGTCTTTATTTATTTTACCTTCTTTTAAAGCTACATCTAAAATATTCATTGAAAGTCTATCTTTTACACTAGAAGTTGGATTCATAAATTCGCATTTTGCATATATATTTGCATTTATGTTATTTAATTGTATTATTGGAGTATTTCCAATTAAATCTGATATATTTTTTGCTATTTTCATGATATGCCTTGATTAAAGTTACTAAGATTATATATTAATATTAATTACAAAATGCTTTTTTACCATAATGACATGTCCACATACT
>CAZEXK010000013.1:16108-37560 GCA_964516815.1 uncultured Helicobacter sp. | reverse complement strand
TTCAATTATATTTAATGGTTTATTTCCTAAGTGTGTGAATTAGTTATTATTAGTATTATTAGTATAATGTAATTCCAAACCTTTAGAAGTAGTCACAAAACCATTTATATTTATATGTCCATCATGTACAGCCTTATGGTGTTTTTTACATAAAGGTATTAGATTAAATTTATGATTAACATTTATATGTTTTATGAAGCCATCTTTATTTTGCTTATGTTGTTCATTTATATGATGTACCTCATCAACTTTAGCTCCACATATTGCACAAGCTGCTACATATAAATCCTTATTGTATTTACTTGTCTTTTTTTGTGATAATCTTTCAATTGTATTATAATCATCTGTTAAATCTTTTCTTATTTTATTTGCAATAGATAAAAATTCCTTATCCATATGTAAAGATTTAGCAAATTCTAAGCCATACATACTACTACCACTTCCATAAGATAATTTTCTATTAAATATAAGTTTATCTTGGGCTTCATCAAATAAAACAGATAAATGTAAACATATGATATTTTTTAAGGATTCTATCTCTTTTATGTTTGGCAATTGATGTAAATGTGTTGCAAAAATAAAAATTGAGTTAAGTTTAGATAGTTTTAATATTGCAGATGCAACAATGCTTAATCCACTCATAGTTTCAGTACTATGTGATATTTCGTCACCTAGTATTAACGATCTAGTATTTGCTCTATTGAATATATTCTTAAGTTCTAGCATCTCAACTGCAAATGATGACAATCCTCTTGCAATATTATCCGCCCCACTTATTCTTGTAAATATACTATCAAATAAACAAAATCTCATAGAAGTAGCAGGAACAAAAAAACCGCATTGTGCTAATATCACACAAATACCAACTGTTTTCATCAAAGATGATTTTCCAGATGAGTTTATACCATAAAGTAATACTCCATGCATATGATTATTTAAAATATTTAAAGGCTTTGAATTTTGTATAATCACATTATGTTTATAATCAATTTTACTTTTATTTAAATCTCCTAAGATAATGTCATTTGGTATAAATATACCTTGCTCTTCACCTGATTCAATTATTGGATGTCTACTTTGTATAAGTTCTATAAAGTTATCTTCTTTATCACTTCTTACTATTTTAGGACAGACATAATTATTATTTTTAGAAGTTTTTATATTTGATATTGTAACATCAACTTCACTTACAAATAATACAAGTTCACTTAGCATTGAAGAAAATTTATCATCATAATAATTTATTTGCTCTTTAAACACACTCTTATTAAGTTCTATAATTTTTCGTAAATTATGTACATAAGTATCAGAGATATTTGAAGTAAGTTTATTTGATATTTTTACATTGTTAGTTTGTATTTTAATGCTAAAATCTTTAAATAAATATAATTCATCATCAATTATCAAATGAGAAGCTAAAAGTTCTTCTTTTATACTTGCATATCTATTTTTAGTAATTTGTAAAACAAAACCTTCTTTATCCAGTCTATTTATACTAACATAGTTTGTATCACTAGTATTTAAAAAACTCATTATATGTTTTTGGAATATTTCTAATTTTTTTTCTAATAATTCATTTTGATTTAACAAGCTATCTATTTTACTATCTATATCTTTTTTAATTATATTTGAGGAAATATCTTTTAACATAAATCTACTAGCTTCATTTAAATCAAAAGTATTTTCAATAGTTTGTAAAAATATATTTATCTCACCACTACTACAAGGTGGTTTTATAAAATTATAATTTTCCATAAAACCTACAACTTCTTTTATAGAAAAAAGTGAGTCAAACAAATAGGATAATTCAAAAGGATGAATTCTATTTAGCTTTATTCTTCTACTTAGTCTTTCTATATCATAAATATTACCCATAGAACTTTCAATAGGAGCATGATAATCATATAAGTCATTAGATAGTTTGTATCTTCTTAAAAGTTCCTTTTCATCTTTTATGGGATGAGATAATCTTTCTTTTAAAAGTCTTTTCCCCATAGCTGTTGAAGTATTATTTATAAGGTTAAATACACTAGGATTATATGATGTTTGCAATATATTTAGTTGCTCTAAAGCATTATTTCCTAGATACATATACTTAGTAACATCTAACTTTATAGGATGATATAATTTTTGTATGATATTACTATCGTGTCCAATTACAAAGTCAATAAGTATTGCTAAACTTTGAGTAGCTAAAGGAAACCTTTCCATATCAAGATGTTCAATTGGTGTTAATAAAGATTGAACAGCAAATACATTTTTAAACAATTCATTTTGATAATTTATTTTAAGTTTATCTGTATTAATATGAAAAGTTTTATGAGATAATTCTAAATAATCCAAAACTTCTTTTTGATTAATATTTTTATCTAAAAATGTTACAATAACTTCTGATGTCTTATGTGTAAGCATATGATTGTAAACTTCATCTAAAGCATAAGAGTTATCTTCACTTGTGCCAAATATTTCGTTGTAAAATGCTTTTCCAGTTGTTACGTCAATAGCACTATATCCAACTAAATAATTATTTTTTACTATGTCTATTACTATTGATGAAATATTATTTTCATCTTGATTAATTGCGTAGTCAAAATTTGTACCAGGAGATATTATACTATCTATAACTCTTTTTACATTTGGTGGAACACCTATTTGTTTTACTATTACTATAGTGTATTTTTGCGAAGATATTATTTTATTTAAATGTTTTTCTAATGATACAGCAGGAACTCCTGCCATAAGTGGATTTGTTTGTGAGTTTTGTAAAATATTTTTATTTTTTCTTGTAAGTTGTATGTTTAATACTTCTGCAATTTCTTTAGCTTTTCCTATTTTCTCTTCATCATTATTTACTTCATATACTTCAAAAAATGTACCAATTTCTATTAAAACTACTGTGTTATTTCCATATTTTTTTTCATACAACTCTTGTAATTTAAAATATGTTTGAGTTAATAAAAGTGATTTATCTTCTAAAAGTTCTATGGCTCTTTGATTATTATTCATTAAAACGGTGCCTTATTTGTCCATTTTCTTACTAGCTGCCTATCTTGCTTACTTAATTTAGCTTCACTATGCATCATTTCATAAGATTGAAGTGGCATTGCTTTATATACTGCTCGGTAAATTTCTGTTAATTTTTTGTCTTTTTCTTTTTTTGTATAACTATTCCAAATAGAAAAATTTACCCATTTTCGTCCAATATCAATATGTCTTGATATAGTCCATGACATAGGTGCTATACTAGAATACCAAGGAATATTTACTTCATTTGAATGGCAATCATAACAAGAACTTTTTAGTATTTTCATAACTTCTTTAGGAGCTTGTATTTCTAATTCTTTATTGGTTTTTGTATTTGTTATATCTACTTGTATTAATTGAATTATTAAAAATGTACCAAAAGTGTATATTAAGATATTTTTAAAAGCTGTATTCATATTAGTATTTGTTTTTATTCATCAAAAAACATGTTATATGGTCTTTTAACATCCAAAATAAAGCCATTAACACTTATATTTCTTTCTTTTCTTTGAAATTCTGCACCATTAAAAAACACTAATATAGTTGGTAGAGAAAAAACATTAAATTGCCTTGTAGTTTCTAGGTATTGTTCTGTTTTAATTTCTATTTGTTTTATTTTAGGATAATGTTGAGTAAATGCTTTAGTAATTTTTGGTTTTAAAATATTACATACTGAACAATACTCACCCGAAAAATATACAAGCAAAGCATCGTTTGATTTGATTTGTTGATTTAATTCATCTATATTCATATAATAATTCTAGCATATTTATACTAAATACATAAATAATACAATATTTAAATACCAAATTTTAAAAGCATATTTCCATCATCAATTTTAACACTTTTTAAAGTTTTTTGTATTATTTTTTCACTTATTGAATTAGATTTTAATTCATATACTGGATATTTTTTAAAAACTTCATTTACAAGTGAAGACATCATACTTTTCATATTATCAGGCATTCCAAATGCCATTGCAGAATTATTATGCTTCATATTGTCTATTGAAGGATTTAGCATATAAAATGATTTGTTTTGTTTATTGTAGTGTATGCCACCAGAAAGATCAATCGTACCACTTTGTGCAGAAAAAAATGGTGGTTTATAACTAAATGTTAAACCTGTTTGCATTTTATTTGTTTTTTTATTTAGTACAATTTGAGGGTTTATTAAAGATATACTTCCTACTACTACATTTTGTTTAATTGGAAAACTTTTTTGCATATTTTCTTGTATTTGTGAAGCTGATACTTTCATTGTATAACTAGGATTTGTTAAGTTGGCTTTATTTAAACTACATGCTGAAAAGCATAATACTAATAAAAAAGAAAAAATTAATTTAATTAGTGTTGTATTGTTTATTTTTGATTTTAAATTATTCATTTGGAATCTTATCATATATTTTCTAATATTAATATTTAAAATATTAATATTAAAACTTATCTTAATTGATAAGTAATATCACCAGCCCCTACTCCTAAAATAGTTCCTTCTATGATAGTATGTATTATTTCATCATTTTTAATAACTTCCAAAATACCATCTTTTACTACAACTTTTGATGCAAATATTGGATTGTAATGTTTAAATTCATGGACAAAATCTATAAGTATAATTTTTTCAGATACGCTCCAAACAGGTAATATGATAAGTTCATCGCAGCCAATAAAACATTGTTTAAATTCTTCTAGATTATCTTGTGTTCTTGAATATTTATGTGGTTGCCATATTACTGTTGTTTTAGTTATACCTTTTAATTCATTGTATACTTTCACACTTTGCATTGTTGCTTTTATCTCTGTTGGATGATGGGCATAATCATCAATAATTATAAAGTCGTCTTTTTTCTGAACTATATCAAATCTTTTTTTAATACCTTTGTATTTTTCTTTTAAATTTTTTTTGATAATATTGATATCCATACTTTGTACTGCTGCTAAAATAGCACTTGTAGCATTAAGTGCAATATGATCACCAAATCCCCATACTTCAAACTCACCCAAGTTTTTTAAACTAAATCTTGTATAAGGTTCATCATCTTTTAAAAATGAATGTATATTTGAAATATCTTTTGATGGATAAAATCTTATTGCTTTACCCTTATAATTTTTTAAAAAATCATCTTCTGCATTTATAATTCTTAATTTTGCTATATTCAAAAATTTTGTATATGCATCATAAAATCTTTGAGTATCATATTCATAATATTCCATATGCTCTGGTTCTGTATTAAGTACTATTGAACAGTAAGGATTTGATAATATAAAACTTTCATCACTTTCATCTGCTTCAAATGCTAAAGTATTATTCACATATCTAAAGTTTGAATCAAATTCTTTAGATATAGCTCCAATTAAAGCTGAACTTTGAAGTATAGAAGTTAGCATTGCTGTTGTTGTGCTTTTACCATGTGCGGCACAAGTACAATAGTTTTGAGTATTATTTAAAATAATGTTCAATGATTCTTTTCTTGATATAATTTTTAGATCATTTTGTAAAGATTGCATTATTTCACAATTATCAGGTGTTACAGCAGCGCTATATATAATTAAATCTTGATTATTAATTGCATTAGCACTTTGTGGAATATTTACATCTATGCCTTCTTTTTGCAATTCTTTTGTAATTGGAGTAGCTTTTATATCACTTCCACTAACACTATGCCCACTGTATTTTAAAAATCTAGCTAAAGCAGAAAGACCTATTCCACCAATACCTATAAAATGTATATTCATATAACTACGCAGTAATAAGAGGTTTTAATTCTTCAAAAACCTCTTGTAGTTTTGTTTGATTATTACTAAGGTATTCTTTAGTATCAAAAGTAAAATCAACTAAAAAATATCCATATTTTTCATCTTCTACACTTTGTTGATGTGATATTTTTTCTTCATAAAAAACTTCCATATCAATAGCATCATTACATGCTAATAATTTTATATTAACTGCATCTAATAGTTTTTCATCATCTATTATTTGTGATAACACAAAAAATAATTCTTTTGCACCTTTATTATCGTTTCTACTCCACTTTTCAATACTATGTTCATAAAATGCTCTTATATAAAATTTGTCTTCGTTATCTCCATCGAGCTTTAGTTTTATTTGAGATTTTAGTCTATTTTCTATACCATCAAAGGCCACACTTAATATTAATTCGTATATTTTGTTTATTCTTTGCTCTTGTAAATCTAAAATAAGTAACATATCAAGAACTTCATACAATCCTGAAATATTTTTTGACTCTAAAACATCTGATTCTCTTTGTTTCAAATATATTAAAAAGTCAGGGTCACTACTTGCTTGTATCATTTCTTCTTGTGTCATTATTTGTATTCCTTTATAAAATCATTTAATCTTGTTAATACTTCTGTTGTTTTTTCATTGTTTTGAACTAAAGCAATTCTTACATAGTTTTTACCAATACCTTCTCTTCCTAAATAAGAACCTGGTAATACTTTTATATTTTTTTTAGCGTATAACTCTTGTGTAAATTTTAATTCATCTTTAACTTCAAGCCAAATATAAAATGTAGCATAAGGTATATCAATATTTAGTATTTCTTTTGCTATAGCGAAGTTTCTTTTGTATATTTTTCTAAATTTTTGTACATGTTCTTCATCACTCCATGCTACACATGCAGTTTTTTGTAAAGGGATAGGTAAGGCGCAACCAACATAAGTTCTATACTTCATATACTCTTTTAATATATTTTTATCTCCTGCAATAAATCCACTTCTCAGCCCAGGTGCTGAAGATCTTTTTGAAATAGAATTCAAAACCAAACAATTTTTAAATGTTGTATTACCACAACTAACACAAGCTTCTAGTAAACTTATAGGTTTTTTTTGTTCATCAAAATATAATTCACTATAGCATTCATCGTTTATTAGTACAAAGTCAAATTCTAAAGATTTTTTAACCCATTTTTCTAATTCAGTTTGGCTAATAGTAGCAGACGTAGGATTATTTGGAAAATTCAATATTACTAAATCACACTGCTTTAACTCTTCATCATTAATTTGTGGTAGAAAATTATTTTCTTTTATCAAATCAAGATGAATTACTTTAGCTTTACAAGCTTTAGCAGCACCCTCATATATTTGATAAAATGGATTCGTATACGCCATAGTAGGATTAGTTTTACCAAACAAATAAAACTGAGGAAAATTAAACAATACTTCTCTTGTTCCAAATACAGGAATAATTTCATCCAAATCTAGTTTAATATTAAATCTTTTTTTATTAAAGTTTATCATCGCTTCTTTTAAATAAGTTTCTCCTGTACTTTTTGGGTATTTATTTAAAAAATTTGTATTATTTTGTAATTCTTCTTGTATAAATGTTGGTGTATCGAACTGAGGCTCTCCAATAGTTAAGCTTGATACTTCATATTTATCATTTGGTTTTATATCTTTTAATAAATTATTTAATTTTTCAAATGGATACTTTTCAAATATCATTTTTCCTCCTTTTTCTATTATCTGATTTTCTATCTTCTATTATTGGTATTAGTATTTGATTTGTAGTTTTAAAATTAAAACAATGTAAATCACTATCTGTACTAAATAAATCACTTACACTTTGTTTAAACATATCATGTTTTAAAGGAAAAATCTGCAAAATATTTTTAGAATTTGATATCTCTTTAACAGGATTTTTATTATTGCTAGTAATAGATATTTTTTGATTAAAAATATCAGATAAGTTTTTGAAATGGTCAATTATTTTATTTCTATTTAAATCACCTATAGGGTCAGCATTTATTAGTTCTATTTTTAATTTTAATTGTGCAGATATGTCAAATATTATAGGTGATATTTGTTCATATTCATTTGTTTTATTTAAAATGATTTTTGTTTTAAATATATTTTTCATCTTTTCTTTACCTACTTTAAAAATAGCTACTTTTGTATTTATAACTTGGCTTGATATTGATTTTTTCTTTAGTAATGTTTGACTCATTATTAGTAAACCAACAGAGTGTTTTTTCTTATCTGTATAGATAATATTTTGCAAAGAACTTTTATCATAATTAAATTCTATTATTGTATTTTTAATATTTTTAATTCTATCTTTTATTATAGTTATATCACTAACTGTACTGGGTCTAACTATTTTAACAACTAGAGAATTATTTTTAAATCTATTGTTTAAAAACAATGCTTTTTCTATGCAATTTATAATATCGTGTATATCTTGTAAATACATATCAACATAAACATAAATATTGCGTCCAAAGGGCATTGGGAAATGTCCATGAGATTTTGATATTAAAGCATGTACTTGTAGCAATACGCTTGGTTTTCCAATGATTAGTATTTTATCATTTGGTTTTATTATCAACGTTGGTTTTATATTGATTAATACATTGTTTCTATATAAAGCAAACATCTTCCATTTTTTTTGTGCAATACTACTTACATATCTATGTGCATAAGAACTACCAAATGGAACAGAAATTTCCATTATTTCACCCTCTTTTAAGCCAATATTTTGAGCAATAACTGGTAAATTAGGAAGCTGTTCTAATAAACCATTTCCTAAAATACCAATTGCATCAAAGTTTTGTATACGCTCATTGTTAAAATCTATACTCCAATAATTGTAAACTGTAAAATATATTTGAGGATTAATTTTAACAATATTATCAACAACTGCAATTGTATCAGGCTTTGTAGATAAGATTACTAAAATATTGTTATATATTGTTTTTCTCATTAAAAATTCTAATTTTGTATATGAAGAAGGATCAAACTTATAAAATGTAAAGTTTTTAGGATATGTTTTAGATATGAGATTATCGTTTGTATAAACAATATCATATAAACTATGAGAAGTATCTTGTAATATAAGTCTGTTTAATAGTCCATTAGCAATGCTACCATCTAATAAAATCAATACGTTTTTCATGAAAAAATTATATCCAAAAAGATGTTAAACTATCGTGAAAAACTACTCGTAAGTTTTATAATAATTATGATAATATTATCGCTTTAAAAGGCTATATTAATGCAAAACAATGTTCAAACAAGAAAGCTTCCATTCAAAAGCAAGCTGATTATGATAATATTATTAGTAATAGCTATCTTAGTGTATTTTTTAGTTCAAAGTAACAAAGTATTAAAAGCCAATGATATATTAAATAAATTAGGATACGAAAATATTAGTAATTTAAAAATTTATAGTAAAACAAAAGTTGAAAATAAAGATACTAAGATCCAAGGGTATAAGTATTTTGTAAAATTCAATAACAAACAAAATAAAGCATGTAAAGGTTTTATTTTTAAAGATTTTAAAAAAGAAGTTAAGCAAGATATTACTTGCAGGTAAAAGGATAAATATGAATTTAAAAAATGATATAAATTTTTCACTTTGGTGTGATTTTATAGAAAGAGATTTTTTGAATAATGAATTTAAAGATATTATAAACAATGATATAATTCACGGAGTTACATCAAATCCAGCTATCTTTGAACAATCATTTACTTCAAGTGATGCTTATAAACAACAAATATTAATGTTACAAGAAAATGACAATAAAAAAATATATGAAGAATTAGTAATCACAGATATAAAAAGTGCAGCTAATATTATGCATGACTTAAATGATAAAATAAATGATAGTGGTTTTATTTCTATTGAAGTTGACCCTATGCTTTGTGATGATGCACAAGCAACTATAAAAGAAGGTAAGCGGCTTTATTCTCAAATATCTTATAACAATGTTATGATTAAAGTTCCTGCAACTGAAGCTGGATATATTGCTATGGAAAAGCTAACTAGCTTAGGTATAAATGTAAATGCAACTTTAGTGTTTTCCGTACAACAAGCAATAAATTGTGCAAATGCTCTAAATAGAGGTATACAAAAAAGTAATAATACTCAAGCAGTTGTATCTGTATTTGTAAGTAGATTTGATAGAATCTTAGATAAGCAATTAAAAAACTTGAATATAACAACATCAAAAACAGGTATTTATAACGCAACAAAATGTTATTTAGAAATTCAAAAAATTAATAACAAAAATATTCGAACTCTTTTTGCTAGTACGGGTGTCAAAGGTGATGAACTAGATGAATCATATTATATTGATAATTTAATTTATCCACATAGTATAAACACGGCACCTCTAAATACAATTAAAGCATATATTAAAAAAGATAATTTTGAAGCTTCTGTTGTACCAAATATAGATGAAATAAATGTATATTTTAATACTTTGATTGAAAATCAAATTGATATGCAAAAAATAAGTGCCGAACTTTTACATGATGGTTTAGAATCTTTTAAAACATCATTTAAAAATATTTTAAAAAAAGTTAAATTAGAAAATTAGAAGGAATATAATATGAGTAATACATGGTCACCTAGTTCGTGGAGAAAATTAAATATAAAACAACAACCAACATATAAAAATCAAGAAGAATTAAAAAGTGTTGAAGAAGAATTATCATCTTATCCTCCTTTGATATTTGCAGGAGAAGCTAGAAGTTTGAAAAAAAGATTTGCTCAAGCTTCTAGAGGAGAGTCTTTTTTACTTCAAGGTGGAGATTGTGCTGAAAGTTTTAAAGCTTTTGATGCAAATAATATACAATCATTATTTAAACTTTTGATGCAAATGTCAGTTGTTCTTGCTTATAGTTCTGGTAAACCAATAGTTAAAGTAGGTAGAGTAGCAGGACAATTTGCTAAGCCAAGATCTAGTGATTTTGAAGAAGTTAATGGAGTTTCTTACCCAAGTTATAGAGGTGATATCATAAATGAAATTCAAGCAGATGTACAAAAAAGAGAACCAAATCCAAATAATTTAATCAAAGCATACAATCAAAGTGCAGCTACTATGAATTTACTTCGTGCATTTTCAAAAGGTGGTATGGCTGATTTATCTAAAGTTCACGATTGGAATTTAGATTATATGAAGAATAATAAATTAGGTGAACAATACCATGAGATAACAAATAAAATATCTGAAAGTTTAGCTTTTATGAAAGCTTGTGGAATTGATGCATCAAATACTCCCACATTGACTGAAACTAAAGTATATACTTCTCATGAAGCATTATTGTTAAACTATGAACAAAGTATGACTAGAAAAGATTCATTAACTGGAGAGTGGTATGATTGTAGTGCACATATGTTATGGATAGGTGATAGAACAAGAGCATTAGATGAGGCTCATATAGAGTACTTTAGAGGTATTCAAAACCCTATTGGTTGTAAAGTTGGGCCCACAATGAAAGAAGATGAATTAATTCAATTAATAGATGCTTTAAATCCAAATAATGAAGAAGGTAGATTAAACCTAATAGTAAGAATGGGTGCTAGTAAAATACAAACATATTTTCCAAAACTTTTAGCAAGAGTAAAAGAAGAGAAAAAAAATGTATTATGGTCGTGTGATCCTATGCACGGTAATGTAGAAAAAGCATCCAATGGATATAAAACTAGAGATTTTTCAAATATTTTAAGTGAAGTTGAGCAATTTTTTGCAATACATAAAGAGCATGGAACAATAGCTGGTGGAATTCACCTTGAAATGACAGGATTAGATGTAACAGAATGTACAGGAAGCGAATCTTGTAATATTTCTACAGAAGATTTAACAAGTAGATATCACACACAATGTGATCCTAGACTTAATGCTGATCAAGCTTTAGAATTAGCATTTACTATTGCTAATACACTAAAAAATGCATAAAATAATTGTTTGAGGATTGTACTTAAATATTAAGTACCCTTTCCAGATACCTAAGCACATCAAAGATAAAAGTTCCTTGCTGTATTCCTACCCTGGGGAGTTGCTCTTAAAAAAAATTGCAAAGGTCTAAAAAAGGTTCGTAATTATAACTTTTATTTATTAAATACTCCTAAAACTAAATAGCTTTTATTTTTAAATATTCTTTTAATTAGTTTTGCTATAATCAATTTTTAAAGGACAAGAATGGAAATGATTTTAAATGAACATGATATGGCAGTAGGTGCTAGATTTGAAAATGGCACAATACAAGATTATGTAGATGATAAAAATACTTACGGATTATTGAGAATTGAAAATAACACTCTTAATTGGTTTTTATATAATTCTTTAGAAAGTGATGAAGATATAAAAAAATTGTATAGTGAAGTAATAAATAAAGATCATTTCATTCATAACGATTTTGGGGAAGAAATTGTACTATTTAATAAAATTGGAGATTTATCATACGAAATTATGTTAAATAAAATAGATGAATATATGGATGATGGAGTGGCTTCTATTTATTAGTACTCATTTGTAAACTAAGAAATGATATAAAAGCTATAACTGCACTATATAAAAATAAAAATTCACCATAAGTGTATCCTGAAATAATAGCTCCAAAAAATGCTCCTAATCCATATGCAATACCAAACATAAACTGTTGTGCTAATTTTTTATTGCTATACAATGAATATAAATAAATAATAACAGCACTATGATAAAGTCCAAAACTTATAGCATGTATACTTTGAGTAAAATATCCAATGTATAAATTTTCAGGAAATAAGTAAAGTAAAAACCATCTAAAAGATGTAATTAAAATAGAAAATTTAATAATATTTAAAAGATTCTTTTTTAATAAAGGTCCTTGAAAATAAAGCATTATAATTTCACATAAAACTCCAAATGACCATAAATATCCTGTAACTTCTAAGCTTATGCCATTTGCTGTTTCATAAATAGTAAAAAAATTGTAAAATGATCCAAAACTAACTTGCATGAGAAACAAACTTAGCCAAAAAGGCCAATATGTAAAAATACTAAATAATTTATCATCTTCAGTTTCTTCATGTTGTACATCAAATTTTATTAATAATATAGAAAAAATAGCCGTTAAAATAGTAGCTACAAGATAATAATCAAGTGCTATATAAGGGTTACTTAAGTACTTAGCAAGTAGAAGTGCAACAAGCATAAAGCCTATTGACCCAAATAATCTTGATTTTCCATATTGGCTTTTTCCTAAATTGTTTAACGCAATTATTTCTATATACGGTAAAATAATGCTAAGTGCAATACCTAAAATAGCATTATTTATCATAAAAATATAAAAGTTATCAATTGTATATTCAAATAAATAAGCACAAATAACTGCAATATATAATGTAAGTTTAAATATTTTACCATCTAAACTTATATGTTTTAAAAACAAAAATGGCGTAAGAAAACGCATTAATGGTGCAAGAGCTAGAACTATACCAATATCGCTTGGCGTATACCCTATATCACTTAATACTTTTGGTAAAAATATTACATAAATACCAACTGTAGCAAAATAAAAAAAATAAAATGCACTTAGTTTGAAAAAAAGCATCAATTATCTTTTTGATTTATGACTTTATTTGGAGTTATTTTTATACATGTTCTAGAAATAAGATCTTGTAATGTTTTTCTATCTTTTCTAAAATAAGGCAAAAATAATGGAAATACAAAAATAATACTGATAAATGTTTGAATATATCTATTGATTAAAGATACTAAGCTAGGTTTTTTAAATGTTATATCATCAACAACACTAAGTTCATAAGCTTTTAAACCTGGTGTTTGTTGTTTAAAAAACCACAAAGATATTATAAGAATAAAATGTGGAATAATAATATATATCCAACCAATTATTTTATCTTCTCCAAATTCTTCACGACTACCCATAATAAAATAAAAAGATATATATATCAAAGGCATTGTTATCATAAAAGTATCTGTTAAGAAGGCTTTAAAACGCATCATTAAACTAGCATCTATTAAAGTAGTATAATCTGGTATATTGTCTTTAATATTTTTACTTATTGCCACTAAGCTTAGTTGCCTCTGCTACCTGGCTTAATCGCTTTTGATATTCCTTGTTTACATAAAGGACATTCAGATTCACTATACATTTCAAATTTAAAATCTTCTAAGGCAAAAAGAGGTATATCTTTAGGTAATTTACAATTTTCTTTTCTTAAAGTATTTGAACCTTCTTTTGAACAAAATCCTCTATTTGCAAGTGCTGCATATGCAACAACATTACCACCCATATTTTGTATTTGCATAGCTGCTTCAAGCGCTGAACCACCTGTAGTTATTATATCTTCACAGATTAAATAGTTTTCACCTTTAGTAATCTCAAAGCCTCTTCTAATTGTCATTTGCTTTTGAACTCTTTCTGCAAAAATAAATCTCACATCAAGGGCACTTGCAAGTGCAAATCCAGCTATAATTCCACCTAATGCAGGTGAGCAAACTGCATCAATTTTTATACCAGATTGTTTTATTTGTAAAGCTAAAGTTTCAGCTAAAAGTTTAGCTGTCTTAGGATCTTCTAAAACTTTTGCACTTTGTAAATAGTATTGTGAGTGGTTACCACTACTTAATAAAAAATGTCCTTCAAGTAAGGCATTAGAATCTTTATATATTTTTTCAACATTCATATTAAACCTTTAATATTTCAGCTTCTTTATTTTTGAATATCGCATCAGCTTTTAATACATAATCATCCGTTATTTTTTGGATATCATTTTGAGAAGCTTTACTTTCATCTGCTGTTATTTCTTTGTCTTTTTCAAGTTTTTTAATTTTATCATTTGCACTTTTTCTGATATTTCTAATAGCAACTTTTGCATCATCTGTCATAGTTTTAGCACCTTTAGCAGATACTTGTCTTTGTTCAACTGTCATAGGTGGAAAAAATAATTGTACTGATTCTCCATTGTTATTTGGACTTACACCAATATTAGCAGCAAAAATTGCTGTTTCTATATTACCAACAAGATGTTTTTCCCATGGAGAAATATTAATAGTAGTAGCATCAGCAGCTATAATATTTGCAACTTGTGATAACGCTGTTTGTGTTCCATAATAATCAATAGTAATATTATCCAAAATAGACGTTTGTACTTTTCCTGTTCTTAAACTTTGGTAATTATGTTTTAAAGCCTCTAAAGACTTATCCATATTTTCTTTTGTATCATTGTTGATTTCATTTAACATTTATTTTCCTTTTATTATCATTGTATTGTACTTTATATTAACATAAAAGATAAAATAAATATTTTATTGCTTTTAATTACTTGGTGCGCTTGGCACTACTGGTGCAGAAGGTGTTATTTTTGGAGCTGCTGGTGCATCACTCACTGGGGCTAGTGGTGCTGGTACGCTTTTTGGTAAATTAGGTACAACTGTACCATTATTTAGTTTATCTACAACACTATTTTGTGTTTGTTCATTGTATAAATAACCTAAAGCTATAGTATTAACAACAAAAACAAGTCCTATTATAAATGTAAATTTAACTAAAAACCCACTTGGACCTTTTGCTCCAAACATAGATTCATTGCTTCCACTATAACCGCCAAGTCCCATTCCAGAACTTTTTTGTAGTAAAACAGCAATTGTGATTATAACTGCAAGTATAAATTGAACAATCAGTAAAGATGATGCCATATTAATATCCTATATATCTTAAATTAAGCGAATTTTATCAAATCTTTACTAACAAATAGATAAAATGATTTTATGACAGCACAAAATCACTTTACAAAATATGCAAAACTATATGATAATAATAATATAATTCAAAGAATTGTAAGTAAAGCATTAGTAAGAGAAGTTAATTTTAAAGCAAAAAATATATTAGAATTGGGTTGTGGTTCAGGACAAATATATAGACAAATTAACTGGGAAATTGATAATTATACTGCTGTTGATTTTTCATCTACTATGTGTAATTTACATCCTAAGGGTGATAATATTGAAGTAAAGTGTTATGATTTTGATAGCTATGAGTTTTTTGATTACATTAACAATAAAAAGTTTGATTTAGTTCTTTCATCAGCTGCACTTCAATGGTCTAGTAATATAAATAAATTACTAAATGTCATTTCAAAAATAACAAATAATTTTCATTGTGTTTTGTTTACTAGTAATACTTTTAAAAGTATCTACGAAATAACAAAACAAGAAGCAAAAATATTATGTATTGAAGATATTAAAAAGGCATTTAGCATATATGATTTTGAATTTGAAATATTTAATTATAATTTGGAATTTCAAAATAAAAAAGAGATGTACCAGTATATAAAAAATTCAGGTGTACAAGGTGATGGAAGTTTAAGTTTCAAGCAAGCTAAAAACCTTTATATGAAATATGATTTAAATTATTTGGAATTTGAGGTAGTTTTTATAAAAAGTAAGTTTAAATAATTTTTATTGTATTTCATCTAAGTAGTCAATAATTTTACCAAGATTTATTTTTCCGTATCCATATTTATTATTTCTACCATGTTCATTGCTATTAGCTATCTTTTCTGTATTATTTTTTAAAACATTTTCTATTTCGATTCTACTTAAAGTTGGATTTTTTTCAAGCATTAAGGCTATTACACCACTAACAATTGGTGCAGCTGCTGATGTTCCTGTCATATAAGTATATTTATTATTATTGTCTAATGTTACTAAGCCTATTCCATTTAATTTACCACCTGGTGCTAATATATCAAGATTAACACCATAATCACTATATGTTGATCTTTTATTTTCTTCATTTGAAGAACCCACAGATATAACCTCAGCTATATTAGCTTCATCATTTCCCATATCTTTTCCAGTACCATTTCCATCTCCATTACCACTTGCAAAAACGATAGAAATTCCTTTTCCACCTCTTGCATTTGTGGATAAATCTATAATAGTATTTCGAACTGCAGGACTCACATTACCAGTACCCCAGCTACAATTTATAATACTTGCACCAAAGTTTTTGGCTTTATTAAAAAGCTCAATTGTTTCACTATCGCTCATTGTATCTTTATATTTTAAAAAAATTATATCTGCATTATTTGCGACACCTTTTATACCAATATCATTTTTTTTAGCAGCAATTATTCCAGTAACTGCTGTACCATGATATTCACCATAATTATGGGATACATCATCAGTTCTAGAAGTAATATCAAAAGTTTTTATAACAGCTTTTTGTAAATCTTCATGGCTTGTATCTAGTCCATTATCAATAACAGCTATCTTAACTCCTTTACCTGTATATATTTTTGATAAATCATTAATATGAATATGAGCATCATCATCAATACTATTAAGCAAATCTAAATTCTTTTCTAAATACCATTGTTCTTCATAATATATATCATTAGGGATACTTTGAATTTCTAAAATATTTACACTAATATTTTGCGATATTTCTTTTCCCTCGCTGTTTGCAATGGCTTTAAAAGTATAAGTTTCTCCATTTACTTTATTTTCTTCACTTATAAATTCAACCAAACCACTTTTAGAATCTACTTTAAATGTTCCATTGTCATCTCTTATGCTAAAATTAACATCATTACCATATATTGCTCTTAAAGTTAAAACTTTATTTTGAGTTTTCATCAATCCAACTGTATCTTGCGATGAAAATCTAAATGTAGTATTTTTTTTATAAACCGTAGTTATATCTTCACTACTACTTTCATTAGTTCCACCACAAGCACTAATAATTAATGAAATACTTAATAATATAATAAAATTTAAAATATATTTCATGCTTATCTATTCAATCTTTTTTTTATGAAGTTTGGATGAGCATATTTTATATTAAGATTCTTTTGTAATGTATTTGACATATAAATAGTTAAGTTTTTATTTGATGTTTTTAATACATATAAGCCATCACTTAATTCTTTTACAAGTTCTAAATTATGTTCATTTAAAACATTACTTATATCATAATTACCAATAGTTTTTACTAATAATGTATCCATCACACCTAATACTATTCCATTGTTGTCTTTATAATAATCTACATTACTAATGCTTCTTTTCATTGATATAAGAGGTACTAAAGTTATTTTTTTATTTTCATCGTAGTAATAATTATCATTTGCATATGTCTGTTGTATTAACACTATAAAAATCACTATAAAAAATCTCATATTAGTTTTTCCTTATTTTTAGGGTATGTAGTATAACTATAATTTACTTACAATTTGATTACATTTTAAATACAAGATAATTATTGAGAGTATAGTTTATTTATAAGTACTAAATATAGTTTAATCACTTTCAAAGCAAATTTTAAGTATTATTCGCATCCATATTGTAAAATATTTTACAAATCTAAGAAAGGAGATTCTATACTATGCCAAAGATGAAGTCTAATAGTGGAGCTTTAAAGAGATTTAAAGTAAAGAAAAATGGTCAGATTAAAAGAGGAAGTGCTTTTAGAAGCCATATTCTTACTAAAAAATCACAAAAAAGAAAAGTAGCTTTAAGAGGTCCACAAACTGTTGCTAGTGTTGATACCACAAGAGTTAAAAGAATGTTAAATAAAGCATAAGCTTTAGTATTTATACGTTTTAGTCCCTCCGATTTGATTCGGACAAGATCGATTATATCGACACCTAAATACAATTTAGTATTACGGTAAAGAAAGGAAATAATATGCCAAGAGTAAAAACTGGTACAACAAGAAGAAAAAGACACAAAAAAATCTTAAAATTAGCAAAAGGTTTTTATAGTGGAAGAAGAAAACACTTTAGAAAAGCTGCTGAAGCAGTAGCTCATGCATTACAATATGCATATAGAGATAGAAGACAAAAGAAAAGAGAATTTAGAAAACTTTGGATAGTAAGAATTAATGCAGCTTGTAGATTAAATGGAACTACATATTCTAGATTTATGAATGCACTTAAAGTGGCTGACATACAACTAGATAGAAAAATATTAGCTGATATGGCTATGAATGATGCTTCATCATTTACAAGCTTGGTTGATAGTACAAAAAAATAATTTTATTTTTTTGTACTAAAAGGGTTTAGTTTTGGCTAAACCCTTTTTTTATGTACAAAATAAAAGAAAATTAAAAGAATAAATTGAATATAGTATAAATATATTACAAAAAGAGAAACTATGAACAAACAAGAACATTGGGATAATATATTTTTAGCAGGTGCAGGTACATCAATACTTGTAGATATATTATTTAAAAAAGTTTTATAAATATGAAAAATATAATATTATTTGATTTAGATGGAACTCTTATAGATAGCACTGATGCAATTATCAATACTTTTAATTTTTCATTTAATCAATTAAGCTTCGATTTTAAAGGTAATGATGAAGATATTAAACAACTAATAGGTTATCCTTTGGATATTATGTATGCAAAACTAGGTGTTCCAAATAAAAATATACAAAAATTTGTTGATTCTTATAAAAATAGATATCAACAAATATCATTAAAACAAACTTACTTATTAAATGATGCTATACAATGTTTAAAGCTTGCAAGTACATTTGCAAGGCTAGGTATAGTAACTACAAAAACAACACAATATACAACACCTATTTTAAAAAATATGGATATATTAAAATATTTTGAAGTTATCATAGGTAGACAAGAAGTAATACATCCAAAACCACATCCTGAGCCTATATTAAAAGCGATGCAATTAATGAATATCAATAATAAGAATTATAATATTTACATGGTGGGAGATACAAAACTTGATTTAATTGCAGCTAATGATGCTGGAGTAAACTCTGTTGGAGTTTTATGTGGGTATGGTAGCTTGAAAAATATGTCAAAATACTCAAATATGATTTATGACACAACTCTACAAGCAGTTCAAAATATACAAATAGACATAATAAATAATAAATAATTTTAGATTTATTTTAGATTTTCGTCTTCAAGTGTTGTAATTAATTCTTTCTTATTAATTTTAATTTGTTTTTTAGCATAAATATTTTCTTCTAATTTTGTTAAAACACCTACTACTTTTTCATTAAAACTATAAGGTAAAAGAATTTTATATAATTCGTCATTATTTTTTGATTTTTTGATTTTGTTTTCTAATGTTTTTTCTTCTTCTTTAGTCGTTCTTTTTCTTTTTACAATCAAAGTTATAATAATTCCTACAAAAAAACCTAAAATTAAAAAAATATATTTTAAATTTTCATTTTCATTGTTTGTAAAATCATTTTTATTAGATTGTGATATTTTTGTGTTTTCATTAATATTTGTTGTTTGAATTAAAGGTGCTTGCTTTTTCTCTCCTTTTACTTTTACTTTTATTGCTTTTGTTTTTATAGTTTTGATCATTTTTGACTTGATATCAAAATATGAAAACTCAATAGGTTCAATTATAAAGTCTTTATCTGCTATAAGTGAGAATTTTTGTTTAAATTTTCCTGAATATCTTTTGTTTATAATTTTTGCACTTATTATTGGTTTTGAACTATATGAAACAACATCTGGCATGTCTAATTTAAATTCATCAATATCATCAATATTTCCAGCTCCATTTATCTCAAGAGTAAGATTAATAGCTTCATTCATTTTTGTTTGAGCTTTATCTATTTTTGCTGTTATTTTAAAGTCACCTTGAATATTTATATTATTTGGCAATGATAAAACCTCAATTTTAGATTCATTAGAAAATACTTTTTTCCAATATAATTGATTTGTTTTAGCTTCTCTTGTTTTTACTGATATTACTTGTTTATCAATTACATAATTACCAGCTAATTGAGGGAATAAAACAAAATCTTGTTCTATAATTATAAATCCATCTTTTTCATAAGTATCTTTTTGTTTTAAAGGTTTCATTACAAAATGTTTTACAATAAATTCATCTAAATTTAAATTAAGAACCTGCAATCCAACTTTATATTTAAAAATCATGCTAACTATAACATCTTCACCAACATATAATTTTTCTTTTGCAAATTTTATTTTTAGCTGAAAATCATCTCCATTTTTAGATGACATTGGGCGTATAACTTTTAGTTTTATTTCTTCTGTTCTATGCTCAAAACCATCAATAATAACTGAATATATTGGTATATTAAATGTATATTCAGGAACAAACTGGTAATTAACAGTCTTACTTCTAGTCATCTTTCCATTTATAATATTAATAGAGCTTGAAGTTGATGTAGCTAATATTTTATTTCCTTCAATTGTTTTTAATTTAGGTAGTTTAATATCCGATCCACTAGCAGTTATAGACATTACAACACTTTCACCTTCAAGTACGGCAATCTTATCTAAGCTAACACTCACTTGTGCATATATAAATATAGGTAAAATACTAAAAAATATAATTCTACCAAGGTTTAATATTTTCATTTTTCTTTCCTTTATTTTTTAGTGGAATCATCAAAGTATTTAATTCTCTATTATTTAACATTTTTGTCCATCTTTTTTCTTCTAAATGTGATAAATCAGTATTTTTTATATTTTGTTCTTTTGTATTATTATTATCTTGTGTTTGCATTTGTTTTTTTTGTACTTCTTTTTTTGTTTCTTCTTGATTATTGGAAACATTATCCTTTTTTTCTTTTACTTCTTTTTGTTTATTTTCATTTGGTTTTTTATTTTTATCTTTACTTTCTTGATCTGATTTATTTTTATCTTTATTTT
>CAZEXK010000013.1:2993-16008 GCA_964516815.1 uncultured Helicobacter sp. | reverse complement strand
TTTCTTGATCTGATTTATTTTTATCTTTATTTTGATTTTTTTGCTGATTTTCTTTATTGTCTTTTTTTTCTTGATCTTTTTTCTTATCTTCTTTTTGTTTCTTTTTTAACAAATCAAGGTTAAACTTACTGTCTTTATCTTTTTTTATCTTTAGTGCTTCTTCATATTTACTTATAGCTTCATCTATTTTATTTAATTTTGCATATGAATTTGCTATATTATGAAGTTTTTTAAATTGCAATTCTTTTTTTGATATTTTATTATAATATTTTAATGCTTGTTCATATTTGTTGTTTTTATATAATGCATTTGCCATATTATAGTAAATATCATCATTTTTATTCGTCATTTTTTTATATTCTTTAACAACATCATCATAATTTTTATTCTTATTTGCTTGATTTGCTTTATATATTTGTATATCATCAAATATATTAGCATAAGAACAAATAGAAATTAATAATAAACTTAGTATATACTTCATTTTACTTCTCTTTTAAAGCCGTTTATGGCTATAAATATAAACAATAACGCAAGTGCTAAAGGAAAGTAAAATAGTTCCTGATTTGTACTTATTATTACATCTTTTTGTTCTTTTTTAGTATTTGTAAAACTTTTTTTAATAATATTCACAAACTTTTTGATATCGTTTTTAGATGATGAATATTCTAAATAAGCACCTGAAGTTTGCAAAGCCAATTGTTTTATAGATGTATTTAGTTTTGTGATAACTATATTACCATTTTCATCTTTTACTACTGCATCTTTTGTTTTTATAACTCCGCCTTTTTTAGTTGCAATAGCATAAATAAAAACTTTTATGTCGTTTTGTTTTGCAAATTTTATTTCTTTATCAAATTCAATTTTATCAGTTCCATCAGTAAAAATTATTAATGATTTTTGTTTATTTTGACTTAATAATACTTTAGTACTTTGTAAAGCCTCATATATATCAGAACCATTCACACTTATATACTTTGTATTTATATTTTTAATAAGATATTTTAAAGTATGGTAGTCATTGGTAATAGGTGCTATTAAAAATGCTCTAGAAGAAAAAGCTAAAGCTCCAATCTTTTCATTACTCAAATTTTTTAATAAACTATCAAATTTATTTTTAGCAAAAGCTAGTCTATTTGGAAATACATCTTCACATTGCATAGATCTTGATATATCAAAAGCTACCATAAGTGCTAAATTATTTTGTTTTACTTTAATAGGTTCATTACTAAGTACAGGACGACCAAGAGTAATAATTAATAAAATAAAAGCAATAAATAGTAAAATAAAATTTAGTTTTTTTCTACTCTTTCCTAATATGATTTTATTTAACATTTCTTTACTAAATAAATTTTCGTATGTATTTACATATGCAGATACAAACAAAAAAACTACAATACTAAGCAATAACCAAAATGCTTGTAAATTTAAAAATATAAAATTATCAAATATCATGAATATTTCCTATTTAATATAAGTAAAATAAATAACATAAATATTGCTACATATAAAGAATACATATACAAGTATTCTACTTTTATTAGTTTTTGTGTTTTTATCTCACTTTTTTCTAGACTATTTATATGATTGTATATTTCTTTTAATTTTTCAAATGTATTTGCTTGAAAAAAGTTTCCACCTGTTTTACTAGCTATTTCTTGTAATACATTTGGATCAAAATCACCAACTCCACCAATACCAACTGTGTATACTTTAATATTATATTTTTTAGCTTTTGCAATGGCTACATCCAAAGGAATAGTATTTGAGGTATCATATCCATCAGTTAACAATATTGCTATTTTTTCTTTTGCTTTAGAATTTTTATATAAATTTGAAGATAAAAACAAAGCTTCATAAAGTGCTGTTTGTCTTTGTCCTGCTATACCAACTTCAACATGTTTTAGTAGTTCAAGAATTGATTTTTTATCATAAGTTAATGGTACTGCAACATAGGCAAAATCAGCGAATATACTCAATGCTAATCTATCGCTTTGCCTTTGTTTAATAAATTCTTGTAATATACTTTTAGTTACTTTAAATTTATTAGCTTCAAGCATGCTACCACTTGCATCAAGTATTAAAGATATTTCATATCCTTTATTGTCATTTACTATAACTTCATCTTTTATTATTGGACTAGCCAGAGTTATTAAAACTGATACTATGAGTAAAAATTTAATGCTTTTTTCAATCCAAAAAGAATTTTTACTTGCACTTTTAAGCATATCCATATTTGAAAAATACAAACTTTTTTTTGTACTTTTACATAAATATGTACATAATATATATAAAATAAAAAGTAAAAATACATAAGGGTATTCAAATACAATATTGTTAAAATTACTCATTATATATGAACCTTTATAAAGTTTTTCATGTTATTTATTGTACTAAGTGAGATACTTTGCACATCTTTTTTATATTTGTATTGTTCTAGTTCACTTACTATTTGTATATACTCATCTTGACTTTTTTTGCTTACACAATTAGCTCCATGTAAAGTAAATGAATATACAATTTCTTTTGTTTCTTCATCAAAACTCATATTTTTTAAGAAGTTTGAAGAAATATCATAAGTTGTAAGTTTTTTCTTTTTTTTATTTATAAGATACTTAATAAAATAATATATTATAACTATAATCAAAATTGCTATTAGTATATTTATATAAAAATAAAAATCTATATTTATAATTTGTGAAGGTTTAATATCTTTTAACTTATCCAACTCATCCCTTTACTAATTTTTGAAGTTCTTTTAAAGTATCATCTGAAGTATACATTTTTTTATATTTTATATTTGATTTTTTCAGTGAAGAAAATAATAATTTATCATGAACTTTCATCATTTCATTATATTTTTTTATAGTACTTTCATCTATAAATATACTTTGCTTATTATTTGATGAAGTATCTTTAAAATCAAACTCTCCTTTAAAAAATAATTCATCTTCAAGCTTATCTCTTACAATTGCACAATAAACCTCATGCTTTTTAGATAATAGTTTTAATTCAGGTAATTGTAAAAAATCTCCAATTAAAAATATCAATGATTTCTTTTTTATATTTCCAAGTAAATAATGTGATAGTTTTTTATAATCAATACTTTTACCTAAAGGTTTTAATTCATAAGCTGTATTTATATTTATATCTATTATTTTATTATTTTTTTTTGCTTTATAAAATTTTTCTTCTTTAGAAGAAAAAAATAAAGTACTCAATAAATCATTTTTCCTTAAGGCAGTATTTCCCAATATTGTCATAACTTCTATCATAGTATCTTGTTTACTTTTATTACTTCCAAAGTAAATACTACCTGCATTTAAATACACCAAAACTATATTTATTTGTTTATCTTCGTTAAATACATTTACATTTGTTGATCGTTTTCTAGCTGTTACTTTCCAATTAATATGACGTATATCATCGCCACTTGAATATTCCCTTATTTCTTTAAAATCTAGCCCATCTCCATTAAATAATGAAGTATGTTCACCATCAGTATTTAAAAAAAGCTTCTTTTTACTTTTTAATAATACACTCTTTTGTCTAGAGATACTCATTTAGGGTGCTGGTATTTTTTGTAATATTTTTAATATAATATCATCTGTTGTTATATCAGCAGCCATTGCTTCGTAGTTTAAAATAATTCTATGTCTTAAAACTAAATAAGACACTTTTGCAACATCTCTTGGAGTTACAAAATCTTTATCATTTATGAAAGCATAAGCTTTACATGCTTTGTATAAATCAATGCTTCCTCTAGGACTAGCTCCAAAATCAATATATTGAGATATTTCACTTAATCCATAATCTTTAGGGTTTCTACTAGCAAAAACTATTCTTAAAATATATTTTGATAATTCATCATCTATATGTACATCTTTAACTTTTTGTTTAAGTAAATTAAATTCTTCAATATCACCTAACTTATTTATGGTTTCAAAACCTTTTTTAGCTACTCTTTGTACTATTTCAAACTCTTCATCTATGGTGTTATATCCTACTTTTACTTTTATCATAAATCTATCTAAAGAAGCTTCAGGCAATTCATAAGTACCTTCTTGTTCAACTGGATTTGCAGTTGCTAATACCATAAAAGGTGAGTCTAGTTTTAATGTTTCTTCCGCAATTGTAACTTGTTTTTCTGCCATAGCTTCAAGAAGCGCAGATTGTACTTTTGCACCTGCTCTATTTATCTCATCTGCTAAAAGTAAATTTGTAAATATTGGTCCGTGTTTTATTTTAAAGTCATTATTTTTTAAATCTAAAATTTCACTTCCTGTTACATCACTTGGCAATAAATCAGCAGTAAACTGTATTCTTTTAAAATCAAATCCTAAAGTCTGCGCTAAAGAATTGATAGCACTAGTTTTAGCAAGTCCTGGTACACCTTCGACTAATATATGACCTTCACTTAACAATGCAATTAGCATACCATTTATAAGTTCTTCTTGTCCTACTATAACTTTTTTAATTTCTTCTTTTATATTATTTATTAGCATTAATACTTTTCCTTATCAAAATTGCGTATATTATATCAAAAATTAATAAAATTTTAATGGCAATATAAATCTATATTATTTGTATAAAATTATATTTTTATCTATTACAAATTGTTTTATAAATGCAAAATGTACATACTTTTGTATCTTTACATTTTGTAAAATTTACATTTTTTGTTTTAAGTGAGATAAAAATATTATCAAGCAACGCAATTTTTTCATTCAATAAGATTTCATCTTTAATGCTAGCATCATTTAAATCATAATAAGAAACTTGTGATACATTTAAATCCCTTAAAGCTAAATAATAAAACTCTAGTTGAAAGTCATTGGCATGTTCTAGTGTTTTTGCACTATCTATTTTAAGTGAACTTGATGTTTTGTAATCTAATATTGCATAAGAATTATCTTTTAGTTTATCAATTCTATCAATTGCACCTTTTATTTTTATGCCTTTATATATAATGTTAAACTTTTTTTCTAAGGAATATACATTTATTCCTTGTTTAAATCTTATTTGTTCTTTATTTATAAATTTTTGTAATTTTTTTTTCCAAATTTCTAATTCTAAACTCAGATATGGATTTTTATTTTGATAAATATCTATGTGTTTACATAAGTTTTCATAAGAAACATTCTTATGTTTATATATCTTTTCTAATACATCATGAACAATTTTACCTAATTCATATGCTTGTGGTTTTAAACTTATACTATGGTCTTTTATTTTTAAAATATATGAAAAATAATACTTTCTTTTACATTGTAAATATGTTTTTAAGGATGTCGCAGACCACTCTTGCAAAGATAAATCAATATCATGTACAATGTCATCATCAAAAATATTTATTTCTTTGTATTTTTGTAATATATTAGAAAAGTCAGCTTTAATTATATTTGATTTATCAAATAACTGTGTGGAAAATCTACTGATTGTATTTGCATCATCATTTACATATGATATTGAAATTTGTTTTGCTTTATCAAAAAGTCTTTTATAATAATATTTTTGTAAATCTTCTCTATGTTTTAATGTAGGAAGGCTCGCTTGTTTTTTTACTTTAGTAGAAATAAACTTGTCTTTTATACTTCTTTTAGGAACTTTATCATCATTAAAATCAATAACAATTACTCCATCATAAGATACACTTCTACTTTCTAAGATACCAATGACTGTAATTTTACCACTTCTTGTATCATCAATAGTAATTTTATTTAGTTTTGAAAGATATATTTTATACGCATCTTTTAATTTTATTTGTTCTTCAAATACAAAGGTGTCATTAAACAATAAATTTTCTAAAGATAATTTAATTTCAAATATTTTTTCTTGTATTTGAGTATCTTTTTCATTACTATTTATATAATCAATAATATCAAATAAATTATCTTTTTTAACATTTTTATTCCAAAATGCTTCAATGTCATTTTGTATATACTCTAAAGGTATATCAAAATACTGTATTCTTTTGGCATCTTTTGGTTCATTTTTATTTAAAAAAACATAAATAGCATTTGCAGTTTTTAAAGTATGCGAATTTTTAATATCATTACCCATAGCAAAGTTAAAATTTTTTTCATTGTCAAATAATTTTAAATACATAACAAATTTTTCATCTGGTAATATAACAGCAATATTTTGTGCTTGTAAACCTGATTTTATCATATTTGCAATAGAATACTTTATGAAAGCTACTTGTGTGATTCTTTGTTTTATTGGATAAATTACATGATTTTTTAATTTATTGTTATAAGGTTTTTCATTTATTATTATTTCATTGGAAATATCAATTGTATATGCTGTATTAACTTTTACATCAACATTTATATTATCAAAAAGTTCTATATTTTTTGTATTAAATTCATTTATTAGAACATCTATTTTTACATTTACAAATTTAGATATTTTTTTAATAATTTCAAATTCATATGATGAAAAATAACCTTCATAATTTATTTGTATATATTTATATGTATTTATATAATCATGATTTATTTCATAATTTGTAGGTAACAATGAAGAATCTACACAATTATTTTTTTCTAATATTTCACTATATTTTTTATATATTTGCTTTAAAATACTCAAATGCTCCAAATAAAAAGCGTAAGTATCAGCATCATTTAAATCATCTATATTTTTAAATTCGCTATTTAATTCATTAAAAAATTTGAATATATATTCACTTTGTGTATAAAATTTTGAAAAATTACTACTAAGACCTAATTTATCAATGTCTATTTTACTAATTGCTTCTTTTAAATACAAAATTCTCAAATCACTAGATATCAAAACCTTATCTTTACTAAGTACAACTTTAGAAAAAAAATCACCAATACTAATAGCTTTAATCAAAAATGAATTTGTGCTTTTTCTATCATCAACATATTGTCTTATCGCTCTTGAAGTTGGAAATACTATTAATGTATTAAAATCATCTTGCATCAACTATTACCTAAAATTTATTTTTGTTATTATAACATATTTAAAAATACTTAGATATCTGTTCACAAAATATAGCAATGATTTCATGCTTAGAACACTGCTAATAAGATGCATTTAAGTATATCTCTTAAAATTTTAAAAGACATACTAAAATAATAATTGGACGAAAAACTGTATATGATCTTTTACCTATTTGGGTTTTTACTGATGGATGGATGCCAATAGGAAGACTTGATTTAGAGTCTAAAGGGCTTTTATTATTTACTCAAAATGGAAAATTAGGTGATATGCTAACAAGACCTGGAAATTGCATTAAAGAATACGAAATTTGGGTTAGAGGTTATGTTACGAATGAACATATCCAAATAGCAAAAAGAGGTGTACAAAGTATTCATGGTTTACTAAAAGTTCTTGATGTACAAAAAATAAGCATAGGTGGTGCAAAAACGAAGCTTAGGGTAAAAATTGATGAAGGTAAAAATCGACATATTCGTCGTTTATTTGGGGCATTAAAAGATCCAAAATTTGGTACAGCATTAAAAGTTTTAAATTTAAATAGAATTAGTATTGGTACATTTAATCTAAATATATCAAGTGGAAAATGGCGTTATCTTACAGTTAACGAAGAAAAAAATTTAATTAAAGATCTTTAAATATTATAAATATGTTTATTTAGAATTAGTTTTTATAAAAAATTGACCTTCATCATCATTTATTTTAATAATTCCCATTATATTCCAATAAGCTTTTTTGTTTATTATAAAGTTTATATTTTTATTTGAATTTTGTAAACTAATATTTAAATTATCATCATGAGTTGAGGGTCTTGTAAATTTTATTTTTACATCAATGTCTTTTATAATTTTATTTGTTATTTTATCTCTAATTATAATTGAAATTTTATTTTTATTCACATTTAAAATATTTTTATTTATTTTTCTATTTTGAATTACTCTTTGAGATAAATATACATCATTAAAAGATAGTTCGTTTATTGCTGTATTGTTTATTTTTATATTTGTATTATATTTATTGTTAAAATTGATATTATTATTCATAATATTATTATATTGAGTATCTATGTCTTTATAATTACTAAAAAAGCTATTGTCATCGTCTAAGCCAACTCCTGCACCCATAGTAATTTTAATAGTCCAAAATATAAGGGCTAGTGAAAATACAAATTTTGCTAAAAATATAGTATATATTGTTTTTTTAGTCATTATTTTTTTTTGCTTTTTTCTCTTTTAGTATAATAAAAAAGTATGCTAATATACCAATTATTACCATTGTATACATGAATACTCTCCATATAGTGCTAGCCGTTTTACCTTGACTACCTATACTTGATTCGAGTTGTATATTGTTTTTATGTGCTAAAGAATCTGCAATTTGGGCGAAGCCATTAAGTGATGCTGCTGATACTTTTGATTTTAATATATTTTTGTCTTTTGCTGCTAATAATGGAATAACATATGAATCTAAAACATCATTTTTATCTACAATCTTTTTTAATTGTTCATTTGAATACAATATATTGGTATGTTTTTGATCTAATGCTATACTTAAAATCATAAATTCTTTATTTGTTAATGCTTTCATTTTTTCTATTAGCTTATTTTCTATTTTTTTCATCAATTTAAATTTATTTTGCATAGACAATGTTAAATCAATTCCATTATTTCCTTTAACATCTAAAAATATTTGAATATTCAATTTTTCTTGAACTTCATTTCCCATAATATTTATTTTGTCAATTGCTCTTAAATCTAATAATCCAGAATGACTTAAAATATAGTTTTCAGCATTAACATTTAAAACACTAATACTCAACAATATTAAAAAGAATATTTTTTTATATTTAACCAACAAATACTCTAGTTTCATCAAAGAATGTAATATAGATAGTTAAAAAAGCACCAAATAATAAAAATATTCCTATAAATCTTTCAAACATATTTTTTCCTTTTATTATTGTACAATTTTTCTATAAGTATGATTATCTTTACTAATCATCTTTAATCCATCTAAGTTTTGGTTAACTTCATAATAAGTCTCCGCATTAGCTGACTGAGTTGTAACTGACATAATTATAAAATATCCTAAGGCTACAAGTAAACCAATCACAGCTATAATATAGCCACCCAATCCATCATAAGTCCACAAACCTCTTTTTACATCTGTACCTTCATCACTATAAGATTTCATTTATTCTCCTTTGCTTCTAAGATATGCTGCTACTGCTTTTATTTGCGTATCACTTAATCTATTTTTAAATGCTGGCATTTGACCAATTATACCTTTTTTACCATTAAGTAAAATACTACGTACTAATTTATTACTATAAGTAGTTAAATCAGGACTCATTCCACCCATACCTTTAGCATCTACTCCATGACATGAAGCACAAGCTGCAAATTGTGGTGGAGGAGTACCTTTTGATCCACTTGAAATCCATTTAGCAATAATCTCAGCATCTTCGCCTGCTGCCATTCCTGCTGGCATTTCTCCCATTGGATAGTCTAGTCCTTTTGAACCATGTTTTATTACATCAAGAACTTGCTCTTTTGACATTCTTTTTGTTAAATTTTGTGCTCTATTATCAATACCTTCAGCGTCTTCTGCATGACAAGGTGCACATTGAACTAAATATACAGACTCACCCATTGAAACAAGTTCTTCTTCACTGATATTTTCAAACTTTTTTTCAAACTTTTTTTGAAATTCTATTGTTTCTTCATTCCATTGACCAATTTGAGAAAATTGATTTGTAGGGTAACCTATAAAAATATACCATACTACCCAAAACATTGCTCCAATATAAACTAATGCCCAACCAGTTGGTATTTTGTTATCGAATTCTTGTATTCCATCCCAACTTGGGTCTAATAATTTTCCTTCAGATTTTTCATTTTTCATTTGGTTAATATATTTCAAAGAAACAAATACCGTTATAGTAATAACTGCAATTCCACCTAACATTGTTAAGTCATTTATATTATCTTCACCAATTACATATGCATCACCTACAACAAAATAAGTCGCCCCTAATAATGCTATTATAAGTAAAATTCCACTTAACACAATAGTCTTCATATTGTTTTCTCCTTTTTATCACTATTTTCATCTCTGGGTTCTAATACTTTAGAATCAATTTTATCATCAAGTACAAGGTTTGAATATTTTTCATAATCTTTTTTCCCATTTTTTTCATTTTTATACATTGAATATACCCATGAATAAAAGATAATAAATGTAATTATAATCAAAAATATTTTTACATATCCTTGAATAGTAATTAATGTTTCATAATCCATTTGCATAATTATATTCCTATTTTAAAGAATTTAAATAAGCAATCAACGCAACTATTTCGGGTATTTGTCCTGCTGCAACTTTATCTTTTACATCTTGATCTTTCATGTCTTTTACTATTTCTCTAGCTTCTTTTAATGCTAAAGCTCTTGATACTTCAAGGTTACCAATTCTTGGCATTCCTACTGCATCGTAAGGTACTGCAAAGAATTTTTTAATAGTAATAGCCTCTGCATATGCAGTATCTATATCTGCTAAGTTTTCGAACATATGTGGATACTTTGGCATTACTGTACCTGGTACAATAGCGCTTGGGTCTTTCATATGAGCTTCGTGCCAATCTGTTGTTCTATAATTTCCAACTCTCATTAAATCTGGACCAGTTCTTTTTGAACCCCATAAAAAAGGTCTATCATATACATATTCGCCTGATAACGAATACATACCATATCTGTCAGTCTCAGATTTAATAGGTCTTATTAGTTGTGAATGACAAGCATTACAAGAGTCTTTTATATATACATTTTTACCTGCAAGTTCTAAAATCGTATATGGTTTAGTTCCTACTAATGGCTGAGATTGTTTAGCATAATCTGGAACTATTTCTACAAATCCACCAAACGAAATAAACAAAATTACAAATGATGCAAATAAAAACGGTCTTTCTTCTAACCAATGAAACATAATTTTCCTTTCTTTTAAGCGCCCATAGGCGATGTATTTAGTGGTTCTTTATCAAGAATTCTACCAGATTTCATTGTTTTATACATGTTGTATGACCACAATAACATTCCAAATAAATACATTAATCCACCTACTGCTCTTATAGTATAATAAGGATGAAGTACTTCAACCGTATCAATAAACGAATAAACTAAAGAACCATACTCATCATATGCTCTCCACATCATACCTTGTGTAATACCAGCAATCCACATAGATGTAAAGTACAATACAATAGCAATAGTTTGAATCCAAAATTGAGTTTCAAGTAAAGACTTAGAATAAATTTCTCTTCCATACATTCTTGGAGCCATATGTAATAAACCAGCCATTATCATAAATGCAACCCATCCTAATACACCATCATGTACATGTCCTGGAATCCAATCTGTAAAGTGGGCAATTGCATTTACTGATTTAATAGCTTGAATTGGTCCTTCAATTGTTGAAAGCATATAAAATGTTGATCCCATTATCATAAACTTAATAAGTGGATTAGATTGTAATTGTCCCCATTCACCTTTCATAGTAAGAAGCATATTAATAGCAGATCCCCAAGATGGTAAAATCAAAATAATAGACATAACAGAACCAATAGTTTGCAACCAATCAGGAACAGTAGAATAAATGACATGGTGTCCACCAGCCCAAAGATATACAAACATTAAACCCCAAAAAGCCATCATTGACAATTTATATGAATAAATATTTTGTCCTGATTCTTTTGGTAAAAAATAATAAACCATAGCAATAATAGGTACAGTAAATACAAATGCAACTGCATTATGTCCAAACCACCATTGAATAATTGCATCATTTGTCCCAGAATACATTGAAACTGAATGCATAATTGAACCACTACCATCTGAAAAGAAATAAGTAGGAATTGAAGCATTATTAAATATATATAGCATAGCAACTGCTAAAAATGTTGCTGTATAATACCAAATTGAAACATATAAAATTTTCTCTCTTCTAATACCTACTAAACCAGCAATTCCAGCTCCCCATAATAACCACCATACAATTACTAAAAAATCTAGTGGCCATTCAAGTTCTGCATACTCTTTTGAACTAGTTATTCCAGCTGACAAAGTAACTAATGCCCCTAAAATTGTAATAATATATAATAAAAAATGTAGTTTTCCTAAAAATAACAATGTCGGAGATTCCAATAATGAAACTTTCAATACTCTTTGCCCAATATAATACCAAGAAGCAAATACCCCACTTAATGTAAACCCATATATAACTGTATTTGTATGTAGAGGTCTAAGTCTTCCAAATGTACCGTACTCTCCTGCTAAGTTATTCAACTCAGGAAAAGCTAGCTGAAAAGCTAAGATTACACCAAGTAACATTCCTATTACTCCAAATATTATTGTTGTTATAGTAAATGCTTTAGAAATTGAATAATCATAATCAATGCCAATATTATTTTGCATTTTTAAGTCTCCTTTAAATCAGAAATTAATCTAAACTAGTAATTAGTTAATACTGTATACCTTATTTTAGTAAAACAACATTAAGCTAAGTTGAAATAGATTATAATTATCTTTTTTAATTATAAAAATTAACTATACTCAAAGAAAAATAAATTAATGAGAATATTTTTACTTATATTAGCAGTAATTCCCCAGTTTTTATTAGCATCTATGGCTGATAATTTAGAAATAAAAAATGGTTTAATAAGATTAATGCCACCTACAATGCAAATGACTGCTGCATTTATGACACTAAGTAATACCTCAGAAAATTAAAAATTAAAAATTGTAAAAGTACAATCAAAATTATCAACATTTACTGAACTTCACACTTGTATCATACAAGAAGATGGCACAGGAACTATGCAACATATCCCAAATATTATAATTTTGCCAAAATCAGATGTAAAACTACAAAGAGGTGGTAAACATATCATGTTTATGAAATTACAAAAAAAATTAAAACTTGATGAAAAACACGATGTTACATTTTATTTTGAAGATAATAGTAGTAAAACAACATCATTAACAATTAAGAAAAT
>CAZEXK010000013.1:0-2893 GCA_964516815.1 uncultured Helicobacter sp. | reverse complement strand
CTGTATAGCTCTTATATATTATTTACTACTAAAGAAATAATTGGTAAATTCTTCAAAATAAGATTTATGGAATTAAATACATACATACTTTTAATTATGATTTTCTTAATTATTGACAATTTAATCTAAGTTTAAGAAATGTGATAGTATAATTGATATTATTTGTTAAAAGCAAGAAGGAATATTATGTCAATTGCAAGATTAATTATTGTACTCTCACTATCAATTATACTTTTTAATGCTTGTGAACAAAATACTATTCTTGCACCTAAAAATCATATAATTAAAGATATTACATATTTAAAGTTAAATGATGCTGTAAACTCACTTGCAAATCAATTATCAACAAATAGTAAACTAAATAAAAATGATACAAGTACAGTAGCACTTACCTCGTTTGTAAACTTAAAACAATTATCAACAACAAGCAAACTTGGTAGAGTAATAGGTGAATCTTTATTTTCTGAACTTTTTGTTAGAGGATTTAATATTAGAGACTTTAGAGGCCAAGGTGTAATTAGTATAAATAATCAAGGTGAATTTTTTATAACAAGAAATGTAAATAATCTTGAAGATTATGTTCCTAATACATATGTATTAGTAGGAACGTATTCACAAATAAATAAAAAAATAATGATAAATGCAAGAATGATGGATAATCAAACTGGAAAATTAATATCTACAGCTAGAGTCATGTATGCAAATAATAATTGTAATATATTTGAATCATGTACAGACCACTTAAGAAAAATAAAAATAATTTCAAATAAAAAAAGTACTATCTTAGCTGTAAATAAATAACGAAATTACATTATTAATTACTTCTTAACTAGTTATTTGATAAAATACAATAAATTGTTAAGGTATTTATAATGAAAATAATATTTCTTTTTATTGCATCAATATTTTTTCTAACATCTTGTACAACTGGGAATAACAGTACTAATAATAATAGTTATAAATCAGTAGTTTTAGATTATTTTAAAAAAAGTAGTTATGAAAAGATTGATGTAGCTATTGAAGAAATCTCAAATCAACTTTTACAAAATATTTCTGCTAAAAGAAAGAAAAAAAATAAATTTGTTATAACTACATTTGTAAATCTAAATGACTTTAAACAAACATCAAAATTTGCACGCGTTATATCTGAAACTTTAATAAACGAAATGCATACAAGAAACTTTAATATAATTGACTTTAGAACACAAGAAGCAATTTCAGTTGATCAAAATGGTGAGTTTGTTTTAACAAGAGATGTTCAAAAAATAAAAGACGAAATTACAGAATCATTTATACTTGTAGGAACATATTCTGTTATAAATAAAAATAAGACAATTATAAATGCAAGAATATTAAATAACTTTACATCAGAAGTTATATCAACGGCAAAAGTTATATATAAGTATGAAAACTGTAAAGATTTAGACATATGCGAAAAAAAAGAAAAAACTAGTAAATTTTCAATAATTAAAATTACCGAAGATAAAGAAGAGAAAAATGAAAAAAATACTAAAAAATAGTATATTATTTATAATAATATTACAATTTTCTTCATGTATAAGTTACAATTCCTTATTTTCTAAAAAAGAAGTTCCAAAACATACAAATTTTAAAGAAATTGTGGGTGAGTTGATACAACCAATTTGTAAAAATATAGATGAAAATTCTATATTGTATATTACAGATTTTGTGAATGAATCAAATTTAAAAAATAATTCTCATTTGGGCTTTTTATTGGCAAATGAAACAAAAGTTAGTATTTTAAATAAAAATTGTACAACAAATATAAAAATACAAGACTTACAATTATCAAAAGAATTTAAAATAGGTCAAAATGGGTCTAGAATATTAACAAGAGACGCAAATCTTATGAAAATAAACAATATTAAAGATGATAGCCAAATAGTAGTTGGTTCTTATATGCTAACAAAACAACAAATAATAATTTTTTTAAAGCTTATGGATTTACAAAATGGAAATATTATATCTATTAATTCAATAACTAAAAATTTAAATGATGAATTTATTTCATTAGAAGGTTTAAAAACAAAAAAAGAAATCGAAAATGAATACATAAGTAACGAGCATTTACGACCATTCCACTTATAAATCAAGGAAAAATATGAATGAATTAAGTAATGAAGATATAAAAAATAAATTTAAAACATTTGATGAAGATAAAAAATCACTAATAATTTCTAGTGTAAATGAAAGCTCAGTGCCTCTAACAAATTATAGTCCTTTTGTAAAAATAGATGATGACTATTTTATATGTGTAAGTTCTTCTTTACCACATTTTACAAATATGATGAATCAAAATCAAATACATGTACTTATCATACAAGATGAACAAAACGCATCAAATATATATGCCAGACAAAGATTATATTTTAATGCTACGAGCCAATTAATAGATAATAGTGATGAAATATTTGACTTATTTGATTTAAAATATGAAGATGAATTATCATTTCTTAGGCAAATGAAAGATTTTAAAGTAATAAAAATAAGTCCTAAAGAAAAAAGCTTGGTCTTAGGTTTTGGAGCTGCATATAAAATGGATATAAATGGGCAATTAAAACAAAAAAATATAACTCATAAATAATACTATTATAAAATAGTTTTATTGTTTGATTTATACGGCTTAATAAAATATATTATTAAACCTATCAAGCCAACAATATCAAACATAAATGCAAACCATGCATTATATGCAAAAGCATAAGCTCCCCAGCATATTGCTGAGATAAACAGCAAAATTTTCATAGTTTTTATTTTTGTGTAATAGTTGTAAGAGAGATAGTTACACTAGCAATTACAATAAATAAGCCATAAATTTCTTCTAATACCTCTTTTTCTTGTGTTATTTTTTAAACAATTTGGACAAGTTTTA
>CAZEXK010000012.1:9596-45269 GCA_964516815.1 uncultured Helicobacter sp. | reverse complement strand
ATCCCAAAATAAAATTAGATTAATGCGTTAAAGAGGAACTTTAGAGATGAAAATAAGAGTATATTACGAAGATACTGATGCAGCAGGAGTAGTCTATCATAGCAATTATATAAAATATTGTGACAGGGCTAGAAGTGAAATATTATTTTCAAACAATATAATACTAGATGAAGAACATGGGTATTTTGTAGTTAAATCTTTAGATGCAAATTATATCAAATCTGCAGTATTAGCTGATGATTTATATATCACATCTAAAGTTATTAAACAAAAAAAAGCCTCTTTGGTATTTAATCATTGCATATATAAAAATGATGTAAAACTATTTGAGGCTAATATTACTTTGGCATATATTAAAAACAAAAAAATAAGTGCAATTCCAAAAAATATACTAAATATTAATATATAATATAGGCTTATTTTCTAGCACTCTTATCTTTTTTATATTCTTTATAACTAATATACAAAATTATGACAACAGCAATATCAATTAGAACATCAGCAAGGTTAAATATAGCAAAATCAAAACCACAATGCCAATATACGTAATCTACTACACCCTCATGTATAAATCTATCAAATACATTTGAAATACCACCTGCAAAGATAAGTGTAATAGGAAGTATATATATTTTAAATTCTTCTTTGTTTAAATACAAATAAATCATACCAGATAAAATAATAATTGTTTGTATGTATTTTAAGTAGTGACTTAAAAATTCTAACATTGAAAATGCTATACCTTTGTTGTATGCTAAAACCAAAGAAATACAATCTCCATGTAGTCTAAATCCATCAACAAAAAGAAATTTTATATACTGATCAAGAGCAAATAAAGATAAAAATAAGAAAAAATAAGTATATTTATTTAGCATAATTTATTTTTAATAAATATTTCAAGCTCATCCATGCAAGATTTTACAAGATTGTCATCTTCACCTTCTAATAAAAGTCTAATTTTATCTTCAGTACCGGAGTATCTTACTAGTTGTCTTATTCCTTGCTTTTGAAATGAATTTAATATTTCTTGTAATCCATCTATTTCATTTAAAGGTATTTTTTCTTTTACTAATAAATTATTTAAAATTTGAGGTGATAGTTCAAAAGGGTTTAATGCTTCACTGGCATTTTTATTTGAACTAATAAGTAAAGCTAGAACTTGTAATGCAGATGCTAGTCCATCTCCTGTTTTTGCCACATCACCAAAAATTATATGTCCACTTTGTTCTCCTCCAAAGTTACAATCCTCTTTTTTCATTAGTTCTAAAACATTTTTGTCTCCAACACTTGAACGTAAAAGTTCTATGTTATTATTTTTTAGATATTTTTCAAGAGAAATATTACTCATAACTGTTGTTATACATTTATTTGAAGGTAAATTATTAATGCTTTTTAAGTATACAGCTAAAGCTCCAATAAGTTTATCACCATGTACTACATCACCTTTTTCATCTACTACTACTAATCTATCCGCATCACCATCTAAAGCTATACCAATAACTGCATTATGTTTTAAAACTTCTTTGGCTAGTTTGTCTGGATGTAAAGCTCCACAATTGTCATTGATATTTATTCCATTTGGTTTATTGTTTAAGACAATTAAATCAGCACCCAATTCATCTAAAATAGTAGGTCCTACCTTGTAGGCTGCTCCATTTGCACAATCTAGTACTATTTTCATATTATTAAGGTTAAGCTTTTTTGGAAAAGAACTTTTAATGCTAACAATATATCTACCTATTACATCATCAATTCTTTTTGCACTTCCAATATTATTGTGTGTTACTCTTGAACTTTTTAGTAAATCGTCGTTAAAAAAAATGTCTTCTATTTCTTGTTCAATTTCGCAGGCAAATTTATCCCCATTACAATTAAAAAACTTTACTCCGTTATCTTCAAAATCATTATGCGAGGCACTAAGCATAATACCAGCATCACAACGCATAGATTGTGTTAAATAAGCAATTGCAGGTGTTGGCATTGGTCCTATTTGTATGACACTGTACCCAACACTTGTAAATCCACTCACTAAAGCATTTTCTATCATATATCCAGATTTTCTTGTATCTTTTCCAAGAAGTATTTTTTTTGAATTATTTTTTGATATTTTGTTAAAATAAATTCCAGCAGCTTGAGCTAATTTTAGTGCAGTAATTGCATCTAAAAAGTCACCAGCCTTTCCTCTTACGCCATCCGTTCCAAATAGTTTCATATTATTTCTTTTATTTTAAATTTTACAGTCGATTCTATCCTATTATCACTTATATATTAATAACAATTGATATAATTTTTTAAGACGTCTTTTATAATAATTATATTATATTACATGTATCAACTCTAGGGGTGCTACAATTTGATGTAGCTGAGATAGCAAATTTGCTTGACTCGTTGAACTTGAACCGATTAATATCGGCGTAAGGAAGAGACTGTACTATTAACTAGACCTTAAAAGTCTAAAAATTTATAAACAAATACTTAAAAATATTTGATTATTAATTTTATCTACAATTCTTTCTTTATGTATTCTAAATCATGAAAGAGAAACAAAATGCAAAAAACAAACAAAGAAAAATACAGCACTACAAATGAACAAATTACAAGAGAAATATTTCCAGCTTCAACAAAGGTATATATAAAAGGTAATATCTTCAAAGATATTCGAGTACCTGTTAGGGAAATATTATTATCAAATGACACAAAACTTTGTGTTTATGATACTTCAGGACCTTATACGGATCCTTTAATTGATATAGATGTAGAAAAAGGAATTCCAGCAATAAGAAAAGAATGGATAAAACAAAGAGGTGATGTTCAAAATTATGATGGAAGAATCATGGCACCACAAGACAATGGGCATAGTACAAATGAACAATTAGAGTTTGTAACAGCAGGTGCAAAAGGATTGGTTAGAACTCCACTTCGTTCGGAGTTAGATAAAAACAATAAAAGAAAAAATGTTTCACAACTTTATTACGCTAGACAAGGTATTATTACAGCAGAAATGGAATTTATTGCTTTAAGAGAAAATCAAAACATTGCAATGAAAGAAGAGTATTTACAAGATCAGCAAAGAGAAACTAGACTAAAAGGTGAAAACTTTGGAGCAACTTTACCAGAGGTAATTACCCCTGAATTTGTAAGAGATGAAGTTGCAAAAGGAAGAGCAGTTATTCCCTGTAATATTAATCATCCAGAAGTAGAACCAATGATAATTGGACGTAACTTTTTGGTAAAAGTTAATGCAAATATTGGTAATTCGGCATTAACATCAAGCATAACTGAAGAAGTCGAAAAGATGGTTTGGTCTATTAGATGGGGAGGAGATACTGTGATGGATTTATCTACAGGTAAAAATATTCATACTACAAGAGATTGGATACTTCGTAATTCTCCTGTACCAATTGGTACAGTACCTATTTATCAAGCATTAGAAAAAGTAAATGGAATTGCAGAAAATTTAACATGGGAAGTATTTAGAGATACTTTAATTGAACAAGCAGAACAAGGTGTTGATTATTTTACAATACACGCCGGACTCCTTTTACATCATGTGCCAATGACAACTAACAGAGTTACTGGTATAGTAAGTCGTGGTGGAGCAATTTTAGCAAAATGGATGATACATCATCATAAAGAAAACTTTTTAAATGTACATTTTGAAGAAATTTGTGAAATAATGAAAACATATGATGTTACTTTTTCATTAGGAGATGGGTTAAGACCTGGTTCTGGTGCTGATGCAAATGATGAAGCTCAATTTGCAGAATTAAAAGAATTAGGAAGATTAACAAAAATAGCATGGAAGCATGATGTTCAAACTCTAATTGAAGGGCCAGGACATGTTCCAATGCACATGATAAAAGAAAATATGGAAAAACAATTAGACTGGTGTGACGAAGCACCATTTTATACTCTTGGACCATTGACAACTGATATTGCACCAGGATATGATCACTTCACATCAGGAATTGGGGCAGCTATGATTGCTTGGTATGGATGTGCAATGCTTTGCTATGTTACACCAAAAGAGCATTTAGGATTACCTAATAAAGAAGATGTTAAAGAAGGATTAATTACATATAAAATTGCAGCACATGCGGGTGACATAGCAAAAGGACATCCAGGAGCAAGAGCTAGAGATGATGCCATGAGTTTGGCAAGATTTGAATTTAGATGGGTAGATCAGTTTAATATTGGGTTAGATCCGCATAGAGCAAGAGAATATCATGATGAAACTTTACCAAGTGAATCTGCAAAAGTAGCTCATTTTTGTTCTATGTGTGGACCAAAATTTTGTTCTATGAAAATTTCTGCTGAGGTAAGAGAATATGCTGATAATCTTGAAGTAGATGTAAGCAATGCAAAAAAACAAGGTATGGATGAGATGTCTAAAAAATTTAAAGAAATGGGTTCAAATGTTTATGTGGAAGTAACATAAATGAATAAAGGGACTGCAAGTGTTAGACTTCTTAAAGGAGTTTTAGCTCTTGCATTTCTAAAAGCATAGCGCAACTATCTTTCATTAAGACAAGGCTTATACGTAGCAAAATTTAACTTTAGCCTAAGAGCTTTTATATATTAACTAAAGCTTATTTTAAGTACTATTTAAGTACTATTTCGGACAAAACTAAAAGAGAAGTGTTTTTGCAAAATGCAAAATCTCTTTATATAAAATAAACAAAGGTTACGCAAAATGGCAAATCATAAGCAAGCAGCTAAAAGAGCTAGACAAACAATAGTAAGAACAGAAAGAAATAGATTTTTTAAAACAAGAATAAAAAACATCACAAAATCAATATTAATTGCAGTAGAAGCTGGTAATAAAGAAGAAGCAACTAAAGCAATGACAGCTGCAAACAAATACTTTCACCATTGTGTAAGTAAAAATATTCTTAAAAAAGAAAATGCATCTAGAAAAGTTTCTAGATTGCAAGTAAAAGTTAACGCTTTATAATTACATAAAATAAAAGGCATATTCGTCTTTTATTTCTCCAACTCTTTCAAATAAGGTTTTTTAATGTTACAATCCAAACTACAATCATTTATAAATAGATATGATGAATTAAGTGAATTAATAATATCTCCTGATATATTAAGCGACATTAAAAAAATGACAGATCTTTCAAAAGAACAAGCAAGTATAAAAAAAATAGTAGATGCTGCTATTGAATATAATAGTATAATCTGTGATATTGAAGACAATAAAATGCTACTTGAAGATAAAGAATTAGCAGAACTTGCAAAAGATGAATTAAAAGAGTTAGAAAAAAGAAAACCTGAACTAGAAGAAGAAATCAAAATATTATTATTACCAAAAGATCCTAATGATGAAAAAAATATTTTTATTGAATTAAGAGCAGGTGCTGGTGGAGATGAAGCAGCAATTTTTGTAGGTGATTTGTTTGGTACTTATATGAGATTTGCTCAAAACGAATCTTGGAAAACAGAAATAATGAGTACAACACCTAGTGAATCTGGGGGATTTAAAGAAATAGTATTTTTAGTAAAAGGTGAAGCCGTTTATTCTAAAATGAAGTTTGAATCAGGAGTACATAGAGTACAAAGGGTTCCTGATACTGAATCACAAGGTAGAGTTCATACTTCAGCTATTACAGTTGCAGTCTTACCTGAGGTTGATGATGTTGAAATTGATATAAAAGCTGAAGATTTAAAAATAGATACTATGCGTTCAAGTGGAGCTGGTGGTCAAAGTGTAAATACTACTGATAGTGCAATTAGAATCACTCACCTACCAACTGGATTAGTTGTAACAAATCAAGATCAAAAATCTCAGCATAAAAATAGAGAAAAAGCTATGAAGGTTTTAAAAGCAAGACTTTATGATTTAGAAGAGCAAGAGCGTATGCTAAAAGAAGGCGCACAAAGAAAAGAACAAGTTGGTTCAGGAGATAGAAGTGCTAGAATTAGAACATACAACTACCCACAAGGAAGAATCTCAGATCATAGAATCAACCTTACTTTATATAGATTAGATGCTGTTATGAACGACGGATTATTGCAAGAAATTATAGATCCACTAATAGCAGATCATCAAGTTAAACTTATGGAAGCTGCTGGAGTTTAGACTTAAGTATATATCTTAAAAAACTCATAAAGTATATTAACCCTTATTTAAGAATTATACTTTTTTTATTCATTTTTGTTCCTGTATATTTTATTTTGATATAATTTCATATGAAATATTATATATTAAAAGAACTAAGCCAATACCTAAATAATTTTTTATATATTAAGCATATAAAAAGAATTGAGAACAATACTGTAAAAATTGAGCTAAACGATAAAAAAGTTATATACTTTGACATGACAAAAGGGAATGCTCTTGTTTATATTAAAGACAATATTTCAAGTGCTAATAAAGATTTTAAGGCTCCTTTTGATGTAATGCTACAAAAAAAGCTAACAAATAGCGTAATCGAAAAAGTATATTTACTTAATGATGATAAGATTTTGAATATTCAAGTTCAATCAAAATCTAAATACAAAAAAGAAACATTAGTAATTAGCTTTGAGTTTACAGGTAAAAATACAAATATAATAATCCTAGATGAAAATAACATCATACTTGAAGCATTAAGGCATATAGATGAATATACTTCTACAAGAATAGTTAAAGTAGGTATAAAATTAGCAAAACTTAATAAACCAGATTTTATTTTTGAACAAAAGAAATGTGATAATATCAATGATATTTTGCAAAATATATATACAAAAAAAGAGCAATCTTTAGTTGAAAATCTTAAAAAACAAAAAATAGCACAATTAAAAAAACAACAAATCAAAATCAAAAAAATACTAAATAACCTTGATGATTTAGATAAACTACAAAAAAAATCAAGTGATTCTTATGAAAAAGGAAATTTACTTTTAAGTAATCTTCACAATATTAAAAATTACGATAGCACAATAGAAGTTCTTGACTTTGATGGAAATAAAAAGATTTTAGAGCTTGACAATAAATATCCAAATCCAACAGTATATGCAAACCACTTATTTAAAATGGCAAAAAAATACAAACAAAAAGTTTCATACCAGTATCTTGAAGAAAAAAACTTATCTTTAAAAGTTGAGTTTTATAATCGTATGATAAATACAATTCAAAATCAAACAACAACAGAAGATATTGAATTTTATCTACCAAAAAAAGATAAAAAACAAATACAAACAAAAAAAGCCCAACCTTATCAAAGTTTTTTTATTGATGGCTTTAAAATTATGCTAGGAAGAGATGAAAGAGAAAATATATATTTGTTAAAAAATTCAAAAGCAAGTGATTTTTGGTTTCATCTAAAAGATGAAGTATCAGCTCATGTCATAGTTGTAAATACAAAAAAAACTATACCTCAAAATATTATACAAGAAGCTAGTAAAATATGCGCAAGATTTTCAAAAGATGATGGTGGAGTGTATGTTGTTGACTATACACAAAGAAGAAATGTTAAAATTCAAACAAAAGCAAATGTTTTGTATAATCCCTACAATACAATCAAAATTAAAATATAGGAAAATAAATGACAGATATAATTAAAAATTCAAGTACAAGAATTAAAACAGGGGTATTGTTAATTCTTGTCTTACTTGTGATTGGATATATTGATTTATTGATAGTTACATGGGCTTTTTTAGGTGTAATTATGCTTGTAGGTTTAAAAGAATCTATGATTTTATTTGATATTAAAGAAGATAGATTATATATAATAGCATCTATTATTTGGTTAGTTTCGTTAATATATCCTACCCCTCAAGATATAATATTTGTAGTAGCAGTTATATTTGCATCGTATCTAGCATATACAAAAGATCTTAATAAAAAATTATTTATTACATTGTTATACCCTATAAGTTCATTTGTGTTCATATTTGCATTGTATACATCATATGGTATGGATTATTTATTGTGGTTACTTGTATTAGTAGCAGGAGCTGATGTAGGAGCTTATTTTGTAGGTAAAAGCATGGGTAAAACACAATTTTGTGAAACAAGTCCAAATAAAACAATAGAGGGTGTTATTGGAGGAATAGTAAGTGCAATGATTTTGGGAGTAATATTTTCTCCTACTTCATTGGGCTTAGTTGTTATAATATTGATTTCTGCACTAGTTGCTGCATTTTCTGTATTTGGCGATTTATTTGAATCTTATTTAAAAAGAGAAGCAAATGTAAAAGATAGTGGTGATTTATTACCAGGGCATGGTGGTATTCTTGATAGAACTGATGGTTACTTATTTGGAGGTATTATTATGTATTTTCTTTTAGGTTTATTACAATAAGTTATTAATTATGATTGTTTTAGGATGTACGGGTTCAATAGGTGTAAATACACTTGAAATTGCAAAAAAATTTCATTTAGATATTGAAGTTTTAGTTGCTGGTAAAAACATAGAATTATTAAATCAACAACTTCTTAGTTTTAATCCAAAACTAGTAATCATAGCATCAAAATATGATGTGCATAAAGTAAATCATAAAAATGTATTATATGGACAAGATGCAATTATACAAGCTATTAGGGATTCATCATCTTTACTAGTAGTAAATGCTTTAGTTGGATTTTATGGTTTATTACCAACACTTGAAGCTATAAAAACAGGAAAAAAAGTTGCTCTTGCAAATAAAGAAAGCTTAGTAGCTGCTGGTAAGTTTATTGATGCTAGTTTTATTAGACCAATTGATAGTGAACATTTTGGGCTATGGTATTTGATGGATGAGGTAAAGCAAATTTCATCTCTAAGTGTAACTGCAAGTGGAGGAAGCTTTAGAGATTATCCATTAGAAGAATTGAGTAAGGTTAGTATTAAAGAAGCACTAAATCATCCAAATTGGTCAATGGGAAATAAAATTACAATAGATAGTGCAACAATGACAAATAAACTCTTTGAGTTAATAGAAGCTAGATGGTTATTTAATACAAGAGCTTGCGATGCAATAATAGAGAGAAAATCAATAATACATGCAATGGTTAATTTTACAGATGGAAGCACAACAGCACACTTAGCACATGCAAATATGCAATTGCCAATTTCTTATGCTATTTTAGATGAAGTTAATGAACAAATACTAAAGCCTGTTGATTTATTGCAATTACAAAGCCTTGAATTTAGCGAAATAAAAACTAATAGATACCCAATTTGGGAACTAAAAGAAGCATTGTTAAATAATGATAATTTAGGAGTTGTCCTAAATGCAGCTAATGAAATTGCAGTTCAAAAATTTTTAGATTCTAAAATAAGCTTTACTGATATTTCAAAACTTTCTCATAAGGCTATGAATAAGTTTGCAAATGCTAAAATAAAAAATATAGATGATGTTTTTTTAATAAATGAAGAAGTAAGAGAGTTTTGCTTAAAAACATAAAAGGAAGTATGGTGATGAAATTTATTTTACTTATTATTGTAAGTGTATATTTAGATGCAAGTATGCTAAAAAGTATAAATACAATATATGATGACGAAAATAAACTAACCTGGCAAAATACCAAAGACAATATAACAATATCAAAAACACATAAAAATGCAATAAAGTATTGTGAAGATTTAAAATTATTAGGAGCTAATAATTGGAGATTACCTACAAGACAAGAATATAAACTTATAATAAATATAAAAAGAGATGATGAACATATGATAAACAAAGCATTTAACCATAATTTACCTAGTGATTATTGGACAAGCGAAACTACATGGAGAAACTTTGGAAAATATGCTTATTATGTATTTTTCAAAAGTGGTGCTATTTATTATAATAATAAAAATGACAAAAAATTTGTAAGGTGTATAAGATAGAAGACTTAGAAATAGACACTAAAAAAATTCATAAAATGAAAAAAAATATTAAAAAAAGAGTGTTGATTTTACATGGTTGGCAAGGAAGCAAAGAAGGTCATTGGCAAAGACATCTACAAAAGCAACTAGAAGAAGACAACTTTGAAGTCGCCTTTCCTGATTTACCAGATATGAATAATCCAAACTTAACAGATTGGATGTATCATCTTGATTTTCACATACAAACTTTTATACCAGATATTATTGTATGTCATTCTTTAGCTAATATACTGTGGTTTCATTATGTAAATGAAGGAAAAATGAAATATGAATTAGATAAGTTAATGTTAGTTTCACCTGTATCTCCTCTTTGTAAGATAAAAGAAATTAGTTCATTTTTCCCTTATAGCGTACCAACTAATTTAAAAACAAAAAATAAAATAATGGCCTCAAGTGATAACGACCCATATATTAATATACAAGAATTGCATGAACTCTCAAACAAACTAGCAATAGGACTTAAAATACTTGAAGGTGCTGGACATATAAATGAACAATCAGGATATGGAAATTTATCCTGTGCTTATGATTGGCTTGCGTATTAATTAATGAAAAAATATATTTTATTTGATAATGATGGAGTATTAGTAGAAACTGAACCTTGGTACTTAAAAGCTAGTCAAATTGCACTAAAAGAATTTTTTGATTTTGATTTTTATAAAAATGATTATTTAAACTTAATGGTTCACGGTGGTTCTGTATGGCAAGGTGTTGAAAAACTAGGAGCAAGTGAACACGAAGTTAATTTAGCAAGAAATAAAAGAAATGAATATTATCAAGAATTTATTTTAACACAAGATATAAAAATACAAGGTGTTAGTGAAATATTAAAAGAATTGAGTAAAACATATAAAATGGCGATTGTTACAACTTCAAGGAGAGTTGACTTTGAACTTATTCATAAAAATAGCAATATAGTAAAATATATGGACTTTGTACTTTGTGAAGAAGATTATAAAAATGCAAAACCAAATCCAGAACCATATTTAACAGCTTTAAGTAAGTTTAATGCTACAAAAGAACAATGCATTATAGTTGAGGACTCAAAAAGAGGTTTAAGTTCAGCTTATAATGCTGGAATAGAATGTATAATGGTATATAATGAATTTACAAAAAATCAAGATTTTTCTAAGGCTAGTTATAAAATAAATAAGCTAACAAACTTAAAAAAATTATTGAATAATTTGTAAACTAACATAAATGATTTTATTATAATAATTTATTTAGATATAATTTCATCAATAAATTTGTACATGGATGATATATGGCAACAGGATTTTTCGCACTTTTAGATGATATAGCAATTTTAGCAGACGATATAGCAGTAGCAACAAAAATATCTACTCAAAAAACAGCTGTAATTTTAGCAGATGATCTAGCTGTTAATGCACAAAAAGCAGTAGGTTTTAAACAAGATAGAGAACTAAAAGTTATATGGGAAATTACTAAAGGTTCTTTTTTAAACAAACTAATTATTTTACCATTAGCATTTATATTAAGTGCCATTGCCCCTAGTAGTATTGCCTTTATTTTAGTTCTTGGTGGACTTTACTTATTGTATGAGGGTGTTGAAAAAATAGAAGAATATATTTTAAATAAAAAACAACAAAATGAAAAACTAGCAAATACCAATAATGAAAACATATTAGATTTTGAAAAAAGTAAAATTAAATCTGCTGTGTTTACTGATTTTATTTTATCTATTGAAATAGTAATTTTAGCTCTAAACGCAGTTAGTCACGAGCCTTTAATAGTTCAAATATTTTCTACAACTTTTGTAGCAATAATTGCTACGCTTGGTGTTTATGGATTAGTTGCTTTAATTATTAGATTAGACAATATTGGATTTTGGCTAATTTCTAAAAAACAAGTAGGTTTTGGAAATTTTTTAATTAATTTAGTACCAAAAATTATCACTATTTTAAGTGTACTTGGAACTATTGCTATGGTTTTAGTGGGTGGAGGAATACTTGTACACAATATTGATTTTGTACATCATAATTTAATGTATGCTCAAATACCTAGTATTTTAAATGAATTTATTATTGGTCTAATTATAGGTGGTATAATAGTGCTATTTGTACAAGGTATCAAGAAAATAAGAAATAAAAAACAAATATGATTTTAAGCATAGAAAGCTCATGTGATGATAGTTCAATAGCTATTACAAATATTGATACTTATGAGCTAGTTTATCATAAAAAAATATCACAAGAATTACAACACAATATTTATGGAGGAGTAGTTCCTGAACTAGCTGCTAGGCTACATATAGAAGCATTGCCAAAAATATTACAAGAATGTGAACAGTATTTTTCATCTTTAAAAGCTATAGCAGTTACAACAGCTCCTGGACTTAGTGTTACATTAATGGAGGGATTGAGTATGGCAAAGGCTCTTAGTATTTCTTTGAAGATTCCTCTAATATCAGTAAATCATCTAAAAGGTCATATATATTCAACAAGCATAGAAAAAGAAGACGAGCTTCCTTGTACAATATTGTTAGTATCAGGAGGGCATACTCAAATAATCGAAGCAAAATCTTTAAATGATATGAAAATTATAGGACAAACTAGCGATGATAGTTTTGGAGAAAGTTTTGATAAGGTGGCTAAAATGTTAAAGCTTTCTTATCCAGGTGGTCCAATTGTACAAGAATATGCACTAAAAGGAAATGCAAATGCATACACCTTACCTATACCTTTAAGACAATCACCTAAAATTGAATTTTCATACTCAGGACTTAAAAATGCAGTAAGACTGATAATCTTAGATGAAGAACAAAAAGCAAAAAAAGATGGATTAAGTCAAGAAGTTATATCTGATATTTGTGCTTGTTTTCAAAAAACAGCGGTTGATCATATTATGATGAAATTAAAAAAATACCTAAAGCAAACATCTTTAGAAAAATTAGCTATAGTAGGAGGGGCTAGTGCTAATATTTATTTACGTAAAAACTGCGAACAATTATGTAAACAACACAATGCAAAGCTAATATTAGCACCCTTGCAATATTGTAGTGATAATGCTGCTATGATTGGTAGAGTTGCCATACAACAATATATAAATAAAGAGTTTGTAGATATAAATGATGTGAATATAAGCTCAAAATTAAAAGAATTTAACTAATTAAATTTTAATACAAATAAAAAAGGTAATAATAATGATGACACAAGAACAATGGCTAGAAGATGAAAATAATACTAAAGCAATAAAATTTGAAAATCGAATATACAATCTTAAAGAAATGCATGAAAAAATTGATTGGTTTGAAGATAAAATAGATAGTCTAGAAATTTGCGATGATGATGATGGTGTTAGAAATACTAGTAGAAAATTAAGGGTACATTTAAAATTAATGCAAGATATTATAAGTCATGGCTACAAACTTTATAAGGATGATTTTAAATAATAATATATTTAATGAGAAGATTTTTCATCAGTTTTATTTTGGTCTTCTAATACACCTAAATAGGTACTTAATTCATCTTTATAAAGTACCTCTTTTTTAAGTAACAATGTACATAAAGCTTCTATAGTTTTCCAATGCGTATTTATCAGCTTTTTTGTATTAAGTTCAGCATCATTCATCCATCTTGCTAGTGCTGTATCTATTTTTTCATGATAATGTTTAGTATCGGTTGTATTTGTATTTATTAGCGTACTATTAGAAATTGCATTTATATTAATATGACCTACTTCTTCATCCATACCGTAAATAGAAATAGCATCATAAATATCTTTTGTTGCTTGAAGTAAATCATTTGATACTGAGGTATCAATACCTTTAGTTTGTCCATATTTTTTAATTTGTGCCATTCTTCCAGCCAAAGATACACAAATTCTATCTTTAAAATCTTTAATTGTCATGATATTTTGTATATTGTCATGATGATTTGAAATAAATCCCATATTATTTTCTTGGGGCGAAATTGTAATTTGTTCAATAGCAATATGAGGCATAAGTACTTTAGATAAAACAGCATGAGCTGCTTGATTTACTGCTGTTTTTTCAAACATTTGTTCTATTGGCATAAAAGAGAGCTTTTCCCCATATTTTATAGTGTTTATTTGTTGTATTAATATTTCTTGCGTGATGCTATTTATATTGTGTCTTAAACAATAAAAAGAAGCTTCTTTACCAATTAATTCAAGTTGAGCTCCTGTTGTACCTGTAGAGTACATTAAAAGCTTATTCATATCAAATTTTCCACTTGTAGGTTTACTTTTAATTATTTTTTCTAAAAAGTACTGTCTTGCCTCTTTATCTAAGTTGTCAACTTCAATATGTAATTCAATTCTTCCTGGTCTTATCATAGCAGTATCTATGTTTTGAAGATGATTTGTAGCTGCAATTATAAATATATTTTCATCAGGCTTATTGGAAAATCCATCCATTTCTGATAAAAATTGATTTATTTGTATGTTTTTTCCATTTTCTTTTGATCTTGTACCAACGGTGTCAATTTCATCAATAAAAATAATAGAAGGTGCGTATTCTTTTGCCTTGTCAAAGATTCTTTTTGTTCTATCTATTTTTAATAAATCAACTCCTGTAATAGAAATAAAAGGTAAATCCGCCTCAGCTGCAAATGCTTTTGCTAATAACGTTTTTCCAGTTCCCGTTGGTCCATAAAGTAACATGCCTTTAGGTGGTTGTATATCAAATTCTTTTAAAAGTTTAGGAGATTTAAAAAAATTAATAACTTCTTTCAATCTTATTTTTGCTTTTTTATGTCCAGCTATATCATTAAATGATACCTTTGGAATATCAAATACAAGCCCATCATCACTAAAATCTTTAATTTTTTTTACTTGTTTGAAATAACAATTACTAACTTTATATGTTATTTGATCATCTTTTAATATAATGCTATCTTCTACTTGTAATTTGTAATTTTTTCTAAATAATTCTTTTACTAATTTTTCCTCTTGTATATATTTATCAATTGTATTAGTTATAAATTCAATGCTTTTTTTTGAAATTATAACTTTTATCTTTTTATATTTACTCATGTCTTCATCTAAATTCATAATATAATTAGTCAATGAATCAAAAAAAGCTAAACCTATTTTATTTTTTATTCTTCTTGCATCTAATTGTGGTGCAAATATAAGTGTTCTTATTTTTAAAAAATGAGTAAAATTTTTTGAGATTTGAAAATCTATTCCAAACTTATTTTGAAATACCTTTTGGTAATCAAAAAAAGCTTTTTGTGCAATATTTTGAAATGCTTGATAATCTAACTTATTGAACAATATCAAATTTGCCTGAGAAAATCTTGAAATAAGTTCAGGTACAATAGCTGGCTGTGTACCTCCACTTCTATCATCTCTTTTTTCTTCTCTTTTTAGAGCTTCTAATATCATTGATTCAGCTTGGATATAGTCATTATCTATTAGCTCTATAAATTTACTATCACTATAAAGTTCTTTTCCTAAACTAGAAGTTATTATAAATATAGTTTGTCTAAAATCAACAAAATATTTTGCATTTCCTTCATGATACTTTACATCATCATCTTCGTTACAAGGTTGATTAGTTATAAGATCCCATCCACAACCATCTTTCATTTGTCCACCTTCAAATATTGAAAGTAAATTACTTTGAATTACATTTGCTGCTTTTTCAAAAGCATCTAATACGATGATTGCTTTTGGATTGTCGTGTACAAAGCCGGTTAGTTGCCCTACTCCGTAACCAGTCCAACCTATTGGATAACCATACAATTCGCCACCGTTTTGGTCATGGTATTGTGTCATATCAAAATTTTTGATTTTATAGCCTTGAAACTTATTGGTCATAAGCTGAGCTAAATATGTTTTTCCAGTTGCAGGAGATCCTAAAAATAAATAAGTAGATTTTGGAGCATTGTCATTTTCAAGAATATCATTTTTTATACTATTAGCAATAGCTTGTATAGCTCTATCTTGTCCAAATAGATGCTCACTTAGATATGCTTTCATATTTTTTGCTTGATTTATATTGCTTTGTTCTTCAATCATGATTGCTCTTTTTTATTTATCCCAATAAATCTAGTTGCATTTCATATTTACCTTCACTAAATTCTAAATATTTTTTAATAAAAGCATCATAATGATCTGTTTTTTTATGATTTTGTAAACTTTGTTCATTTTCCCAAGTTTCTACACTAAAAAACTTTATTGGATTTTCTTGATCATGAAAAATTTCAAAATGAACACATCCTTTATCTTTTCTTATAGGCTCTGATATTTGCGATAATACTTCTCTTAATTGCTTAATGCAACCAGGTTTTGCTGTAAATGTTGTTTTTTTACTAATTCTCATTTTTCACCTTTTTTATTGTTTGTTTTTATATTATTAATAATTAAAAATTATATACTACTTATGTATTAATTTCTTTTTCAAATTGTTCTACTTCTTGTTTTTGTTCTTTAGTAATTGCATGTAACACTATACAAAAATCCCAATTTGCTATATGTGGGTCTTGTGCAGGTATTTTTATTGTTTCATATTTTAAGTAGACATCATCTTGTAAATATTGCTCAAAAAATTGCATAATATTTAAATTTGCATGAGTATATCTTTGAGACATATAAGTATAATATTCATAACCCTCATTTGTAAACATAGTAGAAAAATCAAAAGGTTTATTGAAATAGTGTCCTATACTAAACCCATCTCCTATTTCATAGTGTGCAATATTTATTGAATGTTCATGAGAAGTGGACTCATTTATTAATTCTGTGTATCTTGTCAAAAAAGGTATGGCTTTATCTGTACGATATTGGATAATAACCTTTGCACAAATAAATATATCATCATTGTTTAAATCTTCAAATAGTTTTATTAGTTTGTCTTTTAGTTCTAGTTGCTGTTTATTTGATGTAGTAATATTATTTATATGATTTAAAGTATTTTCATTAAAAACTTGTCTAGTTTGTACTTGTTTATCTTCATTTATATTTAACAAAGATTCTTTTAATTGTGCAAATATATGATCATCATAAAGATATATACATTCATTTACACTAGCAATTGTAATATTCATAAATACTCCTTTCTTATTTAAATATTGTTTACATATTTGTAAAGCTTAATTTTTGGATTATAGCATAAATAATAGCATAAAATCTAAAAGCAAAAAGGTGATAATATATATTCATTTTTATTTAATAAAAAAATGCTAAACTTCAAACAATTTTGCAATATTACGAAGGAAATAAAGGATTAAAATGAATACGATAAGTAAAATAGTTAAACTAAAAGATATACCAGTAGGTAATTTTGAAGGAATTGTTGAACAAACAATGTTAATTAGTCCATCATTGATGCCAAGTATTGTACACAATACAGATGTAATTCATGGTCTAAAAGAATTTACATACTTTTCAACTGGTTACTATTTACCTAATAGTGGACCATCGTCTCATCCTCATGAAAATGTTGATGTAGTGACATTTATAATCAATTCAAGTGTTGTACACGATGGCACAATAGAAGATAATGTAATAGTAGCTGGACCAAAAGTTCATGTGCAAAGAGCAGGTAAAGGAATAAAACATACAGAAAAAAATATAAATAATGAAAATGCAAGATTTATACAAATGTGGTTTACGAGTCCTTATAAGGGAATGGAACCTGAATATTTAGATATAAATATCAATAATTCTTCACTTACAACAGTACTAGGTGGAAATAACGATAAAAAATGTTTTTCTTCAACAATGACATGTAAAATTGGTACACTTAAAAAAGGAGATATTCTAAAACAAGATGGAGAATGTATAGTATTTATATTAGAAGGAAATGCCACTTGTACAAACACAAATATCTTAGAAGGGGAAATGATTAGTATTAATAATTTATCATTAATAGCAAATACTGATATACAATTAGTACTTGTATATTAATATATAAATTCAGTTTACATTAATAGTAAATAGATAATATTCAAGAAAAATAAAAAGGATAAATATGTTAAATTATAATGAATTATCACCATCAGAAAAATTAGTTTTTTTACAAAGAATGCTTGATACACAAAAACTCTCTTTTGATTATTATAGTGAAGAAGGAAATGAACTTTTAAGATCTGGTAAATTATTTAGCGATGAAGCTTATATTGTTAAAAATAAATTAGAAGAATTAGAAAAAGAATTAAATGCTGATTTTTTTGCCAAAGAGGATGAGGATTAATATTGTAAATAAAAATAAATATTAATTTATTTTTATTTACAAAAACTATTGAGTTGTAATAATTCTTGTGTCCAAAGTTCTTCATTTGGAGTTTCTAGTATAAGAGGTATGTCATTCATTCTTTCATCATTTGCTATAAATTCAAAAGTATCTATCCCTATATGTCCTTCTCCTAAACTAGCATGCCTATCAACTTTACTTGAAAGTTCTGGTTTACTGTCATTTATGTGCATACCCATTAAAAATTCACGTCCTACGATTTTATCAAAATCATTCCATGTTTTATCATAGGCTTCTCTTGTTCTTATATCATAACCTGCTGTAAACATATGACAAGTATCAATACAAACTCCAATTCTACTTTTATCTTCAATTTTATCTATAATATATGCTAAATGTTCAAAAGTATAACCTAGATTTGAACCTTGACCTGCTGTATTTTCAATAATAGCTTTTACATTTTTTGTTTTATTTAGGGCTATATTAATTGATTCACTTATAACCTCTAGACATGCCAATTCACTTTGATGTCTTAATTCTAAAGTTATTTCATCAGTTTTTTTACCAATTTTTACCAAATGACTACCTGGATGAAAATTTAATTTATCTAATCCTAAGATATCACATCTTTCAAGCTCATCTATAAAAGCTGTTCTTGATTTTAAAAGTTTTTCTTCTTCTGGGTGACCAAGGTTAATTAAATATGAATCATGAGGTAATATATGCTTAGCTTGTATACCACTTTCTTGCAAGTTTTTATGCCATAAATCAATTGTCTTATTGTCCAAAGGCTTAGCTTCCCATCTTTTTTGATTTTTTGTAAAAAGGGCAAATGATTTTGCTCCAATTTTCGCAGCATTTATTGGAGCATTGAATACTCCACCACTAGCACTTACATGAGCACCAAAAAATTTATTGTTTATCATAGTAAAACCTTTGTTTTTTATATTTATGGATTATACCAAAATTATAATTCAAGTTGTTTTGCTATAATTTCCGTTATGAAAATTATTAAAACAATACAAGCACTAAAAGATTACAGAAAATCTATAAATAACACTTTGGGATTTGTGCCTACAATGGGCGCATTACATGAGGGACACACTTCTCTTATTAATCAAGCAAGAAAAGAAAATGAAATTATAATTGTTTCTATTTTTGTAAATCCAACTCAGTTTTTAGAAAATGAGGATTTTACTAAATATCCAAATAAATATGATGCAGATATAAAAATATGTGAATTATGTAAAGTGGATGCTGTATTTATTCCAGATGTAAGTACAATGTACAGTGAAAATGAAGTACAAATAATAGCACCAATTTTACAGTCTTATATACTTGAAGGCTTTAATAGACCTGGACATTTTGATGGAGTATTGCAAATTGTATTAAAACTTTTTAATTTAATTAGTCCAAATAATGCTTATTTTGGAAAAAAAGATGCCCAACAAGTAAAATTAATTGAAATAATGTGCGAAAAATTATTTTTAAATATTAACATAGTTGCTTGTGAAATAATAAGAGATGAAAATGGACTTGCCTTATCAAGTAGAAATATTTATCTCAATAAAGAAGAAAAGGTACAAGCATTAAAATTATCACAAAGTTTAAGAGCTGCTTCTAATGCGTTACTAGATGGGCAATATGATGCAAATATTATAAAAACAGAAATTCAAAAAGTTTTAGATGGTATGGAAGTTGAATATGTAGAAATAGTGTCACAAGATTTTCAAGTATTGCATAAATGTGACATTAAAAATACAATTATAGTAGTTGCAGTGAAAATTGGGAAAACAAGACTGCTTGATAATTTGTGGATTTAATGATTACAAAATATTTTTTTGGGTAAAATAGTAATGACTACATAATGTAAGAATTACTTATAAAATTAAAATTATGTATAAACAACTTATATTGTTAGAGTTTATGAACATTGCTACTAAAGTTATTTGCTTATTTATTAAATATCATTATAACTTTTATGTAACTTTTTTAGATTTATTATATTATAATAAAGTAACTTATCGATACAAGAAAGGTAAATATGATTGATACAACATTAGTATTGCTAAGTGCAGGAGAATCAAATAGATTTGAATTATCAAGTAAAAAACAATGGTTAAGAAGTGATGATACACCTCTATGGCTTGAGCTTGCTAACAGAATCTCTTCATATTCACAATTTTGCAAAACTATAATTGTTTCCCACAAAAATGAAATCAATTATATGAAAAACTTCAGTGATGATTTTATGTATGTAGAAGGTGGAAATACTAGGCAAATATCTATGGATAATGCACTTAAAAATGTTGATTCTAAATTTGTACTCTTTACAGATGTTGCAAGAGCATGTGTTCCTGAATTTATTATTCAAAACCTTTTAAGCTCAAAAAATATGGCTGATTGTATTGTTCCTTATATAAATGTAAGTGATACTGTTGTATATAATGATAATACAATAAATAGGAACGATGTAAAACTATTGCAAACTCCCCAACTTTCAAATACAAGTATATTAAGAAAAGCTCTTGTAAGCAAAGAAGATTTTACTGATGATAGCTCAGCTATTAAAAATATTAATGGTAGTGTGCATTATATCAATGGTAGTAAATTAAGTTCAAAACTAACATTTTGCGATGAATTAAATTATTTGTCTTGCTTGAAAAAACCATCAAATGATACATTTGTAGGTACGGGCATAGATATTCATCCTTTCATCAAAGATAAGGCTATGGTTTTAGGTGGAGTTACTCTTCCTTATGATTATGGTTTTAAAGCTCATAGTGATGGGGATGTTTTAATTCATAGTTTAATTGATGCTATATTAGGAGCAATGGGAGCAGGAGATATTGGAGAATATTTTCCTGATGATGACGAAAAATATAAGAATATAGATTCAAAAACTTTACTTAAAAAAATAGTTGATTTTACTTATAAGACTGGATTTGAAATTAAAAATGTTGATTTAACAATTTTAGCAGAAATTCCTAAAATAAATCCTCACAAAGGTGATATAAAAGTAAGTCTTTCAAACTTACTAAATATTAAAAAAAATAAAATTAATATTAAAGCAACAACTTCAGAAAAACTTGGCTTTGTAGGTCGAGAAGAAGCTGTTGTGGTACAAAGTATTTGTACTTTAAAATATTATGATTGGACAAAAAATGAATATATTAATACTAGAAGATGAAATTTATCTGGCACAAAAAGTTGCCTCCAAATTACAAGAAGAAGGATATACTACTACCCATCATGTTACTTATAGAGACATAGATAAAACGGCAAAGTATGATACTGTATTGTTATCTACAAGTGTACAAGTGGGTGACACTCAAGATTTAATTAAAAGGTACAAAAACTGTATAATTATTTTACTGGTTTCTTATTTAAATGATGCAACAGTAACTAAACCTATAAAAGCTGGAGCACATGATTATGTTTTAAAACCCTTTATGATGGATGAATTAGTAAGAAAAATCAAACATTATGTTGAATATAAAAGAATTTCTTATGAAAATAAATGTTTTCATAACTATAATAACTTTGTCTTTAAAAATTCAAACTTTGATGATAGCATTGAAATACCAGAGGAATTTCCATTCTTGATTGAAACGAATGATCAAAAACTAGCTGATCAAATTGTACAAAAAACATCAAAAGAACTTAAAAAAGAAATTGTATATATTTCATTGGCACAAGATCCTAAAATTGATCCTTCATTATATAAAGATAAAATTATTTATATATATGACTTCCATGCCTTAAAGAATACGGCTAAAGACTTTTTAGTTCGAACATTATCTGATTATTGTGTAATTTTTGCTTCTTTAGAAACTCAAGATTCGTTTGAATTTTCAAAACTTGTTGTAAAAAATGAAGATAAATTAACTAGTCATGATTCAATACTCACTATTAATGATTATGTTAAAGTTATCATATTAAAATTTGAATCAAAATATCCAGATACAGAATTATCTAAAAAATTAGGAATATCTAGAAAATCTCTTTGGGAAAAAAGAAAAAAATTCGGTATAGAAAAAAAGAGAGCTACTTGAAATTAAATTTTAGAAAGATTTTTTTGACATTATTTTATTCTGGTTTTTTTCCTAAAGCTCCAGGTACAGTTGGTACAATTGTATCTTTAATTATAGCTATGTTATTTTTACAATATTTTAGTATTACTAATTTATTTTTAGCTTCTATTTTAATTAGCATAATCGCAGTTCAACAGATTAATATATATGAAAAAGAAGTAGGCACTCACGATGGCTCAGAAATTGTTATTGATGAATTAGCAGGAATGTGGATTGCTCTTAGTGTTGCTAATGTTGGCTCAAATGACTATATTATTGCTCTTATTGCTTTTGTATATTTCAGATTATTTGATATAATAAAACCATCTATAATTGGTAGAATTGATAGAGATGTATCAGGTGGATTAGGAGTAATGGGTGATGATATTGTAGCTGGTTTTTTTGCAGGACTTAGTACTGCTTTGAGTGTATATATTTTAAGTTATTACTTTGGTATTTCACTTTAAATACTTATTTTCATTAAGAATTAAAATTATTTAGTATACAAAACATAAAAAGGTAAAAAATGTTAGATAAATATATTCTTCACAATGCAGCAAATATAGATAAAAAATCTGATGTTTAACAATGCAATAGTATTAACTGGTGGAATAGCAACAGGTAAAAGTACTGTTGCTAAATTATTTATGTTACATGGATTTTTAACTATTGATGCAGATAAAATAGCACATAAAATACTAGATCAAAATACAAATGGTATTGCTGATCTATTTGGACAAGAGTTTATTGAAAATAATAAAGTTAACAGAAAACAATTGGGTAATGTAATTTTTAATAATATAAAAGAAAAAGAAAAATTAGAAAATTTCATACATCCACTTATAAAAAACCAAATAATAACTGAAGCAAAAGAATTTGAAGATAATAACAAACCTTATCTCATAGATATTCCTTTATTTTTTGAAAACTCCAACTACGATATCAAGCAATCAATTGTTGTATATACTTCAAAACAAATACAAATATCACGTCTAATGAAACGAGATCAATCAACACAAATGCAAGCACTTTCAAGAATAAATAATCAAATGGATATAGAAGAAAAAAAACTTTTAAGTACATATATAATTGATAATTGCTATACTTTAAAAGATTTAATTATAGAAGTTGATAGAGTAAGAAATCAAATTTTAATAAAAGGCAATGTATGATTTATACAAAATATGATGCAAGTGGAAACGACTTTGTAATTTTTTATACAGAAGAAGAAAAAGACTATTCAGAATTAGCCATAAAATTATGTGCTAAAGAAGAGTTTGATACTGATGGTTTAATAGCATTGGTACCTCATGCTACATTAGATTTCAAGTGGCTATTTTATAATAACGATGGTACAAGAGCTGCTATGTGTGGAAATGGTACAAGAGCAGTTGCTCATTATGCATATAACAATAATATTGCTGGCAATAAATGTACATTTTTAACTGATGCTGGTGAAATATCTTGTGAAGTAAATGGTAATATTGTTCAAACAGAAATGACAGATGCATTTGTAATTAAAGAAGCTTTTATACAAGATGGATATGATTGTTATATCATAAATACAGGCGTTCCTCATGTTGTAATAATATGTGAAAATTTAGATGAATTTAATTTAGAAGTTTGTAATAAATTTAGAAAACAATATGATGCAAATGTAAATTTTGTAAAAGTGCAAGATGGTAAACTTTATGTTAGAACATTTGAAAGAGGTATTGAGAATGAAACTTTAGCATGTGGTACTGGAATGGTTGCTTGTTTTATAAGAACACTTCAATTAGGACTAATTGGCTCTAGTATTGAAGTGTATCCTAAAAGTAATGAACTAATAAATATTAAAAAAGAAAATAATATTATATATTTTATAGGAGCAGTTAAATATATGTTTGAAAAAGAATATAAATGAAAATAATTCTTTTTTTAATATTTACTGTAAGCTTATTAGTTAGTTCACAATTACCTGTTGATTATTATAAGATTAAAAATACTAAAAAAATGAAACAAGTTTTTTTTAAATATATAAAAGAACTAGCACAAGTAGAAAATGCAAAAATACTAAAATCTAGAGAATTAATAAAGAAAAACTATGCAACAAATATAAAATCACTAGAAAATATAAGACTAAGGTATTCAATAAAAGCAGATGCCTCACTTCAGGAATATTTGTATTCAGTTGATATAGTACCAATTTCTTTGATATTATCTCAAGCTGCTTTTGAAAGTGGCTGGGGGAAAAGCAGGTTTTTTAAACAAGCAAAGAATATTTTTGGTCAATGGACATGGAGTGGGAAAGGTCTAGATCCATTAAAAAGAGCAGCAAATAAGAAACATAAAGTAAAAATATTTCCAACTTATGCAGCTTCTGTACGATCTTATTTAATAAATATAAATAAGAGTTGGGCATATGAAGAATTAAGAAATATTCGACAAAAAGCAAGACAAAATGGAAAAAATCCAAATGGCTATGATTTGGCTGCTGGACTTGTTAATTATTCGCAAAAAAGAGAAGAATACGTTATGGGGCTACAAAAATTTATTAAAAATAATAACTTAACAAGATATGATATTTATTAGTCAAATATATTTCGTTTATGTATAACTATATCATGTGAATCTACAAATTGTTCGCATTTGATTCCACCAATATTGTTACAAACTCTTATCCATTTTTTACTATGACCACTTTTTTTATTTGAAATATCACCAAACATAAACATCAAAGCATGAGCGTATTCATGAGGTAAAACATTGTTTATCATATATTCTTTGCTTTCTTGAAACATTTTTTTATTTAGATATATTTTAATTTTGTTTTTTTTATTTATGGTTGCCAAGCCGTAAAGTTTATTACCTAATTTATTTGAAATGATAACTGGAACTTTTGCGTTTATATTATATTTTAATTTGATAGTATTTAATATAGTTTTTTCTTTTTTATATAATTCTTGCAAAATTTTATTAGATAAGTCATTGTTTTTAAATTGATAGTTGTTATATGAATTATAAATAAATAATATTGTAGATACAAGTATTACACTTATAAAAATAAGTTTCAGTTTTTTTAAAAAGTTAATAAAATAAACTTTAAAAGCTTCTATTAATCATAGAATTCATTATATCAACCAAATCATCATTATTTTCATTTTGTATTACTTTAATTGCTTCTTGTCCGTATGTATTAGCTAAATTTATTGCATCTTGTAAGGAGTTTGTATCTTGTAATTTATCTTTAATCCAAATAATTTGTTCTTGAGATAGACTCTTTTTATACAAATCTTTTAAAGTTTTTTTATCATTATTATCTAATCGTTTGTATAAATACAAATATGGAATAGTAACTTTGCCCTCGTAAAAATCATGCATGACAGGTTTTCCTAATGTTTTGCTATTAGATGTTATATCCAAAATATCATCTACCATTTGAAAAGCAATACCAAGGTTTTTACCATATAAGGCATAGGATTCTTTGTTTTTATTTGCTAACAATGCAGCACAATAAGCACTAGATTCTATTAGTGATGAAGTTTTTTTATATATCATATCTATATATTTTTCATAAGAAGTATTAAATTCATTTCCTAAATCAACATCTAACATCTCTCCAACACTTAAAGAAGTAACACTATTAGAAACACTAAATGCAATTTCTTGAGGCATACTGGTAAGTAAAGTAAAAGCTTTAGAATATAATATATCACCAAACATTATGGCTGTTTTATTATCAAAAAGGGCATTTATGCTCGCTTGTCCTCTTCTTGTGTTTGCATCATCTATAACATCATCATGTAAAAGTGATGCTGCTTGTATCATTTCTATTATTGCACATAGTTTTATACTATCATCACTAAGTCCAGCAATTTTTAAAATTAATTTGGATCGTAGCATTTTTCCATTAGATAAAAGTTCAAATAAGCGTACACTTTTTTCATGTCCTATTTGATTGACATATTCTTTTATTTTTTTATTTACTAGTTCTAAATCTTGCATTATTTTAACTCATCTTTTAGTGTATTTGACATTAGAATTTCAGTATCTTCATACCATGATGAAGTTTTTGAAGCTTGAACTGTATCTAAACAGATAATTTTTACTGTTCCAGATTTTTGCATTAGTTTGTTTGAATTTATTATTACAAAAGGCTGTACTTTTAAATTATATTTATTTGCAACAATTTTAGCACCAGCTTTAAACTTTCTTAGTTTTTTACCATCTGTTCTTGTTCCTTCTGGAAAAATTGCTAATGGTCTGTTGTCATCTAATCGATTTTTTGAGTCTTTTATTAGTTTAACTAGGGAGCTTTTGCTTTCTCTTTGAATTATAATCATATCAGGAACTGTTAAAACTTTTCCAAACCATGGTATGTTTGCTATTTCTTTTTTTGCAACCCAAGCAGTATTTCTTGGAATAATAGCCTCAAATATTATAATGTCAATAAGACTTTGATGGTTCATAATCATCATGTCAGCATCATTATCTATTTGTCCAATTATTTCTAATTTTATGCCTAAAAGTTTAAGTTGAATTTTACCCCATATAATTCTTACTTTTCTTATATCTTTTTTAAAAATATACATAAAAATTATAGTAATAGTAACAGTTATTACTAATTGTATACCTATAAATAATAATCTTAGCTTACTCATGTTTAATCCAGCCTATACTTTTGTTTTTAAATAATACTTTTTTAAAGCGTTTATTATTAATCAAAATTTCAACTTCATGATCTTTTTGCAATATATTAAATATCGTGGAGGTTGAAGTTGGTAAGATATAAATTTTAGTATTTTTTGTAAGTAACATTTTTTTATTTGGATACATCATATATATCAATATTGACATGAACATTATTGCCAAAAATAAATAAAAAAATTCTTTTTTAAAGTAATAAATCATAAGAAATATTAGCACAGGTACAGATATAATTAGTTGCTTAAATAGTAACATATCATTATCATAAGGATTTAAATCTGTTTGCGTACTCACAAGGCTTTCTTTTATATTTATGCTTGCACTTAGATTTACTAAGGCATGTTTACTTGTATTATAATAAGAAAAATTAATTTTCTTTTGACCTCTTGGTGTTCTTAATGAATAATACAAAGTTTGTATATTTTCTTTTACTTCGAGCTCTTTAATCGTTTGATGTTTGTAATTTGCTAATTTAAATTCTTCAAGATTACTTGAATCACCAATTATTTTTATTATATGAATTAATTCTTTATTTGTGTATTGTTTAGTTTTTATACTAACTATTTGTAAATCTTTTGCTATGATATTTGAATATTCTTTTTGGTTTACAGCTATTTTTTGAAATAATATTTTCTTACTTTTGAGTAAGGTTGAATCTATTGTGTTATTGTTATTTTTATCTAATAATTTTATTCGTATTATAGGTAGCAATACATTTTTTTTCATTACTTTAAATTTTAATTTAGTTTGATATACATTTTTACTTATTTTATTCCAAGTAATATCTTTTGTCATTAATTTTACAGAAGAATTAGTTTTTTGAAATGAGGTAGATAACTTATAAGGCATTTTTTTAAATGACAATAAAATATTACTTTGAATTGTTACATTAAACTGTTGTTTAGTATATACAATTTTTGGCAGGCTTGTATATTTTGCATACAAAACCTTAGATTTTACTCTCACATTTTCATCTTCATTTGCATTAAGTGCATTTGAGAAAATAAAAGTAAGTAATAGTATCAGTAGTATTTTAAAAGTATTTTTCATATTAGTTTTTTAAAAAACCTTTTAACATCTTTACTCCATCATCACAGCCAAGCAATGCTTCCATAGCTCTTTCAGGATGAGGCATTAATCCAAATACATTTTTATTTTTATTTGTTATACCAGCTATTTGTTCTACGCTTCCATTTAAAACTTTAGTATCGCCATTTGTATTACAATATTTTAATAATATTTGATCATTGTTTTTTAATTCTTCTAAGCCTTTTTCATCAATAAAAAAATTACCATCATGATGAGCAACGGGAATATTTAAAGTATCATTTATTTCTAGTTCTTGTAAAAAAACATTGTTATTATTTATTACTTTTATATGATGGTGTTTTGAAATAAAGTGCAAATTATCATTTCTTTTCAAAGTACCTGGTAACAACTGGCATTCTGCTAAGATTTGAAATCCATTACAAATACCCAATACATTTCCACCATTATTTGCAAATTGCTTTAAAGCAGTCATTATAGGTGCATGCTTAGCTAATGCACCTACTCGTAGATAATCACCATAAGAAAATCCACCAGGTAAAACTACCAAATCAGTATTACTATTAATTGAAGTTTCTTCATGCCATAAAATTTCAACTTTTGCACCAAGCATTTCAAAGGCATATTTTGTATCGTATTCACAGTTTGTCCCTGGAAATTGTAAAACTACTACATTACTCATGATTATTCTTCTAATTTTATTTCATAATCTTCAATAACTGTGTTTGCTAGAAGACTTTCGCACATGTTTTTAGCTTGTAACATTGCTTCGTCTTTATTATTTGTATCTAGTTTCATTGTTATTTGTTTACCTATTCGTATATCTTGTACAATTTGTGAAAATCCAAGAGTATCTAAAGTATGATGAGTAGCTTTGCCAGCAGAATCTAAAACACCTTTTTTTAGTGCTATATTTATTATTGCAGTCATTTATTGCCTTTGTATATGTATAGGCGATTATAGCAAAATCTTATTTAAATTATTTTTTATAAGGCTTTTTATTTCGTAAATTAAAAAAATCTTCTTTAAATGCTTCCCATGTATTTGTTAAAATTGCCTTTCTAGCTTCTCGCATAAGATTTAAATAATAATGTAAGTTGTGTATGGATGCTAATCTGAAGTAAGTCATTTCATTTGTTTTAAATAAATGATTTAAATATGCTCTTGTAAAATTTTCACAAGTATAACATTTACACTTTGAATCTATAGGGTTTACATCTTCTTTAAATTTTGCTCCTCTTATATTTACTCTTCCAAAATGTGTAAATAACGTACCATTTCTGGCATTTCTTGTAGGCATTACGCAATCAAACATATCTACCCCACGATCTATATTTTCAATCAAATCTTCAGGAGTACCAACACCCATAAGGTATCTGGGTTTATCTTTTGGCATAAATTGTGTTGTAAATTCGACCGTATCGTACATATCTTCATTGGCTTCACCAACACTTAGTCCTCCAATAGCAAAACCATCAAAACTATCTAATGCACATAGTTGACTAGCTGACATCTCTCTATATTTTTCAGATGTACCACCTTGTATTATTGCAAATATATTTTGATTTATTCCTATGCCTTTTTGTTTTTGTTCATTATGATAAGCAACAGCCTCTTTTGCCCATTTGGTAGTTCTATTGATTGACAATTCTATTCTTTCATCAGTATTAGGCAATGCTACTAAATCATCCAATATCATCATGATATCGCTGTTAAAATCATACTGTGCATCCAGTACTGATTTTGGAGTGAAATAATGTATGCTTCCATCTATATGTGATTTAAACGTTATTCCATTTTCATCTTGAACGGTATTTTTTTTATTTAGTTTGCCTAAAGAAAATGCTTGAAATCCTCCGCTATCTGTCAAAAAATTGTTAGGAAAGTTTGAAAATCCATGTAATCCTCCAAGCTTTTTAATCAATGTTGAAGAAGGTCGTAAAAATAAATGATAAGTATTTCCTAGTATTATTTGTGCCTCTAAATTTAATAAATCATTATAATCAAGAGCTTTAACAACAGCTTGTGTACCAACTGGCATAAATACAGGAGTATGAACAACACCATGTGCCATTTCAAGTGTACAAGCTCTTGCATTTGTGCATGTATTATTTATTTTAAATTTCATTTATTTACTTTCAGTTATTATTTTTATTATTATTTAAAAAATCTGATATAAATCCATTATTATCTAATATTTTCATTATACTTCTTAATAAATAATTATTTACAAATTGGATTGTATATATTCTTATCATCAAGTAACATTGGCTCTAATATTACTTTTCTAACATAACTAATATCCAAAAGTGAATCAATTTTTTCAATTTCATTTTTTAAGCCTAACAAAAAATACTCACACCAAGCTAACATATCTGCATAAGATAAGTTTTCATAATACTGATCTCTATTTGTATAAAATACACAAGAAGGATTTATATTTCTTCCAGTTTTTACTTTAAATCTATGATGGACTTGGTATTATGATTTTATTCATATTACTCTCTTTTATTAAGCATCTATATACTATTATATAGTGTATTTACTTAAATTAAATAATATATTACTTCCCTTTTGCGATATCTTCAAAAGCACTTGGAAGCGGTGGGTATTGTTTAAACACACCTTTTACTGCTCTTGAAATATTAGTAGAAAATCTTCCTATTTGCACTGGATGTAAAAACTGTAAATTTTCAATAGCATAAGGTGCTTTTGTTGATTTTCTAAATACAAAGACTATGTTCTTTTGTGCTTGTACACATTTATCATAATAACTCTTAGCATATTCATTAATATATAAAAATTCTTTTTTATTTATTTTATGTCCCCATGCAAAAAATACAAACTTTCCGTTTATTGTTTCACTAGCTACATGCATATAATTATGCTCTTTATGAAATATTGTAAGTTGATTTGTATTTAAAAGTTCAGCATCTTCATTAAATGACATCAAAACTTCACTTCTATCAATATTATTTGTATTTAAATTAAACAAAAATTTAATTTCTATTAGCTTACCATTATAAGCATCTGTTTGAACTAAAGATTGTTTGATTAATGTCATTTCTTTTTGAATTTGAAGTTCCACAAAACCTTGATCAAAATCATAATCTTGCGCAACTAAAAACTTTTTACTATCATATCCTATTGGATATACAAATGGATTATACATAATAATAGTCCCAGCTATATTCTTCTTTTTATCTTTTTGAGTTTTTATTAAAGCTTTAAATTCTTTTACACTTATTTGTTCGTCTTCTTTAGGTACATACAAATAACTTTGTGTTAAAAACTCTCTTTCAAAGCCTAGTTCATAGTTTCCAAAATATTGCATATTAGTTTTCCTTTATTTCCATTATTATAGTTTTTATATTTTTCTTTTCTTGTATTTTTATTAATTCTAAGTTATCAAATTTATGATTTAATAATTGTTCAAAACTATTTATATTATTTATAGCTATTTGCCTTAGCATTGCACCTCTATAATGTTTAGCCCAATGAGATACTACTTTACCATTTTTTAAAAATTTGTAAGTAATAACATTTGCACTTGGTTTATAATATTTACTGTAATATGTTGCAGATAAATCTAGTATTTCATCGCCTAATTTATTATCTAAAATATTTTTTAAATATTCTTTATAAAATTTTTCATTATTTATTTGTGGTAAAATCGCAGCTTGTTTAAATTTGTAATTAGGTATTAAAGTATTGGCTTGTAGTATTCCAAATAAATTTGAATAAATAAATACATTTTCATCTATAAATTTTTGTGCTTGTACACTTAAATTTAAATAATCAATAGCTTCAAATGCAACACCTGTGTATCTTTTAATTGCTTTTAGTGTTGCTAAATCTTTTATACTTCTATTATATTTTTCACATTGTTTTAAATTTTTAATTCCAAACCAAGTTGATAATTCTTCGATACTACTATTTTCTATATGCTCTTCATAGTAATCCAAAATAGTATTTTGAAAATCATATAAATTTGAAGTATCTAAAGGTAAATTATCTCCGCTACTTTGTTTTGTTTCTGCTGGGGCTAGTAATATTTTCAATTTAAAATCCTGTTATTAAAAAATCAATTGAAGATATTATTTCAGCTTTTTTATTTTCAAGTGAACAAACTTTATTTCCTAAAATTGATTTATGTATATTTGTTATTTCAGTACTTGCTAATATTAAATTTTTATTATCTATTTTAAATGATGGATTTAAAGATTTATTTTGAAGATTTAAACTACTAAGAGGAATTATTACTCTTGTATCAATATGCTTTAAAATATCGTTTTGAATATCTAAAAAATAGGGAAATAAATCTTTACTTTTTGGACTATTATTAATATATACATCAAATTGAGCCATTACCAAGTCCTAAATTCATTTGCAAATACACCATGTTTTTCAACATGTTTGTTATAGTCTTCAACCCATTGTTTATTCTCTTCTTGCCATTTTAAAGTTTTTTCTTTAATAAGTTTTTCTTCTAAAGCATCTTGTAAACAAGCAGATATATTAATATCTAACTCTTTTACCTTAGCTAACAAATCAGAATTAATACTCAAAGTTGTAGCTCTTTTCTTAGCATTTTTATCATATCGCATAGTCATATTTATTCCTTATACATATATTTTATATGTATGATTATAGCATAAATTAATTTTAAAAAGTATTTTTTGGTATATTAGCATCTTTTTTTATTTAAATAATATACAGTTTAATCAAATATTTGGAGTTCTTTTCACAGAATATATTGTGCTTTCTTCGAACATAAATATTATTAATTTCATACATTCATTTGCAATTGTATTTCATCACCTGTCATACCTCTAAATCCCCAATTTGAAGCTTTACTTTCAATAATACAAATTTCTAAATCACTTACTGATATATCTAAATTTTTATTTATATTTTGAAATAAAGATTTTATCAAATTCTTTTTTGTTTAATCTTATCAAGATTATCTTTTAATCCATAAATTTTAACTTGCGAGACAGTGTATGTCCTTTCTGAGTATTACGGCTAACTTAAAAGTGAAGTACAATTTTGTATCCTTATATTAAGTCTTTTGCTTTTAAAATTAAATCATTTAATTTTTCTTCATATTCTTTTGCTTTTTCTTCAATAGTACTTTCAAATCTAGTTACTAGTACAGGTGTTGTATTTGATGCTCTAACTAAGCCCCAACCATCTTCAAATATTACTCTTACCCCATCTACATCAATAATATCTATTATTTTTGGAAAATCATCTTGTGGATTTTGAAGTAATTCTTTTATTTTATTCATCAATACAAATTTTTCTTCTTCACTTGTATGTACTTTTATTTCTTGAGTACTATATGTTTTTGGTAATTTTGCAATTTCTTCATCTACATTCATTCCATTATGTATTAGTTCTAATAATCTCAAAGTTGCATAAATAGCATCATCAAAACCATAATATCTATCATTGAAAAATATATGTCCAGATACTTCAGCTGCAAAAGTTGCATCTAATTCTTGAATTTTTACTTTTAAATTACTATGTCCAGTTTTATACATAATGGCATTTCCACCATTTGCATTTATAATGTCATACATAACTTGAGTACATTTAACTTCACCAATAACTGTAGGTTTATCCATAGTTGAAGCAAAAAGTATAGCCATAATATCGCCTTTGACATTATTGTTTTTTGTTAAAAATGCTATTCTATCTGCATCACCATCATAAGCAAAACCAAATTCTATGTCATCTTTTTTTATTAGTTTTTTTAAGTCTATTAGATTTTCTTCAACACTTGGATCTGGATGATGATTTGGGAAAGTTCCATCTGCGATAGTATATATTGCTTCATAATTCAACTCTAAAGCATCTAAAATATCAGTCAAAACTGTATCAGCAACACCATTTCCACAATCTATTGCAAACTTTTCTTTCATGCCTTTTAAGTGTTTAAATTCATCTATCATATAAAGTTTGTACATTGACTTAGCATCTATTTCACGCATGATATTACTATGTTTAATTTCCATATTTTGATTTTTTATAATGGCATTTCCAAGCTCATATATATCATCAGCAAAGAAAGGTTTATTGTCAATAGTCATTTTAAAGCCATTATAATTACTTGGATTATGACTACCTGTTATCATTATACTTGCATGTGGCTTTATGCAATCAAAAGTATTATATGAAGCAAAATAATTAACTCCCGTAGCTACCATACCCATATTTAATACCTGACAACCAGCTTTATTTAATCCAGAACATAAATATTCAAGCATTTGTTCACAATGAGTTCTGGCATCATACCCAATAACTACAGAAGAATAATTGCTCACTCTTTTTTTGACCTCAAGACCAAAATAATATCCAAGAAGTTTTACACTTTGTTCATTTAGTTCACTAGGTACGATTCCCCTTATGTCATATTCTCTAAATATATTTTTTTCTATCATTTATAACATTCCTATCTTAAGTATTTAATGCAATTAAAACATCTTCAATCATTTTATCTAGGTCACCATCTAATATGGCATCTACATTAGAATATCCTATATTACTTCTTGTATCTTTGATTTGTTGATATGGTTGCATTACATATGATCTTATTTGATGTCCCCATCCTATTTCACTTTTTGAAATACCCTTTTTTTGGGCAGCTTGTTCTTCTAATTGTAATTCATATAGTCTAGATTTTAGCATTTTCATAGCTGCTGCTTTGTTTTTGTGTTGGCTTCTATCATTTTGACATTGTACTACTACATTTGTAGCTATATGAGTTATTCTTATGGCTGATTCGGTTTTGTTTACATGCTGACCACCGGCTCCACTTGCTCTATAAGTATCTATTCTTATATCTTTATCTTCTATTATTATATCTATATCATCATCAACTTCAGGGCTAACCATAACAGAAGCAAAAGAGGTATGTCTTTTAGAATTAGAATCAAAAGGAGATATTCTCACTAATCTATGTATCCCATTTTCTGTTTTTAAGTAACCATAAGCATTTATTCCTGATACTATAAAACTCACATCCTTTATTCCAGCTTCATCTCCATTTTGATGATCTAATATTTCTATTTTGAAGCCTTTTGTTTCTGCCCATCTTAAATACATTCTATAAAGCATAGCCGCCCAATCACATGATTCAGTTCCTCCAGCTCCTGGATGAATTGTAAGTATTGCATTACTTGAATCATCAGCTCCACTTAACATAACCTCAACTTCTGTAGTTTTAATTAGGTTTTGTAAATCAACAGCTTCTTTAAATAAAGTAGTAATTGTATCATCATCTTGCTCATCAACTGCCATTTCATATAATTCACTAGCATCAACTATAGCTTCATTTGCTTTGTCAAATTTAGCCATTCTACTTAAAAGGGCATTTTTTTCTTTTCCTATTTTTGTGGCTATTTCTATATTGTCCCAAAAATTTGTTTCTTGCTCTTGTATTGTGATTTCATCAAGTCTTATTTTAATATCATCTGGTTTTAAAATAGAGTTTATATTTGATATTTTTGTATGTAAGATTTTTAAAAGTTCTGTGTATTCGTAATTATCCATGCATAGATTATAGCTAAATTTGTTAGTAATTGATATACTTTTATGCTCTTTGATATCATTATGGCACAATAATCTAAATGATGCTATGCAAGTAACATCATTAGTCAAGCATTACGATATGTCTTTAAATGGAATATCTAAACATATTAAGGTTTTGCAAAGAGCAGAGTTAATAATTTAGAAATAATAATGCAGAAGAAGAATTAAGATGTTAGAACATACTAAATTTTTAAATAGTACTTTTTAAGTATTATCAATCCTTATAAAGTCTTTGTTTAAAGGC
>CAZEXK010000012.1:0-9496 GCA_964516815.1 uncultured Helicobacter sp. | reverse complement strand
TTTAAATAGTACTTTTTAAGTATTATCAATCCTTATAAAGTCTTTGTTTAAAGGCTTTTATAAGTGTGTAAACAATCAAAGATACAGCACTAACAATTATAATTGTAGCTCCTGAAGTTAAATCATAATTATAAGATAGTATAAGTCCACTTACTGTAAAAATACTAGATAATATTCCAGATATAGTCATCATAGAAAATAATGAGTCAGATATATCTTGAGCCATATACACAGGTATGGTTAAAAGTGCAATAACTAAAATAAGTCCAACAATTTTAATTGCAACTACTATAGCTAAAGCACTAAGTATTAATATAAGAGTATAAAAAAATCGAACATTGATTCCTCTTAATCTTGCGTATTGTGTATCGTAAGATACTGCTAAGATATCTTTATACCAAATACTAACAATAAACAAAATTACAACAAATAAAATAAAAATAAACTTTATGTCATCACTACTTACTGCTAAAATAGAACCAAACAAATAAGATAGCAAATCAACATTATACCCAGGAGTTAAGTCAATAAGTAAAATTCCTATAGCCATTCCTGTAGCCCATACAAGAGCTATTAATGTGTTTATATCTTTTTTATTGTTTAAACTTATTTGAGCTATTAAATAAGCGGCTAATATTGAAAATATACTAGCTCCTAAAAATATAGGCAATGAAAAATATACAGCTATTCCAATTCCTCCATAAGAAGTATGAGCTATTCCACCTGCTAGAAATACCATACGATTGACTACTATTAAAGAACCAATAATTCCAGATATCAAAGATACTAAAATACCAGCTATTAATGCATTTTGCACAAACTCAAATGAGAGCATTTCAATCATAGTTTGTCTCCTAAAAGTTGTAACATTTCTACTTCACAAAAATGTTCATCTTTATTGAAAGTATTTTTTTTAGAGGAAATATCATGAAAAACTAGTTTTTTATTTATATGCGCTACTTTTGATGCATAAGATAATATCACAGAAATATCATGACTAACTACGATTACACTTATGCTTTTATTTAATACTTGCAACAATTCATATATTTGTTTTTGTCCTTCAACATCAATACTAGCAGTAGGTTCATCAAGAATGAGTATTTTTGGATTTGCACACAATGCTCTAGCTATCATAACTCTTTGTCTTTGTCCCCCTGAAAGAGAGCCTATTTTAGTATTGGCAAAATCTTCCATTCCCACTTTTTGTAACGCACCTTTGGCACATAGTTTTTCACTTTGTTTATGACCCCAAAATGTTTTTTTCTCATGTATATGACCCATCATAACAACATCTAAAACTTTTATTGGGAAGTTTGTATTTATATTTGTATTTTGAGGTACATATCCTATTTTTGAAATATTTTTTGAAATATTTTCATCAAATATTTTTATATTTCCTACTTTATATTTTTCTAAACCCAAAATAAGCTTTAATAATGTAGACTTTCCTCCACCATTTGGACCAATTATGGCTAAAAAGTCACCTTCTTGAACTTTTAAGTTTATATTGTCCAATATCTTATCTTTCTTGTATGAAAAATTTATATTAGTTATTTCTATTATGTATTGTTCTTTTTGCGTTCTAAAGTTCATATTAGATTTTATCGTACTTTACTTTTATTAAGATATTGTTTGGCTTGTCTTTAAAATAAATCTTTTCTTGTTTTAACAAGTCATATAAAAAAGTATCATCATATTTATAACTTAAATATTTTTTATTAAATTCTTTTGAAGAGATACATTTAAAAGTATTTTGACATACTTGTGTTTTATAAACATCCAAATTTAAAACTATATTTCCTATATTGTATATTTGTAGATTTGTATACAAAGGGTATTTATTTATAAAACCCTTATCATAAAATTTCATCACAGGTGTTTTGAATATAACAGTGGCACTTTTTGTTAGTTGAGCCTTTTTTAAAGCACAAGAAGAAAATGAAAAAGCTATTAATGCAAATAAAAAAAAATACTTCATTAACGCAATGATGCAGTATGATAAAGTTTTATTAAACCTTCATAAAAGTCTACTTGTTCATTCATAAGTTTTGTTACTGGAAGAAGTATTGCATCTTGTAATAATCCTAAAGTAGTAAGTGCTTCTTCATCAATAAAGATTTTTTTATTTTTCATCTTCTTGTCCATATATGTAATTTTGACAATTATAACACAATTTATATTTATAACTTAAGACTGACGAGTTATAAGTTAATAATAATATTTTTATCTAATACTAAAAATTAAACTATGTTTTTATAAATACACTGTAAACTATATACCTATTTTAAAGGATTACTATGTTAGTACATATATGTTGCAGTGTTGATTCACATTATTTTTTACAAAAGTTACAAGAAGAATATCCCAATGAAGAACTAATAGGTTTTTTTTATGATCCTAATATTCAGCCATATAGTGAGTATAAATTAAGATTATATGATGTTAAGTATTCATGCAAGAAATTAAATATAAAACTAATAGAAGGACCATATGATTTAAATGAATGGCTAATAGCAGTTAAGGGTTTAGAAAATGAACCAGAAAAAGGTGATAGATGTACAGTATGTTTTGATAAAAGATTAGAAACAACGGTTTTAAAAGCTAAAGAGTTAGGACATGATAAATTTACAACTACATTGTTAATATCTCCAAAAAAATCACAAGATAAATTACAAATTATTGGTAGTGATTTACAAGAAAAATATGGTGTTAATTTTATATTTAAAGACTATAGAAGTGGCAATGGACAAGAACTTCAAGGTAAAGAAGTTAAAGAAAATTCTTTATATCGACAAAATTATTGTGGTTGTTTATTTGGACTTACTCCACAAAGAAATCAACAAAATAAACTTATGGATGAAATGATAAGTCCAATATCCAATCAAATTCTACCAGAATCAATTGAACAAAGACTAGTCTTGTATGCTAAAAGAAATTTGTATGATAAATATGAAAAAAACTTTAAAATTGTAAAACAAAGATTTTTAAATTATAGATTGATAAGTGGAAAGGTTTTAGTAGCAAAACAAAATGTATTTGCTCACTTTTTACCTTACTCTACGATGTCAAAAAAAAGATCGCAAGGAAGAGTGGAATATAAGATCAATGATATTCATTATTTTAATAAAGATGAAATAAAAATAATAGATATACATACGTATAATAAGTATGCAAATACATCTTATGTAGATGTACAAGAACTAATATATCATCCACCATCTTTTTATACTGAGAAAAAAATAAAAGAAATAATATTAGATTCTTCATATGATATGTCATGTACTATAGTACTAGATGAAATACCAAATGTAAAAGTAGAAGTTTTTTTAAATTCTAAGGTGTATGATGATGTAAAAGAAAGACTTATTGTACTTTAAATAAGTCTTTATTCATACATATATTTAACTTAATTATTTTAATAATGATGAGGTAAAAGAATTATAAAAAAGCTTTACTTTATACTTGCTGCAAACTCATCAAAGATATATTTACTTTCATGTGGTCCAGGACTAGCTTCTGGGTGATGTTGCACTGAAAAGATGTTTTTATTATTGTACTTCACCCCTTCTATTGTATTATCAAATAGATTTTTATGAGTTATCTTTGCTATTTGTTCTATAGAATCTGGTACATTGTAGTTATGGTTTTGTGCAGTTATTTCAACAACAGATGTTTTATTTTGTACGGGGTGGTTACCACCATGTTGTCCAAATGGCATTTTATATGTATTATGTCCGTGTGCTATACTTAATAATTGATGTCCCAAACAAATCGCAAAAATTGGAATTTGTGTTTTGATTAATTCTTGAACTTGCTCTTTTTCATTTGTCAAAGTTAAAGGATCTCCTGGACCATTACTTAAAAATATTCCAGATATTTCTTTATTTTTATATCTGCTTATTAAATCAGCAGCTAAAAAACTAGATGGTATTACTTCAACTTCAAGTCCACTTTGTACAAGTTCATTTAATATATTTCTTTTTACACCAAAGTCAATAACTACTATTTTTTTATGGCTTTTTAAAGCTTCATTATAAGATAAATTTTTGTGGTTCCAAGCACCATATTTATGTATATAAGGTTCTTTTGTACTTACTTCTTTTATATAATTAATATCTTCAATTCTAGGAGAGTCGTTTAATAGTTTCTTTAGCTCTTCTTTTGATGATATTGTTGTAGATGCTATCATCATCATAGCACCTTCATTTCTTATAATTTTAGTTAAATATCTTGTATCTATATCACAAATACCTAAAATATTTTGTTCTTTTAATAAACTAGCCAAAGATTTTTGAGCTCTAAAATTTGAATAATTTTCGTTATAAGCTCTTACTATTATTCCTTTACTATATATAGTTTCAGATTCATTATCGTCTTCATTTACTCCAATATTTCCTATTTCTGGTGTAGTAAATGTAATAAATTGTCCAGCATATGATGGGTCAGTTGTAATTTCTTGGTAACCAGTAAGTGAAGTATTAAATACTATTTCTCCAACGCTTGTTCCTTGGGCACCAAAAGAATTTGCACTTAAAAATGTATCATTTTCTAAATATATGTAAATTTTTTGCATTAAATTAAACCTTTTTTTACTAACTCTTCCTCATACAATCTAGTAAATACAATATCATAATCTTCAGTTCCTGGAATAAGCTTTCTTTTGTAAGTTTTTATTTTTTCATATGCTAAGTTATCAGCTTCATCATAACCATTTATAAATGCTAGTATTGAATTTAAGATAAGATTTTTTACTTGATTATCACTTACTTCAAAATGAATGAAATCTTCTTCATATAAATAATCCATAATATTATGTGCAATATTTGAAAACCTATCTTCAAAATTTAGATTAACATCATATTCGTTTGCCAATCTTTTTTTAGTCATCCAAAAAAGTTGTCTAAAGTCTGCATTGTAGAATTCAATGTCATCTTCTTTTTCTTCAAGTATTTCAGTTACTTTTACATCTAAATCAATCTCTTTTTGTACATCAATTAATAAAAACCTCTCACATTGTTCACTTATTAGAGCTTTTTCTTTTCTAACTTCAATAAATTGGCTATTTATCATATCATTTGTTATTTTTCTAGCAATATAGCTTATGTGTTGTTCTTTTAATTTCATTTTATTTCCTTTAGCTTTTATTATTTGTTTTATAAAAAACAATAATTATCTAATAATCGTATCTTCTCTTTCTGGTGAAGTTGATATTATTCCTATTTTTGTGTTAGTTAATTCTTCTATTCTACTAACATAATCTTTTGCAGTTTGTGGTAAGTCATCAAAGTTTCTACATCCAACTACACTATCCCAGCCCTTAATATCTTCATATATTGGAACTACATTGTCTAAGCTACTTGGCATATATGTAATCATTTTTCCATTTACTTCATAAGAAGTACATATTTTAATATTTTCAAAGCCATCTAAAACATCAAGTTTCATTAAAGATAATTGATCACATCCATTTAATCTAGATGCATGTTTAACAGCAACTGCATCAAACCAACCACATCTTCTTCCTCTTCCTGTAGTTGTTCCCACTTCTTTTCCAACATCAGCCATAGTTTGACCTTCAACACCAAACTCTTCTGTAGGAAATGGTCCATTTCCTACTCTTGTAGTATATGCTTTAACTATTCCTGTTACAATTCCAACATCCTTAGGACTCAAACCAAGACCAGTACAAGCTCCAGCACTTACTGTTGAAGAAGATGTTACGTAAGGATATGTTCCATGATCAACATCAAGTAATGTACCTTGTGCGCCTTCAAGTAATACTTTTTTATCATTACTTAGTGCATCCCAAACTAGATTTGTAGTATTTGTAATATATTTAGCTAATTTTGAATGATAAGATTCTAATTCTTCAAGTAAATCTTTTTTTGTAGGAGCAGATATTTGTAAAGCATCAAATATCACTTTATTTTGTGCAAAATAAGATAGTATTTTTTCACATAAAGCACTTGGATCTAAAAGTTCATTTACTCTATATCCAATTCTGTTTATCTTATCTGCATAAGCAGGTCCTATTCCTTTTCCTGTAGTTCCAATAGCTCCATCGCCTTTTAATTTTTCTTTTGCAATATCTATTAATGAATGATGAGATAAATTAAGGTGAGCTTTATCAGAGATAAAAACTCTACCTTCTAAGTTTTCAAATTGTTCCATCTCTTTTATTATAGATGATGGGTTTAGTACCACACCATTTCCTATAACATTTATTGCATTTGGATTTAATATTCCAGAAGGTACAAGGTGTAAAGCGTATCTAACTCCATCAACCCAAATAGTATGACCTGCATTGTGTCCACCTTGACTTCTACAAACCATATCATATTCTTGTGCTAATTTATCTACAATTTTACCTTTACCTTCATCTCCCCATTGTATCCCAACTATAATATCTGCTTTACTCATTCTTATCTCCTTCATCTTCTATAATTTCTAATATATCATTTGTATAAAGCGCAAATCCTAATGAACTAATACCATCACTAGTATATCTACCACCTCTTGCTAATACGTGATTATTTTGAATTACTCTAAAATATACATCTTCATAATATTTCATTTTTGCATAATACAATGCTGAAATTGTAATATTTTTATATTTAATCTTTTTAGCAATATCTATTAGTTTTTGTACTTCTAGTTTTACATCATTTGGTAATAATTCTAATATTTTTTCTAAATCACTTGTATTTGATGCATATATAAGCTTATCAAGCCATTGTACTTTTTGCTCAAACAACTTAGATAATAATCCATCTTTGAATAAATCAATAGAAATATCTAAATTTTTTGCAACTAATTTTGCGATGTTTATATTTGTTATTTGTATTAATGGTTCTAGTGAAATTGTTTCAAATACATTTGCACTTAAATCAATAATTTCACTTACATTCGTATGTTCTAGCCATTCTAAACCTATTTGATAAGTTTCACTTGAAGGGTAAGCAAATACAGGTTGAATATAAAACCATTTTTTATGGTTTGTAGTTCTTCCAAGTCTTTTTGTTATAATCCTAGCTACATCAAGTGTGCTATCTGCTCTTAAACTTACTTGATTATTGTGTTCATCATTTATTTTTATTAATTCTTTTTCATTATCTATACTTTGATGTTGAGTATATGAAAAATTTGGTGTTATGATTTCTTCAAAACTTTTTTCTTGTAAGGATAAAGCAATAGTATTTTCTAAGTCCCTTTTTTTCCTTGCAGTTTCTCCAAAGTATAAAAACGATCCTTTAGGTATTTCATGTTCATGTATCATTAAACATTCCTTGCATAAATATTTTATTTGCATTTCCATCAAAGGTTCTTATACCTAAATCATCCATAGCTTTTTCTATAGCATTTACAGCCCAAGATGCTTCAAAATCATCAACAAGTCCCATATGATTTATTCTTATTATTTTGCCCTTTAAATGATCTTGTCCACCTGCAATGTTTAAATTATATTTATCTTTTAGGATTTTTCTTATTTCATTTGATTGTTCTGTATATATTGTGGTCATTGCGTTTGCAGGAGCATCTGGATAAATTTTTAAACCCAATGATAATAAAGCATCTCTTGTAGCTTTTGCTCTTTTGGCTGTATTTTCATATAGCTTATCAAATCCATTTTCTTTTAATACACTCAAAACTTCGCCTAATCCAATTATAAGAGTAGTAGCTGCTGTGTATGCAGTAGTATTATTTTTTTGTTTTTTGATTTCACTAAGTAGATTTAAATAATACCCAGCTGGTTTTTTACTAATCTTTGCAACACTATGCATAGACAAACCAATCATAGATAAACCAGGAGGCAACATAAGAGCTTTTTGACTTCCTGTAATCAAGGCATCAATATTACTAGTATCTATGTGTTCAACACCAACAGCTGTTATTCCATCTGCTATTATTGTTATATTTGGATTTATGTTTTTAACTGCTTTACTTATTTGTTCAACTGGATGTCTTAATCCTCCAGCACTTTCACATATTTGTATAAAAATAGCATCAATTTCATCATCGTTTTTAATAGCATTTACAACTTCTTGAACACTCATAGCCACATTCCATTCATGTGTTAATTCTGTGTATTTTATATTGTGAGCTTCACAAATCTTACCAAATCTTTGGCCAAACTTACCAGCATTTATTGTAAGTGCTTTTTTATGAGTAAGATTTATTACACATGCTTCCATTGCACCCGTTCCACTAGAAGCTAACATCACTGCTTCAGGCATATTTAAAATTTCTAACAAAAGAGTTCTGGTATTTTTAAATATTTCTTCAAATTCAGTAGTTCTGTGGTGTAAAGTTTCTTTAGCCATAGCAGCTCGAACAAATTCAGGTACAGCCGTTGGTCCAGGTGTTAATAACATATATTTCCTTAACATTACAAAAGGTGTCTATTTACTAGACACCTTTTATTTCTAATAATATTATAACTAAAATATTGTTAATTTTTGGTTAATATTTAAATATTTATTCCCTAATACTATTTATGTTAAAATGAATTAATTTATCATAAATATTACTAGGATTTTAAATGACATATGAACATTGGATAAAAGAACATTCTTTAAAACATAAAAAAATAGTGGAAAAATTGCACTATTTAAATGATGATGATTTAATAGAATATTTTGATTTTGATAATATGGTAAAACATGAAAAAGAATTTTGCTTATTGTACAAAGATAATAAAAAATGTCATGATATTGAGAATTTAAATTGCTATTTATGTGCTTGTCCACATTTTAGATTAAGTAAAGAAAAAAGTACTTGTAGTATAAACTCTATATTTGGTGGACAATTCAAATCAAATGATGGTTTTGTGCATCAAGATTGTAGTTCATGTATAATACCTCATAGTAAACAATATATTAAAAAACATTTTACTAGAAATTGGGAATATATTATGAAAGATGTAAAGGAAAATAAATGAGATACGCTTTTGAAAAAATGAAACTTTTTGTTATGAGTGAAAGTGAAATAGTTAAAAATACATATTTTGCTACAACAATACTAAGTTCACAATATATGAAAGATATTTATTTAGAATTATTAAAACAAAAAAGTAACAAAGAAGCTAATAATATTATTAAAAATTTTTCTTTGATTAGTTTGCTTGAACGAAACGATATAAGACTTACAAATAGTTATTTTTTACCAATATGGAAACTAATAAAAGATGACAATAAAAATGAAAAATATAATGATTTTGAAATAATAATCAATAGCATTTTAACACAAGATAATAATTAATGATAATTTATATACATGGTTTTGGAGGTAGTGGACTTGGTGTAAAGTCATCATTATTTAGAGAGTATTTTAAAAGTAAAAAATTGAACTTTTTATCTCCATCTTTATCGTATGTACCAGAATTAGCAATTCAAACCTTAGAAGAATTGATAAATTCTTACGATGAAAATATCACACTTATTGGTTCATCTTTAGGTGGATATTATGCCTTATATTTAGCAAATAAATATAATTT
>CAZEXK010000011.1:0-49106 GCA_964516815.1 uncultured Helicobacter sp. | reverse complement strand
ATCTTTGAACTTTTTTACAGCCATTTGTAAATAAACCTTTGTTTACTCCTAATATACCATAGTTTGAGATGGGTTTTAAGCACCTATTTTTACTATTAAGTTGTTTTTTTAATAATCATCATTAATTATATTTTAACCAAACTATTACCAGCTCTAGAACTATTTACTAAAGATAACTTTAAAGATTCAATCTCTTCTTCATTTATACCATAATCTTCAAATTTTGTAGAAATATTAAGATTTTTAAAAATCATTCTAAGTTTATTAGATGAAAGTTCTCCAAATATTTCTTTTAAAGCATCATCAATAAAATCATACTTTCCAATTATATTATCTATTAAAAGTGGAAGTGTAAAACTACACGCAATTCCGTGAGGTACATTTTTGTGTGCAGTAATATAATACGACATTGCATGTGCTATTGCAGTTTGTGTATTTGAAAAAGCTAATCCTGCATACATACATGCTTTCATAATATGACTTCTATATTCTATATTATCTAAGTTATTTGATAGATTTACTATATTATTTACAATTAGTTTTGCTGATTTTATTGAATAAGATATTGTTATTTCATTTGCATTTATATTCCATATAGATTCTAAAGCATGAGAAAGTGTATCAAGTGCTGTTTGTATTGTAATATCTTTAGGTACACTCAAAGTTAAACTTGGATCATAAATAGCTACTTTAGCAAATAAGTCTGGTAAATGTAATGAATATTTCTTTTTTTCATCCATATCCCAAATACTTGCCCATGGGCTAAGTTCACTACCTGTACCTGCTGTTGTTGGTATAGATATAATTGGAGTAAGTTTATAGCTATTTTTATTATTATTTTTAATTAAATTTTCTACAAACTCACAATCTTTATTTTTATTATAAACACTTAAGTATTTTGAAGCGTCTAATACACTTCCTCCGCCAATTGCAACAATAAGTTCAAAATCAATATTTAAAATATCTTTATATATTTCTTTTAAGTCTTTAAATTCTGGATGTGATTTTATATTTGAAACTGTATATACAATATCTGTACATAAGTTTTTTATTTTTTTAATTAAACCTCTTTTTATAAAACCCTCAGATGTAATAAGTAAAGTTCTTTTATTTTTTGTATATTTACTTATATTATTAATAGAGTTAATTTCATAAACAATTTTTGTAGGCATACAATAAGAGAAGTTATTTGTCATTTAAAACTCGTTTCTTTTTACTATATTTAAAGGAGGTCTAGGAGTTTCCTCATCCAAGTCACATTTAACATAAATAAATCTTATTCCAGTATTTTTTTTATTTTCTAAAATTATTGTATCAAATTCTTCTAATGTTTTGACTATATTATTTGATACTTTTATGTTAGTACTTTTTACAATATCTATATAGTTTAAATGTTTTTGATAAGTATTTTGACCACCTGTACTTTTGTTTGATTCATTGTCAAATAATATATAAGTAAGGCTTATATCTTCATATCTACCAGCAGTTGTAAGTCCACCCATATGCATAACAAACTCAGCATCTCCACCACATACAATTATATCTTTATTTGCAAGTGCAGCTCCAAGTCCAAGACTTAAAGCTCCACCCATATTCCCTGCCATATAAAAGTTGTTTGTATCTGGCATAAAGTTATACATTTCTCTTGCAGTATTTCCTGTTGTACCTATAAACAGTGTATCATCATTTATGAAATTCTTATTTAAAGACTTTAAAAATTCACTTCTTTTAGTAAATGAAGAAAGATTTATTTCATGTTCTTTTTTCAAAGTAACTTTAGAAAATGAATCTTTAGGAAGTATGCATATTGTATTTGAATTATTACATATATTTAATTGGGAAATTGCATTATTTATATTCTCATTATCTAATATAGTATGCTCATATCCATATGCTTGTATTAAATTTGTAAGATTTGTTGCTAGGTGTTGGTGTTGTATTTCACTATCCCCTTCTTTATATGTTCTTTGTGATACAAGCATAGGGAAAGTAACATCATACGGTTTTAATAAGCTTGTAATACAAGAACCCATATTTGTAATACCTGAGCTTTGAACAATTACGATAGGTTTTTTTCCTGACATTTTAAGACCAGCAGCAATAGAACAAGCAACTGCTTCACTTGCACTTGGAATATATTTTATATTTTTATTATTTATTGCACAATTTATTAAGTTTTTTGCAAAACTGCAAGGGACTACACAAAGATGTGTATATTTTTCTTTTATCAATTCTTCTACGAAAGTATTTGTATCTAGTGCCATTATTTAGTACCAGGAATTAGATTTAAAATTTCTTTAATAGAAAGTAAATCTTTTTCAGCTTCTTTACTTCTATCATTATCTAAAATAGATTTGGCAACATTTTTCATACCTGGATAGGCAGCTCTTAACATATGGTTTGCATAAATTACTACATTTATACCAGCAATACCAAGTTCTTTTGCTGTTATTTGATTATACGATGTTGGTACAACAACTATTGGAATAGTTGAATTGTCTTTTCTTATTATTTTGCAAAATTCTAAAATTTCATCTGGTTCTTTTTTTCTTGAATGAATCATAATACCATCAGCACCAGCTTTTATATATGCTCTTGCTCTTCTTACAGCATCATCCATACCAGCTTCAAGTATTAAGCTTTCAATTCTAGCAATAATCATAAAGTCATCTGTAACTTTTGCATTTTTACCTGTAGTAATTTTATTACAAAAATTCTCTATCGTATCTTGTGTTTGAGAAACATCATTGCCAAATAATGAGTTCTTTTTTAGTCCTGTTTTATCTTCAATAATTACAGCAGATATTCCTGTTCTTTCTAAAGTTCTAACTGTAAAAGCAAAGTGTTCAGCTATTCCTCCTGTATCTGCATCGTAAATCATAGGTTTTGTTGTTACTTCAAATATTTCATTTATAGTTGTTATTCTAGTACTTACATCAACAGCTTCAATATCAGGTTTCCCTTTTGAAGTAGAATCAGTTAGTGAACTTGACCACATACCATCATATTCTATATTGTTGTCACCTTTTATAGTTTCAACTATAAGACCACTTAGTGCATTATGTGATTCTAATATTCTTACTACTTCTTTTGAATTTATAAGTCTTTTTAGTCTTGCTCTTCTTATATCAGGAGTGGTTCCTATTTCTTTTAGTGAATTATTTAATTTACTTGATGAAATTCCTTGCGTATATGTTGGTTCTACAAGTTCTCCTCCCCACTTACTTAAGGTATCTATAACATCTTGTCTTGTTTTATTTTGAACACCATTTTTCCAGTCATCTCCATGTACTACAATATCTGGTTTTAATAATTCTAAATTAGGTCTGTAATCAAGTGTTTCTTGTTCTATTACTTTTTGTACACCTTTTATATTTTCAATTACCTCTTTTCTTTGTGTATATGTCATATAAGGTAGTCTTTTATAAGATGCTATTGCTTTATCAGTTAAAAGCCCTACTGTTACTTCTCCTAATGATGAAGCAATTTTAAGTATATTCATATGTCCTGGGTGTACTAAGTCTGCACTCATTCCTACGTATATTTGTTTCATTTTATTATTTCCTTTAGTTGAGAATTCTTACAATTTGTAAATTAGCATTTTTAATATCATTATATTTAGTTACTTGGATATTATTATAATCATTTACTGTCATATCCTTTTTTGGTTTTTTCCAATTTCCATAAATAAAATTTAAATATTCTATATATCTAAAAGGCACTTGTATATAAGTATTGTTCCACATAATAGTTTCCAATTTAGAAAAGTGAATTGATGGGGCATACCATTGTCCTAGACTTGATAAGTGAATAGAGTTATTATTAATATCTTCTCTTATACAAATAGATGTTATAAAATTATTAAAGGATTCACTTTGAAATTTTATTTGATAAGAAACAATTTTGTTATTTACATTAAATTGCTTGTCAATAGTCCATTTTATATTGTAATTTATTTTAGGTATGGTTTGAATTAACCATTGTTCTATTTTGCTTGCATAGCTAAGAGGAAGTGCAAAATCAATATCATCATCCCATGCTATTATATCTTTATCTCTTACTATTCCCAATAGCGTTCCAAAATCAATACATAAAGGTATATTTGATTTTATAGCTTCATTTGATAAAAATGTAATTATATCTTTGCCAAGTTCTTTTGTATTTTTATCATAAAAAGGAAGAGGTTTCTTTAGTGCAGATTTTAGTGGAATTATGACTTTAGTATTATCTATATTTAATTCATTAACTAATTGATTTCTAACGTCATTTGCCCATTGAGTTGTAATTATAATTTCATCATAATTATAATTGTTTATTTTTGAAGGTGGAATGACTAACAAGTTATCAAACAATTCATTATGTTTTTTCACATCATTATCAATATAAGCTAAAAATATTCTATTATTTTGTTCATTTTGTCTAAAAATCTTTGAACCAGCTCCCGCCCCAAACAATAAAGTTTTTATTTTCAATAGATATCCTTTTCTTAAAGTTAGTTTATTATATTGAAAATATAATAAAATTAAAGAATTGTTTTTAGCCTAACAATAATGAAGATAAATTTTATTTGATTATTTATTTTTTCTTCATTCTTTTTTTGAAAAAACCAGATTTTTTAAACTTAATCCAATAAAATAAAATTATATATTATAAATGTGTATTAATTATTTAATTAAAAAGTTAATGTAAAAGTAGAGCCGATATTCTCTTTTGATTTTAAATCTATTTTTATATTATAATTTGTACACACACAAGACACAATATCCAAACCTATTCCAAAACCTCCACTATTTTTTGTTGCCCTGTAAAATCTATCAAATATATCTTTTTGTTTATTTTTTACTATTCCTATGCCATCATCTTTTACTATAAAAACCTTATCTTTTAATATTATGTCAATATTTCCATTAATATTCGTGTACTTAATTGCATTAGAAATAATATTGTTACTTAGCCTTGTAAAGCTTTCTTTATCTATTTTAAATTCAAAATCTTTTATCTCACAATTTAAAGTTATTTTTTTTCTTATTGCTAATTCTTTAAAATATTCAATATTTTCTTCTAATATTGGTCTTAAGTTTATGATTTTATTAACTTTACTATGATTAACATCTAAAAATAAATATGTTAAATCATTATAAATTTCACTAATTCTTTTAGCACTTAAGTTTATCCTTCTTATATTATTTTCTTGTGTTAGATTTTTTTTATTTATTGACATTAAAAGTGCTGTTATTGGAGTGTTTAATTCATGAGTGGTATCTTTTATAAACATATCTAATTTTTCTCTTTGTATTAAAATAGGTTTTAAGAAAAGTTTACCTAAGAAGTATCCTATTATTGTCATAATAATAAATATTGAAAAGAAAATAAAAAAAGTTTTTTCAAGTAAACTATTTTTTTCAATAAACCAATGATCTTTCAAAACAATATTATAAACATTTAGATGCCCATATGTACCTTTATATACTAGATATATCATATTATTTTTTATATATGACTCTTGTGTGAAGTCTATTGGCTCATTTATAGAATTTAAAAGACTAACTTCTTGTTTATTATATAAATCAAGAGTACACTTTGCATCACTTTTATAATCTTTTTTATCAAAAGGTACACCTTTCATATGCTTCATTATAATTTCTGATGATATCTCATTTGCTTTCATTTTCATACCAGAAACAACTTTATCAAATTCATAATTGTATCTCATAGTGTTATATAAACTAGCAATTATAAGTATTAAAAAAAAGATTGATCCCATATACAATAATAAAAAACTAAAAAACGTTTTTTTCTCATACTTAGTTAACGTCAATTATTATCCTTTTATATTTTATTAAACTTATACCCTAAGCCTTTTATATTAGTGATATATTCTTCACCAATTTTATTTCTGATATTTTTTATATATGTTCTAATAGTTGCATTAGTAGGAGCATTGTCATATTCCCATATATTAGCACACAACTCATCAATGCTAATAACAATATTTATATTTTTTAAAAAATAAGCTAATATCATTGATTCTTTTTTTGATATATGATGTAAAGTATTATTTACACTTAGGTCATTGCTTTGTGTGTCAAATGTAATATCATTTGAAATTTTTATTATTGATTGATTGTCGATTTTATAAAGTCTTTTTATATTGTTAATTCTTATATCTAATTCTTCTAGCTCAAAAGGTTTTTTTATATAATCATCAGCACCACTACTAAATCCTTTTTGCATATCTTTAGAAGTATGCATAGAAGTAACAAATATTGCTGGCGTATTGTTTTTATTTTTTCTTAAATTAGATAAAAAATCAAATCCATTTATATTAGGTACATTAACGTCTAAAATTAATAAATCGTATTTATTTGAATAAACTAAATCTTCTGCTTCGTATCCATCAAAACATACATCAACATTATAAGAAAGTTCATGTAAGAACTCTTGCATTAATTCATTTAAAATTACATCATCTTCAAGTAATAATATATTCATTTTTTCACTTTTTATTTTATTATATAAACTTTATGTGTACTATTAGTGTATTATTTACAATTATGATTTTTCCACATTTGTTCATGACCCATATCTATTGCCCATTTTGCTGCAACACATTTTTTTTCTTTATTTATTGACATAGTATCATATATAATAAAAAATGCCATTACCAACCTAATATAACTCCAAGAGTCCAAGCAAATTTTTTACTTTTAGCTTCTACGCATATTTCACTCTGGTTTGAAACAATTAAACTAGCTAAAAGATAATATGGAGCAAAACGTGGATTTATAAATACCCTTATCATAAATTCAATTATAAAAGTAATTGAAAATAATTCTGCCCAAAATAAGTTTTTAGTTAAAAAAATAGAAAATAAACTAATGATTCCAAATAAAAACATAATCCCAGCACTAGCTCTTGCTTCATTTTCATTTATTACTTTAAAGTCATACTCTTTTACAATTTGTCCAAATGAAAATATTTCATTGTTAATATTATGACCTACTTAATATTGTTTTTATTTGCAATATGATTTGCTAGATTTATAAGATTTTCTGACCAATTTTGACTCATTGGTGTTATTTTAACTACCTTTATATTTAATTCTTTTGCTATGATATTTGCATGTTTATTTGAAATATTTGGACTTGCAAATATACTTGAAATATTATTTTTTTTAGCCAGTTCTATTAAATTTTTTAAAGCTTTTGGTTTTGGATTTTTACCTTCCTTTTCTATAGATATTTGTTCTAAGTTGTATTCTTTTGCAAAGTATTGCCATGATGGATGAAATACCATAAACTTTGTATGTTTAGGCAATACACTTAAAATACTTTTTATTTCACTATTTGTATTTTGTACTTTTTTTACAAATTTATTGTAATTTATTGTATAAAATTCTTTATTTTTACTATCATATTTAATTAATGCATTCAAAATATTTTTTGATATTATTTTTACGTTTTTACTTGATGTCCAAATATGAGGATCAAGTGATTTTCTTTTTTCTTTTTTTTCATCATTCTCATCATGTCCGTCATGTTCGTCATTTTTGTGTACATGATTGCTCATATTTAGTTTTTTAATACTATTATGAGTATTGACTATATGCATCTTTGTATTTAATTTTGCAAATTTTTCTAACCAAATATTTTCAAATTCTATTCCAATAGAAAAGTATAAATTAGCCTTTGAAACATCTTTCATTTGACTTGGTTTTGGGGTATATGAATGTGCAGATTTACTTTCATCTACCATTACAGATGCATTTACTTTGTCTTGAGCAATTGCTTTTAAATAAGTGAGTAAAGGTGGTATACTTACTATTGCATTGATTTTTGCATTTGCATATGTCAGATTAAACACAATCATTATTATAAAATATTTCTTCATTAGTATCCTTGTATAATCGAATTTTAGCAAAATTAAATATTAATTACAAATCCTAAGAATAAAATTAAGATACAAACAAAACAGGCACAATAGACAAAATCATAAACAAAGCCATACTTATATTAAAATATCTTACTCTTTTTGTATTTGTTAATAATTTTTGTAAATACACTCCACCCAAAGTCCAAGAATTAGTAGAAATAATTCCTGATAATAAATATATAAAAGCTATCGTATAAACTTGAAATAAAATATTTTGTTCATTATTTACAAATGTAGTAAGTGCTGTAGTGGACATTATCCATGCTTTAGGATTCATCCATTGAAATAATACTAATTGTACAAAACTAAAGGGTTTGCTTTTATTTTCATTACTTACTTTTACTTCACTTTTTGCAGTTGCAATTTTATATGCTAAATAAAGTAAGTAAACTATTCCTATTATTTTCATAACTTTATATATATAAGGATATTGTTCAAAAACTTTAGCCATTCCAAATCCTATAATAATAACCATAACACTAAAACCAATAGCAACGCCTATCATAGCAGGTAAAGTTTTTTTGTAACCAAAGTTTAAACCAGAAGTCATTAACAAGATATTATTAGGACCTGGTGTCATTGTCATAGAAAGCGTAAAAGAAAAAATTGAAATAAGAATTGTAAGTGAATATATTTCATTCATTATTTACCTTTTATTTTAAATACAACACACTAAGTGCAATCACACCACTAACTATAAATTGAACCGCAATGGCTGCAACCATTAAACCCATAAGTTTAGTAATAACATTTTGTCCAGTTATTCCTAGATATTGTTTGATATATATTGGTTTTTAAATATAACATATAATAACAAAGCATTAATTAAAAAAGCAATAACTATTGCACTTACATCATACATGTTTTCAGCTTCTTGTTTTAAAATAATAATTGTACAAAACATAGCTGGTCCAAATGATGAAGGAATGTTTAAAGTAAAATATTATGTACCTGTAAAATTTTTATAATAGTGTATTAATATAAGGTACTATCAGTTATAAGTTCGCCCATATCCCACATAAGTTTATTTATTATTGTTTTATCTTTAATTTTTGAGTCAAATTCATCAAAACTATCATTAAATTGTTTTATATATATAAAAAGTTTAGAAATAGCATCATTATGATGTTCGTGATAATAATCACTTTGTATGATTGATTTTATTATACTTTCATCAAATAATTTTGTTTTTTTTAAAATATCAATATCATGTTGTACTGCATGTGATACATAAATAACATCACCTTGAAATTTATCACACAAATTATCAAAGCACCCTAATTTACTAACAAAAATTTTATCTTCTAAAAAACTTTGATCTATATATGATAATACTTTTCTTTTATCTTCAATCGAAGTTATTGTATTCATAATATCCATTATAAAATATTTATTTTTTTGTAATTTGGGTGCATATTGAATATTGTGAATATTTCTTGAAGATGCAATTAACGATATGTCAATGTCATTTTGAAATTCATCAGGCATATACATTAATATAGGTGCTATGTATTTTTTTGTATCTATTATTTCATTTGTAACAGTTAAAGTTGCAATATCATAATTATTTTGTAATTGTTCACTTAGATAAATATACGTTCTGTTGTATCTAGATATTGCCTTTTTAGCAAAATCTATATCGTTTAAAATATTATTATCCATTTTATTTAAAATATCATCACCCATTTTTTCTTCTACAATCATATGATTCCACATTTGTCTTTTTGCTTCATCATCGACACTTACATTATTTGAAGATATATACAATAATTGAATAGATATATTTCCTCGTAAATAATATTCACTAGGTATAGCTTTTAATAGATATTTTTTTTCTTTGAAGTATTTTACATTGTCAAAGATAAGTTTTATTTCTTTTTTCATTATATATGTTACTAAAAATAAGATTTAGTTAAAATAAACTATCACAAGTAATTTAGATATAATATAAAATGACTTTAGAAGAGAAATTAAGACAACTACCAAGTAGTTCAGGTGTTTACCAGTATTTTGATAAAAACAATCGATTATTGTATATTGGTAAAGCTAAGGTTCTAAAAAACAGAGTAAAGAGTTACTTCTCATTCACCCCTACGCTTCAAGCCTCAAATAAATTATCACCTAGAATTTACAAAATGATTTCAGAAGTTTGTTTTTTGGAATATATAGTAGTACAAAATGAACATGATGCTTTAATTTTAGAAAACTCTCTAATAAAACAACTAAAACCAAAATACAATATCTTATTAAGAGATGACAAAACTTATCCTTATATTTATATTGATTATTCTAATGATTTTCCAAGATTAAATATTACAAGAAAAATATTACAAGGAAAGGAAATAAAATATTTTGGACCATATAGTATTGGTGCAAAAGATATGTTAGATAGTATTTATGAAATAGTTCCACTAGTACAAAAACAAACATGTTTAAATGGAAAAAAAGCTTGTTTGTTTTATCAAATTAAAAAATGTTTAGCACCTTGTGAGGGTAAAATATCAAAAGAACAATATGCAATTTTAATCAAAGAAGCACTAAGCTATGTATATAGTAAAACAAAATTAATAAAACAATTAAAAGTAAAAATGGATTTTTATAGTAATGAATTTCGATTTGAAGATGCAATGGTGTTAAGAGACAGAATAAAAACTATAGAAAAATCGCAAATAAAAACAACTTTAGATTTTGTATCAAATAATAAGATTGATTTATTTTGTGTACTTATTCACGAACAAAGAGCAGTGATTTTAAAAATGTTTATAAGAGAAGGTAAATTAATTTCAACCTCTCATAGTTTTTTAAATACAACAGAAATTACAAGTGAAAATGAAATTTATAAAACTGCTTTAATAAATTTTTATTCTGTAAAACTACCTACTCTTCCAGATGAAATTTTAATAGCTCATGAAATTGACAATATCGATGAAATACAAAATTATATTGAAAAAACAAATTTTAAAAAATTGCCTATTACAAAACCTAAAATTGGTAAAAAAAACGATTTAGTTCAATTAGCTAATAAAAACTGTATAGAATTGCTAAAAGTAAATACAAACCCTAATAATACAAAAATATACGAAGAACTAAAAGAACTTTTTGAATTTAACAAAACTCCATATAGGTTTGAAGCATATGACAACTCACATATAATGGGACAAGCTACTGTTGGATCAATTATTGTTTGGGACAATGGCTTTTTTTGTAAAGAAGATTATCGATTATATAACTTATCTCAAAAAGATGAGTATCACCAAATGAAAGAGATACTTACAAGAAGGGTAAATAGTTTTAATAAAAACCCTGCTCCTGATATTTGGATAATAGATGGTGGAAAAACACTCGTAAGTTTAGCCCTTGATATTTTACAAAGTGTTGGTGTATTTATAGATGTTGTAGGAATAGCAAAAGAAAAAATAGATGCAAAAGCAAACAGAAGTAAAGGAAAAGCTAAAGATATATTATATACTAAAGATAAAGTATTTAAGTTAGAATCAAGCGATAAAAGATTGCAATTTATACAAAGATTAAGGGATGAAGTTCATAGAACTGCTATAAATTTCCATAAAAAACAAAAAAGAAAAGAAGATAAGCAAATATCATTACTCCAAATCAAAGGTATTGGTGAAGCAAAAGTGTTAAAATTAGTAAAATATTTTGGTGAATTTGAATTAATTAGAAATGCAAGTTTACAAGAATTAGAAAATGTATTGAATCTAAAAGATGCAAAGTTAATTAAAAATCATTTTTTAATTAAATAATAAAAATATTCCAAATATACTTATAAGAAGCCAACATATTAACATTTGTAAAAATACATATCATTACTTAATGCTTCCTTATAATATTAATACTTATTCACATACTTTTCACATTTATTTAGAAGAAGAAAAATATTAAAAATAATACTTTATATTATAAATATTAAAAAATATTTTATGTTTAACTAATTATTATCTTTTCAAAAGAACCATATACAAGTACTTAGATGGATATATTTAACAATATTTAATTTAGCAAATATACATGATAAATTTAAGAATATTTTATAATTGATATAAAATTATCAATTTTTAATTCAAATTTATTATAATGTGAATAAGTTTTTAAGAATATTTAAGGTTCTTTTTTGATGATAATTATTGTAATTTTTATAGATGCTTACTAATTCGTTATTGTGTAACAATTACTATTTTTACATTATATAAATGCTATTTTTTATTTTACCAAAAGTAACATTTTTATGTTTAATATTTATTATTAATATATAAGTTAAATGAATTAACTAGCTAAAACATTATTTTCCATACTAATTTTTCTAATATTTCTTTTTTTAACATAATTATTAAGTCCAATATGATTATTGTATCCTAAAAGTTTTGCTATTTTTCTAACACTCAAACCAACTCTTAGTAATTCTTCAATTTTGTCTCTTTTTTCATCGAATTTTGATTTTTGTATTGTACCTTTTGGTTTGCCTAGATGAACACCTTCTAATTTTTTTGCTGTTAATGCTTCTTTAGTTCTTAAACTCATTAAATCTTTTTCCAATCCAATGGACATAGTAAATACACCTAGTATCATTTTAGTAAGCATATCATCTTTTGATACAAGATCTAAATTTTGTTTTACACTTATAATTCTAACTCCTGAATCTAAAAGAGCATTTATGAGATCGAGTATAGTTTTTATTGTTCTTCCAAATACATTTAAATCTGCAACTATTACTGTACAACCTTTTTTACAATCTTCTAAAAGCCCCAAAATATTACTTTCGTCATTTGGAATGCTAACTTCAAGCTCCACATTTGCATTTAATGTTAAATCATTTTCATTTACATACTGCGCAATTTTATGTGCTTGATTGGAAGTGTAAAGTTCATCGTTTTTATTTATTCTAATAAAGCTAATTAATTTCATGCTATATCCTTTATACATTTTGTTTTATTATTTTAACTAAATATAACTTAATGTATAATTATAATATTAAGTATTATATATAATGTATATTATAATCCATAATTTTGTTTTAAATATTAGTTTTTGGAAAAATTTGTTTAAATTTGTACTTTTACTTTAAAGTAAAAATTCGTTAAAATCACTTTTAATAAACACTAGTTATTACTTTAAACTAGTTTGAGGATTTTTAATGAAACTAATTGTTGCTATTACGGGTGCTAGTGGCGTATCACTTGGACTGAAATTTATAACTTTATTACCAAAAGATGTAATAGTTTATTGCGTAATTTCAAATAGTGCAAAAGTTGCTTTACAATTTGAACAAACTATACAAATACCAAAAAATGACAATATTATATTTTACGATGATAATAGCATTCAAGCACCAATTGCATCAGGTAGTTTTCAAACAGATGCAATGATAATAGTTCCTTGCTCTATGAATACACTTGCAAAATGTAGTATTGGAATTGCAGATTCACTAATCACAAGAGCGTTTAGTGTAATGTTAAAAGAGCAGCGAAAAGTTATTATAGCTCCAAGAGAAATGCCATTTAATTCTATTCAATTAGACAATATGTCAAATTTATCAAAACTAGGAGTAACAATTGCTCCTCCTGTTTTAGGATATTATTCAAAGCAACAGACATTACAAGACATGGAAAATTTTATAATTGGAAAATGGTTTGATAATTTAAATATACAACATTCATTATATAAAAGATGGGAAGGTTAAAAATGAAACACAAAAGAGCTATATATACAGGAACATTTGATCCAATTACGAACGGACATATGGATATTATTAAAAGAGCTTTAAAAATATTTGATGAACTTATAATTGGTGTTGGAATAAATAGTAGTAAAGAACCTATGTTTACAATCAAACAAAGAATAGAGTTTATTCAAGAAGCTACTAAAGATTTAGAAGGTATAAAAGTATTATCATTTGATAATTTATTAGTAGATTTTGCAAGAGAACAAGATACTACAAATATTATTAGAGGTTTAAGAGTTGTTAGTGATTTTGAATATGAACTTCAAATGGGCTATGCAAACAACTCTTTAGATGACAATATTGAAACAATATATCTAATGCCAACACTTAGTAATGCCTTTGTGAGTTCATCAATAGTAAGAGATTTGATAAGACACAATGGTAAGATATCTCATTTAACTCCCAAAAAAATTATGAATTTGATCATCAAAAAAACAAACTTCAAAGATCTAAAGTAATGTACATTATAATAGAAGGGATAGATACCTCAGGTAAATCTACGCAATTAAGTATTTTAAAGAAAAAATATCCAAATGCTATTTTTACAAAAGAGCCCGGAGGAACTGAGCTTGGAACTAAAATACGAAAAATTGTATTAAATGGAGAAGCTACATCAAAAATAGCAGAAATGCTTTTATTTTTAGCAGATAGAGCACAACATATATTTGAAATAATAAAACAAAATCCAAACGAAATGATAATAAGTGATAGAGGTGTCATTTCTGGAATTGGATATGCAAAAGATATTCCAATGGAACTTGCAATTTCTTTAAATTTAATTGCTTTAGATAAAACAATTCCAACAAAAATTATATTTTTAGAATTGAGCAAAGATGAACTTGAAAAACGACTAAGTTCAAAATCAAATGATGCTATTGAAAAAAGAGGAAGTACTTATTTAATAGAAGTTCAAGCAAGAATGAAACAAGCAATAAAAGAACTAAACTTCGATGCACTTTATATTGACGCAAAATCTGATGTTCATAATATAGCACAAGAAATTCAAGAATTTATTATAAAATAATATCTTCTTTTATTAAATTTAAGCTCAATTTTTAAAAGCAATTCTAAACAATAATTATGTTATCCTAGCAAATATTTAAGAATAAGGTTAAATAATGACAAATATTCAAAGCTTAAGAGGTATGAAAGATATACTAAATAGTGAAAGTGAACTCTTTACATATTTTATTAGCAATGCATCAAAAATAGCAACTCGTTATGGATTTTCTTATCTTGAAACTCCTATTTTAGAAGAAACCTCATTATTTAAAAGATCTGTTGGACAAAGCAGTGATATTGTTGGTAAAGAGATGTATCAATTTATAGATAAAGGTAATAACGATGTTTGTTTACGACCTGAAGGAACTGCTGGTGTTGTACGTATGTTTGTACAAAACAAACTAGATCGTGCTGGCGGAACAAGTCGATTTTTTTATCATGGAGCTATGTTTAGATACGAACGACCACAAAAAGGAAGATTAAGACAATTTCATCAGTTTGGTTGTGAATCATTTGGTCAAAGTAGTGTATATGAAGATGCAAATATTATTTTGATGCTTAGTGAAATATTATCATTTTTTAAAATAAATTATGAGCTCCAATTAAATTCTTTAGGTTGTAAGGATTGTATGCCAAGTTATAAACAAAACTTAGTAAAACACTTAAGTACTCTCCAGCTTTGCGAAGATTGTAATAGAAGAATAATAACAAATCCAATTAGAGTACTTGACTGTAAAAATAAATCTTGCCAATCAATGTTAATAAATGCTCCAAAAATTACAAAATCTTTGTGTAATGTTTGTGATGATGATTTTGAAAAATTAAAAAGTATCTTAGAAAACAATGATATTAGTTTTACAGTTGATTCAAACTTGGTTAGAGGATTAGATTATTATACTAAAACTGCTTTTGAATTTGTAAGTACAAATATAGGTGCACAAAGTGCAATTGCAGGTGGTGGTAGATACGATAAATTAGTGGAATTTTTAGGTGGTAAAGAAACTCCAGCTATTGGATTTGCTATAGGTATTCAAAGATTATTAGAATTAATTGTTATGCCAGATATCAAAAACGATGAAATATATATAGGTTCGATGTGCCTACAAGCAAATGATACAGTATTTAAACTTGTAAACAAAAAAAGAAAAAACTCAAAAGTGATAACTGATTATAAAGTAAGAAGTTTTTCAAAACATTTAAATAATGCTCAAAAAGCGAACGCTACATTTGTTATGCTAATTGGAGAAGATGAATTAAAAAACAATACAGTATGGACAAAAAATTTACAAACTAAAGAAGAACAAACTATAAATATAGAGAATTTATAAGAAGAAAGATATGACACTATTTGAACTAATAAAAGAAGACTTTACAGTACCAAAACAAAATGATCCAGCTTTACACTCAAAAATAGAATTGATATTTAACTATCCTGGATTATGGGCAATTGTTAATTATAGAATAGCTAACAAACTATATAAAAATGGCTTTAAAATATTAGCAAGAATGGTAGGTGGTCTTAGTCAATTTTTAACAAATACAGATATCCATCCATGTGCTACTATTGGAAGACGTGTATTTATAGATCATGCTTTTGGTGTAGTTATTGGTGAAACATCAATAGTTGGTGATGATGTTTTGATTTATCAAGGAGTAACATTAGGTGGTGTTTCACTAACTCACGATAAAAGACACCCTACTGTTAAAAACAATGTAATAATTGGTAGTGGTGCAAAAATACTAGGTAATATTACAATTGGACAAAATTCAAAAATAGGTGCAAATTCAGTTGTAATTTGCGATGTTGATGAAAATTCAACCGCAGTTGGAGTTCCTGCTAGAATTATAAAAAGAAAAAACCTTGTATCAAAACTAGATCACAACGAACTTCCAGATATAAATAAAGAAATGTTTGAATACTTATTAAAAAGAGTTACTATTTTGGAACATGCTTTAAAAAAACATGATGGAATTGATGTTAGCAAAGAAGATGAAGACTTAGAAAAAATATATTCAAATTTTATTAATGCTATGGCTAAAGAAAAATAACTTATATGGCTATTGACCTTTTAAGTTTTGGACTTTTAGCTGGTTTTTTTGGTGGTTTTTTTGGTATAGGTGGAGGAATGGTGCTAATTCCTTTATTACTTTTAGTTGGGTTTGATATGAAAAGCTCTATTGCAATTTCAATTATGCAAATGCTTTTCACATCTATTTTTGGAACATATTTAAATTTTAAAAATAAGGATAAGTTCTTAAAAGATGCTTTTTATTTAGGTTTTGGTGGTTTTTTAGGAGGTTTAGTTTCTTCATTTATCATAATTAATTTGCCAAATATTACTTTACAATATATATTTTTAGCTATTATTATATTAGCAATATATAAAGTAGCGTTTACTTCAACAAACAACAATATATTTGCAAAAACAAATCATAAGCCAATACTTTTAATATTTATTGGTTTAATTATAGGTATTATTGCTATGACTATTGGTATTGGTGGTTCTATTATGTTAGTTCCTATCTTAGTATCATATATGAATTATTCATTTAAAAGTGCTGGTTCTTTAGCTTTATTTTTTGTTGTATTTTCATCTTTAGCTGGATTTATATCATTAAGTACAAATGGATATATGCTTTATAATGAAGGTATAATTGTCGGTACAGCATCCCTGCTTGGTGTATATTTTGGAATAAAAGCAAAAAAAATAGTTAATATTGTCTCATATAAATTTTACATACTATTTATGTATGTTGTTATTTTATGTTTTACAGTATTTAATATAATCAAATAAGGAAAAAAATGAATTTTTATAAAATATTTAAGGCTTTAAATTCAGCACAATCATCTTGGCAGGTTTCACTTGCGATAACTTTAGGTATGTTAAGTGGATTTTTACCTATGTTTACAATTGCAAATATTGTTATATTAATTCTTGTATTTAGTATAAATGTACCATTTGCTATATTTGTATTAAGTTCTGTATTATTTGGTAGTTTAGCTTTTATCCTTGATCCATATTTTGCTAGTATTGGTTATGATATATTAACAAATCCATCATTTAATACTATTTTTACAAACATGTATAACTATGCTCCAACTTTATGGTCTAGTTACAATCATACTGCTGTTATGGGTAGTTTTATATTTGGACTTATTTCATTTATTCCTACGTATATTATATTTAAAATATTAATAAATAAGTATAGAATACAATTTCAAAAATGGTTTGAAACATCAAAATATTTTTCCTGGTTAAATCCATTTAGTGAAAAAAAATTATCAAAAAAACCCGGTATATTTAGAATAAGTGGTTTTTTATTTATCGTTTCTTTTATCTCACTAATTATTGCATTTGTGGTTTTGGTTTTTGATCCTATTTTAAAATTTACATTAGAATTTACTTTGAACAAACTCTCAAGTAAAACAATATATATTGATGATGTAACTAGTGATTTTCAAAAAGGTATACTAGACATCAATTCTATTATTGTCAAATCAGACAAGCAATCAGATGATAGTAAAATTGATAAAATTAGATTTGACTTTAATACAAGAGCATTATTACATAAAAAAGCAAATATCACACAATTGACATTTAAAAATATTATTTTAAATACAACACAAGATGTACAAAATAAAACTACATCAGAACAATTAGTTAGTAAACTCATAGAAAATAAGAATTCCAAAGAAATGAAATTACCTAAGGTTGATGATATATTAAAAAAAGAGAACTTACAAACAATAAATCAAGCAAAAATCATACAAAAAGATATAAATGAAATATTAACTAGATATAAAACATATTCTAAATCAGATATAAATGAAAGTCAATTAAAAGATTTAAAGACAAGAATAATCGCCCTAAAAAATCAAATCACAAATATAAAAGACAAAAATGATATACCAAATATCTTAAAAAACTCAAAAAGTGTGCAAGAAGACATAAACACATATAAAAATAAATTAAGTAATTTAAATGAAAAGTACAAAGTTGATAAACAATTATTAAGTAAACATTATGAAACTATAAATACCCTACCTAAAAAAGAATATGACTATATTATAAATAAATACTCCCTAGATCAAAGAGGAGCTTTAAACTTCTTAGGTACATATTTTTCTGCTTCATTACAAAAATATATTACTCTAGGACTAAAATATTACAAATTAGCTAAGCCTTATTTAAATACTAAAGAAGAAGATATTGAGCAAAAAAGAATGTCAGGTAGATACATACATTTTAGTGATAAATTAAACCTTCCATCATTTGTAATTCATAATTTAAATGCTAATATAAAAATAAAAGAATTAGAAGCAAAATTACACGCGATTAACATCTCAAATGATCCTAAAAAACTAAATAAAATAATAAGTGCAAAAATCACAAGTAGTAATGTTCATTATAAAAATTCATATTTAAATCTTACACATGATGGATTAAAAGATAAGCAATTAACATTTTTAGATATGAATATTAAAGAACTTAAAAATGAAAAATATGATACCAAAAACAATTTAGTTTTACTAAATTCAATAATCAGTTCTAAAGCTAGGGTTGATATAGTTGATTTTAAAACAATAAAAGCAAATATAAATAATAATATATTAAAAACTACATTTGATTATTCATCAAGTGGAAGTAAATTTGACAGTTTGTTAAAAAATATTCTCAAAGATATTAATAAATTTAACATAAATGCTAAAATTGTAGGTGATTTACAAGACCCATCTATTTCAATAAATAGCAACCTTGATAAAATAATAGCAAAACAATTAAAGCAAGTAGCTAATAAAAAACTACTTAAATTTAAAAATGAATTGAAAGAAAAATTAACAAAAAAATTCAAAGATGAATTGGGTACAAATATGAGCAAAGATGATTTTAACAAGGTCGAAAAATTATTATCCACTTATAATACTGATCAATCAATTTTTAGTAATTTTCAAAATATAACTTCAAGTTCATTGCTTGATGATTTAAAAAATAAAAAAATTAATAGTGAAAAAGAAAAAGCAAAGGATAAAATAAGCAATAAAGCTAAAGAACAATTACAAAATAAATTAAAATCTCTTTTTTAATTTATTTAACTTAATAATTTTACACTTTAGATTGTGCGATTAACTCCATAAGAGATTCATCACTAATAGCTTCACCATCATCACTATCAATATGTTTTGCATCTGGTGCTTTTTTAATACAAGCACCACTAAGTTCATCTTCACTTATTTTACTATTATTAATAATAATATTCATAGCTCTTTCAATTTTTTGTCTATTTAAATCTGTATATTGAATTTGTGTCATAAGATCAATCGCTATATTTTTAATATCATCCATTGAAGAATCTTCTTTATCTGTCAAATCTAAAATATCATCTATTTTGGAGATTATATCTACTGAGTTTATTTCAGAATTAACATTAGCTTTATTTAAGTCACTTAGTACATCAATTTCCCATTTATTATTGTCTTTTTTATTTTCCACTTTTACCCCTTTAAATAATTGTTACTTAATGTTAGCAAAATTAATGTATAAGTTCCCTTATAACTTCAGTTGCGTAAGAACCTTTTGGTAAAGAAAATTCTAATTCAAAATGATTTTTTTCTTCATTATATTTTGAAGATACCTCATCTAAAAATATCCATGCAAATCTTCTTGTACCATCAAGTGTAGTGTGCACGTCATTGTTTTTTTCATATTTAAAAGCTGCACCTAAAGATAGTTTTGCTTTTTTTCCTGCTAAAAGACCAGTAGGTACTCTATCTCTTAAATTAAATTTTTCAGCCTCACTTTGCATGTCTTCAACATGAAATATTTTACCATGTGGATAATGACTCATCATATCTCCCATTAATAATTTAAAAGGATGTTTTTGTTTTTGAATTTCTTTTATCTCATTTACACTCATATTTAGTTTACTAGCTATATCTTTAGCATCAAAATTATTTATAATTTTTGAAATTTCTATTCTTTTTGATAACCATGAATTAAATAAATAACTTTGATAAGAATTTAAATACATAGTTTTAAGTTTTTTATTCTTTTCTTTTAACTCTCCTTGTATTATCTTTTTACCTTTTAAATAATTATCTCCATCAATACCAAATCGTTGTACTCCAAAATAATTAGCCATACCATAACTATGAATATTTTGAAGTACATTTTGTAAAATCACAGCATCTTTTGGCAAAACCCTTTTTAATCTTATAAAAAATTTATTTCCTTTTAAGTGCCCTATTTTTATTTTATTATTATGCCTTGTAATTTCAAGAAATTTGATTTGTGGATGTTCAAATTTATGTATTTTTTCCAAAAATTGTTTATGTATAGAAATATGCTGTATTGTTAGTGCATTTTTATCTTTTAATCCTGCATATCCGATATCCCTACTTTTACAACCAATTGTATCGCTTATAATTTGTAATGCATCCCATGTAGATAAATCTTTTTTTCTTACTTTTATGATTATATGTTCACCTTCTCCTGTAAAATCATACAATGGAATTTCTGTAACGACAAAGTCCTCTTTACTTTGTTTAAAATATATATCAACTGCTGAGTGTGATAAATAAAATTGTTTTTCTTGACTCATTAAAAATGGTGTCCTTTACATTTATTTTTATATTCTGATTTAATAGCTTTTGCAAATATATTTAATTTTAAGTTATGTTTTTTTGCAATTTCTTTAACTTTATTTTTGTTTATAGCTTCTATTGTAAAAAGCATTTCATATTCTTCTCCACTACATAAAATTTCTTTTTTAATATTAGCAAAAAATTCAAAACCGATATTATTAGCTTTACTTAATCTTTCTAGTTCAAAAGATAAACCATCTGATATATCTAATGCACTATTTACATAAGGTGAAATCTCATAAAAAAAATCTCCTCTTAGTTTTGGTTTTATAAATTTTGATTTCTTAGAAATACTTTTCCCAGAAGATAACAGATCCAAATCTTTTTTACAAGTTCCAAGTTCTCCTGTATGACATATCAAATCATCTATATTAGTTCCAGTTCTATATATAGGATTTTTACAAATAGAAATAACAGTAATAGAAATATCAAGCTTTATATTGCTAATAGTATCACCACCTATTATAGTAATTCCATACTTTTTAGCTACTTTTTTAAAACCTTTTGCTAATTGTTTCAAATCTTTTTTATTATACTCTTTAGGAATAGCAATTGTAATAAGAACATACTTAGCAATAGCATTCATGGCAATAGCATCACTTATATTTACAAGCATCGATTTACTAGCAATTTGTTCTAAAGTCATCCATTCTTTTTTAAAATGAACATCTTGAAAAAAACCATCACTACTATATACATATTTTTCATTTTTTTTTAATTTTTTATAAATCACAGCACCGTCATCACCTATAAAAGTATTATCTGCTATTTGATTTATAAAGTAGTTTTCTTTATTCATATTAGTCATCCTTAATATTACAAATGATTATATCTAAATGTTAATATTAATATAATCACAAAAAATATAAACAAACAAAATTAAGCATATTATTTAATTGTTATTTTTGTAATATAATATTTTCAAATTAATTAGCAGTATTATATACGTGAAAAGTTTACAAGTATTTATAAAATATATATCTTTTCTATAAGAAAATATTTATTTAATATGTATAATTATGTATTTTATTGAGAATATAAGTTACTTTTTAATGAACATATTACTCTTTTTTAATTTGACTTATGAGTAAAATTTATACCTTTTATCATATTTATCTAATAAAACAAAATTAATTTCTTCTATAAATAGTCATAGTTAATAATTAAATAAATGTTCTTTAATACTATAGTTAAGAAATAATAAAAATGTTAGTTAGAATAATATTTTATTATGCTAATATATTATAAATTAAACTACTTACTAGCAACGTATATACTTAATTGTAAAGGTCATAGTTACATTTGACTAAAATAGTCTTTTATGCTATAGTAAATTATAAAGAATGAATGACCAAGGAATGTTTATGGAACTAGATGTATTTGAATGTACTCACAAAGGTGATATGATCATCGCAAATAAAAGTATAGCTTGTGCTGTTCTTAATAATGGGAAAAGAATCATAACTCAAACTGCATTATTTGATATTTTTAATCGTACAAGAAAAGGTGAAAAAAGAATTAATGGACTTCCTTCAATTATAACTGCCAAAAATTTATTACCTTTAGTAAGCGAAGAATTAAGACAAAAATCCATTCCCATAAATTATTACCAACAAAATAAAAAAATAACAAATGGTTATGATGCACAGTTAATTCCTATGATTTGTGACTTATATATAAAAGCAAATAGCATGAAAGTTCTTCACGAAAGTCAAGAAAAAATATTGTTACAAATAAATATTTTAACCTTAGAATTAAAAAAAATTGATATAAATTCTTTAATTGATGAAGCTACTGGATATTTATATGATACACAAAATAATGAATTTCAAGAATTATTAAAACCATATATAAAAGACGTTTTTTTAAAATGGCAAGAAAGATTTCCCAAAGAATATTATCAAGAATTATATAAACTATATGCTTTGGATTTTGATGCAAATACAACCAAAAATCCAGAATATTTAGCAAGGTTTACAAATATATATATTTATAATCACTTGCCACTTGAAATAATGGAAGAAGTCAAAACAAAAACTCCAATAGAACATAAAGGTTACAGAACAAAAAAACACCATCAGTTTTTAACAGGCGATATTGGTATACCTTATTTAGAAAAACATGTTGCAAAAATCATTACAATTATGCAACTATCATCTAATCCTGAAGAATTTAAGATTAATTTCAATAAAGTTTTTAACAAAAATCATCAATTAAGTATAGATTTTGATTAAAGTATATACAAAAAACATAAAACTCGTATCGAAAAGTAATACTTTTACTATATAGGTATAAGAAAATATGTGCAAAATAAGAATATGTATAATTTTTTGTTATAATCAAAAAAATGTTATAATCAAGAAAATGTTATAATCAAAAAAAATGTGTAAAAAAATGAAAAGGATTTAAATGAGTATTGCAATTCATAAATATGATGTAATTATAGTAGGAGCTGGCCTAGCAGGTTGTGCAGCAGCTAGACAAGTTGCAGCAACTGGTTTGAGCGTATGCGTTATAACAAAATTACATCCATTAAGAAGTCATAGTGGAGCTGCTCAAGGTGGAATAAATGCGGCACTTGGTAACGATGACACAACAGAACTACATGAATACGATACTGTTAAAGGTAGTGATTACTTAGGTGATCAAGATGTTATTAGACTTATGTGTCAAGGAGCACCTGAAACTATTAGATGGGCAGAACAAATGGGTGCAGTTTTTTCAAGAAATGATGAAGGTAATATTGCACAACGTCCATTTGGTGGACAAAGTAAGCCTCGAGCCTGTTATGCAAAAGATAGAACAGGACTTACTTTATTACAAACCATTTACGAACAAGCACATAAAAATGGTGTTGAATTTAGAGATGAATATTATTGCTCTGATATATTATATAAAGATGGAAAAGTAAAAGGCGTATTTGCGTATGACTTAGTAGATTCTACTCCTATGTTATTTTCAGCTCGTGCTGTTATGTTTGCAACTGGTGGTTATGGTAGAGCATTTAAGATAAATTCTAATGCTCATGCAAATACAGGAGATTCACTTTCAATAGTTGCAAGGCATGGTCTACCATTAGAAGATATGGAATTTGTACAGTTTCATCCAACTGGCATAGCAGGTAGTGGTGTACTTATATCTGAAGCTGCACGAGGTGAAGGTGGAATATTACTTAACTCAGAAGGTCAAAGATTTATGCAAAAATATGCTCCTGAAAAATTAGAACTAGCTTCTAGAGATGTTGTATCAAGGGCAATTTCACAAGAAATACTTGAAAATAGAGGATGTGGAAAAAATAAAGATCATGTATTATTAGACTTAACTCATTTGGGTGCTGATTTGATCAATTCAAGACTTCCTGAACTTAGAAATTTAGCTATGAGTTTTTTGGGTCAAGACATGATTGTAGAACCTATATCAATAGCAGCAACAGCACATTATTCAATGGGAGGGATTCCCTGTGATATTAATGGCCATGTAAGAAAAAATAATACTCAACTAGTCGAAGGTTTTTATGCAGCTGGAGAATGTGCCTGTGTAAGTGTTCATGGAGCAAATAGGCTTGGTGCAAATTCAGTTCTAGAAGCATTATTTTTTGGAAGACATGTTGGAAATTCAATAGCATCTGATTTAAAAGATGACAAAATTAATTTTGCTGAAGTTACACAAGAAGATGCTTTAAATAGTATAAATGAAATAAACAATATTAAAACCTCCAATGGTGATCAAAGAGTACCAATCTTGAGAAATGAATTACAAGAAGGTATGACAAATAATGCAGGCGTGTTTAGAACAAAAGAGTCATTATTAAAACAAAAAGAACATATATTCGATCTTAAAAAAAGATTCCAAAATATAAGAATAGATGATAAATCAAATATATACAATACAGACTTACAAGAAGCAGTTGAATTTGGACATATGCTAGATTATTCTTTATTTATAGTTGAGGGTGCAATTATGAGACAAGAAAGTCGTGGTTCTCATTACAGAGACGAATATCCAAACAGAGATGATGTGAACTTCTTAAAACATACAATGGCGTATATGAATGACGATGGAAGCATCACAACTGAATATATGGATGTAGTTTTAGGTAATCATGAATTAGCTAAAAGAACATATTAAGGAGTAATTAATGAGTCAAAAAAAAGAAACTAGAAATTTAACCGTTAAAGCATTTAGATTTAACAAAGATACTGATTATTTACCATATTATGATACATTTGAAATGAAAGTAAATCAAGATGAATTAGTTCTTGATATAATGAATAGAATTAAATGGGAACACGATGGAAGTTTTTCATATAGAAGATCCTGTCGTCATGGTATATGTGGATCATGTGCTATAAAAGTAAATGACAAAGCAACATTAGCCTGTAAAGATAATGTTTTTGAACTTATGGATATATTTGGGGATGAATTAATACTAGACCCTCAAAGTAAAAAAAGAGCATTTAAAGATTTAGTAATAGATAAGGCTGATTTTTGGGGACAATACGATAGTGTACAACCATACTTAGTAGCAGATGTACAAGAACACCCAAGTGCTGAAAATATTGTAAGTCAAGAGGATTCAAAAGCTATAGATGAAGCTGATTACTGTATACAATGTGGTGCTTGTTATTATTCTTGTCCTTCTGTTGAAGTCAACCCTCAATTTGTTGGTCCAGCAGCTTTAGTTAAAGCTTGGAGATTTAATGCAGACATAAGAGATAATGCAAAAAACGAAAGACTAGAAAAACTACAAGATATTGGTAGTGGGATATGGGATTGTGTAAAGTGTTTTGAATGTGCAGAAGCTTGTCCTAAAGAATTAGATCCAATAGGAAAAATAACAAAACTCCATTTACAAACTTTTCAAGAAGGTCAAGCTAAAAATAATGTAGCAGTAAGACATGCAGTTGGTTTTAAGTGGTCTATACATAAACATGGTTTGTTAGATGAAGGAGAATTAGTAAGATATTCAGAAGGTAATATTGCAGTTATGAAACATATTCCTGAATTGATTAAAATGCTCAAAAGAGATAAAATAGTTATGCCTTGGAATATGCCAGAATCTAAAGGTTTAGATGAAATACAAAAACTAATTGAAATATCTTCAACAGTTGACTTTAATGGGAGAAAAAAATAATGGAAAAATTAAAATACGCATTATATACAGGCTGTACAGCAAGAGAATCTACACCTGAATTATTAAAATCTACTTTGGCAATTGCAAATAAACTAGGAATAGAACTAGTTTTACTTGATGAAGCTTCATGTTGTGGAGCTTCTCATTTGCAAGACTTTGATGATATGTTATCTTTAGTATTAAACGCTAGAAACATTTGTTATGCTGAAAAACTAGGTCTTGATATGGTAACTATTTGTAATACTTGCCAACTAAATACATCTTTGACAAAAGATAGACTAGACAATGATCCCTTACTAAAAGAAAAAGTAAATGAAAAACTAAAAGAAGTCGGCTTAGAATACAAAGGTACTGCTGAAGTCAAACATTTCTTATATGCTCTTCAAGATGATTATGGTTATGAAAATATAAAAAGCCTTGTAACAAAACCAATGACAGATGTAAATATTGCATCTTTTTATGGTTGTCATAATATAAGACCTTCACATTTACAAAATAAAACAAATGGTGGTGAAAATTCATATAAACCAGTTTCACTTGACAACTTAGTAACTGCACTTGGTGGAAATGCTATAGATTATGAATCAAAAAATAAATGTTGTGGTTTTCATGTAGAACTACAAAATCCAGTAACTGCAAACAAACTAAGTGCAACGGCTATGACTGATGCAATTGACAACAATGCAGATGTTATGGTAACTCCTTGTCCTTTATGTCATTTAAGAATGGACGTTCAACAAAGTTCAATATCCTCACAAGCTGGCAGAGAGGTAAATATTCCAGTACTTCATCTACCTCAGATGGTAGGAATAGCTTTAGGTTTAGATCCTAAAAGTTTAGGTTTACAACACAATATAAACCAAAATGGTTTGGAATTTTAGTTCCAAGCCTTTTTAATTATTAAAAATAATACTTATAATTTTTTATAAAAAGTCAAATAATAAAGTAAATATCCTAGATCATTTGGTGTAAACAGTAAGTCTTTTTTGAGCATAATCTCACTTTTTTGACTACTTGTATTCTTATTAAATTTTTTAAATACATCTGAAGTCATAGATACAACTGTCTTTTGATCAAGCTTTAGAACATCTTTATGAAAATAATCATCAAGAACATCAATATTGGCTTCTAAATCTAATTTAATAGCCTTAATTAACATACCTATTTGAAAAGCATGATATGCTTTGTTTTCCAAATCATCTAAATTTTTTTTAGTCCTATACCCCAAAGATTTATATGCTTTAAGTTCACTTTTAATCTCAATATTTATTCTAGTAGAATCATATTCTTTATATATTGTTGGTAATTTTATATCTTCAATAGATATTGCCTCAGGGTCATAATCTCTTTTTTTTAATCTTTTAGTTTGAAATGCCTTAGAAAATATTTTACTAAATGCCATTGTTATTCCTTTTATTCTTTTATTGCTATAAATGTTGAAAAATTAATCCACTTAAATATACATTCAAAGTGAGAGAAACCTGCATTTAATATCATATCCTTATTTTCTTCATAAGTATATGGGATAAGTACATTTTCTAATGCTTCTCTTTTTTGTGAAATTTCAAATTCACTATAACCTTGAACTTTTTTAAATTCGTAATATTTATCAATAAATATTTTATTTAAAGTTGCATTTGAACTTATTACTTTTTCGCTAAAAATTAATATTCCCCCTACTTCAAGATTATCATAAATTTTTTTGATAAATTTTTCTCTTTGAGGAGGTCTTATAAATTGTAAAGTATAATTAGAAATTATAACTTTCGATTTTTGTAAATTTACATTTAATATATCATCGCAAATAAGTTCTAGATTAATATTGTAAGCTTTTGATTTTTGTTCTGCTCTTTTAAGCATCGCAACAGAATTATCAATGCCTATAAGTTTTAAATTTTTAGTACTTTTTTGAGCAATATTTATAAGTGTACTAGCAGTTGAGCAACCTAAATCATAAATAATACTATTATCACTTGCAAAATCAAGGGCAAACTTAGTACTAAGCTCAAGCACATCCTTATAAAAAGGTACTGATCTATTTAACATATCATCAAAAACACTAGCAACATTTTCATCAAATTCAAATTGTTTGGTAATTTTGTCTTTAAATATTTCATCTTTATTCATAAATACAATTATAGCAAAAAATAAAGTAAAATACTTGCATATTTACTTATTTATTACTTTATTTTAGCATCTACTAAATTAGAAGCTAATATTCCATTTTTAATTCTTAAGCAAGGTATGCCATTTATAATAGGATATAGTAAAAGTGATTTTTCACTATAATATGCATGCTTATCATCGTAAAGCTTTAGTTGTGTTTTATATTTGGGACAAGCATAAACATCTTTCATTGTATCTGATTTATATATATCATTTTTTTTAATAATAATTATGTTTGTTGGATTAGAATCATTTAAATTATTTATAAACTTATTTTGGGAAACTATATCATAACCCAATTCTAAAGATATTTTTTTTAAATTTTTGCAATAGCCTAAAGAATCCATTCTTTTTTTATTTTTTGTATTTGTTCCTTCATAATCAGGTTCAAACAATATAAGATATTTATTTGCAACTCTATATAATTCTTTTAATATATCTTTTTCATTTCCACCATTTGGTTCAATTGAATGGTATGTATAAACAACGTCAATACTATTATCTAAAAATGGAATGTCAAAAAGGTTACCTGTACATATTTTTGTATTTAAAAAACCTTTTTCTTTTAACCACTTATTAGCATAAGATACCCTAGAATAACTAATATCAAATCCATAAGACTTAATATCCTTAGGTAAATTATCTAATACTCCACAAAATGTAGTTGCTTCTCCAACACCTGCTTCCATTATAGATTTAGGACTAATTACTGATAATATAGTATTAGCAACTTCTTTTGTAAAAAGTTTATATAGTTTATGAAGTTCTGGATTTTCCCATTTATCTTGATAACTTCCAGCTTGTAAATCATAACTTAATTCTATTATTTCATCATTGTTATTTTTAAGATCAAGTTTTTCTTTAAGGTAAGAACTAATATTTTTACCTTCGTGATAAATTTTTTTTATTTCCGATGGTATTATTTTTTGCATATATTACAACTTTCCAAAATTAAAATATATTTTAAAATTTGATTTTTTATTCATTTATTTTAACTAAGAATTCATTAATTATTGGTTTCATTCTATTAACAAAAGTAATAAATGATTTGCTACTAAAATCAAATATTCATCTTTTAAAAAAGTATAGAAAATTAATCATACGGTTCAAGAGAAAAATCATATGCATCAAGTGATTTTTTTACTACAAGTAAAACAGCATATATAAAGTAGTAAATTAAAAAGTCAAATAATTTTTTATAATAAAAATTTTATTAATTTTTAAATATGTTTTAAGAGTTTCATTTTATTAATATTTATGCAAGTAAAAATTTTAAATAAAACATATATTATTAATTAAAAGTATATAATATAAGTACAGAGTAAGCCATGTTTAGTAGTGAATAATAATTTACCTAGTTTCGTTATTATGTACTTCTTTATATGTTGTAATCCAATGATATAATGTTTTTTAATTTAAATCTAAAAAACCATCTCAACTTCTTTAGATTTTTGAATATAAAGCAATACATTCGTAAAACAATATTGATCCACATCTTCAATTCCAGCTTCTTTATATTGCATAAGATAATCAAATCCATCTAATTGTTCATCTTTAACTTTTTGTAAATGAACAATATAAAGTAATAAATCTGATAAATCACTTACAGGAATTATATCTATAAAATCTTTGTCAAATTTGTTTATATATTCACAGCATATATCTTCATTTGACATAAAAAGTATCCAAAGAATGGTATTGTGTATTTTTGTAGGTGCTTTTACTTTATTTAAAAAACTATCATATAATTCTTTATTCTTATATATTTCATCTATTTGTTCTTTTACTTGTATGTTTAAAAAATCAATTCTTTGTTCACTTAATTTTGCATTTTTGTATGTATCTAGTACTGGTTTTGCTATTTGATATGTATCCATTATTTCTCTTTTATTTAATAATTTATTATTTCAAAATAATAAGCACTATACAGTTTTTTTGGTTTGACAAAACTTAATTTTTTTATTAAACTTACAAACCAATTGTACTCAAAGTTATTGAATATTACACATATTATAAATAACACTTCACATATATAATTTTTATCATTTATTTGATATAATCCAACAAATAATAATACAAAGGTAAGTACCAAATGTTAGAACTAGATACTAAAGCACCAGATTTTTGTAATGTAAATCAAGACGATGTTGAAATTTGTTTAAGAGATTTAAAAGGCAAATGGATAGTTTTATATTTTTATCCAAAAGATAATACTCCTGGATGCACAACACAAGCTTGTGATTTTACACAATCAAATACTGATTTTGAAGATTTGGATGCAGTTGTACTAGGCGTTAGTCCAGATAGTCCTAAAAAGCACAGATCTTTTATCCAAAAATATGACTTAGGGATTACTCTTTTATCAGATGAAGACAAGACATTGTGCAACTCTTATAAGGTGTGGCAATTAAAGAAATTTATGGGAAAAGAGTATATGGGAGTTGTTAGAAGTACCTTTATTATAAATCCTCTAGGAAATATCTCCGCTATTTGGTCAAGTGTAAAAGTTAGACAAAAAAAAACAATCGATGGACAAAAAGTAGAATTACTTCACACAAATATAGTAAAAGAACAATTAGAAATATTAAAAGGAGAATTTAATGGGTAGAGCCTTTGAATATAGAAAAGCAGCCAAAATGAAAAGATGGGGAAATATGTCAAAAGTATTTCCAAAACTTGCAAAAGCAATAACTTTAGCTGCAAAAACAGGTGCAGATCCAGAAATGAACCCAAGTTTGAGAACTGCAATTGCAACAGCAAAAGCACAAAATTTACCAAAAGACAATATAGCATCAGCTATAAAAAGGGCAAGTTCTAAGGATCTAGCTGATTTGGGTGAAGTAAACTATGAAGGTAAATGGCAAAATGGAGTTTTAATATTTATTGAAACTGCCACAGAAAATACTGCTAGGACTGTAGCAAATATTAAAATAATTTTTAATAAAAATGGTGGAACTTTAGTACCCACTGGTTCTTTAGAATTCATGTTTGACAGAAAAGCGGTATTTGAAATAGATAAATTTGATGGTGATGTTGAAGAATTAGAAATGGAACTAATAGACGCTGGGCTTGAAGAAATAAAAGCAGAAGAAGATGGATCATTACAAATTTTTGCAGATTATAAAGATTTTGGCAACATGTCAAAGCAATTAGAAGTTATGCAAATTGAATATAATAAAGGTTCACTACAAAGAATACCAAACGCACCAATTGAAATCACAGATGAACAAATGAACGAACTATCAATCTTACTAGAAAAAATAGAAGATGATGAAGATGTACAAAATATTTATACAAATTTAGAATAATTTATATGCCAATTTATTTATAAAAATGGCAATAAATTACAATTTAACATCAGCTCTTTTTACAAATTCTAATACATTTGCATTTATACAAAATCTTCTTTTTCCATTTGCTTTAGGAAAAACATGACCTAGATGAATTCCACTTTTTTTTGCTTTTACTTCTATTCTTTTCATACCATATCTATTATCTGGTAGTTCAATTGTAGTACCATCAACAGCTTTATAAAAACTCAACCATCCAGATTTTGAAACAAATCTATCTTTAGTATCAAACAGTATTTCGCCTGAAACCTTATCTATAAATACACCATCAGGAGTATCTTTAAATATATCATAAGCCTTACAATAACTACTTTCTGTTCCATTTTCAAAGGCTATTTTATATGCTAGTGTATTTTTACCTAATTTAAAATCACCAAGCGTTTCATAAAATTTCTTTTTATTCATATATCCAATATGTCCTATTTTTTCAACACCATCTTCTATGAACAATATAGTAGGACTAGCAAATAATTTTGAATTTATTTTATAATTTTTTAATTGCTTAGTATTTGCAAATCTCATAGGTATACTACCCTTATACGTATTTGCTACATCTTTTTTAAATTGTTCACAATAAGGGCAATAACCATCAGCTTCAACAACTATAATTTCTTTTCCTTTTAAGACATCTAAATCAACTTTTTTATCTTTTTTATCATCTTTTATAAACTTCACACCTGTACTATGATTAGGACAATATCCATTTGGATTTTTTTTTAAATAATCTTGATGAACACTTTCAGCTCCATAAAATTTATTTAATGCTTCTATTTCGGTTTTTATTTTTCCATAACCTTCTTTTTTAAGCAGTTTTTGATATTGTTCTTTTGTATGAAGTGCTAATTGTTTTTGTTTTTCATTTGTAAAAAATATAGCAGAACGATAGTTGTTTCCTATATCATTACCTTGTCTATTTTCTTGAGTTGGATCGTGTATCTCCCAAAATGATTTTATCAATTCATTTGCAGTTATCTTTGTATTGTCAAACGAAACTTCTACTGCTTCTGTATGATTTTTAAAGTTTTTCTCATTATTAGAAGTAGAACGATATTTTAATACTTTTTTATATGTAGGATTTTCATATGTCCCACCACTATAACCAGAAACTACATTAACCACGCCAGGTAAAGCTTCAAAATGCTTCTCAACACCCCAAAAACATCCAGCTGCAAATACTATACTTGAAATCATGATTTTTCCTTTTTATATTGTATTATATAGTATTTATTGTGTATAAAGATTATTTATTTTTTTATAATTAATTTTATTCACATTAAAATGATATAATTTTAAATGAAATTTAACAAAGTATATATCGAGCTTACAAATATTTGTGGTTTACACTGTGATTTTTGTCCAACAAAAATTTTACAAAATCAAACTATTTCATTACATACCTTTGATTTAGTATTACAACAAGTAAAAAAATATACAAATATTATCACATTTCATGTTTTTGGAGATCCTTTAGTATTAACAAATTTATCTTCTTATTTGGATATTGCTTTAAAGTATAACTTAAAAGTTGAACTAACAACAACTGGATATTATTTGAATAAATTTGATTTAGATGTATTTTTACATGATGCAATTAAACAAATAAATTTTTCTTTAAACAGTTTTAATAAAAATGAAATGAAAATGACATTAAAACAATATATGAAACCTATGATAGAAATATCTAAAAATAAAATAAATAAAAATAAAAATATGTTTATAAACTTTAGACTTTGGAATTTAGATTTAAAAAAAAGTGAAGATGAATTTAACAAACAAGTTTATACTATATTAGAAAAACAATTTAGTATTAAAATAAATAAAAATAAAACAGATGAACCTATAAGATTAGATAAAAAAGTTTTAATTAATTTTGATGATTATTTTGTATGGCCTAGTTTATCTTCTAATCATAGTTCTAACAATACTTGCTATGGTTTAAAGTCACACTTTGCAATACTTGCATCTTTAAAAGTTGTTCCTTGTTGTTTGGATTCTTATGGATGCATAGACTTAGGCAATTTAAACAACAATACTTTAAGTGAAATATTACAAAACAAAAGAACTACGGATATAATAACTGGATTTAAAAACAACATAGCAGTCGAACAATTATGCCAAAAATGTGAATACAAAAATAGATTTGAAAATATTTAGGTATATTGTAAAGTAAAAATTAAGCTATTTTAGTTATAATTGCACAAAATATGTAAGGCACTTTTTTTATAGTGTACTTTAAATAACACCTAAGGAAACTACAATGGCAAGAAGATGTATGATATCTGGAAAAGGTCCAATGAGTGGGAACAATGTTTCTCACGCAAAAAATAGAACTAAAAGAAAATTTTTACCAAACTTAAGAACAGTAAGAATTGAATTAGAAGATGGAACTTCAAGAAAAATTAAAATTTCTGCAAAAGAACTAAGAACTTTAAAGAAAAATTCGTAAGTAAATAACCAAACGAATTTAAAAGGTGTGTTGCTTTTGCAATACACCTTTTTTTTATTTAAAAATTTAAATATAAGGAATTAAAATGTTTACTATAACACCTTTAAAAGGTACAATTACAAATATAGATGGCTTTTACTGTGATGGTATTAGTGTAGGAATGAAAACAACTCCAGCAAATGAAAATAAACAAATAAACAATCCAGATATGGGGTTTATATATAGTGATAGCTTGTGTGATGTACATACAATATTTACAAGCAATAAATTTAAAGCAGCACCTTTGGTGCATTATTTAAATAAACAAGATGACTTTAAAACAAATTTTGTTTTAATAAACTCAAAAAATGCAAATGCAATGACAGGACAAAATGGTCTTGATGATATAGATGAAATTATGCATTCAATTAGTGCACATCACAATAATATCACAAATCCTATTATGTCAAGTACTGGTGTTATTGGTGTAAGAATTCACAAAGAAAAAATAATAAATGGAGCGAAAACATTTAATTTTAATTCTAAAAAAGCTGATGTTTTGGCTGAGGCTATTATGACAACTGATGCGTATAGTAAAAGTGCGTATTATGAAGTAATGCTAGAAGATGGTTCAAGCTTTAAAATAGCATCTGTTGCCAAAGGTGCTGGTATGATAAACCCTAACCTTGCTACAATGTTATGCTTCATTTGTACAGATGCCAATATTCCTAAAAATGACATGAAAGAATTATTACAAGAAAATACAAAAAGTACTTTTAATGCAATAAGTGTAGATGGTGACACCTCTACAAATGATACAGTGATGTTATTGTCAAATAAAAAATCAAACGCATATGATAAAGAAGCTTTCAAAGAAGCACTAAGATTAATAATGCAAGATATGGCAATGCTAATAGTAGCCGATGGAGAAGGAGCAAAAAAAGCAGTTGCCTTTGAAATAACAGGAGCTAAAGATGATGAAGAAGCTCAAATAGTAGCAAAATCATTATCAAATTCTCTTTTAGTCAAAACTGCATTATTTGGAGAAGATCCAAACTGGGGAAGAATTGCATCTACAATTGGAGCATCTGGTGCTTGTTGCCATGAAAATACCCTTAGCATTACATTTGGTGATATTTTAGTTTATGATAAAGGCGAAATTCATTTTTCAAAGGAAATAGAAGAAAAAGCTAGCATAGTATTACAAGAGGACAAATTTGTAATAAAATGTGACTTAGGAATTAACAATGGTTTTTTTACAGCTTACGGTTGTGATTTAGGTTATGAATATATTAAAATAAACGCAGACTATAGAACATAAATCAATTAATATTTCGCTTTAAAAAAAGGTTTAGCACTTAAAAAGCTAAACCTTTTTTTATGCAATTTTGGATATAATCTTATGATTTATAAATACAAAGGTAATTAAAATATGGACAATCTTTTTGAACAACAAGATATTATTGATATAAAAATTGAAGATTCAGTAAAAGCATCTTATCTGGATTACTCTATGAGTGTTATTATTGGTAGAGCTTTGCCTGATGCTAGAGATGGATTAAAGCCAGTACATAGAAGAATACTATATGCTATGAGTGAATTAAACTTAACTTCAAAAGCATCGTATAAAAAATCAGCTAGAATTGTTGGTGATGTAATTGGTAAGTATCATCCTCATGGCGATAACTCTGTTTATGATGCATTAGTAAGAATGGCTCAAGATTTTTCAATGAGAGTTCCTTTAGTTGATGGTCAAGGTAACTTTGGTTCAGTAGATGGAGATAGCGCTGCTGCTATGAGATATACAGAAGCTAGAATGACAAAAATATCTGAAGATATACTAAAAGACATTGATAAAGATACTGTAAATTTTGTACCAACTTATGATGATACAGGGAAAGAACCCTCTGTTCTACCAACTAGAGTACCTGCATTGTTAATAAATGGTAGTGAAGGTATTGCTGTTGGTATGGCTACAAAAATTCCTCCTCATAATCCAAGTGAGATAATGAATGCATTAGTTCATTTAATTGATAATCAAAATGCAAGTGTTGAAGATCTTATGCAACTAGTAAAAGGTCCAGACTTTCCAACTGGAGGAACTATATTTGGTAGAAGAGGAATAATTGATGCATATACTACAGGTAGAGGTAGAGTAAAAGTTAGGTCAAAACACCATATAGAAACAAAAGGTAAAAAAGAAATAATTGTTATAGATGAATTACCTTATCAAGTAAATAAATCAAGACTAATTGAACAAATCGCACAATTAGCAAAAGATAAGGCTTTAGATGGTATATCTGAAGTTAGAGATGAATCAGATAGAGAAGGTACAAGAGTTGTAATTGAACTTAAAAAAGATGCTATGTCTGAAATTGTTATGAACAATTTATATAAACAAACTCCTTTACAAATTACATTTGGTACTATATTATTAGCAGTTCAAAATAAAGAACCAAAAATATTTAATTTACAAGAAGTATTAAATATATTTTTAAACCATAGAAAAACAGTAATTATTAGAAGAACTATATTTGAACTTGAAAAAGCAAAATCAAGAGCACATATATTAGAGGGTTTAAAAATTGCTTTAGATAATATAGATAAAGTTATAAAAATTATAAGAGCAAGTGAAAATGATACACAAGCAAGAGAAAACTTGATGTCAGAATTTTCCTTATCTCAGATACAATCTCAAGCTATTTTAGATATGAGATTAGGAAGACTTACTGGTCTTCAAAGAGAAAAATTAGAAGCTGAGTTAGCTGAACTTTTGGAAACAATAGCAGAGCTAGAATCTATACTTAAATCTGAAGATAAATTAAATATTATTATCAAAGAAGAATTAATAGAAACAAAAACAAAATATGATGAACCAAGAAGAACTGATATAGAAGATTCATATGATGATATTGATATAGAAGATTTAATTCCAAATGAACCAATGGTAGTTACAATTACACATAATGGTTACGTTAAAAGAGTACCAATTAAACAATATGAAAAACAAAAAAGAGGTGGTAAAGGTAAAACTGCTGTTATAACTCATGATGATGATTTTATTGAAAAATTCTTTGTTTCAAATACTCATGATACTTTATTATTTGTAACAAACTTTGGACAACTTTATTGGTTAAAAGTTTATAAAATTCCAGAAGCTGGAAGAACTGCTAAAGGTAAAGCTGTGGTAAATCTTGTAAATCTTAAAGAAGGTGAGAGAATAATGGAAATTATTACAACTTCTGATTTTGATGAAAAAAAATCATTAGCATTTTTTACAAAAAACGGTGTAGTTAAAAGAACATCTTTAAGTGACTTTTCTAATATTAGAAGTAATGGAGTTAGAGCAATAGTATTAGATGACAATGATGAAATAGTTACAGCTGCAATTGCTGATGAAAACTCTAAATATCTAATGATATTTTCAGCACTTGGTCAAGTAATAAGATTTGAGATAACAAAAACAAGAAATCAAGGTAGAAGTACAAGAGGTGTAAGAGGTATTAAGTTTAAAATTGATAGTGATTATGTAGTAGATGCTGATGTAATAGCATCAGAAGATCAAGAATTATTAACAGTAAGCGAAAATGGTGTTGGTAAAAGAACTGAAGTTGAAGCATATAGACTTACAAATAGATCAGGTTCTGGTGTAATTGCTATGAAGTTAAGTTCAAAAACTGGTAAAACTGTAATAGGAAATGTACTAGTTGATTCAACTCAAGATCTTATGGCTCTTACTTCTATTGGTAAAATGATTAGAGTTGATATGGCTACTATTAGAAAAGCTGGAAGAAATACTTCAGGTGTAACAATTGTAAATGTAGATAAAGGCGATAAAGTTGTAAGTATTGCTATGTGTCCTAAAGAAAATGAGCAAATAGAGCTAGATGAGGATGGAAATCCAATTAAAATAATAGCTGATGATAATTAAAATATAAATAAGAAGAAGAGAGTATAATAAAATGAGAAAATTTAACGTTGCAGTTGTAGGAGCTACAGGTGCAGTAGGAGAAGAACTATTTAGAGTAATGGAAGAAATGGACTTTCCAGTTAACTCAATATTACCACTTGCTAGTGCAAAGAGTGTGGGAACAAATATCACTTTTAAAGATAAGGATTATCCTGTTGTAGAATTAACTACTAGTGTTTTTGAAGAGCATGATGTTGATATCGCTTTTTTTAGTGCTGGGGGTAGTATTAGTGAAAAATTTGCTTCTTATGCTGTTGAAGGTGGTGCTGTTGTTATAGATAATACTAGCCATTTTAGAATGCAAGAAAATGTTCCTTTAGTTATACCAGAAGTTAATCCTGATGATATAAGATTGTGGAGAGAAACAGGAATTATTGCAAATCCAAATTGTTCAACAATACAAATGGTACAAGCCTTAAAACCTTTAGATGATTTATATGATATTAAAAGAGTTGATGTTAGTACCTATCAAGCAACTTCTGGTGCAGGTAAAGCTGGAATGGAAGAACTTGTCAATCAAATGAGTGATTTTTTTAACTTCACATTAGATGAAAGTAAGAAAGAAGCATTTATACACCAAATAGCATTAAATGTAATTCCTCAAGTTGATGTAGCTATGCAAAGTGGGTTTACTAAAGAAGAAGAAAAAATGATTTATGAAACACAAAAAATTCTTCACAAAGATATAGCTATTGCAGCTACTTGTGTTAGAGTTCCTGTTTTAAGATCACATAGTGAATCTATAACTATTACTTTTGAACAAAACGTTGATATTGATTTAGACACTTGTAGAAAAGTTGTACATGAATTTGAAAATGTTGAAGTAATGGATGATTTGAAAAATGGTATTTATCCTATGCCAATACTATCAACAGATACAAATAGCACATATGTTGGTAGATTTAGAAAAGATTTATATGCACAGAATATTTTACACATATTTAATGTAGCTGATCAAGTTAGAGTTGGAGCTGCTACAAATTCAATAAGAATAGCACTAAAATGGATAGAACTAGAAGACGAATAGTCTCTTCTAGTATTTTTTTTAAAGACAAAATATTAAAGATTTATTTTAAGACTAAAATTATCTTATTTAACTAAAATTCATAAAATTAAACTCAAAGGAATAAAATGTCAACAGTTACATTTAAAAACGATACAGTATGTAATCTTTCAGGAAATACAATTAATGTTGGAGATATGTCTCCAAAAACTACAGTTGTGAATTGTAACCCAATGCTTCAAGATGAAATAATAGGTGGATCACAAAATAAAGTACAACTAGTAGTTGTAGTACCATCATTGGATACTCCTGTGTGTGATGCAGAAGCTAGAAAATTCAATGAATTAGCAGCTGAATTAAAAGGTGTTAAAACAACTATAATTTCAATGGATTTACCTTTTGCAGCATCTAGATTTTGTTCAACAGCAGATGTACAAAATATAAATGTATGTTCAGATTTTAGAAATAAAGAATTTGCAAATGCTTATGGTATGCTTTTAGCTGATGGACCTTTATCTGGTCTTATGTGTAGAGCGATATATGTTATAGATACAGATGGTGAGGTTTGCTATAAACAGCTTGTACCAGAGATTACTGATGAACCAGACTATGCAACTGCTATTACAGCAGCTCGTGAGCTAGTTGAAGTTTCTTTAGAACCAGATATGGGTTCTTGTTGTGGTGGAGGACATTGTTCTTCATAGTTCACAATTATTTACTAATATACATAAAAAAGATTGTTATTTTAACAATCTTTTTTTTTAATATATCAATATAATTTTAAGTCAAGCATTATGAATGTTAAGTTACAATGTAAGCCATATAAATCAAATAAGGACATATAAATGGGGAAGATATTTGTAGATGCATGTTTAGGAAGAGACACACCTTACACACCTGTATGGATGATGAGACAAGCTGGTAGATATTTGCCTGAGTATATGAAAGTAAGAAAAGAAGCTGGCAGTTTTTTAAATCTTTGTCATGATCCTAAAAAAGCTGCGCAAGTTACTATACAGCCATTAGATATTGTAGGAGTAGATGCTGCAATATTATTTTCTGATATTTTAGTTATTCCTGATGAAATGGGTATGGATTTATCATTTGTAACAGGCGAAGGTCCAAAATTTTCTGATCCATTAAAAAATCAAGAAGATTTAGACGTATTGCTTTGTGGAAATGATGCTGCTAGTAAATTAACTTATGTATATGAGACAATACAGTTATTAAGAACTCAGTTAGATGATAGAGGTGATGATATTGCTCTTATTGGATTTACAGGTTCTCCTTGGACATTAGCTACATATATGATAGAAGGTCAAGGTACAAAAACATATAATTTGTGTAAAAAAATGATGTATTCAAACCCAAAACTATTACATAATATTTTAAGTAAAGTTACTTCAGTAGTTAAAATATATATGGAAAAACAAATTCAAGCTGGTATTGATGTAGTACAAATCTTTGATTCGTGGGCAGCTGCAATTGAAACAAGTAAATATGATGAATTTTCTTGGAAATACATGGTGGAAATTGCAGATTATTTAAAAGAAAAATTTCCAAATATTCCTATTATAATGTTTCCAAAAGGAGTAGCATCTTTTATCCAACAAGACTTAGTATATGGAAATTTTGATGTGTTTGGAGTAGACTGGGGAACACCAATGGCATTAGCCAAAGAGAAATTAGGTGATAAATATGTTTTACAAGGTAATATGGAACCTTGTAGGTTATATGATAAAGAAGCTACAACAGCTTGTGTTGAAGCAATTCAAGAAATAATGGGTGGAAAAAGACATATCTTTAATCTAGGTCATGGGATACTACCAGATGTTCCTGTCCAAAATGCTATACATTTTGTTAGTGAATGTAAAAGAGTAAGTAAAAAATAAAATGCTTGAAGATATTAGCTTAACCTTTGGTCCTGTAAATTCAAGAAGGTTTGGAATAAGTTTAGGTATAGACTTATCTCCATCACACAAACAATGTAATTTTGATTGTTTATATTGTGAATTAGCACCTGCTGCTACTATAAATGAGCAAAGTATATCTTATAATGTAAAAGATTATATTGATGCTGTAAAACTAGCTTTACAAAAAAATCCAGAAATAGAAGTTATAACAATAACAGCAAATGGAGAGCCAACTTTATATCCATACTTAGATCATCTAGTAGATAAGTTAAATAAAATAAAACAAGACAAAAAACTTCTAATTTTGACAAACTCAGCACTTATTACAAATCCAAATGTAATAAAAGCATTAAAAAAAATAGATATAGTTAAGTTATCTTTAGATTGTGCTAGCCCTGAGTGTTATAATAAATTAGATAGAGTAGATAGTTCAATAGATACAAATAAAATGATAAATGGTATTTTTGCATTTAAAAAAGTATTTAAACATGATTTAATATTAGAAATACTATTTGTTGATAAACTAAACAATAGTAAAAAAGAGCTGGATGATTTATATGATATTTTATATGATTTAAATCCTACGAGAGTTGATATTGGTACAATTGATAGACCCCCTGCTTACGCAGTAAATCCAATAACATATAATCAGTTAAAAGAAATTGCAGATTCTTTTACAAGTCTTAATATATCAATAGCTCATAAAAGTAAAATATCTCTTAATAAATCTTTGAATCAAAATGAATTAATTAATCTACTAGACAAAAGGCCACAAACTTTAGATGATATTGATAATTTATTAGATGATAATTCAAAAAAAACATTCAACACTCTTCTTAAAAACGATACAATAAAAGTCAAAAATCAAGCAGGAGTTGATTTTTATGCCATCAGATGAAAGTGATAAAGTAGCTTGTAGAAACTGCTACTATGATTTAAAAAAAGGTATTAGAAGATGCCCTTACTGTGGTATCTTAAATCCAACGTTAACACTTAAAAATGTATTTGTAATGATATTTATAATAACATTTATTATGTCAATATATACATACTTTCAATAAGGAATTACATGAAAAAAATTATCTTCATAATGTTGTTTATAACATCTAGTTTATTAGCTTCATATCAAGCACCATTAAAAGTGCAAGGCTCAACAACAATTGATTCTAAAAAAGCATTTGAACTTTACAATAAAGGTGTAAAATTTTTAGATGTAAGACCTCTAAGATTTTTAAAATCTGGTAAAATAAAAAATTCAATACATTTATACGTAGATAAAATGACAAAAACTAAACTTGAAAAAATAATAAACAAAGATGAGAAATTTGTTATATACTGTAATGGAGCAGGATGTCCACTTTCTGCTAAAGCAATAAAATTAGCAGTAGAATATGGTTATACAAAAATATATTACTACAGAGATGGAATTCCTGCATGGGATTACTATAAATTCCCAATTAGTAAGGAACTATTATGAAAACAATGACTTGTAAACAATTAGGTGGTTCATGTGATAAAACCTTTAGTGCAGACACTTTTAAACACATAGTTATTTTAGCAAAAGATCATAGAATTGAAATGTTTAAGGCAAAAGATAAAAAACATCTTTTAGCTGATGAAAAAATGAACCTCATATTAAAAGAACCTAAGGATGCTTTGCAATGGATACGAGAAAAACACAAACAGTTTGATGAACTAAAAGAAGAATAAACATATATTATAAGTAATACTATCTTATCTCTGCGCTTTTAGTTAATTCATTCATCTTTATAAATAAATTTTAACAAACAATAATATACAAATATATTTAAGTAACCTTAAGTAACATAATGCTACTATTAATGATAAATTAAAATAAAGAAGAATTATGAAATCAAAATTTAAAATAAGACCTACTATTATTAGTATTTTTATATTTACCGCAACGATAATAATATCTACATCATTATCTTTGCAATATTATTTTTTACAAGAATTTTCAGTTAATGCATCAGAAGATAAACTAATATCAATTTCACAAAATATAAAAAGTAAAGTTATAAGTTTAGATAAAAATAACAAAGATATTATTAATATGCTTGCATTTAATGATAATATAGAGATGGTGCCAAAACCAAATCAAAGACATCCTCATCTAAAAAGAATAACTAATTTTTTAAATACTAATATGTTTATAACATCTATTTATGTTGGAGATAAATTAGATAATTTTTATCAAGTAGTAAATTTAACTGTTCATCATAAGGTTCGAGGAAAGTATAATGCTCCAATAAATTCAAAATGGTTAATAGTAAAAGTACTTAAAAAAAATAATAATCATATTAAGTATTTTGAATTTTTAGATAATGATTTATTACAAATAAGTCAAAGAAATGAAATTACAAAATATAGAGCAACGAAAAGACCTTGGTATAAAGATGCCACAAATCATATAGGAGTAATAAAAACTGCTCCTTATTTATTTGCTCTATTAAAAACTAAAGGTGTAACCTATGCAAAGATTTCTAAAAATAAACAATATGTACTTGGAATGGATATATTTTTAATTGAACTGTCTACGTTTTTAAAATCTCAGTTAAAAAATATAGATGGTGATATACACTTACTACATACAAATAATAAAATTATTGTAAGTACAAATAAAAATCTTATTTTACAAAAAAATGATTATATTAGAATGCAAAATAAATTAAAATTATCAACTTTGCATTTTGAAATTAAAACAATAAATGGTAAAGAGTACTTTTCATATTATTCAAAATTGAATTCAATAAGTTTAGAAGATGAATATATTCATATAGTTATGCCTACAGCTCCAATATTAGATAAATTTAAAAAGAAAATTATTTATTCTTTTATAATTGCAAGCTTGATGTTACTAATTCTTATTCCTTTGTTGATATTTACTTCAAAATTATTAATACAACCTATACAAAAGTTAATGATGGAAAATCAAAAAATTAAAAATATGGATTTTAAAAATATAAAACTTATAAAATCTAATATAAAAGAAATAAGTGATTTATCTAATTCATTTTATGAATTATCAAATTCAATACAAGAATATGAAAATGATCAAAAAAAATTAATGGATTCATTTATGGAAATAATAGCAAGTGCCATTGATGCAAAATCTAAATATACTGGTGGTCATTGTGAAAGAGTACCTATATTAACAATGTTATTAGTAAAAGAAGCTAGTAATTCAAATGATGAAGTTTTTAAAGACTTTTCACTAAAAAATGAAAAAGAAATAAGAGAAGTAAGCATTGCTGCATGGCTACATGATTGTGGAAAAGTTACAACCCCAGAATATGTAGTTGATAAAGCAACAAAACTAGAAACTATTTATAATAGAATTCATGAAATTCGTACTAGATTTGAAGTAATACATAGAGATTTATATATTACTTATCTTAAAAATATAATAGCAGGAAAGAACCAAAACGATGAGTTAAAAATACTAAACGAAAAGCAAAACCAACTAAAAGATGATTTTGCTTTCCTTGCAAATAGTAATATTGGAAGTGAATTTATGTCAGATGAAAATATAAATAAAATCAATGAAATTGCACAACAAACATGGCAAAGAAATTTTGATAATTCACTTGGAATATCAAGAGATGAAAGAGAAAGATTAGGAGAAATTATTGCCGTACCTGCTGTTGAAAAACTTTTAGATGATAAAAAAAGCCATATAGTGCAAAGAGATGATTTAGAAGAATTGAAAAAAGTACATAAAAAGCATAATTTTAAAATAGATATACCTACTAGCCAATATGACTTTGGAGAAATTTATAACTTGTCGATTAAAAAAGGAACCCTTAGTAATGAAGAAAGATATAAAATTAATGAACATATTATCATGTCCATTATCATGCTAGAACAATTATCGTTCCCAAAAAATCTAAAAAGAGTCCCTGAGTATGCTACTATGCATCATGAGACATTAATAGGTACAGGCTATCCTAGAAGATTAAGTAAAGAAGATATGCCTATACCTTCTAGAATTTTAGCCTTAGCTGATGTATTTGAAGCATTAACAGCTTCAGATAGACCATATAAAGAAGCTAAAACATTATCTGAATCTATAAAAATATTAAGTTTTATGGTCAAAGATAAACATTTAGATGAAGATTTATTTAAATTATTTTTAAGTTCTGGTATTTATAAAGATTATGCTCAATCATGTCTAAATCCATCACAAATTGATGAAGTAGATATTTCTAAATATTTGTAAACTTATAGTATTAAATTAGTGAACTCATACTTAGGCAAATAATAATAGAAGATACCATTAGAAGCATTTTTACACTCTACTTTTCATTAATAAAGTTTGGTGTTTTCTTGCTTGGTATAAATGATTAGCAAAGTTTCCCTGCAATTTAAAATCCAATGTATTCATCATAACTCAAAACAATTCTTGTATTTTAAAATATAATTACACTATATAATTGAAAAATAAATGTTAATCAGATATTATAACAAATATGAATGAACAAAACGATAATAAAATAAAAGTACAATCAAATAGTGAACTCAAAGCAATAAGATTAAAGTATGTAAGACATCTTGAAAAATTCCATAAAAGATCAATACCTTTGCTAAAAAAAAATGATTTTGATATAGAAATATTTAAAAAAGTCATAGATAAATACTACAATGAAATAAAATTAATACAAAGTGTAAGATTAGACAACACCTATTTACAAATGCTTGAAGATTTTGTTAATTTAACTTTAAATTATACTGCAAATTATAAAAATAATTTTTCCAATGAGAGATTAGATTTATTAAAAAAATCAAATCTAGTTCATAAAGAAAAAAATAAATCAAATTACAAAAAAGACAAGCATAAAAAACAAAGTTTTAATGATGGATACTAATGACAATCAAAGCATAAATTTATCAGGAAATTTAAAAAAAATTTTATATCACAATGAAGAAAACTCATACTATATAGCTGTTTTACAAAATAATCAAAAGATATGTGGTCAATACTTTGATACAAATTTAGCCACGCTTGAAGGAGAAGAAATTCTACTAAAAGGAAACTGGACAACACATAAAAAATATGGTGTTCAATTTGCATTTACAAGTATACAGATAAAAGAAGATGAAATTTTTTTCTTTCTTACTAAAATAATCAAAGGCATTTCAAAAAAACTTGCAAATGATTTACATAAAAAATATACGCAAGATGAGTTGTATGATATATTAGATAATCAACCAGCAAAACTTTTAGAGTTCAAAGGAATAAAAGAAAAAAAACTCACTCAAATAATAAGTTCTTGGAATAAATTCAAGCACCTTCGTGATTTGGCTGAATTTTTAGGAGAATATGGTGTTACAAAAAATTTAATAAATAAAATATTTCAAGAACTAAATCATATAGATGATTTAATTAATAAAATTAAAAAAAATCCTTATATACTAATAAATATAAAAGGTATTGGATTTAAAAAGGCCGATGAGATTGCAATATCATTAGGTATTAATATTAAAAGTTTATTTAGAATAAATGCAGCAATAAATTATTCTTTAAAAGAATATTGTGATTCCAATGGTAATTCTTCTATATCTAAAGAAAAACTATTTTCATTATTGGATTTGACTTTAAATTTCCAAAATGAAAATGATTTGTATGAACAATCAATTATACAAATGCTAGCAAATGATAACTTACATCAAACACAAGAAAATAGATATTCACCATCAAATATTTTTTTTGCAGAAAAAAATATATTAGATTTTTTTGAAAAAAGACAAAACGAACATGTAAAACAAATCATAATAAACGATTTTGATGAATATTTACAAAAAAAAGAACAAAGCTTGGGCTTTACTCTAAGTCAAAATCAAAAAGAAGCAGTAAAATTAATAAATAATGGAGAAAGCGTAATACTATTAATAGGTTATGCTGGTACAGGTAAATCAACATCAAGTAAGGCTATTTTAAATCTATTAGAAGAGTTATACTCCTATCATGATATACACTGTATAGCTCTTAGTGGTATCGCTGCACAAAGAATTTCTGAAACTACTTCGTACAGTGCGAGCACTATACAATCATTATTAATATCAAACAAAGACAAAGACTATTTTCCATATAAAGTTATACTCTTAGATGAAGCTAGTATGGTGAACTCCGTAACATTTTATCAAATACTTTCAAAAGTCGCACCTGATTGTATTTTTATAATAGTGGGTGATGATGGACAACTTCCGGCAATTGGTGCTGGTGATATACTAGCAGATTGTATCAAGTTCACACTAGCTCCTTATATAAAATTGACAAAAATATATAGACAAAATGAACATCAAGCAATAGCTACAATAGCTGGAGAAATACGTAAAGGCAGAATACCACAAATTGAAGATGAATTTGAAGATTTTAGATTTATTGATATTTCTATAGATAACTATTATAGTTTAAAAAATTCTATTTCTGCATACGAAATGAATGATTGTAGAAGTGAAAATAATTATAAAATTTTATCTACTATTTTGCAAACTGCTAGTCAATATATAAAAACACTACATGACTTAAGAATAAAAAAAGATATTAAAACTTATCTTACATCCTTTCAAGTAATTACTCCAATGAAAAATGGCATTTTAGGTGTTGAAAACTTAAATATGAATTTACAAAAACTGCTCAATAATAATACAAATAAATCATATCAAGCAAAACTTTATAATTTTAAAATAGCAGATAAAATTATTCACACAAAAAATGAAAACATGAAAACATTATCAATGAACGAATACAAAAAAGGTTCTAATGAGTATAAAGAAAAAAGAATATACAATGGTATGTTAGGAATGATTATAAAGCTTGATTTTGAACAAAATAAATGTATCGTTTTATATCCAAATGACAATACTATCGTATTTTATGATTTTGCACTGCTAGATTCATTAATATCTCTTGCGTACTGTTTAACCATTCATAAAACACAAGGTATGGAATACAACACTGCAATTATTCCTATTACTTATTCTCATTATATTATGCATAATACTAAGTTATTATATACTGCAATTACAAGAGCTAAAAATATGTGTTATATTATTGGGGAAAAAGAAGCCTTTGAGGCTTCTTGTAAAAAAATAGATATAACGAAAAGACAAACTGTTATATCTGATTTATTATCATAAAGATAAGATATTTTATATAATATCTATATCTTCATCAATAAATAGTTTTGCTGTTGGATCTTTTGTACTAACATACTCAAAGAATTCACCTTCTTTATTTTCAAGAGTAACTTTTTCATCTGATCTAGTCCATTCATCATTATTTGCAAGATCAATAGTATCACCATTATCTCCTACAAAAATCAAATCATTTGATTCATCAGTCATATCTAACACATCTTCTAAACTCACTTCTCTTATTGTAAAGTCACCATTAGAAGCGTCAATTACATTAATATCATTTTCTTGTGCAGCAGCTAAATCATCAAAGTTAATATCTGTAGATGAGCTATCTAACACTAACGTTGAATTGTTTGAAGTATTATTCCTAGTTTTATCATTTGAACTAGATGACTCCTCATTTTCTTCGCTTTTTGTTTCTGATTGTTCATTACCTGTATTCTCAGATGATGTTTTTTTAGTACTACTTGTATCATCAGATTTTGTTTCTTCATCTTGTGAACTTTTAGATGCTGTAGCAGTAGTTGCCGTAGCTGTTGATGAATCTGTATTATTTCTATCCTCACCATTTTCATATTCTGGTCCAGTACCTGGTACTTGTTTTTCATAAGTTGTATACATTCCAGAACCGTATCCAGTAACCTTAATAGTCCACATTCCAGTACCTGCA
>CAZEXK010000010.1:0-53144 GCA_964516815.1 uncultured Helicobacter sp. | reverse complement strand
TCAAAGGTATTATAATTAATTATTGTTCATGTAATTAACTTGTGGAATTATAGCTTTAAATATATAATATGTCAAGATAATATTTATTAAAATTAGATATAATAAAATATATATAACATATAGGACTAACTTGCAATACTTAGAATTTTTTACAAATATTTTACTAATTACGATGCTTGGCTGGTATTTAATTACCTTATTACAATGGTACAATTATAAAATACAAAGAGTTATATTAAAACATCATAAAATCCAATGGCATATTTTATATTTTGTTATGCCTATTGTATTGTTTTACATACTTGATATTTTTTATTTTTATTTCTATTTTTATTTAATATACATTGTTAGTTTTATTTTTTGGAATACTAAATTAGATAAAAAATTAGTTCTAACCTCAAGAGTAAAAAGATTTTTAGCTATTCTACTATTTATAACTCTTGGTATAAATGCCTTATGTTACGCCCTACCTTCATGTAATTATGGTGTGTTAGTTCCATTAATAATGACTTGGGCAATTACTCTTATATTAGAAAAAATATTTTTTATATCTTATAAGCACAAAGCTAAAACCAGATTAAAAAATTTTAAAAATTTAAAAATTATTGCAATTACTGCATCATATGGTAAAACATCAATAAAAAACTATTTACACCAAGTACTTAGTAAAAAATATACAACGTATATGACTCCTAGGTCTATAAATACTATTGGAGGTTTAGTTAAAGATGTGAACGATGACTTGCCTTCTAATACTCATATATATATTGCAGAAGCTGGAGCTAGAATGAAAGGTGATATAGAAAATATTGCTATGTTTTTACAACCACAATACGCAATTATAGGTAGTATTGGAGAACAACATATAGAATACTTTAAAACTCTCGATAATATAATACATACAAAAATGGAACTTCTAAAATCTCCAAAATTAATACATGGTTTTGTCCATGAAAGTACTCATATAAAAGATTATGACAGCATCACTAAATTTCCAAAAAGTTTAAATATAATTAAAAGTGATTTAAATGGCATTGACTTTGAATTAGAAATAAATAAACAAATACATCAATTTCACTCTCCTATTTTAGGTTCTTTTAATGCCATTAATCTTAGTGCTGTTGTTTTGTGTGCTATTAAACTAGAAATGGATATTGAAGATATAAAAAGTGCTATAAATACAATAAAGTCAGTAGACCATAGACTTCAATTAATAAGAGCCAATGGAAAATTAATTTTAGATGATAGTTTCAATGGAAACCTTGAAGGTATGCTAGAAGCTGTTAAAATAAGTTCTACTTATGATAAAAGAAAAGTTATTATTACTCCTGGCTTAGTAGAAAGTACAAAAGATGCGAATACTTCTTTAGCTAAAGCTATAGATGAAGTTTTTGATTTGGTAATTATTACAGGTGACTTAAATAAAGAAATACTAAATGCTAATATAAAAAAAGCAACCATAATCTTGTTAAAAGATAAAAAAAATATGCAAAATGTATTGCTTGAACATACAAAAGTTGATGATTTAATTTTATTTGCAAACGATGCACCAAATTTTATATAATCTTATTTAACTATTTTTTAAATATATGTATAGCTTATATTTTAACTACAAATATGATAAAATGTAAGAAAAATATCTAGGAAATTGTATGGACAATTTATATGCACCATGGCGAACACAATATATCCAATCAGATAAAAAAATAAATTGCGAATGTATATTTTGTGAAATTAAAAACAATATATCAAGTTACGAAAATGAATCAATTTTATTTTCAAATGAAAATATTTTTATAGTAATGAATAAATATCCATATAGCAATGGACATTTTATGATTATTCCAAATTTTCACACTAGTAATCTTGAAGATTTGGATATAGAAATATGGCAAGAAATGAGTTCTTATGCTCAAAAAGGTGTGGCTTTATTAAAAGATGTTTTAAAAGCTCAAGGTGTAAATATAGGAATGAATTTAGGAGATGCGGCAGGAGCTGGAATAAAAGAACATATACATTTACACTTAGTACCAAGATGGAGTGGAGACACAAATTTTATTAGCACCATTGCAAATACAAGAGTTTATCCCAGTGATTTTGAAAAAATATTTTTACAATTAAAAGAAAAAGCAAACAAATATTTTAAATGAATATAAATTTAAAAGGAAATGTCTTTAGCATTACTCATAGAACAAATAAAAGAATAAAAAGAATATCATTACATTTAGAAAATAAAAATGAAATAACAATTAAAACTCCTTTAAAATTTAAAGCACACCTGTTAAAAGAAATAGTATATGAACATGAAAAGTGGATTTTAAAACATTTAACTAAGGTTTCTTACAAATCTAAATTTGATTTTTTATTAGGTTCTACTATACCATTTATGGGTAAAAATTGTGAATTAATATTAATAAAAGATGCTAATATAAATAATATAAAAGTAAAATACGAAGATGATATTTTTTATTTTTATCACAATCCTGAGATATATGAATATGAACATTTTATAGATGCTTTAAAAAAATTCTACAAAAAAGTATCAAAACAATATATAGATCCTATTTTTGATGAATGGTGTTTTAAGACAAAATTAAATCCAAATAATATCACATACAGGTATGCTAAAAAAAGATGGGGTTCATGTTCATATATAAATAATATATCAATAAATTATATGCTGTTACAATTTCCAGTGTCAGTTATAGAATATGTAGTATTACATGAATTATGTCATATAAAAGAAAAAAATCATTCAAAAAAATTCTATAATTTAGTATCATTATATATGAATGATTACAAAATGCAAGAAGATTTGTTAAAAAATAAATTTTTTTAATAATATGTCAAATTGACATATTATTAAAAAGATATATTATTTTATGATAAACTTTTACCATATTAAAACAAAGAGGAATAAATTATGACAGACGATCAAAAAAAGGCATTAGATTTAGCTATGAAGCAAGTTGACAAAGCATTTGGAAAAGGTACACTAGTAAGACTTGGGGATAAAGTAATTGAACCAATAGAGTCAATTTCAACAGGTTCACTTGGACTTGATGTTGCTTTAGGAATTGGAGGGATACCAAAAGGTAGAGTTATTGAAATATATGGCCCTGAAAGTTCTGGAAAAACTACTTTAACATTACATACAATTGCACAATCACAAAAAGAAGGTGGAGTGTGTGCATTCATTGATGCAGAACATGCACTAGATGTAAAATATGCAAATGATATAGGTGTTGACACTGAAAATCTTCTAGTATCTCAACCAGATTATGGTGAACAAGCTCTAGAAATACTAGAATCTTTAATTCGTTCATGTGCTGTTGATTTAATTGTAATTGATAGTGTTGCTGCACTTACACCAAAAGTAGAAATAGATGGCGATATGGATGATATGCAAGTTGGAGTTCAAGCTAGATTAATGTCAAAAGCTCTAAGAAAAATTACAGGATTATTAAGTAAAACAAAAACTACCGTAATATTTATAAATCAAATAAGAATGAAAATTGGAATGACAGGTTATGGAAGTCCAGAAACAACAACTGGGGGTAATGCTTTAAAGTTTTATTCATCTGTTAGATTAGATATTAGAAGAATTGCTACATTAAAACAAGCAGAACAAAGTATTGGAAATAGAACAAAAGTTAAAGTAGTAAAAAATAAAGTTGCTCCACCATTCAAAGTAGTAGAATTTGATATTATGTTTGGAGAAGGTATTTCAAAATTAGGAGAACTTATTGACTATGGTGTTAAAATGGATATTGTTGACAAAGCTGGTGCATGGTTTTCGTATAATGATTCTAAAATTGGACAAGGAAAAGAAAACTCAAAAGTATTTTTAAGAGACAATCCAGAAATAGCAAATGAAATTGAGAAAAAAATACTAGAAACAATGGGTGTTGCACCAAAGGAAAGTAAAACTAAAAAGACTAAATAAGACTATACTAATTTATACATAATATAAGTGTATTTTTGGTACACTTCATTTTAAAAAAGTTTTAGGAGTATGTAACAATGGTATATATAGACAATATTTATGCGGATGAAGTTCTAGACAGTAGAGGAAACCCAACAGTAAGAGCTACAGTTGTATTGAGTGATGGAACAAAACAATCAGCAATAGTTCCAAGTGGAGCAAGTACTGGAAAAAGAGAAGCTTTAGAATTAAGAGACGGTGATAAAAGATATTTTGGGAAAGGTGTCTTAAAAGCAGTAGAAAATGTAAATACTAAAATTTCAGATGAACTTATTGGATTAAGCCCTTATAACCAAGCACAAATTGATGCTACTATGAAAAATATTGATACTACTGATAATTATGCTAACTTAGGTGCAAATGCCGTTTTAGGTGTTTCAATGGCTGTAGCTCGTGCAGCTGCTTTCTCTCTTGATATCCCATTATATAGATATTTAGGTGGTGCTAACGCAATGACTATGCCTGTACCAATGTTTAATATTATAAACGGTGGAGAACATGCAAACAATTCTGTTGATTTTCAAGAATATATGATTATGCCAGTTGGGTTTGAGAATTTTAATGAAGGTTTACAAGCTGTAAGTGAAATATATCAAGTTCTTAAAAAAATCATAGATAATATGGGAGAATCAACTGCTGTTGGTGATGAAGGTGGATTTGCTCCAAATCTAAAATCAAATGAAGAACCTTTAGAAATTATCATGAAAGCAATTTCTCAAGCTGGATATATAGCTGGTGATCAAATTTCATTAGCATTAGATGTTGCAGCATCTGAATTAGTAAATGATTCTGGATTATATGTATTAAAATCAGAAAATAGAGAAATTACATCAGAACAACTAGTTGATTATTATGCTAATTTATGTGAAAAATATCCAATTGTATCTATTGAAGATGGTTTAAATGAAGATGATTGGGACGGATGGAAAATATTAACGCAAAAGTTAGGTTCTAAAATTCAATTAGTTGGGGATGATTTATTTGTAACAAATGCTAATATTTTAAATGAAGGTATAAGTAAAAACATAGCTAATTCAATATTAATTAAGCCAAATCAAATTGGTACTATAAGCGAAACAATGTTAACAATAAGACTTGCACAAAGAAATAATTATACTTGTGTAATGTCACATAGATCAGGTGAAAGTGAAGATGCTTTTATCGCTGATTTTGCTGTTGCGTTAAATTGTGGACAAATTAAGACAGGTTCAACAGCAAGAAGTGATAGAATTGCTAAATACAATAGACTATTAGAAATAGGTTCTGAAATTGCATATTCAGAATACCTGGGTAAAAGCCTTTTCATAAAATAAAATTTTATGAAAAGTAATGGTATTTTTAAAAAAATTGTACTTAATAGTTTTTTAGCTATTATAACAGTAGTATTTGCAAACTATTTTGCATCTTTATTGTTTTTAGGTAAAAATTCTTTTGAAACTTACAATAATTTAAAGACAAAAAAAATACAATTAGAAAATGAGATAAAATATATGCAAGTAGCAAATGCTAAATTACAAAAAGATTATTTTGAATTAAAAAATTTGGAGCCAGAACAATGATTAAAATTATTACAGTAAGTATGTTAATAGCAATAAGTTTAGTTGCAAGATTAAACCCTTTTGAAGAAATTCCTTTAGTACCAGATGAAGATGATGGAAAAAGAATAATAAAGTTAAAAACACAACCAATTAATCCAGAAACCTCTCCACTTGTTAACAATAAGAAAGTTTTACCATTATTAAAAGAAAAAATTATTGTAAAAAAACCATCAAAAGAAGAGCTTGATGTACAAAAATCAATAAATGAAGCAATGAAATTATCTAATATTAAAACGGATGATAAAGTCAAAGAAAAAATACAATCTAATAGTAAAAAAACTATTGAAAAAAAGTTGCCAATTGCAGAAAAAAAAGTTAAAACTATTGCTCCACAATATGGTACTTTTAAAATTTTACCATTTCTGACAATTCAATCAGATAAAAGTCAATTAAAAATTACTTCTAGAAAACATTATTATGTAGTTACTAGTCATAACTTAAAAAAAGAAAAAAAGATAGCATTTGACTTTCTTGCAAAAGTTAAACTTTATTCAAGAAATAAACAATTAAATACTACTAGTTTTAAATCTTATGCTGTTGGCAATCATAGTGAATCTAATTTCTTTAGAGTAACTGTACAATTAGAATATCCAATAAATCAATACAAAATAAGCATTGATAATAACATCGCTGTTATAAAAAAGAAATAATTATCTAACTTAGTGCCTTGCTGTTATTATTAAATGCATAAATTATTTTAATAATAACCATAGATAAAATTACCTCTAACATAGCGGATAATATAAATACATAATAATAATAATTTGTAATCGCATTTGCATTTAAAGCTAGTGTAGCAACTGCAATAATAAGTGTTAATGGCATTGAGTGACTAAGAGCAAATAAAAATATGCCCTTAATTTTTAACTCTTTTATAAATAAAATTGAGGCAACTAATCTAAGTAATATCATTAGTATACTAATTAAAAAAGCAATATAAAATAAGTTTGGTTTTAAAATAGATTCTAATGCAAATGTTGTGCCAATCCAAACAAAAAATATAGGAACCAACCAACCAAAACCAAAAGATTCAAGCTTTTTTTGTAAACCAACATGATGATGAAAAAATGTACTAATAAATACACCTGCTATAAATGTCCCAAGTGCTATTTCTAGATGTAAATATAACATTAAAGCAATAAATAAGAAAAATATTGTCATAGATACCCTTATATCTTGCTCTTGTGTATCATTAGAAGTTGGCATAAGATATATTTTAATTCCAGGATACCACCACACAATAATGTGAAACAATTTATATAATAATATAAAACCAAAAAAGAATGATGTTAATAATAATAAAGTTGTATAAAATTCTATTCCTAAACCAAATTCTAATTTAGCACTTACAACAGTTAGAACTATAATTGAGATTATTTCACCTATTACACCTATTGTAATTGACATATTTATCCATGCTAAATTACCATATTCTTTTTTTAATATTGCAATTAGTCCAATTGAAATTAATGGCATAGTTACAATATATATTTTTGATAATTCAAAGTAGAATGTACTAGCAATTGCAAAGCCATATAAAATTAACATATATAAAAGTGCTTTTTTTATTAAATAAAATTTTAATTTCAATACTTTTTTCAAGTCAACTTCTAATCCTGCTAAAAACATTAAGTATAAAAACCCAAGCTCTGCTACTAATACAAATATTTTATTATTATCAAATAATTTTAAAGAAATGGCAATACTACCCAATATAATTTCAATTGGAATAGTAGGTATTTTGGTTAATTTAGATAATAATGGAGATATAAATATAATTGCCGAAACGACTAATATTATAGCAACTTCATTTGACATAATATTATTTAATCTTTACAAGTTTTAGCAATAGGATACTGAAGTTTTTCTAATTCTTTTAAATCATTAGAAGCTAATTTTCCAGATGTTGTTAAATAATTTCCTATAACAATTGCATTTGCACCATAGTCAAAAATATCATATTGACTAGAACCAAAAGTATTTTCTCTTCCACCAGCTATCATTATTCTAACATCTTCCCCCAGATAATTCCTTGCTGTTTCAATCATATCAAAGGCTTCTTTCTTGTTTAATGTATTACTTTTAATAGGTAAGGCTTCATTTGGATGAAAAAAATTAATTGGCATAGACATAGGATTTAATTCTTTTACTGATTTTAGCATAGACATTCTATTTTGCATAGATTCTCCCATACCAAAAATACCACCAGTACATAAATTTAAGCCAACTTCTTTTACATTTAAACAAGTTTCATATCTTGAATCCCAATCATGAGTTGTACATATTTCATGATAAAACTCTTTTGCAGTTTCCAAGTTATGATTATATTTAGTAATACCAGCATCTTTTAGTTGCTTTAGTTGCTCTTTTGAAGCTATTCCGTTACATCCAATAAGATTAAGATCTGGTATTGCTTTTTTTACTGCGTGTGCCGCTTTTGTTACAAATTCTATTCTTTTATCTGTGAGTCCAAGTCCAGCAGTAACTAAACAATACCCAATAGCATGATTATCATATGCAATTTTAGCTTCTTTTACAATATCATCTATATTTTTGAATTTATATCTTTGTATATCTGCTTTATATTTTACACTTTGTGTACAAAATTTACAATCTTCACTACAAGTACCACTTTCACAATTACAAATTGCACATAAAAATATTTCTTTTTTCATATTACTTCTTTTTTTATTATTATTAAATTTATGTATTTATTATATTTAATAATTATCTTTTATATTTGTACTGTATATTTTGCCATATATCATTATGTAAAACTTCTTTAAAATAATAATCTATAATATATTCTTCTTTATTAATTTCTAATAAAACACATTGGCTTAAAGGTTTATTTCTAGCACAAATTTCACCAGGGTTTAAAAATAAAGTATCATTTTTATATTCATGAGTGAAATCATGAGTATGACCATATATTATCACATTGCTGTCTGAAGTCATAAAAGTTGGGATATGCATAAGTTTAAATGTTGAATCTTTTATTTTAAAATAGTAAGGTTCTTGATTTATATTGTATTCATCTTGATATTTAATTAAATTATAATCATTATTACCAAAAACACTAGTATAAATTAAACCTGAGTTTTTTAGAACTTCTAGGTTTTCTTTTAATACTAAATCACCTGCATGTATTAAATATTGTGCACCTTTATTTTTTAATAAAGTCAAAGCATCAGACATCATAGACGTTTTTTTATGAGTATCTGACATAATAGCAATTTTCATTATTATGTACTTTTCTTTTTTGTAGTTGTAGTTTTTGTAGGTGCTCTTTTTTTATTTCCACTTGCTTTTATTGTTTTTGTTGTTGTTTTACTAGCTGGTTTTGTGACTTTTTTTCTAGTAGATTTTTTATCAGGAGCTTTTTTTGTGCTGGCTTTTCTTGCACTTTTTTTTGGCTGATTTTTCATTATTTCTTTTACTTCATCTAAACTCAAGGCTTTAATATCTTGTTCATCTAATTCTTTTGGCAATTTATAATTTTTCTTTGCATGTTTAATATATGGACCAAATCTTCCAACAATTATTTGTATTTCTTCATCAGGAAAATCCTTTAGTAAGGCTTTTGCTTTTTCAATTTTAATTTGAGCAATAACTTCTAAGGCTTCTTTTATATTTATTTTATAAGGGTTATATTCTTTTAAAGTAAAAAATACTGATTTAACTTGTAAATAAGGTCCAAATCTTCCAATGGCAACTTTTACATCATTGTCATTTTCATCTTTACCTAGTATTTTAGGAAGTTGTAATAATACTAAAGCTTCATCCATTGTAATATTATTTACTGAAATTTCTTTAGGTATAGAAGCGATTTTTGGTTTTTCTCCTGTCTCTTCATTTTTAGCACCTAATTGAACATAAGGCCCATATTGTCCTACTCTTGCTGTTATTAATAATGAAGTTTTTGGATCATTACCAAGCTCTCTAATATCTGAAAATTTTGCTCTTGGAGCATTTTGCTCTTTGTCTTCCACATTTTTTACAAAATCACTGTAAAAATTTTGCATTACTGTTTGCCAAGCAATTTTACCTTCTGCAATTTCATCAAACTTTTCTTCAACTTTAGCAGTAAAACCTAAGTCAAGTATATTTCCAAAATGCTCAACTAAAAAATCATTTACAACTGTTCCTATTAATGTTGGCGATAATTTTTTATCTTCATTTTTAATAATATATTCTCTACTTTGAATTGTCGCTATTGTTGGTGCATAAGTAGATGGTCTTCCAATACCTTCGTTTTCTAATTTTTTTACAAGAGATGCTTCTGTATATCTAGCTGGTGGTTTAGTAAAGTTTTGTTCACTGTTAATGTGAGTTTTTTTAAATATAGTTTCTTTTTGTACATTAGGTAAAAATTTTTCTGTATTATCTAAACTAGCTTCTGGATCATCACTTCCTTCTGTATATGCTTTCATAAAACCAGAAAAAATTATTTTCGTACCTTTAGCAGTAAATTCATATTCCTTATCTTTTCCAGCACTAATTTTATATGTAGTATTTGCAATAATAGCTTGTGACATTTGTGTTGCTATAGTTCTTTTCCAAATCAATGAATACAATCTAAACTGACTATAATCTAGGTATTGTTCAATATCACTTGGTTTCAATGCCATATTAATAGGTCTTATAGCTTCATGAGCATCTTGTGCATTTCCTTTGCCCTTATAAAACCTTGGCTTATCTAAACAATACTCTTCACCAAATTCTTTTATTATTACTTTTTTAGCTGAGCTTGTTGCTAATGACGATAAGTTAACACTATCAGTTCTCATATAAGTAATCAAACCACCAGTATGACCTGGAATTGTAACACTACCTTCATATAATTGTTGAGCAACAATCATAGTTTGTTTTACTCCAAAACCAGCTTTTCTACTAGCTTCTTGTTGTAATGTAGAAGTTGTAAATGGAGCTGCTGGATTTCGTTTACTCTGTTTTTCTTCAATGTCATTTAGTAAATATTCACCTTTATTACATGAGTTTTCAATAATAATTGATTCTTCTTCATTTTTAACTTTTGCCGTTTTATTGTTTATTTTAGATAGTTCTGCTTTAAATTCTGGCTTTTCTAATATATCTAGTTTAATTTTCCAGAATTCAACTGGTTCAAATGCTTCAATTTCTCTTTCTTTATCAACTATGATTCTCACTGCTACACTTTGTACTCTACCTGCACTTAGACCATATCTAACTTTTTTCCATATCAAAGGTGATAACTTATATCCTACTGCTCTATCTAAAATTCTTCTTGCTTGTTGTGCATCCACTAGATGTTGATTAACATCTCTTGGGTTTGACAATGCTTCTAGGATTGCAGTTTTAGTAATCTCATGAAATACTATTCTTTTTATAGGGTTTTTACTTATTTTAAGTGCAGGAATCAAATGCCAAGCAATGGCTTCACCTTCTCTATCCTCATCTGCTGCTAGATAAATTGTTGTATTTTTATCTATATTCTTTTTTAACTCTGTTATTATTTTTGTCTTATCACGACTAATTGCATACTGTGGTTTAAAATTATCATCAGGATCAAACCCAAGTTTAGATTTAGGGAGATCTCTTACATGACCCATAGAAGCCAATACCTTATACTCACTTCCTAAAAATTTTGAAATTGTTCTAGCTTTTGCTGGTGACTCTACGATTACTAAGTTTTTCAATTCTTTACCTATTATATAGTTTTATAAAACGAACTATATCATAAAATAATTTAAATTTATATATTTCTTATATTAATAATAATGTGTATAATTGTAATTAATATTTCTACAACTTTCATTTTAACTTTAAAAAAATATAAGTATGTATAATTTTGATATATTTAATTAACAGACTTTTACAAAGGATTGTTATGAAAATTTCACTAAGCGTAATAGGTAAATTAGGAAACTATTTTGATGAATTAAAAAATTTGAACATAGCAGTAAATGATATTGCCATTCCCTCAATAGGCAATCCAAAAACTCCAAAAAATAAAATTCATATTCATTTTAATTCAGGAGGACAAAGTCAAGATAGTGCTTTACAATATATACGTTTATTAAAAAAATTAATTTAACTATATAAAAAATACAAATCCAACACAATCAAGTATTTACTATATATTAGATATAATATGCAAAATATACATATATAGGAATTAAAATTGTCTAAACAATTACTACAAAAACAAGCAGATACAATTAGATTTTTAGCAGCAGATATGGTGCAACAAGCAAATAGTGGACACCCTGGTGCTCCTATGGGAATGGCTGATATTGTTACTGTTTTGTCATCGTTTTTAAAACTTGATCCAAATAATGACTCATGGTTAAATAGAGATAGATTAGTATTTTCAGGCGGTCATGCTTCTGCTATGATTTATTCTTTATTACATCTTTGGGGATATAACTTAAGTGTAGAAGATTTAAAGCAATTTAGACAATTAGATTCTTTAACACCAGGTCATCCAGAAAATGGTCATACTCATGGTATAGAAATAACAACAGGACCACTTGGACAAGGAATTGCAAATGCTGTTGGTTTTGCATTGGCTTCAAAATATGCTAAACATTGTTTAAACTCAACTTCTGCACAAGTAATTGATCATCATGTATATTGTTTATGTGGTGATGGTGATTTGCAAGAAGGAATATCTTATGAAGCATTATCAACAGCAGGACATCAACAAACATCAAACTTAACTCTAATTTACGATTCAAACGATATCACAATTGAAGGTGATATTGCAATTGCTTGGAGTGAAGATGTTAAAAAAAGATTTGAGGCTATCAATTTTGATGTAATAACAATAGATGGACATAATTTTGATGAAATCACAAATGCACTTGAATCATCAAGAACATCTAATAAACCTACTTTAATAATTGCAAGAACATCAATTGGTAAAGGTGCTGCTACTCTTGAAGGTTCTCATCATACTCATGGAGCTCCATTAGGTGTTGATGAACTAGCCTTATCTAAACAAAAAGCTGGATTTGATCCTGAGCAATCATTTGTAATACCAAACGATGTTAAAGAAGCTTTTAATAAACTTCAAAGTGGAGAGTTATTAAGCAAGGCTTGGAATAAATTAGTTAAAAAAGATTTACCATTAAGCGAACAAAATGAAACTTTAAACGCACTTTTAAATCCTGATTATTCCAAAATACAGTACCCAGATTTTGAAGAAGATTCTATGATAGCTACAAGAGATTCAAATCACAAAATATTAAATGCAATTGCAAAAGCTGTACCTTCATTTCTTGGTGGTAGTGCTGATTTAGCTCCATCAAATAAAACTGAGCTTATTGGATTTGGAGATTTCCCCAAAGGTAGAAATATTCACTTTGGTATAAAAGAACATTCTATGGCTGCTATTTGTAATGCTATGAATTTATATGGGCTATTCAAAGTATATTCTGCAACTTTTTTCATTTTTTCTGATTATTTAAAACCAGCTGCAAGAGTTGCTGCCTTGTCAAATATTTCACAACATTTCATATGGACACATGATTCAATTGGTGTTGGTGAAGATGGTGCAACACACCAACCTATAGAACAATTAGCACAATTTAGAGCAATGCCAAACTTTTACACATTTAGACCAGCTGATGCTAGTGAAAATGTAAAATGTTGGAAAAAAGCACTTACCATGTCAGCTCCTACTGCTTTTGTTTGTTCAAGGCAAAAACTTATGACATTAAAAAATAAAATTTCATTTGGAGATGTTCATAATGGTGGTTATTTATTAAAACAAAGAGAAAACGCAACAGTTACTTTAATAGCAAGTGGTAGTGAAGTAATGGAAATACTACAAGTGTCATGTGCTTTATTTAATGATGAGAATATTATTTGTAATATTGTTTCTGTTCCTTGTTTTGATTTATTAGTTGAACAAGATAAAAAATATATTGATACTATTATTGAACCAAACACTTTTAAAATTGCAGTTGAAATGAGTTCATCTATGGAATGGTATAAGTTTGCAAATGAAGTTATAGGTATGAATACTTTTGGTGGATCTGCACCTGCAAATGACTTATTTGATAAGTTTGGGTTTACTCAAGAAAAACTAAAAACTAAAATTGCTAGTATAGTAAACGCGAATAAATAATGAAAGAATTAACTTTAACATCTCCTTTTGATATGCACCTTCATTTAAGAGATAATGATATGTTAAAACTTGTAGCTCCACTTACTTCTCAAACGTTTGCTGGGGCTATTATAATGCCAAATCTTGTGCCAGTTATTAGTACTAAAGAAGAAGTAATATCTTATAAAAATAGAATACTACAAGCTTGTAATACAGATGACTTTATACCTTTTATGACTTTATTTTTTAAAGCATATACTAAAGAGTTTTTGCAAGATGTAAAAGATGAAATATCTGCTATTAAATTATACCCAGCTGGTATTACTACTAACAGCGAAGATGGTGTGCAAACAATAGATACTAAAACTTTAGCACCTACATTTAATGCAATGGCTGAGCTTGGTATTCCTTTATGTGTACATGGAGAAACAAATGGCTTTGTTATGGATAGAGAATCTGAATTTATGAGTGTTTATGAAGAACTTGCAACTTCTTTTCCCAAACTTAAAATTATTATGGAACACATAACAACAAAAGATGCAGTGGAACTTGTACAAAAATACGATAACTTATATGCCACTATTACATTACAGCATCTAATAATAACTTTAGATGATGTAGCAGGTGGTATGTTACAGCCTCATTTATTTTGTAAGCCAATTGCAAAAAGAAGTGAAGATAGAGATGCACTTTTAGCAATAGCTTTAAGTGGCAATGCAAAAATAATGTTTGGTAGTGATAGTGCTCCACATCCAAAACACAAAAAAGAAGCTTGTGGATGTGCAGCTGGTGTATTTACTGCTCCTATAGCATTACAAGTTTTAGTGGAATTATTTGAAAAAAATGATTCATTACATAACTTAGATGCATTTATTAGTTCAAATGCTTGTAAAATATATGATATGACAAAGAGTAAAAAAGAAGTAACTTTAATAAAAGAAAATTTTGTTGTCCCTTTATCTTATGATGGATTTAATGAAACAGTAGTTCCTATGTATTTTGGACAAAGTATTTCTTGGAGTATAAAGACATAGTTTAAATATATATTTTACTTATTTATCTTATTGGCAATATCATTTGCATATCTCAAAAAGAAAAAATGATCACTATCATAAGAATAAAATTTGCTATTTTTTATAAGCTTATGCATTAATTTTCCTGCATTTAAAGTTGTTGCAGTATCGTGTACTCCCCAAAAAAGTTTAGCTTCACCTTCATAGTTTTTAAATTTATTTGAAAAATCTTCATCTATAACATTTTTAAATGTTTCATACATATTTTCACTCATAGTATTTACATCATTACTTCTTAAAAGTTTTGTGACTTTTTTTAAACCAAATTTATTAAACACCTTTGCCATCCTAATAGTCAATAATGTTTTTACATTTTTTTCTTCTAAAATTCCAGCACTACTTAATAAAACCAATAAATTTGGCTTTAATAATGTTGCTACTTTACCACCAAAAGAGTGTCCAACAATAATATCGGGACTTAATGAAGTTTGTTGTAAAAACTCTTTTACTATGTTTGCATAATCACTTGTTTTTAAAGCATATTGGGTATTACTTTTACCAAAACCTGGCATATCAAGATAAATATGTTTACAATCTTTAAATTCATTTAAAAATGCCCGTTTCATCAACTCTTTGTTACTAGCCCAACCATGCAAAAATAGTATTGATTTTTTTTCTTTAATATTTAAAAGTTCATAAGAGATATTAAAACTTTTTTCATTTAATTGTATTAACTTACTTGCCATCTACATTAAACCTACCTTTACTTTTGCATACACTTACTAAATCACATGATCCACAATCAGGATTAACTGCTTTACATACATATCTTCCAAATAATACCATAGCTTGATGAAATATGTGCAAATCATTTTTTAGTTTTTTTACAAGTTGTTCTTCTATTATTTCAACAGTTTTCCCCTGTGCTAACCCTAATCTATGTGCTACTCTAAATACATGAGTATCAACAGCCATAAGATTTGCTCCATAAGCTTCTATTAGAAATACTTTTGCAGTTTTATTTCCAACTCCAGCTAAGTTCATCAAATCTTTTATATTTGTCGGTATTATTCCTGCATGATGCTGTTCAACACTCAATGCCATTTTAATAATATTTTTTGCTTTATTATTAAAAAAACTACAAGTATTTAATAATTCTTTTACTTCTTCTAGTGATGCATATGCTAAGGTATGTGTATTTGGATATTTTTTAAATAATGCAGGACTTATAATATTTACTCTTTTATCTGTACATTGAGCCGATAGTATTATTGCTATTAAAAGTTCATAGTCATTTGAATATTGAAGTTCTGTTACTGCTTGTGCATAAGTATTTACAAAATGTTCTTTTATAAATAAGATATCTTTTTTTGTAGCTTTTTTTGGCACAATGTTCCTTTTGCGTATTGAATATTAAAAGTAACTGATTAATTTATATTTTAACATAAAAATAGGATTAATTTTAAAAATTTATTGTATCATACTTACTTAAAAAATTTTATAAAGGATACAATGTGAAAACAATGAAATGCAAAGATTTAGGCGGGGCTTGTGATGAAGCTTTTAGAGCAAACACTTTTAAAGAAATAGCAACACAAAGTAAAGCTCATAGTCAAAAAATGTTTGAATCAGGAGATGAAGCACACGCAAATGCCATGAAAGAATTTTTCACATCAATGAAAAATCCAAATGATATGAAAGAATGGGTTTTAGCTAAAGAAAAAGAATTTGATGAAATGAATGAAGATTAAAATTAAAGACTAAGAATATTAATAAATATTTTATTATGAAGGAAAAAATATGCCATATAATAAGTTAAACGAAGAAGAAATTAGAGTCATCATAAACAAAGGCACAGAGATGCCAGGATCTGGAAAGTTTAATGATCATAATCATGAAGGTATATATGTATGTAAACAATGTGATGCAAAACTATACACTTCACAAATGAAATTTTCAAGTGGATGTGGGTGGCCAAGTTTTGATGATGATATAAATAATAGCGTAAAAAGAATACCTGATGCAGATGGTAGAAGAATAGAAATCGTATGTGCAAATTGTAATGGACATTTAGGACATGTATTTGAAGGTGAAGGTTTTACTTCTAAAAATACTAGACATTGTGTAAATTCAGTTTCTATTGACTTTAAGATGAATTCTTGAGCAATATTAAAAAAGCATATTTTGCAGCTGGTTGTTTTTGGGGTGTAGAATGGCATTTTGAAAAAATTAATGGCGTTACTGATGCTGTTAGTGGATATATGGGTGGACATACAACAAATCCAGATTATGCATCAATATGTACAGGTCAAACTGGACATTTAGAAGTTGTAGAAGTTAATTATGATGAGAATATTGTTTCTTATAAACAATTAGCAATATTATTTTTTGAAATACATGATTTTACACAGATAAATGGACAAGGTCCAGATATAGGAAGTCAATATTTATCAGCAGTTTTATATAATAGTGTCAATCAAAAAGAAACTATACAAGAGCTAATACAACAACTACAAGAAAAATCATATTTTGTTGCAACAAAACTTATACCTGCAGTTGATTTTAAATTTTATAAAGCTGAAGATTATCATCAAGATTATTATACAAAAACATCAAAGCAACCATATTGTCATACATATAAAAAGGTATTTTAAAAATCTCATCTAAACAAATAAAATTTTTACTTATAGTATTATTTTCAATTTCTATAGTTGCTTATGGTTTTTATGAAAAAGATAGAAGAGCAAAACTATACATAGATTTTCATAACAATAAAGCTATATCTTGTGATGATATAGTAATACAAAAAAATAAAGGATGGAGAATAAAAAGCAATAGATTTTTTTATGATGGTAATATTATGAAAGTTGTTGTTTATTGTAAAAGCACTAAATAAAATATTATTAAAATATTTGGCTTATTTCAAATATTTTAATAATTAATCCAAATTAGTCAAAGTATGATCCAAAGGACCTCGTCCTTTTCCAATATCCAATTTCATATTAATTGCTTTTGTAATATAATTTTTTGCTTTTTGAACACTTTGAATAATATCAAATCCATTTGCTAAATTTGAAGCAATAGCACTTGAAAGAGTACAACCTGTTCCATGAGTATTTTTATTATCAATTATTTCGCAATCAAACCAATAATATTTATTATTTACATATAATAAATCACTAGCAGTTGTTTTTAGATGACCACCTTTAATTAAAACTGCCCCAATACAAAACTTAGATATGATTAATGCAGCTTTTTTCATATCTTCTTTTGTATGTATTTTAATTTCACATAGTATTTCAGCTTCATATATATTTGGTGTAATAATTGTAGCTATTTTAAAAAGTTTTGATTTTAAAAAAGAGATTGATTCATCACTTAGTAATTTACTCCCACTTGTAGATACCATAACAGGATCTACTACAATATTTTTTGCATTTATTTTAAAAAGATATTCACTTATAAATCTTACAGTTTTTGCATTTGAAAGCATTCCTACTTTAATTGCATCTGGATAAATATCTGAAAAAACTGAATCTAATTGTTCTTCTAAAAAAAGTAATGGTGTTTCAATTATATTTGTAACACCTAAAGAGTTTTGACTTGTTAGTGCTGTTATTGCAGTCATACCATAACACTTATGATACATTATTGTTTTTAAATCAGCTTGAATCCCTGCACCTCCACTACAATCACTACCAGCAATACTTAATACTTTATTCATTACTTATCCCTCTTATTTAATACTTGGCTGATTTTTTTATGCATAATTTTTGTACTATTTTTTATGTCTTTATTATTAATAATTGCAGAAATCAAAGCAACACCATCAATATTTGCATTTTTTAATTCTTCTATATTATTTAAATTAATACCACCAATTCCAACAACAGGTACAATGGCAATTTCACTAATATTTTTTAATACATCTATTGATACTTGTTTTGCATCACTCTTACTATTTGTTTTAAATATTGCACCAACACCTAAATAATCAGCACCTTGTCTTTGTGCTTTTATTGCTTGTGTCTCATTAAATACACTTACTCCAATAATCTTGTCCTGCCCTAGTATATTTCTAGCATTAGAAAAATCTTCATCATCTTGTCCTATATGAACACCATGAGCATCTATATCTTTTGCTAATTTAACGTGATCATTTATGATTAATTTTACACTATGCTCATCACATAGTGCTTTTAAAAGTATACATTCTTTTTTCATTTTTTCATAAGATTTATTTTTTTCGCGATACTGAACTATGCTTGCACCACCCATAATTGCTTCTTTTGTTATAAAATAAAGTTCTCTATTTAAATAAGTATCTTTATTTGTGACAAAATATAAAAAAACTTCTTCTTTAGATAGTTTTTGTATTTGCATTATCTTTTACTACCCCATCAGTAATATTACTTAAAGCATCAATAATATCAACTCTAAAACTTCCTAAACCTCTGTACTTAGTTAAAGCTATGTCCCCTGCTTGTCCCATTAGACTTACAGCTTTAATAGTTGCATCGAAATGATCTTTAGTAACTGAACAAAAAGAAGCTATTATAGCTGCTGTCATACAACCTGTACCTGTTATTAATGACATTTTTTCATTGCCGTTATAACACAAACTTGTACTTGTACCATCAGTTATAATATCAATTTCACCAGTAGCAACGATAATTGTATCTAATTCTAATGCAATCTTTTTAAGTAATAATACTGTTTCATCTAAATTATTAGTACTTAGTTTATCACTACTGCTAACATCAACACCACTTGTTGTGTGTTTTTGTAAATACATTGCTTTTATTTCAGTTATATTACCTTTAATTACTGTGAATTTAATGTTTTTCAATAAATCTTTAACTGCATCATTTCTTAGTGTTGAAGCTCCAACACCAACTGGATCAAGTATAACTGGTATGTTTACCTCATTTGCTTTTTTACCTGCAATAATACTTGATTTAATTACTCTTTTATTTAAAGTACCAATATTGATTACTAAAGAACTTGAAAAAGATGCTATTTGTGTAACTTCTTCTTCATCATCAGCCATTAAAGGTGCAGCACCAACACTTAAAATTGTATTTGCAACGTCATTTACTGTAACATAATTTGTTATTGAATAAACTAACGGTTTTTTCTTTTTTACTTCTTGATATAAATTCATTTGTTTTCTCCTATTTTATTTTCTATTTTTCTTACAATAGAAGTAAGAACAGCAATTATAATTATCGCAGGAACACTAATAGCAGCACCCAACCAAAGTATAAAATGTGGAATTTTGTTATTTAAAGTCATATTGTTATCCTTAAACACTAAAGTTAATTTTATGAATAGAGTATAATATTATGCATGATGTATTTAAGTTTCCCTACGTTAGCATTATCTAAATCAGGTTAACGGTCATTATCATAATAGATAAACTCTCAGCCTGATAATTCAAGCTCCCATAGTTAAAGTGTTATAAATTAGAGTATACCTAAAATACTTTTAAGTTACAACCTAAAAAGATGTTAAATTAAACTAATAATGTATTGTATGCAATGGTAACCTAAATTCATACTTATAATTTAAACAATTCTAAGTTAAAATAAAATGAATAAGGGTAAATATGTAAAGAAGTAAATACAGTAAATAATTTAAAGATTCAACAGTACAGTTAAAGTTGCACAAGATTTAGATTTAAATCCAAAAACATTATATCACTGGGTTAGAACATATAAAAAAAGAAAGATTAAAAAAATTTCTTTTTTGTTACCACTTAGGTAAGCCTTTTAATTCAAATGTTAACATTTTTAAATCCTTAGTCTAATTATCTTAGATGTTGTTTTAAATTACTCATTAGGTAATGCATTAATACATCTAACGGGAAGTCCACTAGTATAGTTTTCTTCTTTTACGTCATGTTCTTCTTCAAAGAAATCAAAATTAAAAATCACAGCCTTGCTATCACTAAAAGTATAAGGATTATATGTTTGAGTCCAAACAAGATTAGAGTCACTAATTTCACCATCAACAGCACTTCTTTTTTTTGATTTAAAATTTAAAAAATTTCCATTTTTTTCATTGCGGTATTCTGAAAATATAGCAACTCTATATCCCACTGGACAAATACCTCTTCCTTTTGAATTATGCCAATGAAGTGTTCTATCTTCAAGCCAAGCTTTGTACCTCGATAAATCAGGTGAAAAATCTCCAACATCATCATCTCTCCAAACACCATATTTATCCTTATATAACCATGGAAATTCATCTTCTATCTGAGCATCACTTTTCCCTTCAACATCCCAACCAAGCACTTCAGCACTTGGTCCTTGCCAATCAAGCCAATCATACCCACCTTGATAATCATGTAGAACTGATTCCAGGATAAATTTTCCAACAAAATCGTGATCATCAGCAAGAGTTGAAAATGGAACTTTTAGTCCATATGTTCCATTTGCTTCACTCGTAATTTTCTCGTGTCCGTCTGCTTTTCTTCCCCATTGATATAAATCACCAACACAAGCATCATCATTATTAGTAGTACCACAAACTTCACTTGCACCAAGGTTTCTATCTAGCCAAATTCTATTTGTTACTTCTGATACAACTGTTTTATAAGTTTTTCCCTTAAAAGTTATAGTATCGTTATTATTTGTACCGTCTGGAATATCTACTTTTGTTAGATATTGGCTATTTTCTTGCATTACATATTGTTCTAATTTAACAGAATCAAACTTTCCATTAGTCATACCTCTGCTATCTTGTGCATATACTTTTATCGCATCAAATCTACTTTTTAAAGCAATAATTTGAGGACTTGACTCATTTTTGATATTAATTAGATTAAATAAAGAAGCTATATCCATGTTATTTTTTTTAGCTTCTATAAAAACAGAATTTACTAATACCGACAGTTTAAGATTATCAATGCTTGATGGTAACATTAATAATTCTTCAGTAGGTATTTCAAATGTTGTTGATAAAATTCTAATTGATTCATTAAAATCTTCAGGATTACTATTACTTGCTATACTTGTAATAGGTGTAATTACATCAGAATAAGATTTTAATTCAATATCCAATACAATATCATCTTTATCTTTTATTTTTTTAGATAGAATAAGAGTAAAATAAATAAAGTATGAAACAATGAATAGAAACAGAAAAATTATGTGGATAGTTATAATAATAGCGATTGTATTGATGTCAATATCAGTATATTATCGTGATACATTTTCAATAATATTTATATTGTCTATTACGGCAATATTTATTAGCTATGTAAGAGGTAATTTATTTATTAGAAATACATTACATAATTTAAAATGGTTTTAATAAGGGTAAATTATGAAAACATTAAGTCTTTTAACATTATTTATTACAATATCATTCCTTACAAGCTGCTCAACAAAAGTAACAGTAAAATCACTACAACCTGCAAAAATAAGTTCACCAGATATAAAAACTATTATAGTTGATGATATTAAAAATGATAATGTAGGATTAACATATACTATTAGATCTAAAATGTCTAATATGAAATTTGATAATAAAACATATTTTACATTAGTAAATAGAAATCAAGATAAAAGAATTTTAGAAGAACAAAGATTAATGGATTCAGGATTAATTGATACTAATACTGATACATCATATACACTAAAAGAGGCTAAATCTATACTATCAGGTGCTATTATAGGTAAATCAGTAAATAGATATAGGAAATATGAAACAAGAACTAATTATGATAAATGCTTACAATACATGAATAAAGATAAAAAAGCTTGTAAAATATATGAAAAATATAATGTTTTATGTGTTCAAAGAGAGTTTATACTATCATCACATTTTGATATACTAAAGATAACGAATGGTAAAACACTTTACTCTAACAATTTTACCAAATTATATAAAGATTATCATTGTGAAGATAGGGCATCAAACATAGAATCACAAAATAAAATATTTGTAGATTTATCAAATGAAATAGCAAATGATTTTATAAAAACTATTGCACCCTCATATACTTATACTCAAGTAGAATTATTAGATGATGAAGATATTCATTACAATGACAATAACCAACAACTACTAAAAAATTCAATTGAACTAATTGAAAACAATAATATTCAAGAAGCAAATGAATTATTATTAACACTAACGGAAAATACAAATTATAAATCTTATGTAGCATTATATAATCTTGCAATTACTTATGAAGCACTAGGCAATTTCAAAAATGCTTATAAATATATCACAAGAGCAAAGGATATAACTTTAGCTACTCATATGAATAAAGATGTGATTAGTGCTTATAATAGAATAAAAAGAGAATTAGATAGTTATACAAAAGCTAGTAAGCAAATATCAAAATAATATATTTATAAAATACACCGACTGTATTTATAATTAAACCTTGTGATATATCTTGAGATATATTTTGAGATTATTATAATCTAAGCTATTATTATTTATTTCAAGAGATTAATCCAATAATCTCCAAACAGATTTTCATTGTTTATTTCAAACTCTTTAACTTTATGAGAAGAAATATTAAGTTTTTCAAATAGTATAATATTTAATATATTATTTATTCTCAAATATATATGCCTTATATCTTTATTTTTAATCTTGAATTGGCAAGTTAACCTCGCCTTGTATTTATCTTTATAATAATCAGATTTTTGTATATCATAACTATCAAAATTATTTAATACTTCTTGCAGTTTAATTTCAGCTTTTCTTTCTTTTTCTAAAAGTTCATCTTTTAAAGTTCTAATTTCTTCTTCTGAAAAATGTTTATTATCCTTAAACCTTTTTTTAAGTTGAGCTTTTTGTTTATTGAAATACAATTTGAAATAACCTGGAATATCAGCTTGAATTTTCTCTCTATTAGTAATAATATTTGCTTGTTCCTCAACTAATAGTTTATTGTAAGATGTAATAGGGTTATTGGCATTTCTAAAAGATATAAAGTCTTGTAATACACTTTTATCTAGATCATCATTATTTTTTAATATATTAGCATCTGCATCTAATTTTAATAATTTAGATTGAGTTGAACTATTAACTAGATATGCAATAACTTCTTTTTTCTCATTTTGAGAAACATACTCTTTTTTTAAAACCTCGATTGATTCATTTACTAAGATATAAGCAAAAGTAAGAATTAAAAAATAAGACTATGTAATGAAAATGAAGCTATCAATGCATTTTATAAACTTTCACAATTAGAAGGGATAATTCTTGCACTTAAATCAGCACACGCTGTGCATATGCAATGAAATTGGCAAAACATTACCAAAAGATAAAACAATTTTAATAAATCTTAGTAGTAGAGGTGATAAAGATTTAGATTTAGTAATTGAAAATTATTCTGTACCTAATGCTAAATTATATCAAGAGATTGCATTCAAAACACTCAAAGCTTGAAAATGTTCTTTAACATCATGACATCTCACAATAGAAGCACCCTTATTAACAGCATCAAGATGAATCGCAAGTGTTCCACTTAATCTTTGCTCTATTGGTGTGTTTGCAACTATATTTTCTATTATAGATTTTCTGCTAGCTCCTATTAATACTTCATATCCAAAATGAGAAAAGTGTTCTAAGTTTTTTAATAATTCGCAGTTGTGTTCTAAAGTTTTTCCAAATCCAATGCCTACATCTAATATGATATTTTTTATTCCATAATCTTTAGCTTTTTTTATTCTTTGCGAAAAAAAATCATCTATTTCTAAAATTACATTTTCATAATTTGGATTGTCTTGCATATTTGATGGATCATTTTGCATATGCATTATAATAATACTAGCATTGTATTTGGCAGTTATTTTTGCTACTTCATCATCTTGTAGACCCGTGATATCATTTACATATGTAAAACCACAACTCAATGCATATTCAATAACACTAGGAGTATATGAGTCAATAGAAAACTTTATCTTTTTATAAAGTTCTTCTTTTTTAATAATATCACAAATATTTTTTATTCTTTTTAGTTCTTCCTTTTCATCAACTACATCACTATTTGGTCGCGAAGATACTGCTCCAATATCAATAATACTCGCACCATCTTTTATCATCTCAGTAATTTTATTAATTGCATCATCATTTTTAAATCTACTAGAACTATAAAAACTATCATCATTGGCGTTAATAATACCCATGATTTTTGTATCATTTCTTTTTTTATTAGTAAAATTCTTTAATTGTTTAGCTATATCTTTAAGTCCAAAGGGTTGAGATAATTCTTTTTTACTTAAAGTTTCAAGATGTTTATCACTAGCTATTAAGATGGCATTAACTGTTTTAGTAATATTTAAAATAGTACCCCTAGGTACTGCTAAATCAGCACCAATAGATAATGCATCTTGTTTTAATATGTTTGCAGCACCTGTGTGAAGGTTTTGAATATAAATACAATTCATATGTGATTTTTTAGATAATATTTTACTACCACCTATTTCTGTTCCTAATTCTTGATATAATTTTTCAAAGTCATTTGACTGTATTTTATAAAGTTTCATTTGTATCCATTAGATTTAACAACAATGTACTAAGAATAGTGGAAGGTCGTGAATTTAAATCACATAAACGCATAGATGTAGTAAAAGAATTTAATTTTTTTTCATTTAATTTTATATTTTCATTTTTTATTTTGTATATCATTGATTCTATTAGATTTTTTAATTCATCTTTAGAAATTCTTTGATTTTCTTGTAAGAATGCATAAACATCTTTTAAATTAATATTTTTTATATCTAAAGTACAAGTTTCAAGTTCTTTTTTTACTTTTATATACTTATATGAAAGTCTTGATAAAATCGTAGGTAGTACTGAGTTTTTTGAACTTGTAATAAGTATAAATATAATATTTTTAGGTGGTTCTTCTAATATTTTTAATAACATATTTTGAGCAATTACAGAAAATCTACTAGCACATAAAATTATATATTTTGTAGTACTCACACTAATATATGCTTCTTTCATTACAAGTTTTGCTTCATCTTTTAAAAATATATTTGAATTTTCGGCATTTTTAATTATTCTTGCACTATGAAGAGGAAATGTTTTATATAAGTCATCACAATAAGTATCTACATCATTTACAATAAATATTGAAGATGTGGTAATTTCCATAAATTATCTTTTATTTATCAACTGCAATTTGTGCATATAATGTGGCACTTAGTGTCTTATCAAATAACCTATATAATTGTAATAATTTCATATCAAGAGTTTCATCTGTACTTTTTAGTGAAAAACTATTTGGAACATCTTCGTCCAATAACCACAAAAAAGAGTTATTAGAAACCTTTGGTAAGATAGCTTTTTTATTATGGCTTGTGCCAATATACCAAAATATATAACCATTTGGAAATGTTATTTCGAGCATGTCTTTTATTAATTCTAATTCTCTATCATTTGTCATACTATTAAACATTTTGGCAACATCATTAAAATTTAAAAAAGGCAATAGAGGTCTAGAACTTGTATCTTCATTTATTTTAAGTAAAATATAATGTAAAAACCATTCTCTTGGTTCATCACTAACAACAAGTACTGTTTTTCCTTTATCTAAAATATTAGTAATTGTGTTAGAAACAAGAGGAATCCAATCAAATTTTCTTTCTTCCATCCACGAAGTAATAAGTCTATCTTCTCTTATAGTTTTAACTGTCCAGTTAGTAAATTCTTGCAAGTTCTTACTTTTGTAATTCGTATGCGCTATGTAAAGAACGAACAGCTAATTCTGCATATTTTTCTTCAATTATCATTGATATTTTTATCTCACTTGTACTAATTATTCTAATATTTATACTATCATCTGCCATTGCTTTAAAAGCTTTTGCTGCGACTCCTGTATTTGATTTCATTCCAACACCTACAATTGATACTTTACATATAGCTTCATTATAATCTATTTTTTGCACATCAGATGTAAATGTATTCATAACTATTTTTGTTTTTTCTAAATCACCTTTAGGAATTGTAAAGTCTAAATCAGCTTTGCCATCAACAGCTACTGTTTGAACAATCATATCAACATTTATATCGCTTGAAGCTAAGGCATTAAAAATATTTGCAGCAATTCCTGGCTTATCTGATACCTTATACATACCAACTCTTACTTGATCTTTATCCAATGCTATACCACTTACTACTGGTGCTTCCATAATATTTTCCTCTTTTGTGATTAATGTCCCTTCTACTGTAGGAGTAAAAGAACTTCTTGACACTAAATTAACATTTAGTTTTTTAGCCATTTCAACTGAACGATTTTGTAAAACTTTTGCTCCTGATGATGCAAGTTCCAACATCTCATCATAAGAAATTTTTTGCAATTTTTTTGCGTTAGGTTCGATTCTAGGATCAGTTGTATATATTCCATCAACATCTGTATATATTTCACAAATATCAGCTTTTATTGCACCTGCAATTGCTACAGCAGTTAAATCACTACCACCTCTTCCTAAAGTAGTAATTCTATTTTCATCTACACTAACACCTTGAAAACCTGCAACTATTACAATTTTATTATCTTTTATAGCATCTAACATATTTGTAGTATCTATTTGTTCAATTTTTGCAGATGTATGCTTACTTGTAGTTTTAATACCAGCTTCTCTTCCACTCATAGATGTAGTTTTGTAACCTTGTTCATTTAAAGCAATTGAAAGTAAAGCAGAAGTCACTCTTTCTCCTGAACTAAGCAACATATCTAATTCTCTTTCATTTGCATTTGAAGAAAAATTTTGTGCATATTCTAATAATTTATTTGTTTCACCACTCATTGCACTTACAACTGCAATAACATCATCGCCATTATCTTTAATCGTTTTTATAATATCTGTAACGTTTTGTATTCTTTGAAGTGTACCTACGCTAGTACCACCAAACTTTAACACTCTTAGCATTAAATATATCCTTCACTTTTAAAATATTTTAAAACTTTTTTATATACAGTTCTTTTAAAAAATGTAATATAATTATTTAGTTTTCTACTATCTACAAATTTGTACTCTCCAAATTCTGGCAGAGCAGTATTTATATTTATTTTTGCATTTTTATTTAACCTTACTAAATAATATTTTTGAATTTGTCCATCGTATGGTTGCATTTTTTTTGCTACTGCATCAGGAAAATCATAAGATACCCAACCTGGATATTGGGCTATTATTTCTATATCACTTGTTCCTATTTCTTCTTCAAGTTCCCGTAAAAGAGCAACTTCTGGAGTTTCTCCTTCATCAATTCCACCTTGTGGAAATTGCCAAGCATCTTTTATATCTATTCGTGAAGCAATAAATATTTCACATTTTGCAGGATATGAAGAACTTAAAACAATTGCAGCTACATTTGGTCTGTAATTTTTTTCATTTTCTTTATCTTCCATTAATATTATTACCTTATAATTATATTCGTAATACTATCAAAAGGATACTTTTAAATTGCTTTTATATATACATATACCATTTTGTGACAGTAAGTGTTTTTACTGTGCTTTTAATTCATATACGAATTTATCACATCTAAAAATAAACTATATGAGAGCTTTAAATATGCAACTTAAATTTGAATTAAATAAGATACCAAATACAATACTAAAATCAGTATTTTTTGGAGGAGGAACACCTAGTAGTATTGATGCAATTCAATATGAACAAATATTTAAAAGTCTAAAACCATATATCAATCACCATACAGAAATAACTAGTGAAGCAAATCCAAATTCTGCAAGTAAACATTGGCTCAAAGATATGAAAGACTTAGGTGTAAATCGTATATCATTTGGTGTTCAAAGTTTTGATGAAAAGAAGTTAAAGTTTTTAGGAAGAAATCACAATAAAACTCAAGCTTTAAATGCAATAAATAACGCAAAAGAAGTTGGCTTTACACACATAAATTGCGATATCATTTATGATACATCACTTGATACAAAAGAACTTATACAAGAGGATTTAAAAATAATTTCCCAACTTCCAGTAGATCATGTAAGTGCTTATAGTTTAATAATTGAAAAAAATACTAAATTTGAGTACACTCCTGAGGTTAGAATAGAAAATATAAATCAAGCAAGAGAAATATTTTTATCATTGGAAACATTGGGCTTTAAACAATATGAAATCTCTAATTTTTCCAAAAATAAAGAAGCTAGAAGTACTCATAACTTTGGATATTGGGAAAAAGATGATTATTTGGGTGTGGGTGCTGGTGCTGTTGGATGTCTAAATAATATAAGATATTATCCAAAAAAAGATGTAAAAGAATATATTAATGAACCATGTATTTATGAAGATAAGGAAGTATTAACCCATGAAGATAATAAGTTTGAAGAAATATTTTTAGGATTAAGAAGTGCTGTTGGGGTATGTTTAAATATTTTTAACAATTCTCAATTGCAAAAAATTGATATATTAAAAAAAGAAAACAAAATCACTGTAAAAAATAATAAAATTTTTAACAATGATTATTTATTGAGCGATGAAATAGCTTTATTTATCGACTAATCAGCCATTTTTTTATCAAGGTACCTATCTATATTTGTATGTATAAAACCATTTCTATCTACAAATGCTAAATCTTTTGTATTCAATTCTTCTATTTTACTTTTTCCCATAACTGCTAACATAACTCTAATACCAGATAATAAAGCATCATGATAGTTTTTAATTTGTCTTGCATTTTTATGAATAAGATAAGATTGTCTTAATTTAGTATCTTGAGTAGCTAAACCAACTGGACATTTATGACTTCCTTCTCCTGCACACATTCTAGCCCTAATACAACTAGCACTCAACATGAAACCACGCGCAATACTAATAAAATCAGCTCCAAGTGCCATTGTAACTATTACATCATCAGGAGTAAGTATTTTAGATGATCCAACTAGTTTTAGTTCATCTCTTATACCTAATTCTAATAAAACATTATGTGCAATATGGATACCATCATTTACATGTAACCCTACTCTATCCATCAAAAATAATGGAGCAGTACCACTTCCTCCATCTCCACCATCAATTGTAATAAAATCAGGAATTCCTTTAATATTTTTGTCAAGTCTTCTTTTTATTTCATTTGCATATTCTAAAAATGAATCTTTAGAAGAAATTACTATTTTAAAACCAACAGGCTTATGTGATAGTTCTTGCAATCTTGCAACAAAATCAAACAAATCTGTAATAGATTTAGCAAAAGGAAATCTATTGGGTGAAATAACATTTTTATGAGCTTCTAATCCTCTGTAATAAGCAATAGATTCAGTAACTTTTTCAGCCATTAGTTTTCCACCAGTTTGCTTAGCACCTTGTGCTAGTTTTATTTCAGTCATTTTACAAAAAGACATAGTTTTTTTGTATTTTTCTTCATCAAAACCACCATCTTTATCTCTTGAACCATAAAGACCAGAACTAATTTGATAAATGATATCAGGTAAATCTTCAGGTACAGTTTTTGGAAAATTTTCAAATGGTGCATTCCAATTTGGTCTAAACATAGTCAAACTTTGTCTATCAAATACAAATGTGTCATATTCTTGTTTTCTAATATATCTTGATTTTAAAAATTTAACTGCTGTTGGATGGTTAGTTACTTTTTTTAATATTTTATATATCATTTTTTCTGTGTCTGTAATTTTAATAATAGTCATACAAGATTCAGTAAGTTTTTTATGTGTTAGAAAAAAGTTAGTGGTTAATGATCCCTCACCTGTATTAATTGGAAAAGAACCTAAATAAGATCCTTTAGCAAATGCCTTAGTACCTTCTGGACTAATTGCACCATCACTCATAGCACTTCTGCTTATAATACTTTTTGTAACAAATGGATATTTTCTTTTTTCGCCAAATGTTACAGAGAAATCATGAGATACTTCATCATCATTTAGTGGAATATTTGAATGCTTAACTGTAAATTTTGGATTTGGTTGTGGTTGTGATGGAGAAAATGAAATATAACCATTTTTACCCTTTGCTGAGTTGTAAACCCAATCAACCTTATCTTTTGACTCATAAAAATCTTCATCACCAAAATATTGTCTAAATGGTTCTCTTAATGCTTCAAATAAATATCGCATTCTTCCTATTAAAGGATAATTAATTAATAGTTGATGCTTTCTTTGAATATACTTGTCATAAAAAACTACACTCAGTATAAGAACTAGCAATATCAAGAAAAAATAACTCATATGAAACTCCTTGTTTGAAACATAATATTGATTTTATAAGCTTGAGGCTTAAACTTTAATTAAATTAAACAATTATTTTTAGAATTTATATTTAAATCTACCTTCTTTAATAAATGTAATATTTAGAAATGATAATTTATAATTGTATTTAGATATAATACTGCATATTTTATTAAGGGTTGAGATTGAATTTACTATCAAAAATTTTTTTTTCGTATTGGACAACTTATTTTCTTCTATTTATACTAGGAGTAGGTGCTGGAATTGCAACAATAATTGAAAATGATTACGGAACTTCGACAGCTAGAATATTGGTATATTCAAATTTATGGTATGAAATCATATTAACTTTAACTATATTAAACTTAATTGGTGCAGTTATTAGAACAAAAATGATAAAAAGCAAAGCAAAGTTTATTTTTCATATTTCATTTGTTGTCATTTTAATTGGTGCTGCTATTACTAGATATTATGGATATGAAGGTATTTTACATATTAGAGAAGGTCAAACTACAAGCTCAATGGTTTCACTTGAACCTTATATACAAGTCAGTGTAACAAATAATGGTAAAACTACTTATAAAAATTATCAAAAAGAATTTGCAGCTTTAGGAAATAATAATTTTTCTTTTGATGTTAATACTCAAGGTGAGAATATAACTATAAGTTTTTTACATTATCAATTTGTAAAAAAAGGCAAAAGCACTCAAGGTCTTTTAACTGTTGAAGTAAAAAGAGGTAAAGAAATTGAATCTACTAGATTAGTAGGACAAAGAGGTCAGCGTTCTGGAGTTGAAAAGAAAATTACATTTAAAAATAATGTAGTAGTAAGCTTACAATATGGATCAAAACCAATGTCTTTACCTTTTAAAATAAAATTAAATGACTTTAACCTAGAAAGGTATGCAGGAAGTATGGCTCCATCTTCTTATTCTAGTCAAGTAACATTAATTGATGATAGAAAAAATGTTAATTTTGATTTCCATATATATATGAACCATATTTTAGATTATGATGGGTATAAATTTTTTCAAAGTTCATATGATAAGGATGAATTAGGAACAGTACTCTCAGTAAATAAAGATCCTGGACATTGGCCTACTTATTTAGGCTATTTTTTATTAACACTAGGATTGCTAATGAACTTTTTTGATAAAAAATCAAGATTTTCAAGATTAATACAATATATATCAAAACAAAACGCTGCACTATTAATGGCCCTTGTATTAACTTTTACTTTTACAACACCAAGTGTTGCAAACAATACAAAAGATATGTTAGAGTATCTTGAAAACCATAAAGACAACACAACAGATGTATCAAATGACTTTTCTAAACTTTTAGTACAAGTAAGAGGTAGAATTATTTCTGTGGATTCATTTGCAAGAGATTTATTAAGAAAACTAACCAAAAAAGATAACTTTGTAGGTATGAATGCAAATAAAGTTGTACTTGGTATGATTTCAAGACCTGATATATGGAAAGATATTCAAATATTAAAACTAAAAACTCCAAAATTAAAAAAGTTTTTAAACTTATCTTTGGACAGAAAATATGTAGCATTTAGTGAAATATTAGTTGGCAACGATTATAAATTAAAAGATATCTTAGAAGAAGCTCATGCAATGGATCCTAATAAAAGAGGCACATTTGAAAAAGATGTTATAAAACTTGATGAGAGATTAAATATATTATATATGATTTTTTCAGGAGAATTATTTAAAATATATCCAAAAATGGAAAAAGGCAATACTACTTGGTACGCACCAATTGATGCTATGAGAAATTTTAAGGGTAAAGAACAACAAATTGTTCAATATATTACACAAACTACTCTAGGCGGAGTTGCAGATGTAAATTATACTCAAGCTTCTGAAGGCTTTAAACTTATGACTACTTATCAAAAAAGAGTAGGAAGAGATATAGTTCCATCGCAAGAAAAACTTGATTTAGAAATAAAATTTAATCAATGGGATTTATTTTCAAAATTAACTTTAGCATATTTATTTATTGGTATTTTGATGTTTATTCTTTCATTTGTAACTGTATTTAATGAAAAATTATCATCTAAAAAAGTAAACTTATTATTATTTTTAGTATTAGCATCATTATTTTTTGTACAAACATCAGCAATGGGAATTAGATGGTATATAAGTGGTCATGCTCCTTGGTCAAATACATATGAATCTTTAGTATATATTGCTTGGAGTACTATGTTTGCAGGTGTTGTATTTTTTAGAAAATCACTTTTGGCATTAAGTGCTACTGTAGTTATGACAGCCATATTTATGTTTACTGCACATTTAAGTGGAATAGACCCTCAAATTACAAACCTTGTACCAGTTCTTAAATCATATTGGTTAACAATACATGTATCAATAATCACTGGTTCTTATGGATTTTTAGGATTAGGAGCTATGCTTGGATTTATGTCATTATTACTATTTATATTTAGAAATGAAAATAGACCACAAATAGATAAAACTATCAAACACATAACTGCTATTAATGAAGCCTCAATTATTATTGGTTTGTCAGCACTTGTTATTGGTAACTTTTTAGGTGGAATTTGGGCTAATGAGTCTTGGGGAAGATATTGGGGATGGGATTCAAAAGAAACATGGGCTTATGTAGCTATTGTTACATATGTTGTAATCTTACATCTAAGACTTATTCCAAAATTAAATAAACCATACGTATTTTCTGTATTTTCTACTATTTCATTTGCAACTATACTAATGACATACTTTGGTGTAAACTTTTATTTAAGCGGTATGCATTCATATGCTACAGGCGATCCTGTACCAATTCCAACTTGGGTATATGTAATAACAGTTATGGTATTTGTAGTTATATTTCTTGCTTTTAGAAAACGAGATTTAGGTACAATAAAATTATAAATAAAAGGATAAATTTTGGTAGAAATGATTGAGCAACTATTTATTGAATTTGCGGGAATAATTATATTTTTTCATGTTATAAGTGGTGCTATATGGATTGGAGGTATGATTGCTATAAGATTTTCTGTACATGTAGCAATGCAAAATATTGAAGATCCAGAAACTAAATTAAAAATAATTTTAAATTATTTAAAAAACTTTTTAGCCATTATTAGGCCTGTAATTGGTTTGTTGTTAGTTACTGCTATATTTATGATTTTTGGTTTTAACTTTACTCAAAGCGGTTTAAATTCTGTTGTATATACAAAATTGGTATTATGGCTTATAATGACTGTATTATTTATAATTATACAATTAAAAAGAAATAAAGCACAAATATTGTTTGATAATAAAGACTTTAAAAATGCAAAACAAACTTTAGCCCCACTTTCGATGTTTATTATACCTGTGAATATAATCTTAGGTATTATTGCATTGTATTTGGGTATAACACTAAGAGGATTTTAGGAGATAATATGGAAAAAAATGTATTAGGTCTACCACTTGAACCCTGCTCTTTAGATCCACTTACTGGATATTATAGAGATGGTTCATGCCATGGTAAAGGTAATGAAGAATGTGTTCATTTAGTATGTATTTATGCTAGTGAAGAGTTTTTAAAATATATAAAATCAGTAGGTAATGACTTGTCAACTCCTATGCCTGAATATAATTTTAAAGGTGTAAAACCTGGACAATCTTGGTGTTTATCTGCTCCTTGGTTTTTTAAAGCCATACAAGATGAAATGGCTCCTGATATATTTATACATTCAACACATGAAAGAATTCTTGAAGTTTTACCTTTAGAAATCTTGAAAAAATACGCATTAGATATTTAGAAAATATATATTTTCTAAAATAGACGATTGGGAGAGCGGCTTAATCCGCTACCTTGGAAAGGTAGTGTAGAGAAATCTACCATCGGTTCGAATCCGATATCGTCTGCCACTAAAAGAAAGCATTCAATGAAGCAAAAAATATCATTAAAGTATATATTTAACTTACTATTAAAAAATAAAAAACAACTTATAATTGGTCAAATAATTACATTTATAGCCATTATAATAAGCATACCAATACCAATAATGTTACCCATATTAGTAGATGAAGTTTTACTTGATAAACCTTCAGTTATTATAAATACCATTGACAGTATTTTTATTAATGGAAGTGCTTTTTATTATATAAGTATTGTTACTTTTAGTGTGATAATACTACGAGTTTTGCATTTTATTTTTTCTGTCATTATTACAAAAATATTTACAAAAATATCTAAATATGTTACTTTTGAAATAAGAAAAAAATTACTAGAACATTTAAAACTAGTAAATATGAATGAATATGAAAGTTTAGGTTCTGGTTCAATAGCTTCAAATTTAATAACAGATGTTAATACTTTAGATACATTTATTATATCTATTGCTAGTAAGTTTGTATCTTCTATTTTAACTTTAATTGCCGTTTCTTTAGTAATCATTACAATTGATCCAATATTAGGATTGATGATACTAGTTGTACAACCAATTATTATGATAATATCAAAAAAATTATCAAAAAAAACTGGTGATTTAAAAAGAGATGAAAACAAAGCAATAAGTGAATTTCAAGATAATATTGGTGAGACATTAGATTTATTTTCACAAATAAAAGCAAGTAATAAAGAAGATGAATTTTTTAATGATGCAATTAACAAAGCTAAAAATATACAAAATACTTCTAATGACTATTCATATAAGAGTGTTGCTTATGAGAGATTTTCATTTACAATATTTTTAATAGTTTTTGAAATATTTAGAGCTAGTGGCTTGATACTCGTTGAATATAGTGATTTGTCAATAGGAATGATGTTTGCAATGTTTGGTTATATTTGGTTTATAATAACTCCTATACAAGATATATTAGGTATTCAATATTCATTAGCAAGTGCAAAAGCCGCAATAAACAGAATAAATAAAATACTTGACTTAAAAACTGAAAAAAGACAAACTGATTTATTGTGCCAAGATGATAAAAACATTTCAGTGAAAATAAGTAATTTGTATTTTTCTTATACTAAAGATAAAGTAACACTACAAAATATTAATATGAGTATAAATGCTAAAGATAAAATTGCATTAATTGGAGCTAGTGGAAGTGGTAAAACTACTTTAGCTCAATTAATAGGTGGGTTTTATGTAAAAAACTCTGGAAATATAACATATAATAATATTAGTATAGACACAATAAATAAACAAAATCTAAGAAAAAATATTTTTTTAGTTTTACAAATGCCAATTTTATTTAATAATACACTTAGATTTAATATAACAATGGGTGATGACACTATTGAAGATGATGTCATTCATAAAGCATTGAATATTGCACAACTAAATGATGTTATTGTTAAAATGATTGATGGATTAGACACTATAGTTGGGAAACATGGAGTTAGATTAAGCGGTGGACAAAGACAAAGGTTATCAATTGCAAGGATGATAATAGCAAATCCAGCTATTATTATTTTTGATGAATCAACATCTGCTTTAGATGTTAATACTGAAATAAAACTTTTCAAAGAACTAGATCTTTTTTTAAAAAATAAAACAATAATAACTATTGCACACAGGCTAAGTACCGTTAAAAATGCAAATATGATATATGTTTTAGATAATGGAAAAATAGTACAAAGTGGAACACACAAACAACTAGAAACACAAGAGGGACATTATAATGATTTTGTCATAAATCAATTATTATAAATGTTATTTGTTATTGTTCAAAAGTTATCAAATCTATGTTTGCAGCTTCATTTCTAAGTGGTATTAAGTTTTGATACTTGGTTGATTCATACCAGCTATTTAATGATTGTAAATTATTGAATTTTATTACTACTACATAAAATATGCTTGTTTGGTATTTGACATTATATAAAATTCCTTTTTTATTATATTAATAAAGTTGATAACTTTACAAAAATATGCTTAAGAAACACAACATAAAGTACTTGTATATTTTCATTTATATTAAAACTGTATTCTTATTTATGAAGTTTTTACATATTTTTAGTTATTATTATATTTTTAAATGATAATAAATATGTAATAAAATTAATTCGAAAGTAAAATAAAAACAATGCAAAACAATAAAATAAATGTATTAGTAATTGGTGATTTGATGATAGATCATTATTTATTTGGTGAAACTAATAGAATTTCACCTGAAGCACCTGTACAAGTTGTTGATATCAAAAAAGAAAAATCAGTTTTAGGTGGTGCTGGAAATGTTGTTAATAACTTGATATCACTTGGTGCAGATGTAACTGTCATGTCAGTATTAGGTGATGATGAAATTGCAAACGAGTTAAAACAAATGCTTGATAATATTAGTTGTAAATATGTAACTATTTTAGATGAAAACAGAAAAACAACAAAAAAAACAAGAATTGTAGCATCTAATCAACAAGTAGTAAGATATGATAATGAAAGTAAAACTGATATAAATCAAGAATGTGAAAAAGCACTTACTATAAAGCTACTAGAATGTATAAATACTTTTGATATAGTTTTAGTCTCAGATTATGGTAAAGGTGTTATAACAAATGAACTAATGTCTAAAATCATTTTTATAGCTAGCGGTTCAGATATAAAAGTAATAGTAGATCCTAAGGGAAATGATTATTCTAAGTATAGAGGTGCTTATGCATTAACACCTAATAAAAAAGAACTAGAAGAAGCTACAAACATTAAAATAACTGATGATAAAAGCTTACAAGAATCATTAATAAAACTACAATTTTTATCTAGTGTTAAAGTTCCTTTAACTACTTTAAGCGAAGAAGGTATAGCTATATTGGATAATTCTAATGAGGTTTTAAAAATGCCAACTGTTGCTAAAGAAGTATTTGATGTAACTGGTGCTGGAGATACAGTACTAAGTGCACTTGGATACTGTATAGCACAAAACAAAAGCATAACACAATCTTTAGAGTTTGCAAATTTAGCAGCTGGTGTTGTAGTAAGTAAAATTGGTAGTGCAACTGCTTCAATTGAAGAAATTGAAGAATATAAAAGTTCACTGCATAAAAGTTCTATACAATCACATATAAAAACATTTGATGAAATAAAGTTTACTCTTAAACGATTAAAAGAAAAAAATGCTAAAATTGTGTTTACAAATGGTTGCTTTGATATTTTACATAGAGGACATGTAAGTTATTTAGATACTGCAAAATCATTTGGTGATATTTTAATATTGGGATTAAATTCTGATGAAAGTGTTAAAAGACTTAAAGGAGATAGTAGACCTATTAATAATCAAGAAGATAGAGGTTATATTCTAGCTGCATTAGAAAGTGTTGATTATGTAGTTAACTTTGATGATGATACTCCTTATGAATTAATAAAACAAATACAGCCAGATATTTTGGTAAAAGGTGCTGATTATGAAAATAAAGAAGTAGTTGGAAGTGATATAGCAAAAGAATTAAAACTTGTAAAATTTATACATGGTAAAAGTACAAGTTCAACAATAAATAAAATTAAGGAAAACAAATGATAAAAAAATTACTAATAGGCGTACTAATGAGTACTTCAATTGCATATGCAACAAATAACAGTATAGATTTAAATGTAAATAGCAATACTATTGAACTTTCAGGGGAATACAATTTAAATTCTGTGTATGAATTAAACAATGACGCCAGATATAGTGCAGTTATTTCATATTTAGGTACAGAAGCTAAAAATAAATCCGATAATCCTGAAAAGCTTTTCAGAGCTGGATTTAAAGTTATGAATCCATATATGAATGATATTGGTTTAAGTTTTGGATTAGGAATGCAAGCTCTATTTATCAATGATACAAAAAATACATTTATGGCTTTACCTATAAATTTATTTGCTACTTTACATTTTAATGAAGATATTACTATTGATGCTTTTGGAGCTTATGCCCCAAAAACATTATCAGTTGGTGATACAATTAATATGAAATTTATTGATGCAAAATTAAGTTTTAAATTAATTGAAAATGCACACTTGTATGTAGGTAAAAGATTTATATCATCTGAGCATGAAGATGGCACAGAAATTGAATTAGATACAAACCCATATGTTGGATTAAAAGTAATTTTTTAATATTATGAAAAAAACTATATATCACGAATTTCAATCACATTTAGAAACCATTATTAGAGTAATTGAACATTTGCAAGATGATGTACAGTTTGCCTCTTCTTTAGTAGTAGATACACTTAAAAATGGCAATAAAATACTTCTTTGTGGTAATGGTGGAAGTGCTGCAGATGCACAACATATAGCAGCAGAGCTAACAGGAAGATATAAAACTGAAAGAAAAGGTTTAGCTGGTATTGCTCTAACTACTGATACTTCTGCAATAACAGCTATTGGAAATGATTATGGATATGATAGAATTTTTGATAGACAATTTGAAGCTTTAGCTAATGAAGGTGATTTATTAATTGGAATTTCTACAAGTGGAAATTCAAAAAATATAATATCAGCTCTAAAACTAGCAAAACAAATGAACTGTAAAACTATTGGATTTTCTGGTCGTGATGGTGGAAAAATGACTGAACTTTGTGATATTAATTTAATAGTACCTAGTGATGATACTCCAAGAATACAAGAAATGCATATATTATTTGGTCACACAATATGTCAAATAGTAGATGAAAACTTATCGTAAATCATATGGAAAAATTAAGCATACAAGATAAAAATATAATTTTAAACTCTATTAGAGATATTGTAGATTTTCCAAAGCCTGGTATAGTATTTAAAGATATTACAACTTTATTAAATAATAAAGATGCCATGGCTTTATTAATGGATCATTTAGAATATAAATACAAAAATTCAAATCTTGATTATATTGTTGGACTTGATGCTAGAGGATTTATCTTTGGTGCAATATTAGCAGATAGATTAAAAATAGGTTTTGTTCCAATTCGTAAAAAAGGTAAATTACCAGGTGATACTATTAGTGAAAAATATGAATTAGAATATGGATATGATGAAGTAGAAATACACATTGATGCATTTAATATAAAGAATGCTAATATTTTAATTATAGATGACTTGTGTGCGACTGGTGGAACTGCTGTAGCATCTTGTAAATTAGTAAAAAATGCCGGAGCAAATTTATTTGAAGTTTGTTTTTTACTTAATTTATCATCTTTAAATGGAAAACAAAAAGTACAAAAATATTCTAGTGTATATAGTGTATTTGATATATAAGGTAAAATATGAATAATTATATGCCCAAACCAAGTAAATTTGATCCTGATTTAAATGGTCACTTTGGTGAATTTGGAGGTAGATATGTACCTGAAACATTGATGCCAATTTTATTACAATTAGAAGAAAGTTATAATAAATATAGATTTGACAATGAATTTTGGGAAGAAGTTAATGCACTACTAAAAGACTATGTAGGAAGACCAAACCCATTATATTATGCTAAAAATATTAGTGAAGAAATTGGAGCTAAGGTATATTTAAAAAGAGAAGATTTAAATCATACAGGAGCCCACAAAGTAAATAATGTAATAGCTCAAGGAACATTAGCCAAAAAACTTGGTAAAACAAAAGTTATCGCTGAAACTGGTGCTGGACAACATGGAGTTGCCACTGCAACAATTGCGGCACTTATGGGATTAGAATGTACTATTTTTATGGGTGAAAAAGATGTACAAAGACAAGAACTAAATGTTTTTAGAATGAAACTTTTAGGCGCTAAAGTAATACCTGTTAAATCTGGTAGTAAAACATTAAAAGATGCAATGAATGAAGCAATAAGATATTGGGTTACAAATTCAAGAGATACATATTATATTATAGGTACAGTTGCAGGTCCACATCCTTATCCTATGATGGTGAGAGATTTTCAAGCAATTATAGGATGGGAGACAAAAAAACAAATCATAGAACTAGAAGATAAATTACCAGATGTTGTAATTGCTGCAATTGGTGGAGGTTCAAATGCCATTGGAATATTTTCACATTTTTTAGAAGATGAAGAAGTACAATGTATAGGAATAGAAGCAGGAGGATTAGGACTTGATACTTTAAAACATGGTTGCTCATTAGAAAAAGGAAGTCCTGGTGTTTTACATGGACAATGTTCATACTTACTTCAAGATGATGATGGTCAAGTGCTCGAAGCTCATAGTATAAGTGCAGGACTTGATTATCCAGGTATTGGTCCTGAGCATGCTTACCATAAAGAACTAAAAACTGTAAAATACGATAGTATCACAGATAAAGAAGCCTTAGATGCATTTGTTTGGCTAAGTAGACAAGAAGGTATTATTCCTGCATTTGAAAGTTCTCATGCTATTGCATATTTGAAAAAAGCAAAAGATGAACTAAAAGGTAAAACTATTGTCATAAATTTATCTGGTCGTGGAGACAAAGATATGGTACAGGCAAAAGAAATACTAAAATTTGACTAATAAACTTATATTTAAATTGCTATTTTTGTTATCTAGTTTATATTTAAATGCAAGTAGTAAATACTATATAACTTATGATGATATGACCTTAGGGAAACTCACAAATATAAACACAATAAAAGATGGCTATTTAGTTGCTGTTCCTACAAGTAGTTGGCTAAAGTTTGTTTTTAATTTTGATAACTATATTGTATATGAAGAAAATAAAAAACCAAAAATAACTGGCAAAAATAAATACAGTAAAGACAAACACTATATACTTGAACTTGTAAATACTTTAAGCAAAAATAGAAAAGAATTTCAAGAGTTTAAAAGAAATGATAATCTTATAACAATAAGGTGTGAAAATAATACTTGTAATTATACAAGATATAATGAAATAAAAAAAGAAAAATATAAAGGTATATTGAAGTTTAATAGTGACAATACTTTAAAAATGATTTGTGATTATAAATCTGATATTTGTATTGAACAAAACTAAAAGTATTTCTTATTTCAATTCACCCCAATTATTGCCAATACTAACACTAACCTCTAAAGGTATTTCTAAAGTATATATATTTTTCATTATTTTTTGCAAGTGAACTGATACCTCATTTATAATATCTTCTTTTATTTCAAATATAAGTTCATCATGTATTTGAAGTAACATATTTACCTCATCGTTATTTTTATAAATATTGTGTATTTCTAACATTGCTGATTTAATCAAATCAGCAGCACTTCCTTGAAATACTGTATTTACTGATTCTCTTAAAAACCCTGCTTTTAACATAGGTGCAGCATTTGCAAAGTCAAAATTTCTATGTCTGTTAAATAATGTACTAACACAACCATCTTTAACTGCATCTTCTTGAACTTCAAGCATAAAGCTTTTAATAGTAGGAAAAGTTTCAAAATACTTTTCTATATATACTTTAGCTTCTTTACTAGGTATTCCTAAAGTATCACCTAATTTTTTAGCTCCCATTCCATATAAAAGTCCAAAGTTAATTGATTTTGCCACATTTCTTTTTTGTTGAGCTTCTTCTTTTCCAAATATTTCAATGGCTGTTTGCATATGTATATCTGCACCACTTTTAAATGCCTTTACTAATGCCTTATCTTTAGAAAAATGTGCCAATAATCTTAACTCTATTTGTGAATAATCTATACTTAGTAGTTTATATCCTTCTTTTGCTATAAAGGCATTTCTTATTAGTCTACCAGCTTCACTTCTTACTGGTATGTTTTGTAAGTTTGGATTTTTTGAACTTAATCTTCCCGTAGCTGTTCCTGTTTGTAAAAATGATGTATGTATTCTATTGTCTTGTTTACTTAGTCCTAATTGTAATAATGGCTCTATATATGTAGATTGTAATTTAAATGATTCTCTATATTGTAATATTACGTCTATTACTTCATGTGATTCTTTTAACTTAATCAATACAGGTTCACCAGTACTATATCCTGTTTTTGTTTTTTTACTTGCTGGTAACTTTAAGTGTTCAAATAATACTTCACCTAATTGTTTTGGAGAATTTATATTAAACTTCATATCACATAGCTCATAAATCTTATTTGTTAAATTGTTAGTATGTTCTATACTCTTTATCTTAAGCTCTTCTAATAGTCTTACATTTACTTTTATACCATGTTCTTGCATCAAAGACAAAACTTTAGTAAATGGATACTCTAATGATGTAGCTAATTTATTCAAAGCAGTGTTAGTACTTAACTGATTATTTAACACCTCATATAACTTATATGTAATAAATGCATCTTCACTTGCATACTCACAGGCTTTAGATAATTCTACATTCGAAAAATTTTCACCTTTTTTAACTACATCTTTAAAAGCAATTGTACTATGATTTAAATAGCGCATAGCAAGTTTATCCATACCAACTGGTTTGTCACTATTTAAAAGCCAAGCCATTATCATTGTATCTGCATATAGGTTTAATTCAATGCCAAAATTATTTTTAATTATTTCATAATCATATTTAAAATTTTGTAATACTAATTTGTGTTCATTTAAAATAGCAATAGCTTTTTTAGCCAAATCTAAACTTATTTGATTTTGAACACCTAAATAAAAATGAGCAATAGGAACATAATAAGCCTTAGTATCTTCAAAACAAAAAGAAAAACCTACTATGCTTTCGCTTAATGAATTTAATCCAGTAGTTTCTGTATCAAATGCTACAATTGTATTTTCTTTTATACTTCTTATTACGTTAAATAAATCACTTTCATCATTTAGAAGAATATATTGTGTTTTTATATCTACTTGTGTACTTACTTCTTTTATTTGCTTGTAATCTTCTGGTAATATTGTTTTATATGAAGTACCTTCTTTATGTACTCTATTAATAATATTGTGCAAGTCAAAGTCCCTTAATAAATTTGCTATTTTTAATATAGGGTTTTCATTTGGCAATATTAAATTTTCTATAGAATCTAATTCATCTAGATTCATACAAGTAGTGTTTAATGTTACAAGTTGTTTTGATGTATATGCTAATTGTTTTCCATCTCTTAAAAGTGTTTTCCATCTTGGCTTTGCTACAAAATCAATATTTTTATATATATTATCTAGATCATTAAATTCTTGTATTAATGCACTAGCAGTTTTAGCCCCTACTCCTTTTACTCCTGGTACATTATCAGCACTATCACCTAGTAGTGATTGGTAATCAATAAACTGATTTGGGTATACTCCGTATTTATCAAAACAATCTTCATTACTTATTATCTTTTTTTTCATAGGATCAAACATAAAAATATTTTCTTGTATTAATTGATATAAATCTTTATCGTGTGATATGACTCTCACATTTAGTCCATTCTTTTTAGCATCATAGGCAAGAGATGCAATAATATCATCGGCTTCAAAACCAATTTTAGCAGCACTTTTAAAACCCATCTTTTGTATTAAATCTATACATACTGGTAATTGTGCTTTTAAATCATCAGGTGCTTCTGGTCTATGGTCTTTGTATAAAGGGTATATTTCATTTCTAAAAGTATGCCCTTTACTATCTAATGCGAATATTAAATAATCCGTATCAAAATCTTTTCCAATTGAGGAGATAAAATTCATAAACCCAGTAATCATGCCCGTAGGAAAACCTGTTTTACTTCTTAGTGGAGGTAGTGCATAATAGCTCCTAAATAAAAAACCAAATGTATCTATAATAGTAAGTGTTTTCAATGTCTCTCTTTCTTTTTAACTAATTTATGATACACTAATATTACTTAAAAAAGGGGCTGTTTTGGTTGAGGAAAGTGCTTTTAAAAAGCAAAACTTAGTGCTAAAAGATATTCTAAATTCATCTTGGGATGGTATTGCTATGATATCCCCATCATTTGAATTTTTATATGTAAATAAAGCATTAACTCCGATGTTTTCTTATGCACAAAAAGACCTATTATCAATGAAGTTTTTGGATTTGTTAAAAATTGAAGAGCAAAATAAATTTACAGAGTTTTTAAAAAATATAGACAAAAATTCAAATTCAAATAATATAAATTTATTATGTAGTAGGTCTGATGATAAAATAATATATTTAAAAGTTTCAGCACAATTAATGTCTAAAGAAAATTTATTTATATTAAATCTTACAGATATTACTGAAAACTTGACTACTGATAATTTAATAAATGAATACATCTTAAAAGTACAATTAGATATAAATGCTAACATTCTTAAATCAACTAAAGGGTTTAACGAACTAACACAGTATAATGATTTTGACCTACTAAATATTAATTATTTAGATATATTATCTTCTGATACATCAAAATTTCAAAAAGAATCTTTGATAAAATCTATAGATGAAAAGATAAATTGGAAAGGAAAATTAATACTCAACAAAAAAGACAAGTCAACTCTTAATGTAAATGTAACCTCGAGTATTGATACTAATAAATACGCAGATGTGATTGGTTATACAGTTATTATGACCAATACATCTTCATTTACAAGTGAGGATGAAAAAACATTAAAAAACATGATAATGGATGGAGAAGAAAAACTATCTATTATGTCAGATACTATGAGAACTGTTGCACATGAATGGAGACAACCTCTAAATTCAATATCTTTAGTAGCACAAGAATTGGCTTTTAATCTTGACTTTGATGAACAAATTGATAAAGTAGCTACTGCTATTCAACTACAAAGTATCTCTGATACAACTCATGAACTATCAGAAACTATAGATAAGTTTCAAGCAATTACAGATTTAAGTTCTCAGAAAAAAACAAGAAATATAAAAGAAATTATAAATGAGGCTATAAAGATGGCTGAAATAAATGAAGAAACGATAACAATTACTCACAATCAAACAAACTCATTTAGAACTTATCCTAAAGAACTAGCCTTATCAATATCTAGTATTTTAATTAATGCAAAAGAAATTACAAGTAAAATTCAAAATCCAAACATAAGTATAATTACACAAGATGATGAGCAAAATATCATTTGTCAAATTAGTAATAATGGTGGACATATACCACAAGATATATTTACTAAAATATTTACACCTTACTTTTCAACAAAAGAAGTTAAAAATGGTGTAGGTCTTAGTTTATATATATGTAAAGTAATAATTGAATTACATTTAAAAGGTTCAATTGAAGTACAAAATATAAATGAAAATACTGTGTTGTTTAAATTAACATTTCCAAAAGGAGCTTTAGAATAATGATAATAATTCCAGCAAGGCTAAAAAGTAGTAGATTTGAAAATAAAATATTAGCAGATATTTTAGGTTTACCAATGGTAATTAGAACAGCTAAACAAGTACAAAAATTAGATGAAGTAGTAATAGCTACAGATTCACAAGAGGTAATGAAAATAGCTAAACAATACAATATAAAAGCTATTATGACTAGTACTAATCATCAAAGTGGTACAGATAGAATAAATGAAGCTGCAAATTTACTTGACTTAAACAATGATGAAATTATTATAAATGTACAAGCGGATGAACCATTTATAGAACCAGAAGTTGTACAATCTGTTATAAATAAAATTAAAGATTTAAAAGAAGACTTTACCATGGTTTCTTGTTATAAAAAAATAAGTTCACAATTAGCAGATGATCCAAATCATGTTAAAGTAGTACTAGATAACAATAACAATGCTATATATTTTTCAAGATTAAAAATTCCTTACCATAGAGATAATAATTCAAATCAAACATACAATGGACACTTAGGAATTTATGGTTTTGTTAAGTCATCATTGAATGAATTTTGTAATTTTAAGCAATCATCTTTAGAAAATATAGAAAAACTTGAACAATTAAGAGCATTACACTATAATAGAGCAATAAAAATGGTAGAAGTGCAATCTAAAAGCTTTGGAATTGATACAAAAGAAGATTTACAAAATGCACTAAAAATTTTTGCTTAAGGTCAATATGGAAAATTTTAATTCAAATATAAAAATACTTTACGTTGAAGATGAGAAAGAGATCAGTAATCTTATTAAAGGTGTTCTTGTCCCTGTATTTAAAGAAGTTTATACTGCATCAAATGGGGAAGAAGCCTTAGAGTTATTTGTAAAACATGGTGATTTTGATATAATTATTACAGATATTTCTATGCCAGTTATGACTGGTACTGAATTAATACAAAAAGTTAGAGAAATAGTTTCTGATTTTCCAGTTGTAGTTACAACAGCCTATAGCGATAATAAAGTACTTTTAGAATTGATTGAATCTGGAATAAGTGCTTTTGTAACAAAACCTGTTGACACTAAAAAACTTGTACAAACAATTTCAAATACAGTTGAAGCAAAACTATTAAGAAGAGAATTAAGAAATGTAAATCATAATTTAGCAAATGATTTAAAAAGAACTAGTTTTGAATTAAATATTATACTAAATACTCAAGAATCACTTATTGTTATTTTAAATAATAATGAATTTTATCTTGCAAATGAACAATTTTTAAATTATTTCGGAAAAAAATCAATCAATCATTTAAAAAGTCATACAACATTACTATCTGATTTATTTATTGACAGTCATTCTCTGACAAATAACAATTTTGATGATTTAGCATCTTTACTAGAAATTAATCATTCTAAAATGGTAGTTAAAATGAAAAATGAAAATAATGTAATAAATTCATTTAAATTGTCAATTAGAACTTATCAATATGATGGATTAAAATATATACTTACCTTATCAGATATTACAAAACTAAAAGAAGAAAATGATATATTAGAATATAAAGCTTATCATGATAGTTTAACTAAGCTTCACAATAGAGAGTTTTTTAATGAAGCTTTAAACATAGAAACCATTCGCTCAAAAAGATATAAAAACCCTTTTTGCGTAGCTATGTTAGATATTGATTTTTTTAAATTAGTTAATGATACTTATGGACATGATGTTGGAGATGAAGTGTTAATATCCTTAGCTGCTACTATTAAACACTTTTTAAGAGAAGCTGATATTATTTCTAGATGGGGTGGAGAAGAATTTATTGTCTTACTTCCAGAAACCATAGCTAAAAATGCATTCATAAAATTAGATAGATTAAGAGTACTTATAAAAAATAAGGTACTTAATGATAAATTAAAAGACCCTATAACAATATCTTGTGGTATTTGTCAATTTTTAGAAGAAGATACTCTTATATCAATTTTTAAAAGAGTAGACACTGCACTATACAAGGCAAAAGAAACAGGAAGAGACAAAGTTATTTTAGGATAGACAATGAACGATTTTTTATATAATATATTTACTTTTTTGCCAAAAGAAACTGTTGACAATATTGTCTATTTTTTACTTATAGTATTGACTTTTTATATTTTTAATAAATTTTTAAAAGATACTGTAAAAAAATTATTTAAAATTTATTACCTTAAAAAAAGAGATCATCAATTCAACAAATTTATTTTTCCAAGATATGATTATTTACTAAAACCTATTACTTATGCAGTAAATTTATATTTACTAACACATCTAATTAATATTTTTGTATCTTCATTATTAATTGATAAAATTATTTTTTTAGGTTATGTTTTTATATTTTTAATATTTATGTATGAAATTATAAAATTTTTCCTGCATGGTGCTTTGATTCGTAAGGTTGAAAAAGAAAAAGAAACAAGAAGAGAACTTTTTAATTTGTTCTTAAATATTACAAAAATTATATTAATTTTAATAGCATTTTTATTAACATTAACACAATCTGGTATAGATGTAACTGCATTAGTTACATCCTTTGGTATTGGTGGTGCTATTTTGGCATTGAGTGCAAAAGATACACTAACTAACTTTTTTGATTCCATTAGATTAATTAGTTCAGATGCCTTTAGACAAGGAGATTGGATACAAACTGATTATGTTGATGGTTTTGTAACTGAAATTGGACTAGTAAGTACAAAAGTAAGAACATTTTCAAATTCATTTGTAACAATACCAAATACAAAGCTAGCTAATAATTATATAAAAAACTGGTCAAAAAGATTGGTTGGAAGAAAAATAAAATTTAATATAAAGCTTAAAATACAAAATGATAAAAATGAAGTAGACCATGTAATAGATGAAATTTTAAATATGCTAAACAATCACAAAGATATAGTAAATGACGAAAAATTACAACATTTGATTAATACAAATCGTGTTTATGAAAATGGTCTATTTAATATTGCTGATAAATATGGTGTAAGAAAAACTATGCTTGTGTATTTGGATAAAATAGATACGTATTCAATGGATATACTAGTTTATGTCTTTTCTGTGTCAATTGAATGGGAAAGATGGCTACAAACAAAACAAGATGTATTAAAAGATGTTATTGATATAATTGATAAGTCAAAACTAGAATTTGCATATCCTAAAGAAGAGATTATGTTAGATTTAAAAAAAGGTGTGTCCCCTGATTTAAAAGAATAATAACATCTCATATGAGGAGTTTAATATGGATGAATTACTTAAAGTAACTAGAGATATAAAAATATTATATTTAGAATCTGATGAAAAAATAAGTGAAGAAACAAGTAAAACTTTAGCCTTATTTTTTACAACAATTTTCACTGTTTCAAATGGACAAGATGCATTAAAATTATTTAATAAACATAATGACTTTGACATTATACTAACAGATATAAATATGATAACAAATAACAATACTGATTTTATAGATTACATTAAAAACTTATATAAAGATTTTCCCATTACCATTCTCACCACAAATGTAAATGGTAAAAATTTATTACAATTTATAAACCATGGTATTAATGGTTATTTGGTAAAACCTGTTGATAATAAAATTTTAATAGATACAATATCTACAGCCGTAGAACCAAGAATACTTAAAAAAGAGCTTGAACAAATAAATGATATTTTAATAAATGACTTAGAAACATCAAATCTAGCTTTTAATTCAATTTTTAATGACCAAAATAATTTAATGGCGATTGTTAGTAGAAATAAGATATTTTCATTAAATAAATCTTTCTTAAATTTTTTAGGAATATCATCTATTACTGAACTTCAAAATAAAAACAATTGCATTGTTGATTTATTTATACAAGAAGATGGTTATACTTTTATAAGTGATGAAAACCAATTTGAAAATATTATCTCAAAAGTAGAAGAAAATCAAGATGATTTTTGTATTAAGATTAAAAGTAGAACACAAAGTGAAGAAATATTTCAATTAGATATTAAAAACTATGCTCTAGAAGATGGAAAATATATCTTTACTTTTACAAATACTACAAATAATACAAACTTATCTGTTGATTTATTATTTAAAATTGATCATGATGAATTAAGTGGCTTGTATAATAAATCATACATAGATAAATCCATACAAAATGAAATAAATAGAGCTTTACGATATGGTAATAAGTTTTGTATATCATTAATAAATATTGATTTTTTGGATGAAACTCGTAAAACTTATGGTTCAGACATAGCAGATAAAATTCTAATTAATATAGCAAAAACAACATTACAATTTTTAAGAGAAACTGATATTGTTGCTAAGTATAGTAAAAATAAATTAGTAATTCTTATGACTGAAACTACAGATAATCAAGCATATAATAAACTAGAAAAATTAAGAATTCTAATTAAAAATAAACAATTTTTGGAAAATGTAAATATTCCTATAAGTATTTCAGGAGGAATTTCCTCATTTGTCTTAGATGATGGAGTTAGTGATATGTATGAGAAGGCAAATGAGTCTTTAAATTTAGCTATTCGTTTAGGAAATAACAAAATAGTTACTTTATAAGATTTTTATTTCTTTAGAAAGTAAAATCTTCTCCTAAATAATGCTCTTTTACTATAGGATCATTTTTAATTTCTTCAGATGTTCCCCATGCTAAGATAGAGCCAGCTTTCATTACGTATGCTCTATCACAACTTTGCAGTGTTTCTCTTACATTATGATCTGTAATTAGTACCCCTATTCCAATATTTTTTAAACTTTCAATAATTCCTTGTATATCTTTAACTGCAATTGGATCGACTCCTGCAAATGGTTCATCTAATAATAAAAATTTTGGATTTGAAACTAATGCTCTTGCAATTTCTGCTCTTCTTCTTTCACCTCCACTTAGACTAACACCTTTTCTTTGTCGTATAGGTTCAATATCAAATAATTCTAATAGTTCTTCTACTCTTTCTGTTCTTTGACTTTCATTAGGAATTGAAATTTGTCCTGCTAGCATTAAATTATCCTCAACACTTAAATCTTTAAAGATTGAAGATTCTTGAGGTAAATAACCAATACCTTTTAATGCCCTTTTGTGTAAAGGTAAAGATGTTATATCCTCATCATCAAAAAAAACACTCCCTGAAGTAGCTGGAACTAAACCACAAATACTATAAAAACTAGTAGTTTTACCAGCACCATTTGGTCCAAGTAAACCTACTATTTCACCACTTGATACTTCAAGGCTAATACCATGTAAAATATCTATTTTCCCAATTGATTTTTTTATATCTTTTATTTTTAATTTATGATTCAATTATATACTCTCTTTCATTTTTATATTTTATAATATCAACTGTAATTATATTAAAACCATATTGCAATAAAATCGATTTTAATTTATCATTTCCCCATTCTACAAAATGAATACCCTCTTTTTCAAATTCTTCTAATAAACCCAATGATATAAACTCATTTAAATCTTTATTATAAATATCATAATGGAAAATATTATCACAATAAATACTTTGTAAAGAGAATGTAGGGCTTCTAACTACATCTTTAATTCCAAGTGTTTGAACAAATTTTTTAACCAATGTAGTTTTTCCAGCTGCTAAATCACCTCTAAGTAAAATAATTACATTTTTATTTTTACTTAAAAATATTAACTCATTTACGATAAAATCAATATTATTTAAATCTAATTTCATTTTATAAAATTAATTTTTAAATTTATTACTCAATGCAATTATAGAATCTAGCTTTTTTAATGCTTTTTTTGATTTTATAACTTCTTTTGCTAATATTATTCCATCTTGTATTGATTTTACTTTATTATCTACAAAAAGTGCTACTGCTGTGTTTATTATAACTATATCAAGCTTAGCACCTTTTTGAACACCACTTAAGATATCTTTTGTAATTTTAGCATTAAATAAAGCATCTCCTCCGATAATATCTTCTTTATTGTATAACTCAAAGCCATATTCTCTTGGATCTATTATAAATTCTTCTATCTTTGCATTATTGATAAATGCAGCATATGTAACATCACTTATACTAATTTCATCCATACCATCAGCAGATGAAACAACAATAGCTCTTTTTGTATTTAACATCACTAAAGCTTGGGCAATAATATTTACATATTGTTTATCATAAACACCTATTAATTGTTTTCTAACACCTGCTGGATTAATCAATGGACCTAATAAATTAAATATTGTTCTATGAGGAATTGATTTTCTAACTGGCATTAAAGATTTCATTACAGGATTATGATTTGGCGCGAACATAAATACAAAACCTGTCTGCTCTAACATTTTTACTTGATTTTGCAACGAAATGTCCAAATTAATACCTAAAGCTTCAAGAACATCAGCAGAACCAGATTTCGATGTTATACTTCTATTACCGTGTTTTGCAACTTTTGAACCACACGAAGCTAAAAGTAAAGATACAGTTGTGGAGATATTAAAGCTGTTGGATTTATCTCCACCTGTTCCACAATTGTCAATTAATTCATCTAATAATTCATCATCAACTTTTAAAGGTATTAGATGATTTCTCATAGCAAATGCAGCTGAATAAATTTCATTTGCATTTTCGCCTTTTTTATTAAGTTTGATTAAATATTCTCTTATTACTGATTTATCTAATTTATTACTAAATATATCATCAAACATTATTTTATCATTTCCTATCATTATATTCCTTTTGTAGTTTTTACATATCTATCTTGTAGACTTTTGGGAGTAGATTTTGTTATTGGAATATCTAACACTTCAAAACTATGGCTATATTCTAAATAATTTATTGTGATTTTATCGCCAATTTTTACTTCTTTAGCTTTTTTAACTTGTACATCATTAATGCATACAACTTTTTGCTTCAACATATCTTCTGCTATTGCTCGTCTTTTTGTAATATTAACTGCATTTAAAAACTTATCTATTCTCATAACAAGCATAATAGCAAAAAATTACAAAAAATAAGCATATTAATATATATGACTATTTCTTTTTATTTTTCTTTCTTTTTTTAGGACAAATAGCTTCAGTTTTTGCCATAAGAATTGGTATATAAAATAATGAAACCAAAGTAGATGCAATACTTCCAAATATAACACCAATAATAGATAAAAAACTACCTACTAAAACTATTCCACTTAATGCAAATGATTTATAATACATAACCATAAGTAAAAACATCAATA